>CAZKGM010000017.1:0-57665 GCA_964552395.1 uncultured Thermoanaerobaculia bacterium | reverse complement strand
CTCGCTTTCCAAAGGTTCACCGTCGCCGAAGGCGACGAGTAATTCACGGGAGGGACGGTCGGCCGTGTGGCCAGAGCTGCGATGGAGGCGCCTCGTTACCTGCTAGGAAACTCGCCACACAATTGCGAAAGGCCGCTCGAGCGATTCCGGGCGGTCGCCTTGAAACCGGCGATCCCCTCTCGTGGCCTAGCGAACGCGCGGCCGCCGGAACCACGCAGAACTGGTCCCCGGCGTCGACCCCGGCCGTGTCTCTAACGTTGCTACACTTCAAGCGTGTCGAAGGCCATCTCCTCATCCTCGCAAGCCAGGCTCACGGTCAAGCGCTCGAAGTTCCATGCCATGGCCTTCGGCGCCGCTTCCATGGACGAGGTCCGACGGCAGGTGGAGAGCTTCGCGACCAAACACCGCCGCTCTCGCCACGTGTGTTGGGCCTGCCGCGTCAGGGCAACGACAGATGCCCTCGAGGAACAGATGCGCGACGACGGCGAGGTCGGCCGGCCCGGCCTGGTAATGCTCGAGATGCTGCGTCACCGCGATCTGGTCGGCGGCATCGTGGTGGCGCGCTACTTCGGCGGCGTCAGGCTCGGGGTCGGCGGCGTCTCACGTGCGTTCCGTGAGGTCGCCGAGGCTGCCCTGGAGGGAATTGTCTGACGGCCCGCGCCTTTCCTGAGTGATCGTAGGGAAAGAACCACAAAGACACAAAGAGCACGAAGATGGGAAACACGAAGACCGGCTCAAGGACCTCCTCCGTGTCTTTCTTGGTGTCCTTGGTGTCTTCGTGGTTTGGGGGATGGTCTACAGAAACGAGGAGCCAGGCCTGGCTCTATTGACGCCGGTCGCAATGGATCGCGACCCAATAAGCCGGGCCCTGCCTGTCTCCTTCGTTTAGGTTCGTTCTTATAGGCACCGCTTCGACTGTCGATGAGGCTTGATTGTGAACCGCCAAGCTCGCTAAGAAGATATTCCCTTTCTTATCTTTACGTTCTTCGCGCCTTGGCGGTTCAATTGTTGCCCCACCGGGATCATGCGTGCGTGGAGACAACCTGCCTCAAGGGGATACGCAGGAGCCGGGCTAATCGGCGTCGGCGCGGCCGTGCTGCTCCCACTCCCAGGCATTCCACCATTCGGCCTCGATACCGCGGCAGGTCACGGTGAAGGCAGAGCAGGCTATACAGCCAGCACCCCTGATCATCTCGGGGTCCTCGAGCGGCGGATACTGTTCGACGAGCCGCTCTCCGAGGTCGCGTGCAGCGCGTTCCTCTGCGGTCATCGAACGGTCCGGGAGCTCGGCAACGCTGGCACGAGGCAGGCGCTCCCCGGCTTCCGGAAAGAGCACGGAGTCTTCCTTGTCAATGTGCTCCCAGATGGTTCGTGCCAGCTCGCGTGCGGTATCGCGGTCGGCCGCGGCAGCGAGCCGGGACACCAGGACCTCAAGCCGACCATGCTCCCCACGTAGCACGCGCAGCGGGCCGCGGTCGGCCGGAACCTCGAGGTGTCGAACCAGCGCCGGCATCAGAATCTCCTCCTCACGACGGTGGTGGAAGCCGCTCGAGTAGACGCTGAAGAACGAGGCGAAGCGTTGTGCATCCGCTTCGGCTCCCTCCCGCTCGGCCCACCGGAACAGTGCGCCGGCGACCCGTTCGATCAGCTCGTGCTCCTGTTCAAACGCAGCTAGGATCTTCATCAGTGTCGCTTGCCCCTCCTCGCCAGGCATCACGCTACTCCATGCACGCGCTCGGATGTCAGTTTGGCCGCCGCTCCGAGTTGGACACCGGCCACCCCCTGACCACCCCCGCTGCGCCCGGCCCGCGCGGGTCGGCTGCCGCCGCCACCGTGCCGTCCAGGCTGAGGAGGACCGCGTTCACCCGCCCCAGGCGCTCCTCGATCTGGATCCGGTGGCCCATCCTCCTGAGAGCGCCGGCGGTCTCCGGGGCCAGCGCATCGGCCTCGGCATCGAGATGGTCCGGCAACCACTGATGATGGATGCGGGAGCGATCGACCGCGGCCTGCAGCTCGTCACCGTCAACGATCACGTTGAGCATCACTTGTAGTGTGGCGGTTGGGATTCGCGAGCCGCCGGCCGCGCCGAGCGCGAGCACCTGGTCACCGCTCCACAGTACCGTCGGACTCATCGACGATAGCATCCGCTTCCCGGGCCCGACGGCGTTCGCTTCACCCTGGATCAGGCCGTACGTGTTGGGCTGGCCCGCGGCGGCCGTGAAGTCGTCCATCTCGTTGTTGAGAAGGAAGCCGAGCCCGGGCACCACTACCCCACACCCGAAGGCGCCGTTGAGCGTGGTTGTCAGGCTCACGACGTTCCCGAAGGCATCGATAACTGCCAAGTGGGTGGTCTGGCGATGCTCGTCCGGCAATGGGCCGGTCCAAGGCCTGATCTCCTGTGAGCGCGTAGCCCGGTGCTCGTCGATGCCGGCTGCACGTTGCGCCAGCCATGATGGTGCGAGCAGGTCCGTCGCCCGCGCCTGCGTGACGCCCGGATCGCCGAGCACGAAGCGGTCCGCAAAGGCGCGACGCCAGGCCTCCACGAGAAGGTGCCTCCGTACCGCACCGAAGCGGGGAAGGTTCGCCCAACCGACTCTTTCGAGAAGGCCGACCGTCTCACCGATGATGATGCCTCCTGAGGACGGCAAGTCCATTGAGGCGACGTTCCAGCCGAAGGCATTGAAGGTCACCGGCTCGCGCCAGACGGATTGGTACGCCTTCAGGTCGTGTGCACGGAGAACGCCGCCATACCGTCTCGAAATCAGCTCGACCGCCGCCGCTGCCGGCCCCGATGTGATCGCCTCAGGTCCCTCCTCGGCGTAGGAGCTCAGGAGCGCCGCCAGCTGGGGCAACCGCATCGTCGTCCCAGCGGCTGGCGGGCTGCCGCCCGGCAACCAGATCGCGGCCGTGTCCGGATATCGCCTCAGTTGGTCGGCATCCTGCTCAAGGTCCCCCGCCAGCCGCTCGCTGACTACGAAGCCGTCCCGAGCGAGCTGTACCGCGGGCTGCACGACGACCTGCCACGGCAGTGAGCCGTAGCGGCGTTGGAGCCGGTACAGGCCGTCGGGAGAGCCCGGCACCCCCGCTGCCAGAGGCCCGATCAGCGATCGTTCCGGATCCGCTTGGCCACTCTTGTCCAGGAACATGTCGTGCCGAGCGCCGGCCGGGGCGGTTTCCCGGAAGTCGAGGGTCGTCACTCGGCCCTTGATGCGCACGACGGCGAAACCCCCACCCCCGAGGTTTCCCGCCTGAGGGTGAACGACAGCCAGAGCCAACGCCGTTGCAACGGCCGCATCGGCAGCATTGCCGCCGCGCCTGAGGATCTCGAGCCCAGCAGCCGTCGCCTGGACATTCGCGGATACCACAGCGCCGCCCCGGCCGCGCACGGCGCGCGGGGACGCCGCGCCTGCGATCGAGGCAACGAGAATGGCAGCCGCAGCCGCCACCGTCAGCCGCCGCGAAACATGAATCCCGTGTCGCATCCACGCAGTGTAACCCGGATCAGTACTCACGATCCGGAACTACCGCCGAGAGGTTGTCGTTCGTGCGAAAGCTCGTGACTGTTGCGGCCGGTATCCGGCAGAGTCCGTGCGGCGCATTTCCCTTCCGCCTTCCGAGCCAGTTATAATATCTTAGGGATCGATACTAAGATCCTTGCCTCGAATCTCCGGCCTGTTCGAACCTCGATCTGAGTTGGATCTCATCATAATTTTCGAAAACGGGGTTGACAGCACCCTCTAGACTGCGTATATTGTTCGTAGCACTCGTCTCGAACGAGTGCCAAATACGGCAATCAACCCGAAAGGAGTGAGTGAGATGCAAGTGAAGCCTCTGTACGATCGGGTCCTTCTCAGACGGATCGAGACCCAGGAAGAGGTGCGCGGCGGGATCATCATTCCCGACACGGCCAAGGAAAAGCCACAGGAGGCCGAGGTCGTGGCAATCGGCGACGGCAAGATCGACGACGACGGCAAGCGCGTACCGATGACGGTCGCCAAGGGCAACCGTGTCCTGATCGGCAAGTACTCCGGCACCGACATCAAGATCGACGACGTGGAATACACCATCGTCCGCGAGGACGAGATTCTCGCGATCATCAAGAAGAAGTAAAGGGAGGCCACCATGGCTGGAAAACAGATTGTCTACTCCGAGGAAGCCCGTCAGAAGATCCTCGTCGGCGTCAACAAGCTGGCGAATGCGGTTAAGGTGACCCTCGGTCCCAAGGGCCGCAACGTGGTCATCGACAAGAAGTTCGGGTCGCCGACGATCACCAAGGACGGCGTGACCGTGGCCAAGGAGATCGAGCTGCCCGACAAGCTCGAGAACATGGGTGCGCAGATGGTGCGCGAGGTGGCTTCCAAGACCTCCGACGTTGCCGGCGACGGCACCACAACTGCAACGGTGCTGGCACAGGCCATCTACCGCGAAGGGATCAAGAACGTCACCGCAGGCGCCAACCCGATGGAGCTGAAGCGCGGCATTGATCAGTCCGTGAGGGTCGCCGTGGAATCGATCAAGGACCTGGCAAAGCCGGTCGAGGGTGAGGCGATCGCCCACGTGGCCACGATCTCCGCGAATAGCGACTCGGAGGTCGGCGAGATCATCAAGGAGGCGATGGAGAAGGTCGGCAAGGACGGCGTGATCACGGTCGAGGAGGCCAAGGGGCTGGACACGACTCTCGAGGTCGTCGAGGGCATGCAGTTCGACCGCGGCTATCTCTCCCCGTACTTCGTCACCGATGCCGAGCGCATGGAGGCGGTGCTGGAAGGTGCCAAGATCCTCATCTTCGAGAAGAAGATCTCCTCGATGAAGGACCTCCTGCCGGTTCTCGAGAAGGTCGCCCAGCAGGGCAAGCCGTTGTTGATCGTCGCCGAGGACGTGGAAGGCGAAGCACTCGCCACCCTGGTCGTGAACAAGCTGCGCGGCACCCTCAGCGTGTGCGCCGTCAAAGCCCCGGGCTTCGGCGACCGCCGCAAGGCCATGCTCGAGGACATCGCGATTCTCTCGGGCGGCAAGATGATCTCCGAGGACCTCGGAATCAAGCTCGAGAGCGTCCAGTGGGAGGACCTCGGCACGGCGAAGAAGGTCTCGATCACCAAGGACGACACCACCATCGTCGTCGAGGACGATGACCCCAAGAAGCAGGAGGCCGTTCTCGGCCGCGTGCAGCAGATCAAGAAGCAGATCGAGGACACCACCTCGGACTACGACCGTGAGAAGCTCCAGGAGCGGTTGGCCAAGCTGGTCGGTGGCGTGGCGCAGATCCAGGTCGGCGCCGCAACTGAGACCGAGATGAAGGAGAAGAAGGCCCGCGTCGAGGACGCGCTTCATGCCACCAAGGCGGCGGTCGAAGAGGGCATCGTGCCGGGCGGCGGCGTCGCCCTGCTGCGCGCCATGGAGGCCGTCGAGAAGTTCCTGAGCAAAGCAGATGGTGACATTGCGACTGGCGCCAAGATTCTCCTGCGCGCTCTCGAGGAGCCAACCCGCCAGATCATCACCAACACCGGCGTCGAAGAGGCGGCGGTTATTGTGCGCGAGATCCGCTCCAAGGGTGGCGTGATGGGTTACGACGCGGCGCAGGGCAAGATCGTGGACATGATCAAGGCCGGCATTATCGACCCGGCTAAGGTCACCAAGAACGCTCTGCTCAACGCCTCCTCCATTGCTGGGCTGTTGCTCACCACGGAGGCGATGGTGTGCGAGATCCCGGAGGACAAACCTGAACCGCCGATGCCGGGTGGTGGCGGCGGCATGGACATGTACTGATCGAGATCCTCTCCGAAAGTACTCACGCCCGGGCCTCGGCCCGGGCGTTCTTTAGTCTTGGTCCACACGGCTCGTCCGCGATCAGCACCCTCCCATCATTCCAGCTCGAGCGGCAAGACCGTCCTCGGGTCCTGCGTGGCGCGGTCCACCACCGAGCCGTAGATCACGACTGGCCCGTCGGAGTCCAAGAACAGGTCGAACACCTGCGGCTCGACACATTCTGCGCCCTGCGAGATGACCGGCGCTACGCGAAGCTGCTGCCAGCTCTTGGGCGTGAGCTCGAGGACGACCGGCAGCTCAACTCTCGAGGATCCCAGCATGATCTCGTTCAGACTCATCGTCGGGCTCAGGCTCAGCGTGACATGAACCGCCTCGTCCGACGGGTTGGCGAAGCCGACGTAGCTGTCGAACTTCGGCGGCGCACAGCTGTCCGGGTCCCAGATCATGGTCGGCAGCATCAGCCCCTGCCCAGCCAGGGGAAGCTCGGCAACCTCGACGCCTGGAAGCTCCTGGCTGAAGCCGCTGAGCGGCGTCGTGGCCGTGCTCCCGGACGACACCTCGGCCCGATTGATCATCCGGCTGCCGACCGACAACGGGCCGTCGGTCGTGAACTCCAAGGCACCCACGATCTCGACGGCACAGCCCATCTCACGGGCGATGTCCTCCGCCTTCCACACCAGGCTGCTGTGCGGCGCCACCACAAGCTGCCGCATCGGCGGCAGGCACGTCTGCTGCGGCAGCACGACGCGTCCCCGGAGCACGGTCGGCGGATCGACGATGACCACCGACTGGCCCGGGTTGGCGAGGTAGATCTCTGAGGTCCAGAGGTTCTTGCTGTGCCCCCGGAGGTTGAACGCGAAGGCCGGGACCACGTAGTCGCCCGCCACCGCAGTGCCACCCATGAGAACAAGAACGACGCCAATCGCAAGGGCATGTCTTTTCATGGTTGTTACCCCCCGTTGTCCCCACTCCTGTTATATGGCCCGCCGAGGTGGATCGCCAGCCCGTACACGGTCCGAACGTGAGGTGCCTCACGGCTTCACGCTCGGAGCGCAACGGTGACGTGCAGGAACACGAAGGGAGCGGGGGTTGAGGTCACTCTTGCGAACGTCTACGTAACAGAAGAGAGCAGCGTGAAGAAGCGAACGCACCACGACGCGAAGAAGTTGGTCCCCCGTTCTAAGTCAGCGCCTGTGCCGCTAACCCCTGGCCCCTGACCCTCCTTCCAGATCGCGCAGCAGCAAGTACTTGAGGTGGGTGCCGCGGGCCGCCATCGCCGACATGCGCCACCCGCGACGACCTCCCAGCACGTATCCACGAATCACGAGATGGCTCAGGAAAGTCGCCAGCGGACGAAGCCCGAGATCTCCTACCCGCGGTCGCCGCCCGCGGGCCAGCGCGGCCTCGGCTCCGAGCCTTGAGTAGCTCAGCTGACGCTGCAGGTAGTCGTTCCAGTCCCTGTAGGTGAGGTGCTCCAGAAGGCCGGGGAGACGACCGATCTCACCCTCCACAACCAGGGACTCGTGAACGGCCGCCGTGCTGAACCGGGCGCGACCCCGATCGTAGAGGCGCGTTGTCGTGTCCCACGACCACGGCCAGTGGACGATCGGCCGTCCCGCCATGTAGTTGCGCCGTCTCACGTTGTACGCCGCCGGCGCGGGCTCCCGCGGAAGGTCGCGCACTGCGGCGGCGAGCGCCGGGTCGATGCGTTCGTCGGCGTCGAGAGAGAAGACCCACGTGTTACGGGTCAGCTCGGCGGCCCGGTTTTTCTGCGCACCGTAGCCCCGCCAGGGCTCGACCACAACCCGTGCGCCAGCGGTGGCGGCTGATTCCGCCGTCCGATCCGTACTCTGAGAGTCCAAGACCAGGACCTCGTCCGCCCAGGTCGCGGAGCGGACCGCGTCGACAATACGATCCTCCTCGTTGCCGGCGATGATGGTGACCGAGATCGGAGGCACGGCCAGAGTATAGCCGTCCCGGAGCTGGTGGTTGCGCTATCCTGACCACGTGCAGGTACAGCTGGTTGTCTCAGGAAACAAGTACACCGGCGCCGCGGCCGCGGCCGAGCATGCCTGTCGCGCCCTGCACGCAGCGGGCACCGAGGCGCGCCTGATCTTCGTCGCCGGCAACAACCTCGAGCGCCGGCTGCGGGGCTTCGCCTGGGCCGAGCCTTCCCTGCGTAAGGAACGCCGCCCGGCCGACCTGCGTTTCAACCTCGCCGTCTTGCGCTCCGCCGCCACCGATGCCAACGTGGTCATCTGCCATCTCCCGCATGACCACTTTCTGTGTGCGATGGCTGGCATCCATCGCGTGACGCCGCTCGTCCGCTGCTTCCGCAATCCCCACCACCTCCGCAGGGACCCGTTCCATCGCCGCCTCAACAGCCGATTGTCCGGCGCCCTGGCGGCAAACCCAACCCTGGCGGGCGAGCTCGGCCGGTGCCTGCCCCCCGCAACTCTCCGGCAGTGGCTGCCGGTTCCCCTGGAGGAGAGGTTTCGGCCCGGAGCCGACGGTACACGCTGGCGGGTCTCGCTCGGCGTTCCCGCCGGGGCGCCGGTTCTCGGCATGGTTGGCAAGGTCGCTCCGGGACGCGGCTTTGACGTGCTCTTGCAAACGGCCGCGGCCCTCGGGGACGATGTTCACGTTTTGGTGGTGGGGCACGGAGAGGCCAGACCGTCTCTCGAAGCCCTTGCGAACCGGCTCGGGCTCGAAGGCCGCGTGCACTGGGCGGGCTACCAGGAACGCGCTCTACCTGAGCTCTACGCCACGATGGACACCGTACTGTTCGCTGCCGCCGGCTCCGATCACGGTCACAGGATGATCTCCGAGGCGCAGGGATGTGGACGGCCGGTGGTGGCGGCCGACCTTCCCGGAGTGGCTAGCCTTATCCAGGATGGTGTCAGCGGCAGGATCGCCGATGCGACGCCGGCGGCGCTGGCGGAGGCGGCGGCACCCCTGCTGCGAACCCCCGAGCTCGCCCGCACGGTGGGCCGGGCGGCGTCCCAAGTCGCCGAAATGCGCCGCTTCACAGTCGTTGGGACCCGGCTTAGGGCCTTCCTTGGCGAGGTGATCGGCTGACCCGACGGAGGCACCTCGCTCGTTCCGGGGTTTGAGCCGCGGTACTCCCGCGCTATGATCTCCACCCAGGGAACAGGAGGATCCATGCCACTGGCACGAGCACGCGACGCGGCGGCCGCGGCCATTGCCGAAGCCCTCACCGAGCACTTCGCGTTCGAAGGCGGAGAGATCAACCTCGAGGTACCGCCGAATCGGGCCATGGGCGACCTGGCCTGGCCCGGAGCGTTGCCCCTGGCACGGCTGCTGAAACGCTCCCCGAAGCAGATCGCCCAGACGGTCGCAGACACTGCCGAGTGGCCCTCGGACGTCGTCCGGACCGAGGTTGCAGGACCCGGGTTCCTGAACCTCTACCTCGACCGCGGAGCCATGCTCCGTTCCCTTCTCGTTGGCGAGCTCGACCTCGTCGAGCTGCAGGATGACAAGGTCATCGTCGAGCACACGAACATCAATCCCAACAAGGCAGCTCACATCGGTCACCTCCGCAACGCCGTGCTCGGCGACGACCTGGTGCGATGTCTCCGTCACCTCGGACACACCGTCGAGGTACAGAACTACGTGGATGACACCGGTGTTCAGGTCGCCGACGTGGTGGTCGGCATGCTGTTTCTTCCGGAGATCGACCTCGCCGATGCCTTTGGCGTCGAGCCCGGCCGGCGGGACGAGCTGATCCGTCACCTAGTTGCTTCCATGCCGGGAGAGGTGGTCCCGCGGTCGGCTGG
The DNA here is from genome assembly GCA_964552395.1 of uncultured Thermoanaerobaculia bacterium. Classification (GTDB taxonomy): domain Bacteria; phylum Acidobacteriota; class Thermoanaerobaculia; order Thermoanaerobaculales; family Sulfomarinibacteraceae; genus JAJDNH01. The sequence goes on along the minus strand of CAZKGM010000017.1, from coordinate 48,102 downwards.
GAATGACTTTGACGACCTTTGCTGGCAGGTCTATCCGCGAGTAACTTCCCGCTACGCCAGCGACCCGGATTTCGCCGCTCACCGCGTGGAGATTCTCCACGCCCTTGAGGCCGGCCATCAGCGGCTGGACCTCGGGGAGGCCGTGTTCACACTCGAGCGTGCCGTTCTTTCCAACAGCGAGTACCCGCAGCGAGCCGTGGCTCGCTTTGCCGCCGCGGTTGCGGACGCCAACCTCAGGTGCCATCTGGCGACGATGGCTCGTCTCGGGATCGCCTATGATCTACTGCCCCACGAGTCCGACATTCTCCACCTCGGCTTCTGGGAACGGGCCTTCGAGCTCCTTCGAGAGGCGGGGGTGATTCGGCTTGAGGAAACCGGGAAGAACGCAGGCTGCTGGGTCATGTCTCTCGCCAAGAGCGTGGATTTCGCCGACATGGATGATCCCGACAAGATCCTGGTACGGTCCAACGGCACCGTGACGTACACCGGCAAGGACATCGCGTATCAGCTCTGGAAGCTCGGCCTCCTGACCACCGGGGACGGCCCCCGCAAGGAGTTCGGGTATCGCCCGTATACCCACTGGCGGACCGTCGGGGCAGCGGCGCCGATTGAGTACGAGACGCTGGCCGGGAACGTGCTCGCGCGCACCACTTCCGATCCCGCCGAGTACATCTACGGGCACGAGTACGGCTGCGCCACGAAGGTCTACAACGTCATCGACGTTCGCCAGTCTTACCCGCAGAAGGTGGTCCGGGAAGCGGTTCGCGTTCTCGGCCACGAGGCTGCCGCCAACGCCTCGGTTCACTTCGCGTACGAGATGGTGGCGCTGACCCCGGCTGCCGTACGTCTCATCGAGGAGCAGAGCGGTGCCAGCCTCGGCCTCGACGAGGAGGAGCTGGCCAAGAGCTACGTCGAGATGTCGGGGCGGCGCGGTATCGGCGTCAAGGCCGACGAGTTTCTCGATATCCTCGTCACGCAGGCGGAGCAGGCGGTGAGGGAGCGGAGCAGTGAGGGAATCGGCGACGGCGAGGCCGACGCGCGAGCCCGCGCGATCGCGGTCGGCGCCCTCCGCTATCTGATGGCAAGACAGTCTCGGAACCGCGTGCTGGCATTCGACTTCGATGAGGCACTGGCCTTCGAAGGCGACACCGGTCCGTACCTCCAGTACTCCGCCGTTCGCGCAGAGAAGATCTTTGCCAGGCTCGCCGAGCGACGCGGCGAGGGCATGGTTGATGACGACGAAGCAGAGACGCTGGTGGACGAGAATGTGCCCGACGACCTCTGGGAGCTCGTGCTCGAGTGTGGTCGCAGGCGTGACATCGTCTCCCAGGCCGTGGACAGTCTGGAGTTCTCGCTGCTCGCGCAGCAGGCACACGGGTTGGCGCAGCTGTTCCACAAGCTCTATCACTCTCATCCCGTCGTGCCGGAGGAGAAGATGGAGACCCGCCGCATTCGCCGTGCGGTGTTCACGCTGTTCGTGCGCGAAATCCGAGTGATTCTGGAGGAGCTCCTCGGAATCCCGGTCCCGAGGGAGATGTGAAGGGAAACTGTATGGACAGCGATCCCAGGCGGCGAGCACGTTTCGAGAGGATTCGGAACCAACTGGTTGAGCTGATGGCGAAGACCGACAACCCAGTCGCGCACCGCTCGACTGCCGCGGCGCTCCTGCACCACAAGGTGCCGGGGACATCGTGGACCGGCTTCTACATGCTGCGGGACGGCGAGCTGGCCGTTGATGCCTATCAGGGGCCGGTTGCGTGCCTGGTCCTTGCACCGCACCAGGGGGTCTGCTGGACGGCCATCGACCGCGGCGAGACCGTCGTCGTGCCTGATGTCAGCGCCTTCCCCGGTCACATCCCGTGCGACTCCAGGACACGCTCCGAGATCGTGATCCCGCTGTTTGGAAAGGACGGCCGTCCGATCGGAGTCCTCGATATTGACTCCCATCGTCCCGCCCATTTCGACGATACTGACCGCCAGGGATACGAGATGGTTGTGCGCGCCCTCGAGGGGGCCTGGCACCGATGATTCTGCGTCTGCAAGCAACCAGCCGGTCACGCTGTAGCCCTCGTCACATCACCCGGAAGACATCCCTTGACAGGTCAGGAATCGAACATGTTAGACTCCCACAGGTGAGGCGCCTCACGACAGACTTCAGCCTCGACAACCGTCGTCCGTACTTCCTGTTCGACGAGGATCTCAGTGTCGCAGAGCTGCGCCAACGACTGTCCAACGGCAACTCCGCCGAGCGCCTGAGACTGATCGCCAAGATGCTCAGAGAGGCCCACGAGGACGATGTCTGGGAGTTTCTGACCCTCAAGGAGTTCCTCGACATCTACCCGGAGGTATCGTCGCTTCTCGGCAGAAGGCGTGAGTACTGGCAACAGCTGTACAACTCCTCTCGCAGAAGTGAGCTCGGGACGACATCCTGAGGTCCGCGTCAGATCACCGCATTCCCCGGCGGCTCTTCCCCGCGCGTCACTCACCGTCAGCCTGAATCTCTCACCACCTCGTGAAGCGAAGCACTGAAGCCGCCGGAGATGGAGAAGGTTGCGGGTGAGTGCTGGCGTACAATGCGGGAGAGACGGAGGCGGAAGATGGCAGAGCGGAGGTTTCGAGTTCTCATTGCGAAGCCGGGTCTGGACGGCCATGATCGCGGAGCTAAGGTCATCGCTCGTGCCTTGCGGGATACCGGCTTCGAGGTCATCTACACGGGCTTGAGGCAGACGCCGGAGCAGATCGCGCTCGCCGCCGTACAGGAGGACGTTGACGCAGTAGGGATCTCGGTTCTGTCCGGTGCTCACCGACGCCTGTTTCCCGCCGTGATCGAGGCGCTGCGGTCCGCGGGCGCAGGAGATGTGCTCGTGTTCGGCGGCGGCATCATCCCGGAGGATGACATCACGTACCTCATACAGCACGGGGTTGACCGGATTTTCCTCCCCGGCACGGACACACGCGAAGTTGCCGACTACCTTCGTGGACGCCTCAGCGAGCTCCTCACGCCCACCGCGCCGTGATCACGACTGAATCGGATACCCCTGAACCAAGACCTGTCCGCGAGCTCGTCCTCGACTCCCCCATTCTCTCCGTCGCCGCGCTCACCCAACTGCGGGCCAGCCTGCATGCGCTTGCGGGCCGGCCCGGGCCGTTGGTGATCCGCTCGACGCACGCGAGCATTTTCCTGGCGGGCGCGCACCTCAACGAGATCGAAGCGCTCGATGCCTCCACCGCCCGCGACTACGCACTGCTCGGCAGGTTGGTCCTCGGAGAGGTCAGAGGGTTTCCCGGACCGGTGGTTGCCGCGGTTCAGGGCGCCTGTGCAGGCGGGGGCCTGGATCTCGTCCTGGCCTGTGACGCGGTCGTCACATCAGAATCGGCCTCGTTCGCCCATCCTGGCGTCCGGCGTGGCCTCGTCACCGGCTGGGGAGGCACCATTGACGTCCCTCGTCGCGCCGGCAAGCCGCAGGCCGGCAGCATCTTTCTCGAAGGTGGGACAATCGCTGCGCCCGTGGCGGCTGCTGCCGGATGGGTCGCGCGAGTGAGCCCAGACACGGTTTCCGCAGCGCACGCCGAAGCACTAAGGCTCCACCTGCTCAACCCTCGCAGGCTTCAGCTGTGGCGGCAGCTGAAGGATGCCCGTTTCATTGACATCTTCCACGCCAGCGTGGTACACAACGGAAGGACGCAGCAGGCTCTGAACGACCGGGAGACACCATGAGTGGCACGATTCTTCTCGCCGACGACAGCCTCACGATCCAGAAGGTCGTGGAGCTCACCTTCGCGGATACCGAGAATTCGGTGATCACCGTCTCAAGTGGCGACGAGCTCCTCGAGAGACTCCCCGAGGTCGCGCCAGATCTCGTCATCTGCGACGTCATTATGCCCGGAACGGACGGCTACTCCGTTTGCCAGACCATCAAGTCGAACCCATCGACCCTCCACATCCCCGTCATTCTGCTCACGGGCACCTTCGAGCCGTTTGACAAGGACCGCGCTCTTGCCGCCGGCTGTGACGAGATCATCACCAAGCCGTTCGAGGCCAGGAAGCTCGTAGATACCGTCGAAGGGCTGCTCCAGCGCACCCTTGAGCCACCCGTGGAGGCCAGCTCGGCGGAGCATCCGGTCGGACCGTCCCGGTTCGAGGGCGCCGTCGTACCACCCCAACCAGGTTGGGAAGCGCCGGTCGCAGAGGAGTTCGGAACCCGCCTCGCCTCGGCTCCGGAGGCGTTCGACGCCGAGCCGGCCGCCGCTGGAGAGGAGATCGACTTCACGACCACCGGTTTCGCCGAGATGGAGGAGGCCGGCAGGACAGGACAGGAGGAGGCGTATCAGGCCCCCTCCGAGGGGCTCGAGTTTGGCCTCGACGAGGTGGAGCACCAGGCCGAGCCGGGCACTGCCGTCCCCGAGCCGGCTCGCGACAGCGTCGCCTCACCGTTCGCTCCGGCCGAGGCGGCCGGCGCCGAAGAACGTGCAGAGGAGCCGTTCTCTCCCGCCGAGGAGGCCGTGTCCGAGGCCGCAGCACCTCCGCCGCTTCCCTACGGTGCGGAGCCCGGTGAGCCATTCGAGGAAGCCGCACCTCCGCTGGACCAGGCTGAGGAGCCTCCTATCGGCTCCGTCACCACACCGGTCGCGATCCCTCCCACCGGGACCTTCCAGGAGGCTGCCTTCGACAATGCCGCGACTGTGGAAGACACAGGCGGCCGCGCGGCGCCGCCGGCATCCCCGGCGCCGACCGCGACGGAGGAGAGCCGGCCGGTCGCCGAAACCGCAGGAGCCGTACCTGTTGGGTCGCTGGCCGATGAGGATGTCGAGCGGATCGCCCGTCGCGTGGTCGAGCTGTTCGCCGCCCGGTTGGAGCAGATCGCGTGGGAAGTGATCCCCGACGTGGCGGAGATCGTGGTGCGCGAGCGCGTTCGCCAGATCGAGGCGGAGGCGGAGAAGGCCCAGCCCGAAGCGACCTACTAGCCCTCAGTACTCACCGCCACGTGAAGCGAAGCGCGGGAGGTGGCGGTGAGGGTGGCATCTCCGAATGTGTATGATTCAGGCTACGCCCCATCCAGGGGCCTGGAGAGGTGCATGAGCTCTGACAGCCTGCCAACACGTTACGATCCGGAGACCTTCGAGAGCCGGTGGTACTCGAGCTGGGAGAGCTCCGGGGCGTTTGCTCCGACACTGGATGACCACCGGCCTCCGTTCTGCATTGTTATCCCGCCGCCGAATGTCACCGGCGTGCTGCACATCGGCCATGCGCTGCAGTTCACGCTGCAGGATCTCATCATCCGCTGGCGCCGGATGCAAGGGTACGACGCCCTCTGGCTCCCGGGCACGGACCACGCCGGCATCGCCACCCAGGTCATGGTCGAACGCCAGCTCGCCAAGGAGGGAACCACCCGGCAGGAACTGGGTCGCGACCGCTTTCTGGACCGCATGTGGCGGTGGAAGGAGGAGCACAAGGACAACATCTCACGCCAGGCGAAGGCATTGGGATCATCGTGCGACTGGAGCCGCGAGCGATTCACCCTCGACCCAGGCCTGTCACGCGCCGTGCGCCGCGCGTTCGTCACCCTCCATGATCAGGGCCTCGTCTACCGCGATCAGCGGCTGATCAACTGGTGCCCGCGCTGCCACACCGCGCTCTCGGATCTCGAGGTGGTCCACCAGCAGCAGGAGGGACACCTGTGGGATTTTGCGTACCCGCTGGAAGGCGGAGGCGAGATCGTCGTCTCGACCACTCGGCCCGAAACGATGCTGGGTGATACGGCGATCGCGGTTCACCCCGCCGACCCACGCTACGTTCGCGTGGTTGGATCCCACGCCGTCCATCCCTTTCTCGATCGCCAGATTCCCGTGATCGACGACGCCGAGCTGGTGGACCCCGAGTTTGGCACCGGCGCCGTGAAGGTAACCCCGGCACATGACCCCAACGACTTTCTCACCGGCAAGCGTCATGACCTCGAGTTCATCAACATCCTCGACAGCGAGGGCCGGATCAACGAGGCAGGAGGGCCGTTCGCGGGAGTCGAGCGCTTCGCGGCGCGCGCAGCCGTAGTCCAGGCACTCGATGACAAGGGCCTGCTGCGCGGCGAGCGCCGCCACGACATGTCGATCGGCCACTGCCAGCGGTGCGACACGATTGTCGAACCGCTGCTGTCTCGCCAGTGGTTCGTCAACACTAAGCCGCTTGCGGAAAAGGCCCTTGAGGTCGTTCGCGACGGGCGGGTCAGGGTCGTCCCGGACTTCTGGATTGCCACCTACGAGCACTGGCTCGAGAATATCCAGGACTGGTGCATCTCACGACAGCTCTGGTGGGGCCACCGGATTCCGGCCTTCACCTGCCCTCAGGGTCATCTCCATGTCTCCGAGGAAGATCTGGCCTCCTGCCCCACTTGCGGGCAACCGGTCGAGCAGGACCCCGATGTGCTCGACACCTGGTTCTCCTCCGGCCTGTGGCCGTTGTCGACCCTGGGATGGCCCGATGAAACCGAGGATCTCCGCAGGTTCTACCCGACCTCCGTGCTGATCACGGGGTTCGACATTCTGTTCTTCTGGGTCGCGCGGATGATCATGATGGGCTACCACCTCACCGGAGAGGTCCCGTTCCACACCGTCCACCTGACCGGGCTCGTCAGGGACGCCCGCGGCGACAAGATGTCGAAGACCAAGGGCAACACGATCGACCCCCTCGAGGTCGTGTCCGAGTATGGCGCCGACGCCGTGCGGTTCACACTCGCCGCCCTCGCCTCTCCCGGGCGGGACCTGCCTCTCGACATCCGGCGGATGGAAGGCTATCGCGCCTTTGCCACCAAGGTGTGGAACGCCGCCCGCTTCGTGCAGATGAAGCTGAAGGGCGATGAGCGTCCGCTCGGCGATCTCACACTCTCCGACCTAGGCCCCACTGAACGGTGGATTCTCTCGCGTCTGGCCCACACCGTGCGCGCCGTCAACCGTGCCTGGGAGAGCTACCGGTTCGATGAGGGCTGCCACGAGCTCTACCACTTCGTCTGGCACACCTACTGCGACTGGTACCTGGAGCTCGTCAAGGGCGTCACCGACCGGCCCGAGGTCCGTTCAGTCCTGAAGGGAGTCCTGGTCGAGGCGCTCAAGCTGCTTCACCCGGTCATGCCATACATCACGGAGGAGATCGGACATCATCTCGGTCATGAGGGAATGCTGATCGTCGCCCGCTACCCGGAGCCTGACACAATGTGGGAAGACGAGGAGCTTGAGAGTGACTTCGCGGCTCTCCAAGAGCTGGTCGCGGGTCTTCGCTCCTATCGGGCAATGGTCGGTCTCAGTCAGCGGCACCCGATCGCCGTCACTCTCGTCAGGGTGGACGAGCATCGCGCAGGCTTCCTGACGTCGCAAATCGAGCAGCTCGAGCAGTTGGCCACGGTCGCATCGATCAGCGTTGGTACTGTGTCGGCGCATGCCGTCCACGAGCTGCTCGGCGGCATGGAGGTTGCTCTCGAGCTGCCGCCCGGTTCCCTCGGCGAGGAGCAGCTGGCCCAGCTCGAGAAGCAGATCGAGCAGCTCGATCGCAGCCGCGCCGGCCTTGAGGGCCGTTTGTCCAGCGACGGCTTCACCACCAAGGCACCGCCGGAGGTCGTTGCCGGCGCCCGCCAACAGCTGGCCGAGGTCACGACACGGCTCCAGCGTCTGCGGCAGACCATCGAGGCGAGTGCCGGGTGAACGACGCCGTTCTTGCCCTGTACGATGTTGTTGCCGGGCTGGTCGAGAATCTCGTCTACCTGCCGGTTGTCGACTCCACCCACGACAGCGCTATCCGTCTCATCCAGCAAGTGGATGAGGAGGACCAACGGCTGCGGCCGACCCTGTTGATTGCCGGTCGTCAGACCGCCGGTCGCGGACGCACTGGCAACACATGGCTGTCTCCAGAGGGTGGCCTGTACCTGAACTGGGTTCGATCCGATATCGACGAGGGGGTCGTCAACGCGCTGCCGATGCTCGCCGCGGCCGCTGCCTCTGAGGCGGTCGCAACAGCGGGCATTGCGAGTGTCCGTATCAAGTGGCCCAACGACCTGCTCGTAGAAGGTGCCAAGATCGGTGGCCTTCTGATCCACGTACGACGAGGGGAGACGATTTGGGCGACGATCGGTCTGGGTCTCAACGTCGTCACCAAGCCACAGCTGGACAACAACTTGAAGGGCCCAGCCACCTGCCTGGCCGAGCATGTCACGGTGCCGCCAACGGACTCCCTGTTTCCGGAGCTGGCCGCCGCCTTTCTGGCCGGCCTCGAGCACGGGATCCAGAACCCACTCCTCGCACGGGCCGCGTGGCTGCGGCGTCTTGTCCATAGACCGGGAGACGCCATCGAGATCCACCTAGCATCCGGGGAGGAGGTCCGGGGACGGTATGCCGGCGTGACCGCCGACGGCCACCTCATGCTCGACTCCGGTACGCAAACGCGCACGATCTCCTCAGGAGAGATCATCGAACGATAATGGTCTCGTGAGCGGACGTCGACTCGCTTTCCCCCCGGCGGCCACCCTGGTCGCGCTGGGTTTCTCCAGCACCGTCGTGCAGGCGTTGCTGCTAAGGGAAGCCATGGCTGCGCTCTCCGGCTCCGAAATGGCCTGGGGTGCGGTGCTGTTCGCCTGGCTCGTCGGGATGGCCGCCGGTGCTCGGGCCGGTGTTCGCCTCGGAACGGTTCGCTTCGCCCGGACAGCCCCGTTCCTCGTCCTCATCCTCGGGGCCGGCGGCGTCCTGCTCTTTCGAGCGGCACCGGTGTTGGCAGCCGTCGGCGCCGGAGTCAGCCTGACGACCTGGAGGGCGCTGTGGCTCTGGATTGCCGCCGTGCTGCCGGCGGCGGCTGCCGGCGGGCTTGCCTTTCCCATCCTCGCGCACGAGCTCCCCGGCACGAACGCGGCCGGCAACGCCTACGTGAGGGAGGCTGCAGGTGCACTGGTCGGCGGCGTTGTCTTCACCTTCGTGCTTGCACCCTGGGGTACCGCGGTCACCCTCGTCCTGTGCAGCGCACTGACCTGTGCTCTGCAGCTCGCCCGCCGACACCTGGTTGCCGCACTGCTCAGCCTGGCTGCAGGGATCGCCGTGGCCGGCCCCGCAGCCTCGACGCTCGCCCACGCCACTTGGCGATGGTCGGGGCGACCCGGCCGGCTTGCTGCCTGGCGCGAAACCCGCGACCAGCGTCTCGAGCTGGCGGCGGGCGAACCGGCCGTCGTCTACGCAGATGGGCGCCTGCTGGCGAGCTTCCCCGATCCCTGGGGCACAATCCCTCAGGCCCACCTTCTCATGCTGCTGCACCCAGCGCCCCGACGGATCCTGGCCACCGGTGTCCTCGCGGACGGCGCGCTCATCCCGATGCTCGAGCACCCCGTCCGGAGGATCGACATTGCCGAGGAGGACCCGGAGCTGCCGGACCTCCTCGCCAGCTGGTACGGGCACCGTCTCCGGGACGCAATTCGTGACCCACGCGTAGTTGTCCACCCCCGAGATCCCATCGCCACGCTTTCCCGCGGCGGCACCTGGGACCTGATCGCCCTCCTGGATCCGGACCCTTCCACGATCCGCCGCAGCCGCACACGAACCGTGGAGTTCTACCGGCGATGTCGCGAGCATCTCTCTCCCGAGGGCATTCTCGTGGTTCGTGTTGGCGTCCCCGATACGTACGTCGGAGGTGCCGGTGGCCGCCTGCTGGCAATCACGGCAAGCTCCTTGCGAACCGTTTTCTCCAGGGTGGCCGGGATTCCCGGCGAGCATGTCCTGATCGTCGCCGGCGGTCCGGAGGCTGATCTCGACCTCTCGCCGGACACCTTGGTCGCCCGTTGGCGAGCCAGGGACATTGCCGACCCGTCATTTCCACCCGACCTCATCACGGTACTGCTCGACCCCGATCGGGCCTTGCCGCTGAGCCACTTCTTGCAGACGGTCCAGGCGCCGACCAACACGATCTTCAGGCCGCGCGCGGTTCTCGTCGCGGCAGCCCTGACGGAAGGGCGGGGGCAGCCGCCGCTGCTGCGCATCGCAGCAAACCTCGGGAGCCGATCATCCCTGCCTCTGGCCGTCGCCGTCGTGATCCTGGCGTCCGTGCTCGTGATACGAAGTGCCAGAGGAAGCCCGTTCGGCGTGGAGTCCGCAGCCGTTGTGGGCCTTTCCTCGATGGCATGGTGGCTGCTGCTGCTGGCGCAGTGGCAGGCAACCGTCGGATCGGTCTTCTCCGAGGTAGGGGCTCTTTCCGCTGCATTCATGGCTGGCCTCGCCCTCAGCGCTCACCTGGCCGGGCGACAAAGTCACCCCGAGAAGCTTCTCCCCTGGGCCTTGGCAGCCGGTGGGGCCCTGTCGCTGGTATTGACCTCTCCGGCGGTGCTCTCGGCGCCGAGAATCGCCATCCCCGTCCTTCTGGGCCTCGGCGGCGGGCTGACCGGTGCTGCGTTCCCCGGCGCCGCGGCCCTCGCCGGTCTCGGCTCGGCCCGAACGGGGAGCGGTCGCGGATTTGCCGCCGACGAGGCCGGCGCCGGGCTGGCGGCGATCACCGTCGGCCTCATCGCCCTGCCGTGGATCGGTCTGACCGCAACGGCGATAGGGATCGCCGGGCTCGACATCGCAACCGCTGCCGCATGCCTGGTGGCGGTCCGCCGGAGAAGCCCCGGCCTCACCCATCCCCTCGAGTCAGGCGGCTCCCGTCTCGGGACCGGTTCGCGTTAAGGCGACAGTCGAACCGCGAAGGCGCAAAGGTCGCAACGACAACAAGAAGAGGTCCTCCCTTTCCGCGCTTGGCGAGTTGGCGGTTCCCAAGCCGGCCGCAGCGGCCACCAGCGCGCCAGCCGGAACGAATGTGCTTGAGCAAAGAAGGAACGCCGGGAGCCAGCGTCAGTCCCTGGCGATGACGACCAGACTGCGGTCGTCGCAGGGACGTTCGTCGCCCGCGAACCTCTCCAGCTCGGACAGCACGCGGTCGTGAACTTCCTGTGGGCCGCCCCCGACGCCCACGACCTGCTGCAAGCGTTCGAAGCCGAACGCCCTGCCGGCCGAGTCCAGCTGCTCGGGAATGCCGTCGCTGTACATCACGAGCAGGTCGCCAGCCTGCAAGGTGGCGCTTTCGGCCTGCAGCCGGACTGCCGGTTTGAGGCCGAGCGGAATCGACCCCGATCCGAGCTCCTCGAGGTCCCCGTTGCGGCGTCGGAGGAGCGGGTAGGGATGCCCTGCACAGACATAGGTGAGCTCACCACTTGCCGGCGCGAGGAGCCCGCAGAACAGGGTCATGAACGCCCTCGGTCCGCCGGTTCGAAACAGCGCCGCGTTAATCGTCGAGGCCACCGCGGCCGGCTCCGGGTCCCGGTCCGAAGCCACCTTAAGCATCGCATGCGCAACCGCCATCACGATCCCGGCGGCAATGCCATGGCCGCTGGCATCACCAGCCGCCAGCAGGACGCGACCGTCCTCGAGCGGCACGACGTCGTAGTAGTCGCCTCCGATGGTGTTGGCGGTCGAGTAGGAGAACACGATCCGGTAGCCGGCGAGCCGCGGAGGCTCGGCCGGCATCAGCTCCGCCTGCAGCTGGCGCGCAACCTCGAGCTCGTCGCGGACCAGAACGCGGTCGGCAAGCTCCAGCACGAGCAACAGGAGCAGGCATCCCCAGCTGAACAGCAGCATCAGAGGCGCAGAGGCTCGAACCTCCCCGACACGGAACAGGATCTGGTTGTTCTGCAGCCCCAGAATCAGCGACACCAGGGCAACCAGGAAGAGAATGCGGCGCGCCGGGCTGAGCTTTGCCGACAGCCCGAGGAACAGCGCTCGCGCCTGGTGCCACAGCCGGCCGAACCATTTCTGGTGCTGCTCGGAGTCGGGCTGCTCGCGCGTCAGGACTCCGAAGGCGCGCGTTGCATCCCGACCGAGAACACGCGGGACTTGTCGTGCCTCGACGCCCGCGGTGTACTCAGAGAATGCCCGCCGCCACCGTTTGAAAAGGCCCGGGAACCTCACTGTGTTCAAACCTCCACCATGAGATACGATCCAACGACCTCAGGGTTCATGCGACCCGGAGCCAGGCAACCTGGTAGGGCTTCAGACGCAGGCTCAAGAGGCCGTTCGAGACCGACAGCATCTCCCCGCCGGCCAGATCCCTGAGCTTTCCGTGCAGGTCTATCTCCGAGGCCGCTACCTGGATGCTCACCGCTTCTGGGGAAACACTGATCAGACACAGCACCTTCGAGCCCCCGGACGGTGCGGCCCTCAGGACCGCGAGCACACGCGGGTCAAGCATCAGGACCTTCTGCCCCCCGCGGGGATGGAAGGCCGGCTCGCCGACACGAACCTCCAGCAGGTCCACGAACCGCTTGGCGACACGGGCCGGGAGCGACTCTGGATCCTCGAACTGCTCGAACAGCTTGTGCGACTGCAGAGCCGTGCGGTTGATGCTCCGGTAGGAGCCCCCGTGAGCAACCGCATCGAGGTCGTTCTTCGATCCGAACATGCTCGGCAGGTAGATCCCCGGCACGCCTCGAAGCGTGAGAGCGACCGCCCGCGACGCGATGAACCGATCCACTTGTAGCTCCGTGGGCTCGCTAGCTCCGGGTCTGCTCAGCACGGAGAACCAGGTGGTGTTGAGCTCATAGGGGCTCTCGGTCCCGTCCCCGTTCGCCTTGGTGGACACGAAGCCACCACACCGACGCGTCCTCTCACACATCTTCTCGATCTGCTCCTCGGAGAGGATCCCGTGGGCTCCCATGACTCCGATCCCATCTTGCGAGTCGAGCAAGTTGAGGAACGCCGTCGTCGCGGAAGGCGGCTCGAGGTCCGTCGCCCACCGACTCAGCTCCCGCGCATCTCCTTCCAGGAAGGCGTGAAGCACCAGTGGGGGGAGAGCGAAGTTGTACACCATCTGGGCTTCGTCGTGGCCGTCTCCGAAGTAAGTGATGTTGTCGCGGTGAGGCACGTTGGTCTCGGTCACGAGAGCGACGTGCGGAGAGACGACGTCGAGGATGTTACGGAACAGCTTGACGACCTCGTGGGTTTGACGAAGGTGCGCACAGCTCGTGCCCAGCTCGGACCACAGGTAGGTGATCGCATCGAGGCGGATGAGATCGGCGCCGCGCCGCACGTAGTAGAGGAGAATCTCCAGGACCTTGAGCAGTACCTTCGGATTCTTGAAGTTGAGGTCGATCTGGTCCGGTGAGAAGGTGGTCCACACGTACCGCGTCCCGTGGATCGTGTTGACCTCGGTCAGAAGGTCCGAGGTGCGCGGCCTCAACACGAGTCGCAGATAGTCCTCGTCGACTGCCTCTCGTGTGCTGAACGTCGTGAAGAAGCCCTCGTACTCGGGATCGCCGTTGAGAAACTGTTGGAACCAGTAGCTCTTCGACGAAACGTGATTGAAGACCGCGTCGAACATGAGCTTGAAGTTCGACTCCAGCTCCGCGAGCTCGTCCCACGAGCCGAGACGAGGATCGACCTCCTCGTACGAGATCACCGAGAAGCCCCTGTCCGAGGAGTACGGGAAGAAGGGCAGGATGTGAAGAGTGCTCACGATGCCGCGGAAGAACACTTCCGTGAAATCTGCCAAGGTGCGCAACGGCCGGCGGTCCTCCGACACGATCATGTCACCGTAGGTGATGAGGATGACGTCCTTCTCGGTGAACCTCTCCCGAGGGTCGAACCGTCGCTCCATGCCGACGAGCTCCGGCGTCTGGCAGGCGTAGTGGACTTGCATCAGCCGCTCAACCTGGCGGGTCACCTGCTCCGTCGCCGCCTTGCCGTAGAGGAACGCGAACCGTCCTCGAATCCGCTCCAGCTCCGCGCCGGGCACAACCAGTGCGGGAAGGGTGTAGTCCGGTTGCAGCCTGAACAGCGTCCCCCGAAACTCGTCCGCGAACACCCTGTTCTCCGCCTCGTTCACCATCAATGACCCCGCTCGCCCGCAGTCGATCCGCTGCAGTCTGTCATCGATAGTATGATAGACCGGCGATATGAAGGTGCACCGGAGGCGCTCATGTTGAACACTGAGCAGTGCGGAGACATCACCGTGGTCACCGTTGCGAGCGAACTCAACGCCCGTAACGCCCAGCAGGTCAGGACCGCCCTCCGAGAGCTCCTCGGCACGGGACCGACGAAGCTCGTCATCGACCTCTCGGCCTTGAACTTCATCGACTCGGCGGGGCTCGGCGCTCTCCTCGCGGCCTTCAAGACCGCAGGAGCTGCGGGTGGCCGACTCGCCCTGTGCGGGCTCTCTGAGCCGGTCAGGTCCATCTTCGAGCTCACCCGGCTCCACCGCGTCTTCAACATCTTCGACAACCGGGAGGACGCTGTCGGGAGCTTCTGATACCGGTAGCGATCCTGGCCCTGATTGTTCATGAGCGATTGTAGCGAGACCGGCGAAACGTCTGTCAGCGGCAGAGGTCCGGCCGTGCTAGAGTCCGTCGGGCCGCGGCGCGCCATCGCCCGCGGCGTTCTACTGGGGAACCAGATGCCCAAAGCCGACAACAGTGGGCACCGAGTCGGTGCCGTCAGCTACCTCAACGCGCGGCCGCTGATCGAGGATCTCGAGGCACGCCCAGGCGTGAGCCTCGTGACCGACGTCCCGTCGAGGCTTCTCCGCCGGCTCGTCGACGGCGGGGTCGACCTCGCCCTCTGTCCCGTCATCGACTACCAGCGGTCAATCGTCCCGCTCAGCGTGATCCCGGTAGGAGGTATCGGCAGCGACGGCCCGACGCTCACGGTACGCCTCTTCAGTCGCCGGCCGCTTCCCGAGCTGGAGGCGATCGCTGTCGATGACGACAGCCACACCTCGGTTGCACTCCTTCAGTTCATTCTCCAGCACCGGCTCGGTCGCATCCCGCACTTGCGGCCGTTCGACGCCGGCGCCGGGATCGAGCCGCACCACGATGCCGCACTTCTCATCGGAGACAAGGTCGTCACCGCCGACCCCGGCGACGACGACTACCCCTTCCAGCTCGACCTCGGTGGTGCCTGGCAAGAAATCACCGGCCTGCCGTTCGTATTCGCGGTCTGGATGGCACGCACCGGCGTCGATCTCGGCTCACTGCCAACGGTGCTCGCCCAACAGCTGACCCTCAACCTCGCCCGTATACCCGAGATCGCCGCCCGCTGCGGCAACATCGCCGGCTGGCCGGCTCGCCTCGCTGAGCAGTACCTCGGAGAGATCCTACAGTACAGGATCGGTGACAGGGAACTCGAGGCGATGCAGCTGTTCTGGAGCCACTGCTTGAGGCTAGGTCTGACGCCGACACAACGACCGCTCAAGCTCTACCCCGTGTGAACCAGTCTCCTCTCTCAGCCAGAGGATCATCGGAGGCCGGGCTAGACAGGCAGCACGAGTCGGCCGAGGGTCAGGGTGAGCACGGTGATGATGACCGCCGAGGCCAGGTTGAGGCGAATCCCTTCTCGGAACAGGTCGGTCGCGCTGACACGCCCCGATCCGATGACGATCGCGTTCGGGGGCGTCGCCACCGGCAGCATGAAGGCACACGAACAGGCCACTGTCGCTGGCACCATCAGCAGATAGGCAGGCTCGCCGAGGGCCTCGGCCAGGGCGGCCATGACCGGGACCAGCAACGTCGCCGTGGCCGTGTTGGAGGTCAGCTCGGTCGCGCCCATCGCGATCAAGGCGACGACCAAGACCAGCGCCGGCAGCGGAAGCACGCTCAGCCCGTGCAGGCGACCCGCCAGCCACGTATCAAGGGCCGCCGCTCTCACCCCATCGGCCAGCGCGAAGCCGCCGCCGAACAGCAGCAGCACGCCCCACGGCACGCCGTGACGGATCTCCTCCCACGTCACGAGGGGTCGCTTTGCTCCCCCGCCCGCTGGAAGGATCGCTGCGATACAGGCTGCAGCGATCGCGGGCACCGCGTCACTGACGAGCCTCGGGTTTGGAAGCAGGTGGCTCCACCCCGGGATCGAAAAGCTCCCGAAGTCCATCCCGGCCCTTGTAATCCAGGCCAGCGCCGTGAGCGCGAACAGGACCGCCGAGCGCCGCTCGGCAGTGGACATCGGCCCCAGCGCGACCCGTTCGGCCTCGAGCGCGTCGCGGGCCCCAGATTCGTCGCTCGACAGGCCCCTGGCTAGGAGCAGGCCGGCCACGGGCAGCAGGAGGAGGATCATCGGCACTCCGAATAGCATCCACCCCCCGAACGTCAGAGCCGGCAGACCGCTGACGAGTCGCGGAGCCATTCCGGCGAGCACGAGGTTGGGCGGAGTCCCGATCAGCGTCCCCAGCCCGCCGATCGAGGCGCCAAACGCCACTGCCAAGAAGATCCGCATCGCTGGTCGTCCGCCGGGCGTCCTGTCCACCACCCCTGAAGCGATCGGCAGCATCATCAGAGTCGTCGCCGTGTTCGACAGCCACATCGAAAGAACCGCCGTCGACAGCAGAAAGCCCCACACCAGGCGCCGGGGCGAGCTCCCCACGAGGTGCAGGATGTTGAGGGCAAGCCGCCGGTGAAGGCCCGACCGCTCGACGGCGAGCGCGAGCACGAAGCCGCCGAAGAAAAGGAACACCATGTGCTCGGTGTAGTTCGGCGCTACATCGCTGATACCCCGAACCGCCATGAGCGGGAAGAGCACCAACGGCAGTAAAGAGGTCACCGCCAGGGGCGCAGCCTCGGTCACCCACCACACCGCCATCCAGGCAATGGCAGCAGCGGCCCGGAGGCCGGCCGGGCCCATGGAGCCCGATGGCAGCGCCAGGATGGCCAGGAACAAAACCGGTCCGACCACGCGTCCGACGATCGCGAGACGCCCCGGTGACTGAGCGCTGTTCTGAGACATTCGAGCTCCCGCCAGAAAGTCTAGCGCGCCCGGGCTAGGGCCACCAGCGGTAGCGCTCGAGGTCGATCGTGCCCGAGGGCCGGAACTCCACGCCCTCCGCCTCCAGGATCGCCCGTTGCAACCCGCTCGGAAAGTCCGGCAGACGATCCGTGGAGCAACCTCCAGAGCTGTTGACCACCCGTTGCCAGGGCACCTCGTCCGGGCAGCGGTGCAGGATCCAGCCGACCGCCCGCGGCGAGATCCGGCTCCCGAGCATCTGGGCGATCTGCCCGTACGTCATCACGCGGCCCCGAGGAATCCGCCTGACGAGGTTGAGAACCTCGTCGCGAACGCTCCCCCGTTCGCCCTCGATCTCGCCGTGGACCCGGCCGCCACTCTGCACGAGGCCACTGTACCGCGTCCCTCCTCCCGACAGCGCTACAATCACGCGGTGAGCCTCCCCACCCCAGAAGCCATCGCACGGGAGCTTCGAACTGCCGTCGCAACGGTGGCAACCGCGTGGCGCGGTGCCACACCCGACTCCGCCAGCGTCGGCGGACAAGGCTAAAGCGTGTACGTCTCGGTCGCAGTCCCGCACGGCATGTCCGAGGCCCTCACCTATTCGGTGCCGGGCGAGCTCGAGCCGCTCGTCCGCGAGGGGGTGCGGGCACGCGTCCCCCTGCGCGGCCGGATGGTCACGGGTGTCGTCGTCGAGATCTCGGCGACGACCGAATTCGACCCCACTATCGTGCGTCCGATCGAGGAGATTCTGGACCCCGATCCACTGCTGCCGCCGCACCTGCTGGAGCTCGCCCGCTTCATCTCCTCCTATTACCGGTCGCCGTTGGGGACCACCCTCGCTGCCATGCTCCCTTCTGGACTGCTGCGGGCGGATGCCGAGGAGGCCGCGCTGACGGCGCGCGGCGCCACCGCCGACTCCGCCGCCCTGCCGCGTCTGCAGCAGGAGATCCTGCGACGGCTGCAGGCGGAGGGGCGGTCGCGCACTGCGACCCTGCTCGCTGCCGCCGGCGCCGCGTCACGTGCGCCGCTCGATGCGCTCATCACGGCGGGCCTCATCCGCCTCCGCCGCCGCCGT
Organism: uncultured Thermoanaerobaculia bacterium; assembly: GCA_964552395.1. Taxonomy (GTDB): domain Bacteria; phylum Acidobacteriota; class Thermoanaerobaculia; order Thermoanaerobaculales; family Sulfomarinibacteraceae; genus JAJDNH01. Next base: position 30,266 of record CAZKGM010000017.1, on the reverse strand, counting down.
CGTGATCGTCCTCCCCGCGTCGAAGTCGCCGCCGTGCGGCTCGCTCAGACCCCCCTGGAGGACCTTCTGGCTTCCTGCGCGCGAGCTCCACAGCAGCGGCGGGTCGTCGAGTATCTGGCCGAGGCGGGGCACCCCGCCCTGCAGCGCGAGGTGTGTGAGGCGGTCGGCTGCACGCCGTCCGTCATTCACGCCATGGTCCGCAAGAGACTCCTGGACCGCTTCACCCAGCTGACTCCGAAGAGACCACGATGGGCGCTTCGGCCCGATGATGTACGCTTCGAACTCACCGATCAGCAGGCACGGGCCGTCGACGACATTGTGGCCGCCGTCCGCGCCGAGAGGTACATGCCGTTTCTGCTGGCCGGAGTCACCGGTTCGGGCAAGACGGAGGTCTATCTCCGCTGCCTCGAAGCGGCGCTGGCAGCCGGACGCACGGGCCTCGTTCTGGTGCCGGAGATCGGGCTCACGCCGGCGACCGTGGGCGCCGTGGAGCGCCGCTTCGGTGAGCGAGTGGCGGTCCTGCACTCGGCCCAGTCGGAGGGTGAGCGTTGGCGCCAGTGGCGAATGGTCCGCGATGGCCGCGCCGACGTCGTGGTCGGGCCGCGATCGTCTCTCTTCGCTCCGCTGGAGCGGCTCGGTCTGATCGTTGTTGACGAAGAGCACGACTCCGCCTACAAGCAAAGCGAAAGCCCCCGCTACCAGGCGCGTGACCTGGCTCTGGTCCTCGGCCACCACCTCGCCATTCCGGTCCTGCTGTGCTCCGCCACGCCATCCGTCGAGGCCGCCGCGCTGGTCGAACGGGGACTTGCCCATCGGTTGGAGCTCAGCCGTCGGGTCGCCGGCGGATCCCTTCCCGAAGTCGAGCTCGTCGACCTGCGGGGCGAGCCGCCCGAGCCCGGTGAGCAGGGGCACACTCTGTTCTCACGACGCCTCCGCGAGGTCATGGGGGAGACCCTCGGGCGCGGTGAGCAGGTCATACTCCTCATCCAACGACGAGGATGGGCTCCGGTGCTGCTGTGCCGGGACTGTGGTCACAAGCTGGAGTGTCCGGAGTGCTCGATTCCTCTCGTCCTGCACCGCCGACGCCGTGGGCTGCGGTGTCACTACTGTGGTCACAACGAGACACTGCCCGAGGCGTGCCCGATGTGCGGCGGCGCCCTGCTCGATGCCGTCGGCGCGGGAACCGAGAAGGTCGCACACCACCTTTCCCGCCACTTTCCGGCCGTCTCCGCCGCCATCCTCGATCGCGACACCGTGCGGCATCGTAACGGCCTCGAGGAAACTCTCGGCGCCTTCGCCTCGGGACGCGTCCAGGTGCTGGTCGGCACCCAGATGGTCGCCAAGGGGCATCACTTTCCCCGCGTGACACTGACAGGCGTCATCTCGGCGGATGCGCTGCTCGGACTTCCCGACTTCCGCGCTGGCGAGCGCACCTTCCAGCTCCTCACCCAGGTCGCCGGAAGGGCGGGACGGGGGAAACAGCCGGGACGCGTCGTCATTCAGACGTACTACCCGGATCACCCCGCAGTCCGCCACGCCTCGGACCATGATGTGGACTCCTTCAACCGCGAGGAGCTCGTCTATCGGCGTGCCTTCCATTACCCGCCGGCGGTGCGAATGGCACTGGTGAGGTTCGAGGCTGGCTCCGAGCGCGCGGCCAGATCGGCGGCGGAGACTGCGGCAGCAGCGGCCGGTGACCTTCCCAGGGGCGTCCGCCTGCGCGGCCCGGCGCCGGCCCCGCTCGAGCGCCTCCGCGGGTTGTGGCGCTGGCAGCTCCTGCTCACCGCGCCGAATCGCGAGCTACTGCGCGAGGTCGTGGAGAGGGTCGAGTCCGCTCAGGTGTCGACTCGAGTCCACCGCATCGTGGACGTGGATCCCCTCTCGACACTGTGAGGCGGAACGCCCACTCACAACCAACCGCGAACGGCGGCCTTCATGGGCTGCAACGGCCGCTCATGCGAGCCGCTCGCGCCCTCGTGATTCCAAGGCAGCGCAGCCGAGGAGGAGTCTGGGCGAAGGACGGGTAAGGTGTCAGCTGTCGCGGGATCTGGGGTGGCGAGGCGGCCTGGGGACGGTTTTCCGGGGCTCCGCCGGCCGTCTGGGTGCTGGCGCACCCAGCCGTCTCGCGTCTCCGGCGGTCGTAAGGCAGCCGACGGGGATGAACGGCTCAGCGGCGACCGCCGGAACCCGCTCGAGCCGTCTCTCTCAATCGTGAGGCCGTTCTCTGAACGCCAGGGGCCGAGGATGCCCCCCTTGAAGTTATTCACGGTTCCCTCACGCTCGCAAACGCACTCTAGAATAATTTCAAGGACCGCACGCCCGTTTGAGCACACCCTTCTCTGAGGATGCGCGCAGCGCATCCATAAGGAGAGGGCGCCGCAAAGCCCGTTTGGAGCTCCTGGGATCACGCCATAGCCGCAACAGACGGGCTTTGCGGTACACGCTCCTAGTGGACGTGGCCGTGGTCGAGCTCCTCGGGGGTGGCTTCCCGAATGCCTACAACTTCGACCTTGAAGTTGAGAGCCTTGCCCGCAAGGGGATGGTTGCCGTCGAGGGTTATGCTCGATTCTCCCACACCGACGACCTGGAACGGCACGGTGGTCCCATCTTGCTGCTGCGCCTGGACAAAGTCGCCTTCTGATATTTCGAACTCGAACCGGTCGCGCGGAACCTCGACGAGACGTTCGGGATCGTGCTCGCCATATCCGTCTTCGGCCTCGACACGCACCTCAACGGCATCCCCGAGGCTTTTCCCCTCGAGCTCCCTCTCCAGGCCCGGAATCAGCTGTCCGTGCCCGTGGATGTACGTGAGCGGCTCTCCGCCCTCGCTGGAGTCGATCACTGTCCCATCGTCGGAGGTCAGAGCGTACTCGATCGAAACCACGGCATCTGCAGCGATCTGCTTCTCTTGGCTCATGTTCACTCCCCAGAGGTGGCCCATTTCGGCCCGTCAGCCCCGGCTACCCTACAGCATCGGCGACGCCACGTCACCCCTGCCAGATAAGCGGAATCAGGAGCGCCCCGGTCAGCAGGACGAGCAGCTTGAGCGGCAGACCGAAGCGAACGAAGTCGCGCATCCGGTAGCCGCCGGCGCCGGAGATCATCACGTTGCCGTGATAGCCGAAAGGCGTCAGGAAGCTGGTTGAGGCGCCTACCGCCACCGCCACCGCGGCCCCGTGCAGGCTCAACCCCCCGTGACCCGCAACGGCCGCCGCCACTGGAAAGACCAGCGCCGCGGCCGCCGGATTGTCCAGAAGCTCGGTCAGCACAGCCGTGGCGACGAGGACAGCTCCAACCAGTGCCGCCGGTGCGAGACCGTTCAACATCCGCAACAGGGTGACGACGACGGCACCGGCCAGGCCGCTGTCGGTAAGCGCGAAACCCATGCCGATCGAGGCGGCGATCATGACCAGGGTCGGCCAATGGACCGCCGTCCACACGTCCGCGGGGCGCAGCCGGCCGAGCACCACCAGCAGCAGGACGCCGCCGATAACGGCTGCTAGGAGCGGAAGGAGCCCGGCGGCGACGGCGACGATGACCCCCGCCAGCACAGCCGGCTCCAGCCAGTCTCCACCACCCACAGCAGTCGGCACACGGCCCAGCTTCGAAACCAGGTAGAAGTCCCGCGCGAAGCGCCAGCGCTCAAGGAAGCTGGAGCCGGCCGCGACCAGCAGGGTATCTCCCGGCCTCACCACGATGTCGCCGATCTTCTGCCGCAGGTGCTCCCCGTGACGGTGAACGGCCAGGACAACGGCATCGTACCTGCCGCGGAAGCCGGTCTCGCGGATGTTGCGACCGACGATCGGTGACGACGGAGACACAACAGCCTCGGCAAGGTGGAATCCGTCCGCGTCGCTCCACGTTCCGTCGCCTCCGCCCTCAACGGGCTGCAGCCCGGCCTCCGCCGCGAGCTCCGCGATGCGATCCACCTTGCCCACGAAGGCCAGCACGTCACCCCCCTCGAGAAGCTCGGCCGGCTCGATCGGTCCCCGCAAATGCCCTCCGCGCTCCAGGCCCGCCAGGTAGAGGTCTTTGAGGTGTCTTAGACTGCCAACGGTCTGGCCGGTCAGCGGTCCCCCGGGGGCAACACGGAGCCAGCCGACGTACTCGCGCGGGTTGGCGTCGAGTTCCCCCAGCGGGTCAGTCCTGTCGGGTAGGAGGTGCGGGCCGGCCAGGGCCAGGTAGAGCACCCCCACCACCACGATCGGTAGGCCGACCGCGGTGATCTCGAAGAGCCCGAGGCCAGGATCACCGTGCTGGACCAGCAGCCCATTGACGACCAGGTTTGAGGCCGTCCCAATCAGCGTCAGCAGCCCGCCCAGGGTGGCGGCAAACCCGAGGGGCATCATCAGTGTCGAGATCCCTCTGCGATGGCGCCTCCCCCACGCCCGCACCGCCGGCATCAGCACCGCGATGACTGTCGCATTCGACAGAAAGGCGGACAGCAGCGCCACCGGGGCTAGGCCACGCACTCCGAGGTAGCCGCGTCCGTCCCCGAACAGGACGCCTGACAACCAGCGCAACCAGGGGCTTCTTTCCAGAGCCCCGACAAGGATGAACAGGAGGCCGATGATGAGAACCGCCGGGTTCGCGAACCCCGCCAGGGCCCTCTCCGGAGACAGCACGCCCGCAAGCAGCAGGATGCCGAGACCGCCCCCCAGTGCGAACGTCGGGTCGACGCGGTCGCTTGCCGACGCAGCCACGACCGCCGCCAGAACCGCGAGAGTCAACCAGGCTTCACCGGGCATCGGACTCGCTATGCTCCGGGCTCGGCACCGACATAACCCTCGCGCTCGAGGTAGAGGATGACGGCCTGTGCGGCCTCCTCCGGGCTCAGATCGCTGGTGTCGAGCATGACTTCGGCATCCTCAGGCGTCTCGTAGGGATCGGAGATGCCGGTGAACTCCTTGATGATCCCTGCCCGCGCCTTGGCGTAGAGGCCCTTCCGGTCCCGTTCCTCACAGACGCCGAGAGGGGTGGCCACATGCACGAGGACGAAGCCGCCCACAGGTGCGACCATCCTCCGGACCTCCTGGCGAACGGCATCGTACGGCGCGATCGGCGCGCAAATGGCAATGCCGCCGTTCTTGGTGATCTCGGAAGCCACGAACCCGATCCGGCGGATGTTGATGTCGCGATGCTCCTTGGAGAATCCGAGCTCCGACGACAGGTGCCGGCGAACGATGTCACCGTCCAGCAGAGTAACCGGACGTCCGCCCATCTCAAGGAACTTCACCAACAGGACGTTCGCAACGGTCGATTTCCCCGCACCCGACAAGCCGGTGAAGAAGACCGTCAGCCCCTGGCGGTGGCGCGGAGGATGTCGCCGGCGCAGCTCACGCTCCACCTCCGGGTAGGTGAACCAGGGAGGGATCTCCCGCCCCTCGGCCAGCCGCCGGCGCAGCTGGGTCCCCGAGATGTTGAGCGTGCGGGCGCCCTTCGGAACTTCGTCGACGGGAAGGTACCGATCCTGATCCTCGACATACACCATCGTACCCAGCGGAACCACGCCGATTCCAAGCTCCTGCTCATGTTCTTGCAGCAGCTCTTGAGCCTCGAAGGGCCCGTAAAACGGTGTGCCGCTGGCATCGTCTCCGGGTCCGGCATGGTCGCGACCAACAACGAGATGGCTGCAGCCGTAGTTCTTACGGATGATGCCATGCCACAGCGCTTCGCGCGGGCCGGCCATGCGCATCGCCAGCGGCAGCAGCGAGAGCTTGACCGTGTGCTGCGGATACCGCGGCAGCAACGCCTGATAGCAGCGGACCCTCGTGTAGTGGTCGACGTCGCCCGGCTTGGTCATCCCCACTACCGGATGCAGGAGCAGGTTGGCCTCAGCTTCCTTGGCCGCCCGTAAGGTGAGCTCGTAGTGGGCCCGGTGCATCGGGTTCCGAGTCTGAAAGGCCACGACCTTCCGCCAACCCAGGCGGGACAGCTGCGCACGCAGCTCGCGTGGTGTCAGTCTCAGCGTCCGGAAGTCGTAGTGCGCCGGCAGCTGCAGCCCCTCCACGCGCCCGGCCACGTACCAGGGGTGAGACTCTCGGTGGAGATAGGCCACGCCCGGGTGGTGCACGCTGGTGGTGCCGAACACACCGGCCGCCTCGGCCTCGACGTCCGGTCTCCACACATCCCCGACGTGGAGCGCGGCCAGCATCACACCTTCGGGATCACGCAGGGCCACCATCATCCCCGGCTCGAGCCGCCGGGCGAGTGCCTCGTCCACGTCGAGCGTGACCGGCACCGGCCACAACGTGCCCCTGGCGAGCCTCATGTCGGCGACGACGGAATCGTAGTCGGCGCGAGAAAGGAATCCATCGAGTGGGGAGAAACCGCCGCTGAGCAGAAGCTCCAGGTCGCACAGCTGTCGCGGCTCGAGATCCCAGGACAGCCAGTCCCGTGAGGCTTCATGAAGCTCACGTCGCCGGGGCTCGGATACGATTGGATCGACAAGCTGTCCGCCGTAGGGCGGATTGAGATGGTTCGGCACCCTGTTTCCCCCTCTCCCTTCGCAACGTTCTCACGGTCGCGTCAACCTGTGGAGCATCCGCAGGCTACACCATGAGCCGTGGCGGACTCCGGATTCTTTCAGGCCCATAGACTAGCAGCTCAGTCCAGAGCAGGTGGAATAGCAGTCACCCAAGGGCCCGGGGATCACGACTTCGCTCGTGCCGCCTAGCCCTCCGCCACCATCCCCGCGATGGCGCGACCGATGGCGATCGAGGCGGTCGCGGCTGGTGATGGGGCGTTGAGAACGTGAACCATCCCCGGCGCACGCTCGATGCGAAAGTCGTCGAGCAGCGCACCGTCCGGCGCGAGCGCTTGCGCCCGCACGCCAGCCCCACCCCGATGCACGTGCTTAGCGTGGATCTCCGGCACGAGCTGCTGGATCGAGTGAACGAGGGCCGCCCGACTCCACGAACGCCACTGCTCGGCGAGGGCCGTTCTCCAGTAGCGCTTGGCGAGGCGCCAAAAGCCTGGGTAGGAGAATGTTTCCAGCGCGTCTCGCAGGGAGAAGCTGATACGGGAGTAACCCTCACGGCGCAGTGCCAGAACCGCGTTCGGTCCCGCCTCCACCCCGCCGTAGATCATCCGCGTCAGATGCACGCCGAGAAACGGAAAGCTCTGATCAGGGACGGGATAGATGAGGTTGCGAACCAGGGACGCCGCCTGCGGCGTCAGCTCCCAGTACTCTCCTCGGAAGGGAACGATCCGGACTCCGGGACGCAGGCCACACAGGCGAGCCATGCGATCGCTTTGAAGACCGGCGCAGTTGACCAGAAACCTGCTCTGCACGACGCCCGCCGTCGTCTCCACTGCGAGCTCAGGACCACGGCGCTCTACACCTGTCACCCGTGCATCGAGCCGGACCTCACCACCCAACTCGCGGACGACGCGGCCGAAGGCCTCAGTCACCGCCGCGTAGTCGACGATCCCGGTTTGAGGGACCCAGAGGCCGCCAACGCCTGCCACATGCGGTTCGACCTCTGCCAGCTCCTCGGCACGCAATCGCCGAAGGCCGCCAAGACCGTTGGCGCGACCCCGTCGTTCAAGCTCGTCCAGCGCGGCAAGCTGCACACTGCTCTTGGCAACGACCAGCTTGCCGCACACCTCGTACGGGATCTCATGCCGCTCGCAGAACTCGAGCAGAGCCGTCCGGCCTTCGACGCAGTTACGAGCCTTGAGGGACCCGGGCCTGTAATAGAGGCCCGAGTGAATGACGCCGCTGTTGTGCCCTGTCTGGTGCCCTGCGAGCCGATTCTCCGCTTCCACCACGCACACCGAGGCCACCCGGCGCTCCAACAGTGCCATGGCCGTGGAAACGCCGACGATTCCGCCCCCGACGACCACCACGTCCCACGCCGCAGCATCGCTCACCGTTCGCGTCCTCCCGCTCGCCGACCTGGACGCCCACCCAGCGGGCCCGTGGGGACGGGCTTACTGGCTCGGTACCTGGCTCGGCTGCATGCCCAGCGCAAGTGCGAGCTCGCGGAGCTTGACCTTGATTCTTCGGACGTTTTTCGGGCCCATGCGCAACAGGTGCCGCTGTGCGTCGCTCAACGCCTCGAGCTGCGGATTAACGTACCTGTAGGTTACGACCTTCTCCTCGAGCGGAGCGTCCGGCGCCACCTCGGGCGTGCGTAGCAGCTGGGTGATGGCGTCGTACAGCGTCTGTCGGAAGGACTCGCCGGGGCGGGCGATCTCGTGGAATGCCTGGTCCGTCAGCGGCTGCAGCTGCTCCAGCGCCTCGACTGCGCCGCGGGTGTCGATGGACGAAAACACTTCCGCCTCGAGATCATACCGCCGGTAGCTGCGCGGATCGGTGACGAGCTCGCCCCCCTGCTTCTTCGCCCGGAAGGGGTCTTTCGGGCGCAAGAAGCCGAGGTGCGCGCGCGGGCTCTTGCCGTGAGCGATGTTGTAGACCGAGGCGACAAAACGACGCACCAGATCCTCGTGCGCGAGCCATGCCATGAGCTTGGGGTTCTTGGAGAGCCCCGCAACCAGCTGCCGGACCGCCACGTCGCTGGTGCTCAGCGTGACGCCCGCGGGAAGAGTGCCGGCGCCTGCGGCCTCCCCGGGCGTCGGGGACGGCAACGCCGTTGGGGTTGTAAGTGCGGTGCTCGGCCCCGCGGTACCCGGCCCATGACAGCCGCGGGTCACGAGGAAACCGACGATCACGGCCGCGATCACCAGCACCAACGCAACGATCCACCAACTCTGCCCCTTCGAACCCATGACGCCTCCTCCGGCCCCGCGTTCGATGCGTCCGGCTGTATCCTCGCGAGGTCGTACGACGTAGCTTACCGCGTTTCGAACCGACCCGCACCAAGCCCGGATCGATCACTCGCGTTCTGTTGCGACCGGAGAGAGGTCGACAATCGCTCCGCTCTTCGCGCCTCGCTACGATCCTCTCTTGGGAGCCAACCTCAGACCGGTGAGGATCGACTCCTTCACTTCGTCGATCGCCACCGAGCCATCAACCACAACATAGCGCGGGGCGTCCGGTGCCCCGACTTCCTCGAGCCCCCGGTAGTAGCCGACAAGCACCTCGGTCTGATGGTGATAGGTTTCGAGACGATTCCGAACCGTCTCCTCCCGGTCATCCTCACGCTGAACCAGCGCCTCGCCTGTCACGTCGTCCACGCCTTCCACCTGGGGCGGATTGAAGACAACGTGGTAGGTTCGTCCCGACGGCAGGTGCATCCTGCGTCCGCTCATGCGGCGCACGATCTCGTTGTCGGGCACCTGAATCTCTACCACCGCATCGATAGCGATCGCCGCAGCACGCGTTGCTTCGGCTTGCTCCAGGGTGCGCGGGAAGCCGTCGAAAAGGAAGCCGTTCGCGCAGTCCGGGCGGGCCACTCGCTCGCGCACCAGGCCGATGATCACATCGTCCGGCACCAGTCCTCCAGCGGCCATGATCCCCTTGGCCTTGAGCCCCAGGTCTGTGCCTTCCGCGACAGCGCTTCGCAGCATGTCGCCGGTTGAGATCTGCGGGATGCCATAGTGCTTGCAGAGGAATGACGCCTGGGTTCCCTTGCCCGCGCCGGGCGGGCCGAGCAGGATGAGTCTCATGAGCCCTCCTTCGTGATGCTCAACAATCTCAGACGTGCCCCCCCGCCTTCGCTGTCCGGCCTATGATACTCGGGACCGGCGGGGAGACAACCCTGTTCAACGGCCCGCCCCTGACAGCGGTCCTGGCGTACCGGCTTCGACCGCACATCGGGTGTCCCAGCGCGGATCGGTTAGACTCCGCGCGATGGGGGGTGACGCGTGAACCTCAACGAGCGGAGCACCGCGCTCGCCGCGGTCGCCGAGGGTTGCCGTATCGCACGCCAAGTCCAGGCCCAGATCGTGGCCTCCGGCGAGCGCGTGCTCAAGAGCGACAGGTCGCCAGTGACGATCGCCGACCTCGCGGTGCAGGCTGTCATCACTTCACGTCTTACGGAGGGGGGCTCGCAGATTCTGCTGATGGCCGAGGAGGACACGACGCCCTTTTCGGGTGCGAACGGCGACGACGTGGAGCGCCGAGCTCTCGAGGTAGCGCGAGCCGCCGTTCCCCGACTCGATCGAGCGGAGCTACGAGCGGCCTTGAAGCTCGGTTCCTGGACGGGCGGGGCTCGAGGACGATCGTGGATCCTGGACCCGATCGACGGCACCAAGGGCTTCCTGCGCGGCGACCAGTACGCGATCGCGCTGGCCCTGCTCGACGGCGGCCGTGTCGAGCTCGGTGTCGTCGGTTGCCCCAACCTCCCGCAGCGCCCGGGGGATCCGGCAAGCCCCGTCGGATGTCTGTTCATCGCAGAGCGAGGGGCGGGTGCCCTGCAGCTACCGCTGGACGGCGGCGACGCCGTGAAGGTGCGGGTGGATGACATCCTCGACCCGGCCGCCGGTTCCTTCTGCGAGTCCGTTGAATCGGCCCACTCATCGCACGGGGCCACGGCCCGGGTGGCGGCACGCCTCGGGATCTCGGCCCCACCCTATCGCGTCGATGGACAGACGAAGTACGCGATCGTCGCTCGCGGCGAGGCATCAGTCTACCTCCGCCTTCCCACGCGTGCCGGTTACCGCGAGAAGCTCTGGGACCATGCCGCCGGTTCCCTGCTCATTGAGGAGGCCGGCGGGCGCGTGTCCCACGTGGACGGCAGTCCTCTCGACTTCCGAGCAGGCCGGACCCTCCCCAACCCGAGCGGCATCGTTGTGACCAACGGCGCGCTCCACTGTTCGGTTCTCACGGCCATCGGCCGGGAGCTCTCCACGGGGGATGAATAGCCTGTGTACGCGCGGTGTGGAGGTATACTGGGACCGTGCGTGGAGGCAATATGATCATGATGAAGTACGGGCTGAATGAACCTGCCACTGACGTTTCACGGCGGGCGCCACGCGCTCGGCGCCTCGCGGCGCTCCTCGGTGTCGTGCTGCTCGTGGCCCTGACGGTTGGCGCAACCACGGGCTACGTGGTCATCCTGAAGAACGGCCAGCGGATTCGTGCGCGCGAGCCGTTCACGATCAAGGGCAAGGAGGCGATCATCGTCCTCGTCACCGGCACCCTCACAGCCATCCCCCTCGAAAAGGTCGACATCGTCGCGACCCAACGCTACAACAAGCTCGGCTTGGGAGACGCCCTTACCATCGAGGGCCTGGGCGGCGTGAATGCTCCCCAGCCGACCCCGACCCCGAAGCGAGCGCTCGGTTCGTACGTGACGCTGCAGACCCAGGACTCGGCCGAGCTCGGAAGCATCGAGACGCCGACTCCGACACCGACGCCGGGGATCAAGCTCCAGAACACCCCGTTCCCCAATACCAAGGTAGACGAGGCATTCAAGCAGGTTTTCGATCAACACCACCTGTACCTGGTCCGGACCAGCATCGGTACGCGGAGTGACTACTACTTCGTTCAGGCGGTTACCGATTCCGAAACCGAAGTTTTCAACGCGCTCAGAGCGATCGCGGCTGCCTACTCGGTCATCCATAACCTGCAGCCAACGATGGCGCCGGCTGCGGTCGAGCTGGAGATGGTCACGACGTCCGGAAAGCCCGCCGGAACCTTCCGAATCAGTCTCGACCAGGCACAGGCGCTCGAATCCGGGCAGGTGGGAGTGGAGGCGTTCTACGTCAAGAACGTCATCTTCTGAGTGACGCTGACGCCGTCGGTGTGCCTACCGAGGGAAGCTGCGCTCCGGCAGAGCCCGGTCCACGGATACCCACAGGCCGAGGACAACGAGGGAGAGCCCGGCAGCGGCCAGGAAGGAGCCTGCTCCCCCGACGACGGCGTAGAGCGGTCCGGCGAGCGCAGAGCCGATGGTAATCCCCAGACCGAACGTGAGCCCTGAGTAGAGTGCCTGGGCGCGCCGTCGCGTGTTCTCAGGGACCGCATGCTGGACCAGCTGGATGCCCGCCAGGTGCACGATCGCGAACGTCACCGCGTGCATGGCCTGCGCAACAACCACGACTGGGAGAGACGGCGGCAGCGCCAGCAGCAACCAACGAACCGGGGCCAGAAGCAAGGCCGTCCCGAGCAGCCCTCGCAGGCCGCGCCACCGTTCGAGGCGAGCGCCGCACAGGAACGCAACCGATTCTGCAATGACGCCGGTTGACCACAGGACACCGATGAGTGTGGTCGACCAGCCGGCGTCCTGGAGATGCAGCGAGAAGAAGGCATAGTACGGCCCGTGCGCCACCTGGTTCAAGGTCAGGACGGCAAGCAGCCACCACACCTCGGGAGGCAGCGAACCTCCTCCCCTGGCTCGAGGGCCGGGGCGAGCTGAGTGATCGAACGGCCGGCATGCCACGACCAGCGCTCCGAGGGAGGCGGCAAGCAAGATGGGGAACAGACGTACTCCGACTCCGGACAGCAGGGGCCCAGCCGCCACTGCAACGACGATGAAGCCGATCGATCCCCACATCCGAAGGGCTCCGTAGCCCCCGGCTGGGAGCCGCTCGAGGATGGCAGCCTCGACGATCGGGAGCACCGTCGCATGGCCGAGTCCGAGGAGGAAGAACGCCACACCCAGCTCCCATGGCTCCCGCAGCAGCAGCACGGCCAGGGCGCTGGTCGCCGCCAGCGTGGCGTGCAGGACCAACATCCAGGGAAGCCAGCGACCGCGATCCACGATCGCACCGACCAGCGGTGCGTACACGACCTTCGCTAGTGACACGGCGGCCGTGATCAGACCGATTCCCACTGCGCTCACGGCACGCGCCCTCAGAAAGGGCCCCAGGTACGGAAGGAGGACCCCGAGAGCGCCAAAGTAGGCGGCGAAGAAGAACGATGACTGCTTTGACGACACAGTACAGCTCGGATAGCCTGAGCGCATGACGGAGATCGTCGTTGTCGGGGCAGGGTTGACCGGGCTCACCGCGGCCCTGCGCCTCGCCGAGTCAGGATATCGGGTTCACGTGTTCGAGCGCTACCCCCGTCCCGGTGGCCTCGCCCGCGTGTTCGAAATCGGCGGCGAGCGGCTGGAGTCCTTCTATCACCATCTCTTCACCACCGACGCCGCCTACCTCGATCTGGCTCGTGAACTCGACCTCGAGTCCGCCATCGAGTGGCTGCCGTCGAGAATGGGGATCTGGACGGACCAGCGTCTGTGGGACTTCGGCACCCCCCAGTCGCTGATGCGCTTCCGTCCTCTCAGCGCGATCGACAAGCTCAGGTTCGTCTTCTGGACCCTCATTCTCCAGCGTTCCGAAAGGGCCGAGCCGTTCGCCGATGTTACGGCCAAAGAGTGGATCTGCAACCACCAGGGAAAGAGAGTGTGGGATACCGTCTGGGGCCCGCTTTTCCACCAGAAGTTCGCCGAGTACGCCGACCGGGTCGCCATGGTATGGCTTTGGAGGAAGGTCTACCTCAGGGGCCGGTCGCGCTCCCGCTCGGGACTGGGAGAGCGCCTCGGGTACATGCGAGGCTCGTTCGCCCGTCTGGTGGAGGCGCTCGCCGACCGGATCAGGGGTCTCGGCGGCGAGATCAGCCTCAGCGACGAGGTTCGACGGGTGGAGCACATCGACGGTTCTTTCCGCGTTATCACAAGGCAGGGCGAGGTGCGTTGCGATCGCGCCGTGCTGGCCGTTCCAGTCCCTGACTACCTGGCCATCGCTGGCCACCTGCTCCCGGAGGCGGATGCCGGACGGCTGCTCGAGCTGAAATCGACGGCCGCCCTGTGCACAGTGCTGGAGATGAGCCACTCACTGACTCCATATTACTGGCTGAACATCGCCGATCCTGAAATGCCATTCGGGGGGCTCATCGAGCACACCAACTATATCCCCCGGGAAAGGTACGCAGGACGCCACGTCGTGTACATTTCCAACTACCTCCTGCCGCACGACCCGATGCTCACGCTGTCCAAACGCGAGGTCTTAGAAAGGTACCTCCCGGCCCTGAAACGAGTCAACGAGAGCTTCTGTCAGGATTGGATCCTGGCCAGCCATCACTTCAAGGCGGACTACGCTCAACCGCTCGTCACGGTCGGGTACCGGCGTCTGATCCCTCCCTTCCGAACCGCCGTACCCGGCCTCTACCTCAGCACGATGGCGCAGATCTACCCAGAGGACAGAGGCCAGAATTACGCGGTGGAGTACGGCGACAGGGTTGCTCGTTGCCTGATCGAGGACCTCCAGGAGACGTGACGGTCCAACCCGTTTGGAATGCCCTTCAAGTCGCACCTGTAGTACCATGAGCCGGCCGGCTCACGGCCGGCACAATGAGCGACCTATGGAGGATGAGTGATGGCAGGAAAAGCAACTGCAGTGAGCACCGACAACTTCGACTCAATGATCCTGAGCGCGAGCCAACCCGCCATCGTCGACTTCTGGGCGGTGTGGTGCGGACCCTGCCGGACCGTCGGACCGATCATCGAGAATATCGCGGAAGAGTACGAGGGGAAGGCCCTGGTAGCCAAGCTCGATGTCGACTCGAACCGAGAGGTGGCGGTACGTTACGGCATTCAGGCTATCCCCACACTCCTGTTCTTCAAGGGCGGAGAGGTTGTGGACCGCATCGTGGGCGCCGCTGACAAGAAGGCCATCCTCTCCAAGCTCGACGCCCTCCTCTGAGCCGCACCTGACCTGGCCCATGGGCCTGCATCCGTCACCGCCGGGTGGAGGCGACATACGCAGGTCGGTCGCGAGCCACCCCGACGAGCTCGGATCATGCACCCGCGACCCACCGGGACTGGCGACATACCATCGATCGCTGTCCTCCTCCAGTCTCGCCGGTCTCACTTCGACTGCTCAAGGACCCTTGTCGCTGTTGGTGTCGTCGGCCGGGGCCTTGCCGGCGCGCCGCATAAGACGCGCCATTTCGTCAAGGCGATCCTGGCAACGGGCGTAGACGCTCCCCTCGCACCACCCCTCCCCCCGCCACTCGCCGGCCGCTGTTCCGGTGAGCAGCTCGATGCCCTCCTCGATCGAGGCTGCCTCCCAAACATGGAAGCTCCCGCCGCGCACTGCCTCCACGACCTCCCCATCGAGGTGCAGATCACCGACGTTGCCCGCGGGGATCATCACCCCCTGTGTGCCGGTCAGGCCCCTGCTGCTGCACACCCGGTAGAACGCCTCGATCTTCTCGTTGACACCGCCAATGGGTTGGATGCGGCCGTACTGGTCTACCGAACCGGTCACAGCGATGTCCTGTCGGAGATGCAGATCCGACAGGGCAGAGAGAATGGCATAGATCTCGGTCGATGACGCGGAGTCCCCGTCGACGCCGCCATACGACTGCTCGAAGGTGATCGAGCAGGCCATGCTCAGTGGCGCGTGCTGGGCGAACGTACCGCGCAGAAAGCCGGTGAGAATGTTGACCCCCTTGTCATAGGTCGGTCCTGACAGGCCCGACTGGCGCTCGATGTTGATGACACCATCGCGGCCGAGTCCCACCCTCGCGGTGATCCGCGTCGGCTTGCCGAACCGGTGGTGCCCGAGATCGTAGACTGCCAGTCCGTTGACCTGGCCGACGGCTGTCCCCGACGTGTTGATATGGATGACCTCCTCGACGATGAAGTCGAGGGTCCTCTCCTCGGTCAGCCCGTGGCGCTGCCTTTGTGCCGCCAAGGCGCTCGCGACGTGTGATCTCGAGACCGTCTCGGACTCTGCCTGGCGGGCGAGGAACGCGGCCTCTCTCAGCACGTCTGCAAGGTCAGAGAAGCGGCTGGAGAATCGGTGCCGATAACGGCCGAGCCGCACCGCGACCTCCAGCATGGCCGCCATGCCGCTCCGCTCCATCGCCGGCAGGCCCTCGTCCTCGGATACCTTGCTCAGAACCGTGAGAATGTCGTGTGCAGCCTCGGGCCGCAACGGCATCAGGGAGTCGAAGTCTGCGAGCACCTTGAAGATCTTCGAGAAGTCGGGATCAAGGCGGTACAGCATGTCGTAGATGTTGCGATCCCCGATGATCAGCACCTTGACCTCGAGCGGCACCGCCTCCGGCTTCAGGAGGCTGATTCCCAGCACGGCCGACTCGGGGGACTGGATTTGGACCCTGCTGTACTTGAGGGCACGCTTGAGGCTGGGCCAGACGCGTGGCTCCAGCAGCACGTCGTTGGCGCTCAGCACGAGGTACCCGCCGCTGGCTCGCAGCAGAGAGCCCGCCCTGATCTTGAGAAACGAGGTACCCCCTTCCCCTCTTGACGTCAATGAGCGCTCGATCGTGCCGAACAGGTTGGCGAATGTCGGCTCGGTTTCAATCACGACTGGCCGACCCTTCAGGTCGCCGTTGTCGACCGCCAGGTTCACGCGCCAGCGTTGGAACGGATCGATTCCCTCCGGCTTTTCGTCCGTCGCGAACACGGCAAGCTGATCCTCGAGGTCGGCGCGAACCTCCTGCAGGTAATCATCCACCCGGTCGTCGCCGGTGGTCTCGCGAACACGGCGGACCACGACGTCCAAGAGCGGACTCACAACCGCCTTCTGTACCTTCTCGACCCGGTCCTCCATATCTCGCCTGAGCTCGGCGACGTGCTGGAAGACCTCTCCCATCTTCTTCATCAGCAGTTCGTGACTTTCTCCGAGGTTGGCGGCATCTTCGGCACTCAGCTCGCCGGCCTCCACGTGTGACGGCAGCTCGTCCATCGGCACGGGTTTGTCCTTGACGACGGGAAAGATCTCCGGGCGTGTCACCATGCCCATCTTGATCTGTACCATCTGGAAGCCCGCTTCCTTGACCTCCTTTTCGAACGCCTCGACCAGCTCCTTCTCTTTCCTCTTGAGGTCGGCGAGGGCCGCATCGATGCGGTCACGAATCTCCTGATTGGTGAACATCTCCGCGAGGCTCTCGGAGAGCTCCGTAATGAGTTGCTCCATAGCATCTCGAAGCCGTCGTCCGGCGCCCGCCTTCAGCCGCAGAACCCGTGGCTCGTCCTCGGTTCGGAAGTTGAACACGAAGCACACGTCGTCTGCAGGTTCTTGACCCTCGGTCTGATCGTCAAGGAAGCGCTTGATCGTTGTCAGGCGCCCGGTCCCGGAAAGACCTGCCACAAAGATGTTGTAACCGGTTCCTTCGACTCCGAGGCCGAAAGCGATGGCCCGCACGGCTCGGTCCTGTCCGACAATGGAGGCAGCGGACTCGACCTCGGCCGAGGTCTGCCACGGCAGCCACTCTTCCGGACAGGACCAGGCAAGCTCTGCGGCTGTCAGCTCGCGGACCATGGGACCCCCTTTCACCTGCGGACAGAGCGCCTCGATGGCAGTGCCGTCGCGATCATCCGATCATGACCGATTCCTCGGGCTGCTGCCAATCTCCCGGCATATCACGGTCCACAAGCGCGAGCCCGAAGGTCAACGGACCCACGCGACCCAGGAACATCAACGTTACCAAAATCAAACGGCTTGGCACCCCGAGCTGCGCCGTGATGCCGGTCGAGAGGCCGACCGTACCAAAAGCAGAAACCGCCTCGAACAGTACCTTGAGAAAGCTCCCCGCGCCCCCGAACGGACCACCCAGCTCCGCCTCCAGGTGAAGCATGATCAACGTCGCGAGCAGCACCAGAGCCAGACTCGACAGCATCAGAGCTACCGCCGATGCGAGAGCATCGGTAGGCAGAGTACGGTTCCACAGGTTGACACGACGGTGACCCCGGCTGCGGGAGACGGCGGCGGCGACCAGCACACCCAGCGTTGTTGTCTTGACGCCGCCGCCGGTCGAGCCCGGCGACGCGCCGACGAACATCAGCATGACAGTGAACAGCAGCCCTGCGGCCGAGAAACGCCCGTAGTCGAGGGTGCTGAACCCGGCGGTACGGGGAGTGACCGCCTGGAACGCGATCGCAGCTGCGCGCTCATCGCTGGGGATCCCGTTCAGCGCTCCGTGCCACTCGAGGACGCCGACACCGATCATGCCGCCGATCAGCAGCGCCAACGTTGTCGCCAGCACGAGCCGCGTGTGCAGGGAGAGTGGCCGGCGCCTGCCCGACCGCCACCTGTCGTAGATATCGGTCAGAGGAAGGAACCCGAGACCCCCGACAATGATGAGGCCGGCGACGGTCGCCACCACCAAGATATTTCCCCGCCACGGCATGAGTGATGCCGGATGAAGTCCAAAGCCGGCGTTACAGAAAGCCGACACAGCGTGGAATGCACCCCAGCCGAAGGCGCGGAACCAGCCCATGTCCGGGCCCCAAGCCAGCATCAGCAGGCTGGCACCGATCGCTTCAACGAGGAAGGTCACGCCGGCTGCCATTCTCAGGAGGGGCCAAAAGTCTTCCCAGGGCCCCTCCGCCAGCGTGCTCTGAACGAGCGCACGGCCGAAAAAGGACATCCGCCTGCCGACCAGAATCACGAGAAAGAACCCGAACGTCAGCACGCCCAGGCCGCCGACCTGGAAGAGGGTCATGATCACCGCCTGTCCGGCGACGGTGAAGTCCTCGGGGGAGCGAACAACCAAGCCAGTAACGCACACTGCGGAGGTGGAGGTGAAGAGCGCCTCATCCCACCTCAGCTCCCGTCCCGACTTGGTTACCCCCGGCAGCTGCAGGGCCGCGGTCCCCAACGCCACCAGGAGCGCGAACGAGGCCACGAACCCACGAGCCGGCGTCAGCCACCGCGGCACGAGCGCCCCCTGGAAAGCAAGACAGGCAGCACTGTGATGCTGAGGATAGCCGTCGACACGGCGCCCAGAATGGCCGCCGCTCCGATGGAGCGTAGGCCGGGAAAGTGCGAAAGTACCAGGGAACCGAAACCGACGACCGTGGTGAGGGCCGCCACCGCGATCGCCTTGGAGGTCTCCGCGATGGCCTTTGGATCCCCGTCGGACTCGCGCCACCGGTGGAGGAGATGCACCCCGTAGTCGACACCAATCCCAATGATCATGGTGAGTACGAAGATGTTCATCAAGTTCATTCTAATGCCGGCCAACGCCATGGCTCCCAGCATCCACACTATCCCTATCGCCAGCGGTATCAGGGCCAGCGAGGCCTGCCCAATCCCGCCGAGATCGATGGCCAACAGCAGGACGACGAGAAGCATGCCGAGCGCGGCGGCGCGCGCCGCATCCTTCCAAACCAGCTTCCGCAACGCCGCCGAGACCACGTTCGCCCCTGTCAGCACGGCCTCCGGGTGCCGTGTCAGAAGCCGCTCGAGCGCCGGTGGCGCGTTCCGGCGCCACCTGCCCGCCGGGGGATAGCAGTAGATCACTGTCGAAACGCCCGACGGGTAGCGGCGGAGGTACCGGTCGACGACTCGGGCGAGAGATGTGCCCTCGAGGTCACTCAGCGACAATGGTTGGCTGACAGACAGGGCGCTTTCGAGATGACGGATCCCCGGCAGAAACGGTTCGGGGTTCAGCCCCGCATTTCCAAGGGCGTGTTCGAATCGCGTCTCGAGGTCGTCGAGCTCCGGCCGCCTTTCCTCAAGCAGGCGAATCAGCTTCAACTGCTGCTGTCGGGAGGGGACCATTCCGGCAATCGTATCGATGCTGGCCAGGGTCTCGCCGTCAACCAGTCGCTGGAGGTCCGGCAAGAGGCGACGCGCGGCAGTCAGCACCTCGTCCTCGGAGCTGCCGTCAATTCGGATCATCATCGGCGTGAAACGAAGACCGAACGCCTTCATGATCTGCTGCCTCAAGAGCACGCCCTGGTTCCCCGCCGACCGCATGTTGCGGATGTCGTCGTCGAACTGGAGCCGGAACGCTGCAGCGCCCAAGACCACCGTGATCACTGCCGCGACGATCATGACCGCACGCGGTCGGGCGAGGCTCCACCTGCACAGGAGATCCGAACCGAACGAGTGCAGGTAGAGCCGTGGCAATGGAGATGCGTTCGACCTGCGGATCGTCAGCAACGCGGGCAGGAGGAGGAACACCGTCGCCACGAAAAGCAGAATGCCGGTTCCGGTCAGCAGGCCGAGGTCGGAAAGACCCCGGAAGTCCGTGATGAGGAACGCGTAGAACGTGGCCGCAGTGGTCACCGCACCGAGCAGAACACCGACGCCGGTGTGTCGCCCCATGGCGTCTATGGCGTCGTCGTGCCCCCTACCCGCAATCCGCTCTTCAACGTAGCGCCCATACAGTACGATGACGAAGTCGATCCCGAGGCCGATGAGCAGCGCTGCAAACGCCGAGGTCGCTGAGTTGAGCCCATGAAGCACGACGGCCACGAAAATGAAGGTGAGGGCCAGCCCGACCACCAGGGGTGCAAAGGCATAGCCGAGAGCTGCCGGCCGTCGGAAGGCGAGCAGAAACAGGGCCATCACACCGACGAACGAGCTGGCCACTCCGACGCCCAGATCCCTGACGATCAGGCGCCCGTCGTCGAGGGCAGTTATGTACCCGCCCGCAAACTCGACCTTTGGAGGCGTCCCCTCCCATCCATCGGCATGCCAGCCCGCCTCGGCCAGAGTCACCCGTTCCTGCAGGCCTGCCGCCAACAGGCGGTCGAAGGCGACATCCTGGGCAGGCCGCACAGGTTTAGCCAGCATCAGGAGGTAGGTTCTGGCCGGATCGATGAGGCAGCCGGTCGCCGGATCGAACTGCACACCGATACCCCCGAGGCGCGCCCGTCGCAGGAGCTCGGGAAGAAGCCCCATCGGATCAAGCTCTAACATCTCCTGGACCACGATCCCCTGGGGGGCGAGAAGCTGGGCACGGATTCTCTCAGCAGCGCGCTGTAGCGCGTCGTCATTGAGCCCGTCGAGCAGTTCCTCGAGCCTCGCTTCGGGAAGCAGCAACGTCGCCCGGTCGAGAAGGGGAGCCGCGGTCAGCGCCGGATCCTCGATCTTGTACTCCACCCAATCGACCGATTTCCACTGGCGCAGACTTGCCGCCAGACGGTCGGCGAAACCGACCTCGGCTTCGAGGTCACCGCCGCGAGGCAGTCGCACCACGACCAGGAGCAGGTCCACCGAGCCAAACCTCTCCACGGTGGTCTTGAACTCTCTCACGATTGGATCGTGGCTCGGAATCAGCGACAGAACGTCAGTGTCGATGCGGACACGACTACCGAGGATGACCGCCGCGACGCAGACCACGACGGCCGCCATACAGACCGCTACCGGATGCCTGCGACCGAGGCGGACGAGAAGGAGCGGGAGCCGTCTTGGAAGAAGCCCCCGCCTCACTCCTCAGGCTCCATCAATACGTTCCGGTTCTGCCAAAAGTAGATCACCATCGAGATGACGGCCAGGAACAACGTAATCCAAAGTGCTGCGGTGCCGAGGACGATCCAATGGCCAAGCTTGCGGCCCAGGATCAGCAGAGCCACGGCCACAACCTGCGTCCCCATCTTTGCCTTTCCCCACCAGTTGGATGCAATCGTGATCCGGCGCTCCACCGCCACCATCCGCAGCGCCGTCACGGCGAACTCACGACCGACGATCGCTGTGACCATCCAGGCAGGTGCCAGTCCGAGCTCGACGAGCGAGATGAACGCCGCACTCATCAGAAGCTTGTCGGCGATTGGATCCAACAGAGTCCCGGTCACCGTAATACGGTTTGTCCTCCGGGCTATAATCCCATCCGCCAAGTCGGTCAGAGCCGCCAGGAGGAATATGGCGAGCCCCCAGAACTCCTTCTCGGGAAACTCCGTAAGCAGAACCGCCACCAACAGCGGGACCATGAAGATCCGCAAGACGGTGATCGTGTTGGGCAGGTTCCACATCGAAGATCCCCCTCGCCGGCCGCCACACCTCGGCTTCGGCCCTCCGCCCGCGCCGACAGACTTCGCAAGCCGGCCGGCCGGGCCCCCCGATTCTAGCCATCCCGTATGGAATCGACAATGAGCTGGCAGGGATGTACCTACCACCCATCACGGGACGCATCGGCCCAATGCCGAAGCTGTGGGCGCCGGCTGTGTGCCGCCTGTCTCCAAGAGAGGGGCGGGGTCCCCTACTGCAGCCGTTGGTGCTGGTGCAGGGGGTTGTTCCGGACCGCTGTCGCTGCTGCTCGCCGTGTGCTCGCGCTGCCCATCCCTCCACCATGGGGTATCGCCGCGACCGCCATCATCGCCGTACCGCTGATGGCTGGCACCGGGCTGCTGGTCGCACGTCTCCTGGCAACTGCACCGCCCGCCGCGACCGTTCTCGTTCGGAGGCAACCGACACCCCAGCCAACCACCCTGGCCGCCCACATCCAGGGACACGGACGCCAGTCCCGCTTGCTGGTTTACGGCACGCCAGGCACAACCGTGCTCGTGACCTTGGACGACCGTCCATGGCGCGTCGTGGGTTTGGATGCGTCAGGCCGTGCGGAGGTCACTCTCGTGCTCCGGGGTACGCCGCCGAGAGTCCGCGTTTTCGGCCTCGGCACCGGCGTTCCGGCCACGGCCGTCACACCGACCGCGACGCCAACCACCGCCCATCTCGTTCTCCCAACGGCAACGGTAGCGGCGGCGGCAACCCCCGTGCCGACCGTGACTCCCGTGCCAACTTCGATTCCGACCGCTTCACACCCCCACGCAACACCGACACCCCCCCCGACACCTGCCACGCGTCCGTCGCCGGTTGCGATGCGCTCGAGCCAGGTCCCTGATCTCCTTCTTGTACGGGATGGGGGGCCTCGCCTGGCCCTGACGTTCGATGGCGGCTCGACGGCCGACGGCACCGCGCAGCTCCTCGCCCTTTTCCGACGTCTCCATCTCCGGCCCACGTTGTTCGTGACCGGGGCCTTCATCCGCAACCATCCGGCCCTCGTGCGCCAGGCGGTGCTCGACGGTCACGAGATCGGCAACCACCTGCTCACCCACCCCCACCTGACGACCTACGCGAAAAACCGGCGCCAGCAGCTCCTCCCCAATGTCAGCCGCCCCTGGTTCGAACACCAGCTCCTGGCGACGGAGCGCCTCTTCTTCGAGGCCACCGGCCGGCGGATGGCGCCACTGTGGCGGGCGCCGTTCGGCGAGGAGAACGCCACCCTCCGCAGCTGGGCGTATGACCTCGGGTACCTTCACGTCCGCTGGAGCTCGCTGCGCGGTACCTCGCTCGATTCGCGGGACTGGGTCGACGACGAGCACAGCAGCCTTTTCGAAAACTCTGACCGCATGATGAAGCGGCTGCTCGGCTTCCCCCACCTCGAGGGCGGCATCGTGCTGATGCATCTTTCGACCCATCGCAGCCAGCCACCGTGGAAGGTGCTCCCGGAGTTGGTGGCAAAGCTCCACGCCCGCGGCATCCAACTCGGGTCGGTCAGCTCCTTGCTTCAGGCTTCGCCCTCGTGGCGCCCCCATCTGGAGACCGCACGGAAGCGGTTCGAGGCCCGTCAGGCAAGGCAGGGCTCGCACGCCCCAACCGAGATCTCTCCGGTTGCTGCGGATCGGGAATGAAGGGTCTGGATCAGTCGCGGCCAAGCAGAGCGCGGGCTGCTTTATACCCCTTGTTCACGAGCTCGTCGAAGTGATCCCACTCCGACCATGAGACGGGACCGAGGTGGGGGTTGAGGACAACATCAGCGTCGCGGAGCTGAAAGCCCCGGAGGAGCGCCGAGGTCATGAGGCCGGTCCGCGCCATTGTCTCCAGCACCAGGCGGTCACTATGGTAGGCGGGCAGGTCCATAGCAACATCGGCCGCGAGGAGCGGGCGGCCGAGGGCTCTTGCCGCGGCGACCGGCACCTCGGCAACGACACCGCCATCGACGAGCAAACGGCCGTCGATCTCGACCGGCGGCACCAGTCCCGGTATCGAGCTCGACGCCAGAACCGCTGTGCGGAGGTGGCCCGACGCCAGCCTCACCTCGTCGCCCGTTTCGAGATCCGTCGCCACCGCCACGAAGACGCCCGGGAGATCCTCAATGCCGACGTCAGGGAGAAGAAAATCCAGCGCCTGCTCCAGAACCTCGCCGTCGAGTACAGTGCTCCGATTGATGGCCAGCGAAATCACGACCCGATCACGGATGCGTCGGGCCGCCTGTAGCAGAAAGTGCTCCTGCGCCCCCTTGTCATCGTCCCGGGAGAAGGCTTCGATGGTAGGAATCAGCTCCTGATCGAAGGCGGCTTTCCATCTCTCTCTGATGGCCTCCACCGAGCCATAGGCCAGGTACATCGCACCCACCACCGCTCCCGCGCTCGTCCCGGCGATTCTCCGTGGACGTACACCGGCCTCCTGGAGCGCCTGAAGCATACCAATATGTGCAAAACCACGCGCTCCGCCTCCACCTAGGGCGAGCACCGGTGGCCGGACCTTCCAGACGACCTGCCTCAGCCAACCAGAGAGCGCCGTCACCCTGCCTGCTCTCCCCGCCGGTTCTGCCGCAGCAGAC
This sequence comes from uncultured Thermoanaerobaculia bacterium, assembly GCA_964552395.1. Taxonomy (GTDB): domain Bacteria; phylum Acidobacteriota; class Thermoanaerobaculia; order Thermoanaerobaculales; family Sulfomarinibacteraceae; genus JAJDNH01. The sequence continues at coordinate 6,091 of CAZKGM010000017.1, read as the reverse complement.
CGACAAGGGCCTCGTGCACACCCTCCGCGACCCGGTGCGCCTTGTCCGAGATGTGGTTCAGATCTTCTGTCTTCCCCCGTGGATCCACATCGCCGATCTTGTCGCCCTGGCTCACCGGCACCCCATCACGAAGCAGCCCTCGCACTACCCCGGAGATCCGCACCGTAACAGCATAGGAGGAGTCGATGGGAACTCCACGTCTGAAGTCGTCCACTCCGTACACGGATACAACCGTGCCGATCCGCTCTCCCCGCTCCACCTCATCACCGATCTTCGCCGGGGTAAAGAAGACGCCGTCCCGAGCGGCCTTCAAGACGCGCTCGCTCGCGAAACCCATGATCTCGGCGGGAGGCTCCTCGATCAAATGCTCCCCGGTGTCTTCGAGGACGGCTCCGACCTGCGGGCCACGGAACGTGTCGACGACGGCATGACAGTCGCGTCCGGCAACATAACCCGGTCCGAGCGCAATCACGATGCGTGCCAGGCTGCGGGAAAGGCCCCAATTCTGCCGCAACATGGCAGCTTCGATGAAGACGTCGGGCTTCCACTGTGACAGCGCCGCCTCCAGTGGGACCACGGCCACGGCGACATCGCCGAGCCGGTTGATGAACTCGACCTGCTCGGTGTCGCTTGCGAGCCGCGCCGCCACACCCTGTACGTGCTGCACGCTGGTGAACACAGCCTCCGAGAAGCAGACGTTCCGTCGTACCGCTTTCGGGTAGCGTCGCTCGAGCATCAGGATCCGCCCGAGGCCGTTGACGTGCAGCTCGTGCGCCGCGGCAGAGGCAAGCTCACCGGCACCACGGATCAGAATTCGGGGCTTCGCCCTGGTCATGCCACGACCGCCACTGCCTCGATCTCGACGTCGGCGCCTTTCGGGAGGGCCGCAACCTCGACCACCGAGCGCGCCGGCCGGTGACCACCGAAGAACTCAGCGTAGATCTGGTTGAGGGAGGCGAACCGCTTCATGTCGGTAACGAACACCGTCACCTTGAGCACCCGTTCACGCCGCGAACCGGCTGCTTTCAGCACCGCATCCAGGTTCTGGAGTGCAAGCTCAACCTGAGCCTCGAATCCGCTCACCAGCTCGCCGCTGGCAGGATCGAGGCCGATCTGTCCCGAGGTCAAGACCAGCTCCCCGCGGCCGACTGCCTGACTGTACGGGCCCACAGCAGCGGGCGCCTGATCGGTGGCGATGACGCGCATCCTCGTTCCTCCACGCCTCCGAGCGGCCGTCTCCCGGCCGGCCTCGCATCTCGGGCGGCATTCTACGTCATCCTCACACCGAGGGCTCCTGGTCCGGGAGGTACTCGTGGATTTCGGGGAGGTTCCGGTACTGCTCCGCGAAGTCCAGACCGTATCCAACCACGAACAGGTCGTCGATCTCAAAGCCGAGGAAGTCGATGTCGATGTCGATCTGACGCCGAGATGGCTTGGACAAGAGCGCTACGATCTGCACCGACCTTGGGTGGCGGGCATGCATCAGATGGAGGATGTCGGACAGTGTCGACCCGGTATCTACAATATCCTCTACGAGGTACACATCCCGATCACGGACATCAACCGTGATGTCCTTGACCAGAACCACCGTCCCCGAGCTGGTCGTGCTAGCTCCGTAGCTCGAGACCTGAATGAAGTCTACGTCCACAGGAGTCTTGATCGCCATCGTCAGGTCGGTGAAGAAGTAAACACAGCCCTTGAGAACACCAATAAACACCGGCGATCTCCCCTCGAGGTCGGACTCCAGCTCCTCGGCAAGCCGAGCGACCACACTCGCGATCCGGTCGCGGCTGATCACGACGCGTCCCAACATCACCCACCTCCTCCTATGTTTGGCGACCCACGCGCATCCGGTGTATCCTATGATCCGTAGACATGAACGCGATGAACCTGCGCCACCAGAGCGAACGTTATACCCGTCTTTCAGACCGTTTCCGTTCGCTGTGGACCTTCTATCAGTTCCTGGGGGGACTGTTCAAGCACCAGGGCAGGGGCGCTCTCCCCCAGACCTACGACTTTCAGGAGCTTCACCGGCGAATGCAGGATCTGGTTCCCCAGATGGGCCTTGAAACTACTCCGGCACTCGAGCACGACCTTCAGGAGATGAGCCGGCGGCTGGCCAAGATCCATCGCGGTCTGAGAGAAGTCGAGAAGGAGTTTCCGCCGTCCTTGCTGCGGCGGTTTTTCGACCACCTCAAACGGCAAGACGAGAAAATCCTGGTTGCCCTGGTGAAGTTCTACCTGCAATCGGAAGAGATCGACAACGATACCCAGGACAAGCTTGACATACTGCTGACCAGGCTTGCCGAGGCACCCATGGAGGACGGCAGAGCCCTGCCTCGCGACGCGGCGGAGGTCAGACCCCTGTTCGCGCGACTGGCAGCGTATGTCGACACTCTCGGCGCCAACCAGACGGAGCTGGCCGCGCTGCGCAGTACCGTCCGAGACTTCCGAACGGAGCTCGAGAACGTGCAGGACTTCGGGACCCTCCTGACCTGTGGCGTCTACGACAGGTACCGCGACTTCAAGCATCGCCTCGGCTCGACCTTCTTCCTGCCCGAGATCCTGTGCGAAATCACGACCACCAACATCATGGCGAGGAACCGGTTCCAGGAGCTCTACGAGGCAGAGGAAACGCGGATTCTGGAAGACACGAACAGAATCTTCGAGATCGAGCGGTACCTCGAGCGACATCCGGACTTCGCACATCCCGACCTGCGCCGTCACATCGAGGCATTCCGCCGGTTCCGGATCCGGTTCGATGCCGGCCGCAAGGAAGACAATATCAAGCGGGAGGACCTGCTCGAGCTGAGGCGATCGATCCACGCCGTCCTCGAGCGGTTCGACCCCACGGAGCGGCACCCGGTGGAGGTCGTGCCAACGATAACTGAGCCGGCTTCCCACCCCCTTCCGCCGCCTCAGGAGCAGACGCCCGCACTCTCAGTCGCTGCGGTCGCGGGGGTCGCCGAAGTCGCGCAGGAACCCGCGCCTGTCGAGCATGAGGAGCTCTCGGAGCCCGAGACGGCCGTCGCATCTCTCGGCGAGATGCTCCCCTCCGATCCACTGCTCAATGAAGCCCTGCACAAGATCATGTTTTCGCTTGAGCTGGTGGCATGGGACCACCCGCCCGAACAGGCGATCCACGCAAAGGAACTTCACAACCTGCATCTGGAGCCGTGGGAGGTCGAGGCATACCGCAAGCTTAGCGAGCGCCTCGTTGACGTTGGTACGTTTGACTGGGAGCTGGACTGCTTCTACCTCACGAGCGCGGCTCTGCGCGTCAAGATGGAAGAAGAAGCAGTCGAAATCACCCGGCTCAACCAACCCAACGGCTCTGACCGCCTGTACGAGCTTCTGGAGAGGGCGGCCCAAAGCCTCGAGAGGGCCCGAGAGATGGACCGCAGGTTCCAGTGGTTCATTGATGATATGCTCTACCGCGGTGAGACGGCGCACCTCGAGCAGATCTACAGGTCTCGCTTCAGGTTTCTCAACGTCTTCTCGCATCTGTGGCTCGAGCATCAGAGGTCCGGGGGCATCACGCCACTGTGAAGGAAGAGCGGCTCAGACCAGCGTTTGCTCTGGAGTGCGGGGGGGTGCGGTACCCGCTCTGCGAAGGTGAGCACGTTGTTGGAAGATCCTCGGAGTGCACAATCCAGCTTCCGCAGGTCACCGTGTCGAGACGTCACCTCAAGCTTCAGGTATGCGGTGACAGCGTGACCGTTACCGACCTCGGGTCGCACAACGGCACGTGGCTCAACAGGAGACGACTGTGGCCCGGCGAGGCCGCCGACGTGACGGCATCCGACCAGATCTACCTGCCTGCAGTGGCGCTGAGGATCCAGCCGTTCGAGACAGTCGACGCAACCGGTGCGGCTGCCACGACCGGCACCGGGGACGCTCTGACGCCGACTCCATCGGGAAGCTACGCCGCCTGTTTGCCGGCCGGTCCCCTCGTGCGTCTCGGCGCGACCCTCATGGACATGGTGGTCTTCTCAGTGCTCTCTGCGATCCTCGCATCGCCCCTGCTTCTCCACCTTCCGATTCCGGCACGACAGGCCATCACCCTCGAGGGTCTGACCGCACTCGCCGGGGACAGCTTGTGGATTCGGGCTGCTCTCGCGTGCCTGATCCTCTGGATCGCTGCCTGGTGGGCCTACTTCGTCGTCGGCTGGGGCATGCTGGGCGCAACCCCTGGGCAGTGGCTTTTCGGGCTCCGCGTCGTTGATCACCACGGCCACTTCCCGATCGGGCCTGCTCGGGCCGCCCTTCGTCTCGTCGCCTACTCGATCGGGTCGCTGCCAATGTGCAGCGGCCACCTCCTCGTGCTTCTTCGCGGTGACTGCCGCGCTCTGCACGACGTGCTCGCAGGGACCCGCGTCATCTCCCGCCGGCGCAAGCCCATGGTCGGCACAGGCGCAACGGTGACGGTTGCGGCCACCCCCACCCCCCCCAGCCCGTCGCGGGTCGTTTCGGAGGAACCTGAAACATGTCACGCCGTCGTCTTGGGCCACCCCTCCTGACCATAGGCACCCTGATGCTTCTGGTCGCGCTGACCGCCGACAAACTGGGAGTCGGATCCAGCCCAGGCATCGGCTGGGCGCAGGCCGTCGGTGCTCTCGCCGGCATCGTGATCGCGGCCGTAGGGATCCGGACCATCCGCGGCTAACCCCAATACCGTTCATTTAGAGAGGATCCGGAGCGACATGACCGGCCGTCCGGTACGGCGGGTTGATTGTGGTTTGACGGGGTAGCAGCTCATTTTGCGTTTGACGGCACGGGGGTTAGAGCGACCTCGGCTGGACGAGACGCGGAGCTCGAGGATCTCAGAGATGATCTGGTGGGCTTTTGTGTCCGGAGGGGGAAAAGGAACCGTTGGAGATCTTGCGTCTGATGACGCGGACAGCGTGTACGAAGGAGAGCTCGTCAGCGTCGAGGTCAGCATGAAGAGCTGCCTCATGCATGAAACCGCGGACAGCGAAGTGGGCTAGAAGGAGACCGTAGAACTCCTGGAGGACGAGGTCGGGAGTCTTGCTCCGGAGAACCACGTCGCGGCCCCTGAGGTGGACCTTGAACTCGTCGAAGGCGCCTTCGATTTCCCATCGCTCGTGGTACAGAGCAGCCAGTTCGGCCGCAGGCGCCAACGTCGGATCTACGATGTTCGTGATGAGTCTATAGATAGACTCGGAGCTCTCGACTCCGTGAAGCTCATACTCGAGCACGCGGACTACAACACCTTGTTTGTGCCGGCGACGGTCCTTCGGGGAGGGATAAATGGTGGAGAGGTATGACCCGTCTTTGAGCTGCTTCTCGCGAAACAGGACCATGTTCTTCTTGACCCTCCAGAGCAGCATCGCCCCGGTCTTCGCAGCGACGTTCCAGCGATCGAACGAGAAGAAGTTGCGGTCTGCTAAGCAGAGCATCTCCGGAGAAAGGTGGGGGAGGAGCTCGTTGGCGAGCTCAACTTCGGCGCTGGTACAGGGTCCTGCGAGTGCGTCGAACAACACATGGGTTCCGTTTTCGGCGAGGGCGACACAGCGCAGCTGCGGAAAAGCGGAGTGGCCTCTCGAAGCGCCAGGACGTCCGAAGTGCGCGACATTCGCCGGGGTGTCACCCACGTCGAGCGTCATGCCATCGATGCTCACTACCCGCCAGTCGCGGTACCACACGCCCTTGCTTGTCTTTTCACCGATAGGTGCTACCAAGCGATGGTACAGCTCCTTCAGCGGCTCGTACCCAAGTCGGGATCGGGCTTGGGATATCGCAGACCTACCAGTGGTTCTCACCCGCGCCGCCGACTCGCCGAGCCACTCCAGCCCCTCAACGAGACATCTCAGAACCTCCTCGTAGGCAACGTTCATATACAGGGCCAGGCAAACTACGTAGTACACCATCACGTGCGCCGGAAGCTGTCGAATCCGTTTACTTTCTCTGTCGGTCGCCGACAGCACCTTCAGAACCTCCTCTCGCGGGATCTTCTTTGTTAACACTCCCATGCTCAGGTAGTCGCTGATCCTCACACCCTCCGGTAGTACAGCCGCAGTCCGAGCCATGACCATGCCTCCCCTCTGTATCCGTAGGCATGGTATCACAA
>CAZKGM010000016.1:0-62075 GCA_964552395.1 uncultured Thermoanaerobaculia bacterium | reverse complement strand
TCCCGCGGCGGGGCGGGGACGGGACGGAAGGAGGCGAGCGGCCATCCCGCCGCGGACGGCGGGGGGACCGGGCGCAGGAGGCTTGGCCCGAGCTCTGGTGAGGGTAAGACTCCGAGCACGGCCTCCCCGGCGTCTGCGACGGGTGCAGCCGTGAGCCGACGCGCCGGTCCGTTCCCGCCCCGCCGGCCCGCGCAGCGGGCTGCGGGCAACGCCCGCACGGGACGAGCGATGGCGCAGCACCTTTCCAGCGGGATCGCGCAGGGCGTTCTCCTCGCGCCTCGCCGCCAGCGAGCGAGGAGTCGCTGACCTCGTGGTCGCGACGACGAAGCGAGTGCAGCGGCGGGGTGCGAGAGGGCGCTCCTGCGCGATCCCTCCCCTATCAGAAGGGAGGGGGGCTCACAGCCTCTCAGAGAACCCGGGAGGCAGATCCGAGCGCAGCGGCCCCTCGGGGCGGGAAGACCGGGGCCGAGGTCCTCCTCGAGACCGGGCTTCCCGATTCCGAGGGGTGCGGCCGCAGGCCGCGGATCTGCCGGGGCCCGGATAGCCCAGGCTGGAGAATTCTCTCTGTGTCTTCCTCTGTGTTCTCTGTGTCTCTGTGGTTAACGCTTGTTCCTAGAATGTGATACCAGCGGTCAGGAACGCGGCGGTGGCGGTGCCGCGGCGGACCTCGAGGCGCACCCCGAGCGGGGGCAGCGTCAGGTGCAGGCCGGCGGCGACCTCGACGTCCGTCTTGCTCACCTTGTGCCGGTACGGCCCCTCGAAGCCGAGGATGGCCTCGGCCGAGGTGTGCCGCAGGCCGGCGGAGGCGTACGGCATCAGCACGACGAACCGCTTGGAAACGGTGAGGTCGATCGACGTGACGTTGAGGGTCAACCCGCTCGCGCTCAGGTGCGACCACGCGCCGCGCAGTCCGACCGAGGGCTCGACCAGGCCGCCGTCGAGGACCGCCTGGCGCACCTCGGCCGACCAGAAGCTCTGGCCCGCGACGGTGCCGACCTGGCCGCCGACGTCCATCCCCCATGGCAGCCCCTTGCGAAAGGAGGCCGTGAAGCCGTTCAGCCCGCCGAAGGTGTCGCCGGCGCCGGCGAGCGCGTGCCGCCACCACCCGGCGTTGCCGTCGGCGCCGACCCACAGCCCGCCGACCCGGAGGTCGAAGCCGGTGATACCGAGGGGCCGTGCCGGGCCGACCGGCATCACGATCGCCTCGCCGAGATGATCGACGAGCTGGTCCAGCTCGGACGTGGTCAGAAGCGGAGACAGGTAAATGTCGCCGGCCGAAGCCGTGAGCGCCACCGCCATGATCACCGCCGTCACGATCGCTTTCGTGCGCATCCGAGCCACCTCCGTACCGATCTCGGATGCAGTATGCCACTGCCGGACGCACGACGTCGCTCGGCCAGGAATGTCCGCTGATGCACCGGCGTTGCAGGGGGTGTGTCATCTTGAGATCTTGTCTTCGTAAGCTGGGAAGGGCGCACGATGCAGGAGAGTTCTGAAACGCTCGTGACCGTTGGCGCGTTCGCCGATGCTCCGAGGAGTGGATGGATCCAGCTGTACCTCGAGCTGGCCAAGTTCCGCCTCAGCGGCATGGTGCTGTTGACGACCGCGGTCGGGTTCGTGCTGGCGCCGCACGACGGCGCTGGGTTCTTCGCCTTCGCATGGGCGCTCCTCGGTGCCGCTCTCAGCGCCGCCGGCGCCAACACCCTCAACCAGTGGCTGGAGGTCGAGCGCGATCGGCGGATGGAGCGAACGGCCCTGCGGCCCCTTCCCTCCGGCCGCATCACGCGGCGAGGCGCATTCTGGATCGGCATCGTCAGCGCCGTGGCGGGGATCGCCGTTCTCGCCCTCGGCACCAACCTCCTGACGGCGGCCCTGTCGGTGCTGGTGATCGCGCTCTACGTCGCCGTCTACACGCCGATGAAGGCGCGCTCGCCTCTCAACACGCTCGTCGGCGCGGTGTGCGGAGCGATCCCTCCGGTCATGGGCTGGACGGCGGCGGCGGGGGGCCTCGGCTACGGGGCGATGGTCCTGGCCGGGATTCTGTTCCTGTGGCAGATCCCCCACTTCCTCGCCCTCGCCTGGCTGCACCGCGAGGACTACCGCCGCGGCGGCTTTCGCATGCTGCCCGTCATCGATCCCAGCGGCGCCCTCACCGGCCGCATCGCCCTCGTTCACACCTTCGCCCTGCTGCCGATCGGCGTCGGGGCGTGGGCATCGGGGTTTGCCGGTCCGTTCTTTCTGGCCGGCTCGCTGGCGCTGGGGCTTGCGTTCGTGTTCTTCGGATGGAGGATGGCGAGCCAACGCTCCCTGCACGCCGCGCGACGGCTGTTTCTCGTCAGCCTCGTCTACCTTCCCCTGCTGCTCGGCCTGATGGTCGCCGACCGTGGAAGCTCGCCGGCGACGGTAAGGGTGGTCGCGGCGGCGCCCGCACCGGCGGTGACCGTGGCGCCGGCCTCACTGCCGTCGGCGGCACTGCCGACCTCCCCGAACCCCACCTGATGGCCTCATGAGCTTTCGCAACCCGCTGCTCTGGATCATCCCGAGCTCTCTCCTGCTCACCTTCGCCGCCGCCATGTGGACGCTCGGAACCGTACGCGCCGGAACCGGCCGCCCGGTGATCGGGAACGGCCACGAGGTTGCGAGCTACGGCTTCGACCTCGCCAACCTCACGGTCGCGAGGGATCTGCTCGTGGCCTCGGGCATGCCCCGCGACGGCGTCCCGGTGCTCGACGCACCGCAGTTCCTGACCGCCGCGGAGGTCGACCGCCGGAACGCGGAGCGACGGGGCAAGCTGCTGGTTCCCGACGACCGGGTCGTCGGCCTCGATCTCGGCGGCGACGCCCGCGCCTACCCGATCCGGCTCCTGCAATGGCACGAGATCGTGAACGACACGGTGGGTTCGGTTCCGGTCGTGGTCACCTACAGCCCGCTGTGCGACAGCGTTGTCGTCGCCTCGCGGGAGCTCGACGGCAGGACCGCCCGCTTCGGCCACAGCGGCCTGCTGTACCAGTCGAACCTCGTCATGTACGACCGCGCGGACGCCGTCCCCGGCCTGTGGAGCCAGCTGATGGCCCGCGCGATCTCCGGTCCCGACGCCGGCACGCCACTGTCCCTCCTCCCCTTCTCGGTGACCACCTGGTCGGCCTGGCGGGCGCGCCACCCAGGCACCAGGGTCCTGGCGCCGCTGCCGCGGCTCGCGGGCGAGTACAAGCGCGATCCGTACTCCAGCTACTTCGGCTCGGACATCCTGCGATTCCCGGTCGCGCCGAGGCCGCCGAGCAACCGGCTCCGCCTCAAGGACCGGGTGGTCGTGGCGACGATCGGCGGCCGGTCCAGGACGTTCGCCCTCCCCGATCTGGCGAGGGCCGCCGGCGCCCAGCGCGGCACGGTGAGAACCGAGGTCGGAGACGTGCCGGTCGAGGTCACGTTCGACAACCAGCTCGGCACCGCCTCCATCGCCTCGCTCGACCCCGCGCAGCCGGTCGATGCGCTGCGCACCGCCTTCTGGTTCGCGTGGTACGCCTGTCGGTAAAGAGACCGGGGAACCGACAGAACGCAAAGGCGCAGAGAAAAGACAGAAGAAAGAAGATAGAGGAGATTCACTGGTCCGAGCACGGGCAGATCCGCGGTCTACGGCCGCACCCCCAAGTTCTGCGTTGCTCCGGCGGCCGTCTGGGACTGCCGCCCCAGCCGTCTCGCGATTCCGGGCAGTCGCAATGCCATGAGAGCGGATCAGCTGTTTGGCGGCGACTCCCCGGAAGCGCTCGAGCCGCCTCCTTCAATCGTGGGGCTGTTCTCCGATCGCCAAGGGCCGAGATTACTCGTCGCCTTCGGCGACGGTGAACCTTTGGAAAGCGAGATGGCCGTAGGGCCAGCCCGCCCCCTCTCCGGCGCTGTGCGCCTCCGACCCCCTTGGCCACGGCCAGACCCTCGCTTTCCTGCAGGGTGGTCCCCCCTTGACGTTTCTCGCCAGCGCCAAACGCTTGTGAACGCCCTTCAGAGAAACATCAAGGACGGCACGTCCGTTTGAGCGCACCCTTCTCCGGGGTGCGCTGCGCCCGCGCTCTCCGGCTAGCCCGAGAGGCATGCTTGGTAGCGCGCTGCAGATGCCTTCTCCGGACGGGTGGTGGAACTTACTGACTTAATCACTCAACTACTGTCTCACCGGTTGGGTGGGTGGGGGCACGTCTCCCTCTTCCCGTTTCACGATCTTCCTTGGCGGGCGGGCCCGCGCGTCGGGTGATAACCTCCGACCCCGGTTCTGCGTAGAAGATGACGTGGCCCTGTTGCCATTCCCCGGCGAGGGTAAGATGACCTGCGCACGCGGGCTGTGCCTGCTGCGCGTCAACCTGTCACGTCAAGAAGAGGCTCGCCGCCAAGGGCGGCAGAAGGAGGCATGATGCGTCGGAAGAGAGCTCGGATTGTGATGACCTTGGCCCTGCTGGTCGGGGTCGTGGCGCTGCTGGCTTTGCCGGCGACCGCAGACGAGGGCATGTGGACCTTCGACAACCCGCCGGTCAAGCAGCTCAAGGAGCGGTACGGCTTCAACCCCACCCAGCAGTGGCTCGACCACGTGCGGCTGTCGTCGGTGCGCTTCAACGACGGTGGCTCGGGATCGTTCATCAGCCCGGAGGGGCTGGTGCTGACCAACCACCACGTGGCGCGTGGGCAGCTGCAGAAGGTGTCAACCCCGGAGCACAACTACGTGCAGAACGGGTTCCTGGCGAAGACCCGCGACCAGGAGCTCAAGTGCCCCGACCTCGAGCTGAACGTCCTGATGTCGATGGAGGACGTGACTGCCAGGGTGAAGGGCGCAGTCAAGCCCAACATGAGTGACAAGGATGCCCTCGAGGCGCGTAAGGCAGAGATCGCGAAGATCGAGAAGGAGAGCCTGAACGCCACCGGCCTGCGCTCGGACGTGGTCACCCTGTACTCCGGCGGCGAGTACTGGCTCTACCGCTACAAGAAGTACACGGACATCCGCCTGGTGTTCGCGCCCGAGGTGGACGCGGCGTTCTTCGGCGGCGATCCCGACAACTTCACCTACCCCCGCTACGACCTCGACATGGCGATCTTCCGGGTGTACGAGGACGACAAGCCGATCGCCAGCCCCGACTACCTGAAGATCAACACCAAGGGCCCGGCGGCCAACGACCTGGTGTTCGTGTCCGGCAACCCCGGCTCGACCGACCGGCTGTACACGATGGCCCGCCTCAAGGCCGCGCGCGACGTCACCTACAAGCTGCGGCTGGAGCTCATCAACCGCATGCTCAACGTGTTCCGAAGGTACGCAGCCGGCGGCACCGAGCAGGCGCGCCAGGCGGACATGATGATCTTCGGGCTCGAGAACGCGATCAAGGCCTATGAGGGCGAGTACAAGGGCCTGAAGAACCCCGAAATCTGGAAGACGAGAACAGCCCAGGAGAAAGAGTTCCGCAAGCGTGTGGCCGCCAACCCCGAGTGGGAGAAGGAGTACGGCGACGCCTGGACCCAGATCGAGAAGGCTCAGCAGCTACTGATGGGCCGCCTCAACGAGTACGCCTACCGGCGCATGCCCGGCTTCCGGCTGCCGCGCCTGGCACAGACGATCTACCGCTACGTCACCGAGGTGCCCAAGCCCGACGGCAAGCGGCTCGACGGCTACCACGACGCGCAGCTCGACTCGCTGCGGTTCAGGATGTTCTCGCCGGCCCCGGTCTACCCCGGCCTCGAACAAGCGCTGCTGCAGGATCAGCTCGAGCTGGCGCTGACCAAGCTCGGCCCCGACGACCCGTTCGTCAAGGCGGCGCTCGACGGCAAGAGCCCGGCGCAGATGGCCGAGTACCTGATCTCGGGCACCAAGCTCGCCGATCCGGCCTTCCGGCGTGAGCTGGTGAAGGGCGGCGCGGCCGCGGTCGAGGCGTCCAAGGACCCGCTCGTGGCCTGGGCCGTCAAGCTCGAGCCGCAGATGCGGCAGCTGCACGACTGGTACGAGGACAACATCGAGAGCGTGTTCACCGCCAACGGCGAGAAGATCGGCGAGGCCAGGTTCGCGGTCTACGGCAAGTCCACCTACCCGGATGCGACCTTCACGCTGCGCCTGTCCTACGGATCGGTCAGGGGTTACCCCATGAACGGCACCAAGGCGCCGCCGATGACCACCTTCTACGGCCTCTTTGACCGCGCCTACAGCTTCGGGCTCAAACCCCCGTTCCTGCCGCCGCAACGCGACTTCGACAAGATCAAGGATCTGGATCTCGCGACGCCGCTCGACTTCGTATCCACCTGCGACATCATCGGCGGCAACTCCGGCTCGCCGGTCATCAACCGCGATGGCGAGCTGGTGGGCCTGATCTTTGACGGCAACATCGAGAGCCTGGTCAGTCGCTTCGTCTACGACGACGTGACCAGCCGTGCGGTGGCGGTCGACAGCGCCGCCATCGTCGAGGCGATGAGCAAGCTCTACGACACCCAGTTCCTGCTCGACGAGATGATGGGCAAGAAGTAGCGGCACGAAGCTCGCTGCATTGAACCCGACCGGCGGCCGTCAGGCCGCCGGTTTTCTTGTGTGTAAGTGATTAAGTTACTAGGTGATTAGGTGATGAGGTTCCCCCGCCCACCCAACCAAGAGAGAAGCCCACCCGCCCACCCAGATCCTACTTCGCTCGCGTCGCTCGCTCATCAGGATGACACCAAGGGCTGACGGCACTCGTGAGGGCGACATGTGGAGGGCGCCGAGGGCCAGCCCCCGGGAACGGTTCCGCGGTGGGGCGGGAACGGAGCGGAAGGAGGCGAACGGCCATCCCGCCGCGGGCGGCGGGTGAGTGACCAACGAGGCTGATTGCCGGGGAGTTCGTCGACCCCCCCTGGCAGGCGAGATGCCTGCCCCACCAAGGAACTGAAAACGTGGGCGTAGTGCAGCTCAGAGCATGGTGCGTTCAAACGGGCGTACCGTCCTTGAAGTTTCTCTGAAGTTCAATCACGAGCCATGGGCGCTGGCGAGAAACGTCAAGGTAACCTCGGCCTTTGGCGTTGGGAGTACGGCCTCAAGATTGAATGAGGCGGCCCGAGTGTTCTCCGGCGGTCGCCACGAGGATGCCCATCTGTTCTCGTGGCCGTGCGACCGCCGGAGACGCGAGGCGGGCGGTCACCCTGTGACCGCACGGCCGCCGGAGCCACGCAACCCTCCAGGGTGCGGCCGTAGGCTGCGGATCTGCCGGAGCCCGGAGAACCCAGGCCCGGTCATACCTCGAGGAGGATGAACAGGATCAGCCACACGACGTCGAGGAAGTGCCAGTACATGGAGACGTAAACGACGCCAGGATGGCTGGTCGCCGTGTAGCGCCCCCTAGCGGCCCGCACGGTGGTGATGGCCATCGGGATCAGACCGCCGACGACGTGCAGGCCGTGCAGCGCGGTCAGGGTGTAGAAGACGAACGCGAACAGGCTCGCCCGCGGCAGCAGCCCATGCTGCGTCAGCAGCAGCCAGCTCGCACCCTGGCTGAGGAGGAAGGCGACGCCGAGCGCGGTCGTCAGCACCAGCCAGTGCTTGAGGCCGGCGCGGTCGTCGCGCCGGATCGCCTTCAGCGCCAACCACATGGTCAGGCTGCTCACGATCAGCAGCGCCGTGCTCAGCCAGAGGGTCGCCGGCAGCCCCGGGCTGCCCGCAGGCGGCCACTGCTCGGCCCGCGAGCGCACCACCAGGTAGCCGATGATGCTGGCCGTGAACAGGACCCCCAGTGAGACCAGGAAGAGCTTCATGCCGAGCACCCCAGCCGCCGGCTGCACCGGCGCCGCGCGCTCGTCATCGGGATCCGGGTAGAGGTCGATCTTCATTGCCCGTGCATCCCCGGTGCGTAGCCGGGAATCATCTGCGACTGGTAGTGGGTGGTGTCGATGAGCACCCCGCCCACGAACAGCATCACGAACAGAAGCGTACCGACAAACACCAGCGCGTAAAACCGCTTGTCCCAGCGCAGATGCATGAAGTAGAGAAGGACCAGCGAGCCCTTGGCGGTGGCGATGCCCATCGCGACCCACAGGTTGAGCGAGCCGAGGTTGATCCGGGAGGCGGCGAAGGTCAGCCAGGTCAGGAAGACCAGCCCCGCCCACACGGCCACCAGGACCTTGAGGGGAACTACGTGGACGCCGGTTGTCTGATGGGCTTCAGCCATGCTGGCCTCCTTCGAGCTCAACGGATCAGGTACAGGAGCGGGAACAGGTAAATCCAGATGATGTCCACCAGGTGCCAGTAGAGACCGACGTTGTCGACCGGCGTCGCGTAGCCGTCGCCGAACTCGCCGCGCAGCGTCCGCCGCAGCAGCCAGGCGATGACGATCATGCCGGCGATCACGTGGATCCCGTGCAGCCCGGTCATGACGAAGTAGATGCTGAAGAAGATCTGCACGTTCTTCGGCGCGCTGGCCGGGATCTCGTGGGCGGGAGCGTTCGCCGGGGCCAGCCCGGCCGGGCCCTCGGCGGCGGGCGGGATCTCCGTGCCGTCGGAGGCGGCAGCCGCCTTGTCCGGGGCCGCGGCAGGGGGCGCCGTGACCGGCGCCGCACCGGACTCGGCAGCGCCCTCGACGTGCGGGTGGTAGTACTTGCCCCACAGCAGCCCGTGCTTCCACTTGGTGTTGTACTCGATGCCCTTGACGCCGAGGAAGCAGGCCGCGAACACCAGGGTTGCGGTGAGCAGGATGGCCAGCGCGCGCCGGCGTCCCAGCTGCGCGGCACGCACCGCCCACGCCATGGTCAGGCTCGAGCAGATCAGGATCACCGTGTTGAGCCCGCCCAGCTTCTTGTCGAGAAACTGGTCGGCCCAAATGAAGATCTCGGGATGGTTGGCGCGGTACATGGCGTAGGCGCAGAAGAGACCGGAGAAGAACAGCAGCTCCGTGGCCAGGAATATCCACATCCCGAGCTTGGCGGAGTCGGCCTGCTGCTCGGCGTTCTCGAAGTGGTGGGCGAGATGGGGGTCATGATGGCCGCTCTCGGACCCAGGGCTCGTGGTGCTCATGATCCGGCCCCTTCGGTCGCCGGCACCCACCCCTCGGCCCGGGAGACGAAGCGGACCGTGTCCAGGTCATACGGATCCCCCGCCGTCATCTCGTGCTCGAAGTTGTAGTACGGGGGCGGCGACGACGTCCGCCACTCCAGCGTCGCCGCACCCCACGGGTTGGCGGGCGCACGCTCGCCCTTGATGAGCGAGTGCGCCAGGTAGCCGGCCATGACGAAGAAGCCCAGGGCCAGGATGTACGAGCCGATCGTCGACGCCTGGTGGTACGGGGTGAATTGGGGCAGGTAGTTGTAGTACCGGCGGGGCATGCCGTGGCTGCCCATGACGAACTGTGTGAAGAACGTCAGGTTGAAGCCGACGAAGACCAGCAGCGCCGCGATCTTCCCCCATCGCTCGCTGTACCTGCGGCCGAAGAACTTCGGCCACCAGTAGTGGAGGCCGCCGAGGAAGGCGATCACGGTGCCGCCGAACATCGTGTAGTGGAAGTGGGCGACCACGAAGTAGGTGTCGTGAAGGTGCACGTCGGTGGCCAGGGCGCCGAGGAACAGGCCGGTCAGGCCGCCGATCGCGAACAGGAAGATGAACGCCAGGGCGTACAGCATCGGGGTATCGAAGCGGATCGAGCCCTTGTACATCGTGGCCAGCCAGTTGAAGACCTTGACGGCCGACGGGATCGCGACGCTGAACGTCAGCAGCGAGAAGATCATGTTGGCGAGCCCCGACTGGCCGCTGACGAACATGTGGTGCCCCCACACCAGGAAGCCGAAGACCGCGATCGCGATCGAGGAGTAGGCGATGAAGTTGTAGCCGAAGATGTGCTTGCGGCTGAAGACCGAGATCAGCTCGCTCTCGATCCCCATCGCCGGCAGGATCATGATGTACACCGCGGGGTGGGAGTAGAACCAGAAGAAGTGCTGGAACAGCAGCGGGTCGCCGCCGAGCGCCGGGTTGAAGATCCCGATACCGAGAGTCCTCTCCGCCACCAGCAGCAGCAGCGTGATGCCGAGCACCGGCGTCGCCAGCACCTGGATGATGGCGGTCGCGTACAGCGACCACAGCAGCAGCGGCATCCGGAACCAGCTCATCCCCTTGGGACGCATCTTGTGGAGGGTGACGATGAAGTTGAGGCCGGTGAAGATCGAGCTGAAGCCGAGGATGAACGCTCCCAGGGTGGTCAGGATCACGCTCGTCCCCGTGGTCACGCTGTACGGGGTGTAGAAGGTCCAGCCGGTGTCGACGCCGCCGGTCAGGATGGCCGCGAGCAGGAAGACCGCGCCGACGACGTAGAGGTGGAAGCTCGCCAGGTTGAGGCGTGGCAGGGCCACGTCCTTGGCGCCCAACATCAACGGCAGCACGAAGTTGCCGATCGTGGCCGGGATCGACGGGATCAGGACCAGAAAGATCATCACCGCGCCGTGCAGCGTGAACAGCTTGTTGTAGGTGTCCGCGCTGACGATCGTTCGCCCCGGCGTCCACAGCTCGGTGCGGACCAGGAGGGCGAAGACGCCGCCGAGAAAGAACGACGTCAGGACCGCCACCAGGTACATCACCCCGATCCGCTTGTGGTCGAGCGTGAAGATCCAGGACCGGAGCCCCTTCGCGTGGCTCAGGTAGCTGTCGCCGCCCACTGCGAGGGCCGCGGCCGCGCCCTCTCCGGGCGGGGGCGGGTTGACACTCGTCATCGACTCCTCCTCACTTCCCACCGCCGCCCTTGGGGCCGGCCGAGAGGCTCTTCAGGTACTGGATGATGCTCGTGATGTCCTCGTTGGTCAGACGTCCCTGGAAGGTCGGCATGACCGGTTCGAAGCCGGCCACGACCTTGGCCTGCGGATCGAGGATCGACTCACGAACGTAGTCCTCGTCGGCGGTGATCGCCTGGCCGGTGGAGAGCACCACCTTGTGTCCGAAGAACCCCTTGAAGGTCGGTCCGGTCTTGCCGCTGCCGTCGATCGAGTGGCACTGTGCGCACCCCCTGACCGTGTACAGGTGGCGGCCCGCGTCCACCGGACTCATCGTCTTGAGCAGGTTCGAGGCATCGGCGAGCCACGTGTCGAAGCCGCCGGGGCGGTGGACGATCACCTTGGCCAGCATCGTCGAGTGCCCGGTCCCGCAGTACTCGGCGCAGAAGAGCTGGTACTCGCCCGGCGTCGTGGCCTGGAACCAGGCCTTGTTGTAGCGGCCGGGAACGACGTCCCGCTTGATCCTGAAGGCGGGCACGTACAGGCTGTGGATCACGTCCTGCGACTGCATGACCAGACGCACCGGCCGGTTGACCGGCACGTGCAGGTCCTTGTCGACGTAGCCGTTCGGGTAGGTGAACTGCCAGGACCACTTCTGCGCCGTCACCAGGACCTCGTAAGCGTTGGCCGGCGGCGTCACGATATCGATGAACCCCTTGAAGCCGTATGCGAAGATCACCAGCGCCAGGGTCAGGGGGATGACGGTCCACGTCACCTCCAGCGCGGTGTTGTGGGTCGCCGTCTTCTCGGCCGCGACCCCCTCCCGGTAGCGGTACCGGATCACGAAGTACAGCATGATTCCGACCACGAGGAGGAAGAAGAAGGCCGAGATGCCGAGCACCAGGTAGAAGAGGTGGTCCACCTCTCCGGCCACCGTCGATGCCTCCCTCGGCATCAGGAAGCTCGGCTTCCCGGGCGCCGCGGTCAGGGCCAGGAGCGCGCAGTGCAGCAGCGTCGTCATCAGGTGTCGGTTCCCTGCGGGTCGGAGTCCGGCTGGTTCTTGTGCCGGCGGCGGTCCCGCACCCAGAGCGTCCCGAGAACAAGGGCCAGGCCAACCGCCGTGAAGCTTCCCCCCAGGCGCATGATGTTCCTGGCAACCGGCGTGTAGCGGCGGCTGGTCGGGTCGTACCGGCAGCAGTAGAGGATGATCTTGTCGATGGTCGAGCCGATCTTCCCCTGGGA
This sequence comes from uncultured Thermoanaerobaculia bacterium, assembly GCA_964552395.1. Classification (GTDB taxonomy): domain Bacteria; phylum Acidobacteriota; class Thermoanaerobaculia; order Thermoanaerobaculales; family Sulfomarinibacteraceae; genus JAJDNH01. The sequence continues at coordinate 50,159 of CAZKGM010000016.1, read as the reverse complement.
TGCTTCCAGCAACGCCAGCTTGAGCGTCTTGCTCGGGTAGTCGATCCCGTACAGGTAGCGGGCGATGTGTCCATCCGGCGTCAGCAGCGTGAGGGCCGCCACGTGGTTGAACTGCCCGGTCTTCTTGTCGAACCGGTAGCCGAAGCCGACGGCGTCGGCGAGCTTCGAAATCTCATCCTGGCGTCCGACCAGGAAGTGCCACCCTGCTCCCGCCGACGGCCGCTGCAGCTCCTTCATGTAGGTCTTCTTCTTGGCCTCTGCGAGCTGGTAGGTCTCGAGCGGGTTGATGCTGACGGTCACCACCTCGTACTCCTGGCCCGGGCCCCACGACAGCCCCTTCATCCCCTCGGTGAGACCGTTCAGCTGCAGGGTGCAGAGCATCGGGCAGCTGTAGTAGTTGAGGGTCAGGATCACCGGCCGGTCGGCCTGGAAGTAGTCGGCGAGCTTGACCGTCTTCCCACTCTCGTCGGTGAACTCGAGCGACAGCGGCACCTGTGCCTTGAGGTGCTCGGTAACGCCGACGCCCTTGAGCTCGTCCGGGACCGTGCTCGCCGAGGTGGCGGGCTGCTGGGCCGCGGCCGAGGCGGCAATGAGCATCACGGAAGCGACGACAAACAGAGATTTTGATTTAATCACAGTCTCATTTCCCGGTCGACATAACACACGAGCTCGCACTCGGATTTCCACTTACTCAGACTTGGAGGACTCGGCGACCACCAGCTTCATGGCGCGGTCGATCGGGATCGCGACGACGCCCGCCTTCTGGTCGATCCAGCGGTATGTGGTCAGCTGCTCCTCGTGCTGCGCCCGCAGCTGGCTCACCGTCATCGGCGGGCTTTCCACCTGCTTGCGGGCCGCCTCCTTGGTCTCCATGTCGTAGAACAGCGCCTGCAGGCCGACGATGATGACGAACAGGATCAGCGCGCCGACAATGCCGATGATGGCGATCTTGGCCACGTCCGGAGCATCGCGCTCGGTGTACTGGAGATCGGGGCCTGCGGAGTCCATGCTGCTCCCCTCCTCACGCATTCTCGAATGCCAGCGACTCGGCGAGACGAGGGTCGTTGACCGGAACCAGCGAGTGGCGCCGCATTTTCAGCACCCAGGCCGCAGCGTAGACGCCCCCCACCGCCAGCATGCAGAATAGGTCCATCAGGCCCAGTGAGACCTTGGACGGGCTCAGCTCCGGCACGATCAGCCAGTAGATGTCGACCCAGTGCATGAGGGCGACCCAGGCCGAGGCGATCAGCAGCACGTGGACGTTGCGCTTGGCGCCGCGGAAGATCAGGACCAGGAACGGGATCAGGAAGTGGCCGAAGACGAGCAGCAGGCTGACCCAGGTCCAGCCGCCGGTCTGCCGCTTGAGGTACCACTCAGTCTCCTCCGGCATGTTTCCGTACCACATCAGCATGTACTGGGAGAAGGCGATGTAGGCCCAGAAGACGATGAACGCGAACAGCAGCTTGCCCATGTCGTGGAAGTGCTCGATCGTCACCGAGTGCAGCAGCTGCTTGTGGTGCTGCAGCCAGTGGGTGACGTGAGGCAGCACGGCCAGAAAGCCGACGACGCTCGACGAGAACAGGTAGACGCCGAAGATGGTGCTGAACCAGTGCGGGTCGAGCGACATCAGGAGGTCGAAGGCGCAGAAGTTGACCGCAAACGCGTACAGGACCATCCCGGGGGCCGAGCGGCGGGTCAGCGTGACGGTCATGTTCGGGTCGCCGGTCCGGTCCTGCTCCACCGACCGCTTGAAGAAGTAGCGGCCGAGGAGCCACCAGGCGGCGAAGTACACCGCCAGGCGGATCACGAAGAAGGTCGGGTTGAGGTAGCCGGCCTTGCCGGCGAGGACCGAATCATGGGCGGTCGCGCCCGGACGGCTCCAGCTGTACAGATCGTGCATGCCGAGCAGGATCGGCACCGCCAGCACGGCGAGAACGGGAAACAGCACGGCCATCCCCTCGGCGAGACGTCGCACGACCACGCTCCAGCCGGCGCGCGTGACGTGGTGGAGGAGGACGAAGAACAGGGCGCCCAGCGACAGCGACAAGAAGTAGGTGAAGCTGACCAGGTACGACTGCAGGAACCTGCCGATGCTCTGGTGGCCGAAGACGACCAGCGCGGCCGCCCCAACGACACCGAGAACCGCGGCGCCCACGGCCCACCTCAGAAGGAGCGGGGCGAGATCACCGAGCTCGTGCCGGTCGATCGAGATGTCGCGAAGCCTCATGCTACTCCCCAGTCATCGCAGCTGCGACCGCAGGTCGGCTGGAACGTCATCGATGGTGGCGTGCTGGCTGCGCTGCAAAGCGCGAATATAGGCCACGATCGCCCACCTGTCGGCGACTGGGATCTGCGGTCCGTACGCCGGCATCTTGCGGATCCCGTTGGTGATCGTGTTGAACAGGTGGCCCACCGGACGGCTGCGGACGAGGTCGGTGTGGTACGAGGACGGCGGCGTCCAGGTGCCCTCCTGGAGCGCTTCGGCGCGCTTGGCGACGATGCCGTCGCCGTAGCCGGAGAGCCCGTGGCACGGCTCGCAGTAGATGTCGAACCGGTCCTGGCCGCGCTTCATGAGCGACATCGTGACCGGCACCGGCATGACCGTGACCCAGCCGTCACCGATCTTGCCGGTCAGGTACGCCTCGTCCTGCCGGCCTTCGCTGTGGGCCACCGTCCCCGGCACCGGCGGCCTCATCCCCCGCCGGTCGGCGAAGATCGGGTTCGCCGCCTGGGTGCGGATCTTCGGCTGGTTGTCCATGTTGAACACCACGTGCAGCCGCGGGCTGCGTGAGGTCGTCGTCCGCGCACGGGCAATGAACACCAGCGGCACCCACGACAGGACCACCAGCACGGCCACCGCGTACTTCAGCCAGCGCGGCACCTCCTTGATCAGGCTCACGCCTCCACCTCCTCGACGGCCACACTTCCCACGTCCTCGAGAAGCCGGCGCGTGTCCTGGGCGTCGAAGATCGGGTCAGAGGCCTCGATCGCGATGAAGAAACGGTCGGTCGTCGCACGGCGGAACCGCTCGCTCTTGAACAGCGGGTGGTGCAGACGCGGCAGGCCGTTGAGGCCGAGCATCCCGAGCAGCGCGCCGAAGGCGGCGAACAGGATCGTCATCTCGAAGGCGATCGGGATCGCCACCGGCAGCCCGAACAGCGGCTTGCCGCTGATCACGAACGGGTAGTTGACGCCGTTCGTCCACCACTGCAGGACAAGCCCGAAGATGCAGCCGGTGAGACCTGCAAGAAAGACGATCCTCGGCAGGCCGGTGCGATCCAGGCCCATCGCCTCGTCGAGGCCGTGGACCGCAAACGGCGCGTAGCTGTCCCACCTGGTGTAGCCCTCGTCCCGCACCCGCTCGGCCGCCCGGACCAGCGCCTCGACGGTCTCGAACTCCGCCAGCAGCCCGAACGGCGTCGCCGCCACGTCGTTCTCGCCGGTGCTCGGGATCTCGGTGCTCACGAGTCGTCCTCCTCCTTCTCGACGTAGGGGTAAACGTGCTGGTACGAGATCTCGCCGTGGTAGTCGCCCTGGCCGGCGTGCTCGCCGAGGTCGAGGTGGGCCTGAGGCATGACCGACTTGACCTCCGCTATGCCGACCATCGGCAGGAAGCGCAGGAAGAGCAGAAAGAGAGTAAAGAAGAGGCCGAAGCTCCCCGCCAGCGTCAACAGGTCGACCGCCGTCGGCTTGTAGTAGCCCCAGCTGGAGGGCAGGAAGTCGCGGCTCAGCGAGGACACCACGATCACGAAGCGCTCGAACCACATGCCGACGTTGACCAGGATCGAGCCGATCCACAGCACCCACAGGTTCCTGCGCATGGATCGGAACCAAAACACCTGCGGCACGATCACGTTGCAGGTGATCATGATCGCGAAGGCCCAGGCGTAGGGACCGAGGGCGCGGTTGAGGAGGGCGAAGCTCTCGAAGGGGTTGCCACTGTACCAGGCCATGAAGAACTCGGTGGCGTAGGAGATGGCGACCATCAGCCCGGTCGCGAGCAGGATCTTGGCCATGTTCTCCAGATGCCGGATGGTGATGACCTCCTTGAGGCCGAAGTACTGACGCGCCGGGATGATGACGGTCAGGACCATGGCGAAGCCGGAGAAGATGGCGCCGGCGACGAAGTACGGCGGGAACAGCGTCGAGTGCCAGCCGGGCAGGATTGCGACCGCGAAGTCGAAGCTGACGACCGAGTGCACCGACAGCACCAGCGGCGTCGCCAGGGCGGCCAGCAGCAGGTACGCCATCTCGAACCGGTGCCAGTGGCGGTTGGACGCCCTCCAGCCGAGGGCCAGCACCCCGTAGACGATCTGGCGGAGCTTGGTGCGCGCGCGGTCGCGCAGGGTGGCGAGGTCCGGGATCATCCCCATGTACCAGAACAGCAGCGACACGGTGGCGTAGGTGCTGACCGCGAACACGTCCCACAGCAGAGGGCTGCGGAAGTTCGGCCACATCCTCATCTGGTTCGGAATCGGAAACAGCCAGTAGGCGAACCAGGCACGGCCGACGTGGATGGCCGGGAACAGGCCCGCGCAGACGACGGCGAAGATCGTCATCGCCTCCGCGAACCGGTTGATGCTGGTGCGCCACTTCTGGCGCAGCAGGAACAGGATGGCGGAGATGAGTGTCCCGGCGTGACCGATCCCGACCCAGAACACGAAGTTGACGATCGCGAACCCCCAACCAACCGGGATCATGACGCCCCAGACGCCGATGCCGACCCACAACAGGTAGGCGACCATCGCGAACAGGGTGATGGTCCCCAACGAGGCGATCGAGAACGCGATCCACCAGGCCTTCGGCGGCTGCGGCCGCTCGACGATGCCGGCGATCGCATCGGTCACGCTGGCGAGGTCGTGGCCCCCCAGGATCAGCGGCGCCCGCTGCGTGGGATCGTCCCACGTATTGTCGAGCCCACTCACGTCGACAGCGGGTTCACTCATCGTCAGGCGGTCTCCTTGTTCTCAGCGGCCGCCGGGCCACCCGGGTTGCGCAGCCTGGCCAGGTAGTGGGTCCGCGGCCGCACGTTGAGCTCGGCGAGCATGGCGTACGCGCGGTTGTTCTCGCGCAGCTTGGCGACCTCGCTCTCGGAATCGTTGAGGTTCCCGAAGACGATGGCCTGGCTCGGGCACGTCTGCTGGCAGGCAGTCACGATCTCCCCGTTGCGAATCGGCCGGCCCTCCTTCTTGGCTGTGATGCGCGCCTCTTCGATCCGCTGTATGCAGTAGGTGCACTTCTCCATCACGCCGCGGCTCCTGACCGTGACGTCGGGGTTGTACATCATCTTCTGGACCCCGCTCACGTGCTCGTGGTAGTTGAAGAAGTTGAAGCGGCGCACCTTGTAGGGGCAGTTGTTGGAGCAGTAGCGGGTACCGACGCAACGGTTGTAGACCATGGCGTTGAGGCCGTCGGCGGTGTGCTGCGTTGCCGCTACCGGACAGACCTCCTCGCAGGGGGCGTCCTCGCACTGCATGCAGGGCACCGGCTGGAACGACATGCTGGCGGTCTCGGGCTCGCCCCGGAAGTAGCGGTCGACGCGGATCCACTGCATCTCACGGCCGTTGATCACCTGCTCGCGCCCGACGACGGGGATGTTGTTCTCCGCCTGGCAAGCGATCACGCAGGCGTTGCAGCCGATGCACGAGTTGAGGTCGATCGCCATCCCCCACTGGTCACCCTCGTACGTGCGTTCCTTCCAGAGTGAGAACAGCGGCGCGTGGTGGGCCTCGTGTTGGATGACCTCCGGATCGGCGAGGTAGCTGTCGAGGGTCGTCTCACGGACCAGCTCGGGCAGGCGGTGCACCCTGGCCTCGAAGCCGACCGCATCGATCGCGTGGTGGTCCTGGGTGCAGGCCAGCTTGTGCTGCCTTCCGGTCGGGGTCAGACGGGCGCCCATCACCACGTGCGGCGCCGCGGTCGTCCGGAGGCGGTAGGTGTTGGCGCCGACGCTGTCACCGACGACGCCGGCCGCCTCGCGGCCGTAGCCGAGGCTGACCGTCGCCACGCCGTCGGCCTGGCCCGGCAGCACGTACGCCGGCAGCTCGACGTGCGCTCCCGCGGCCTCGACCCGGACCAGGTCGTCGGTCTTGACTCCCAGCCGTCCCGCGTCGGCGACCGACAGCAGCAGGGCGTTGTCCCACGTCACCTTGGTGATCGGGTCCGGCAGCTCCTGCAGCCAGCCGCTGTTGGCGAAGCGGCCGTCGTAGACCTTGCGGTCCGGCACCAGCTGCAGCTCGAGGCCGGTTTGGCCGGCCTGGGCCGGCGGCGCCGCCGCGGCGGCGATCGCCGCCCCAACGGCGGCCGGCCGGGGGCTGGTCCGCACCGGTTCGGACGCCGTCTCGGCCACCACGCCGTTGTTGAGCGAGTCGTGCCAGAGCTGCTCGAAGCCGGCACCGGCGGGGGCCATTCCGCGCATGGTTGCACGGACCAGATCGTATCCGTTGGCGAGATCGTCGCCGAGGATGGTCGCCACCAGCTCGATCGCACTTCGGCCGTCGTACAGGGGCTCGATCAGGGGCTGCGCGACACTCAAGGTTCCGTCCCACGAGCGGGCGTCGCCCCACGCCTCCAAGAAGTGAGCCGCGGGCACGTGCCAGGTGCAGCGGCGGGAGGTCTCGTCCTTGTAGCCACTGAGGTGGATGCTGGTTGGAACGCCGTCCAGCAGCTTCGCCAGCCCCAGGTCGGCCGGAGCATCGTAGACGGGGTTGCCGCCGAGGATGATCAGGGTCGAGACCTGGCCGGCGCGCAGGCTCCGCGTCAGGCCCGCGATCGACTCCGGAGCCGGCGACTCCGCATCGGGGTCGGCGATGTAGTCGACCGTTGTGCCGACGCAACCCAGGGCGGCGTTGAGAGCCTGTACGAGGACGTGGACCTCGGCCGCCGCTCCCGCGCCCGCCACCAGCAGCGCCCGGCCTCGGTTGGCGGCAAGGTCGCGAGCCAACAGGCGAACGAAGCGCTCGCTGCCGGCGGGTGGCACGGCGCGCGACAGGGTTGCCGCATCGACGCCGTCCAGACTCAGCCCGTGGACCGACGTCAGCTCGCGTACCAGGGCCAGGATGAGCGCCGGCAGGGCGCTCGGCGCGACCGCGACGCGCTCGTCCGCGATGCCGCCGGTCAGCGAGTAGGTCGGCTCCGCGGCGTACAGCCGCATCATCTGCTCACCAGCTTCCGGGCGCCGTGCCTGGGCGTAGCCGCGCGCGTGCCGGAGAGCCGAGGGGTGATCGTAGATCGGATCGGCGGCGAAGCAGGCCACCACCCGCGCCCGGTCCAGGTGCAGGACCGGCCGCAGCCGACGGCCGAAGAGGCGTGCGACGCCCTCGGGCTCGGAGGTGTTGGCGCACGGTGTGTGCTCGGCCCACACGGCCTCCGGGAAGGCCTCGAGCAGGCGCGCCCGCAGCCGCGCCAGCGTCGGCGAAGACGAAGGCTCGGCGAGCACCGCCAGCCCCCGGCCCCGGCGCTTCTGGTAGGTCGCGAAGTGCTCGGCCGCGAAGGCCTTGAAGTCGGCCCAGGTCTTGGCGAACTCCTGCCCCTGCTGGCGGTGTACGAGGCTGCGGCTGCGGTCCGGATCGTAGATGCCGAGGATGGCCGCCTGGGCGAACGCCGAGGCCGCGCCGAGGCTGTCGGGGTGGTTTGGATTGCCCTCGACCTTGATCGGACGGCCGTCGTAGCTGGTGACGAGGAGCCCTTGCGCAGCTCCCCCGAGCTCCATCACGGTCGCGTACTGCTTCGGCACGCCGGGATCCGAGCCCTTCGGGCGGTGGGCGAACGGAACGATCTCCTCCGCCGGCCAGCGGCACGCCGTCAGGCCGGCGAGGGCGATGGAGGCGCCCATCACCTTCAGGAACTGGCGGCGCGTAGCGGGCGGAATTGACTCCCAGATCTCTCCGGGGAACTCGCGGCCCACCATCTCCTGGAACTCCGGAGTCTGGGCGAGGTCGTCGAGGCTCCGCCAGTACCGCGGTCCAGACGTCGTTTGGCTCATCGATGACATGTGATGCAATCCGTTGAAGGGTTGATGTGGTAGGTCTTGCGGAGCTGCCTGCCGAGAGCCATCTGGTCACCGTCGGGCTGCCAGTCCATCTTGGTGACCAGCGCCGGTGGCCTGAGGTACTTCTCAGGCGCCCGGTGACAGTCGAGGCACCAGCCCATGCTGAGCGGCTGCACCTGGCGAACCTCGTCCATCGTGTCGATCCGCCCGTGGCAGGCGACGCAGGGAACGCCCCGGTCGACATGGATGCTGTGGTTGAAGTAGACGTAGTCGGGCAGGTCGTGGACGCGCACCCACTCCACGGGCATCCCGGTCGCGTAGCTCTGGAAGACCGGCGTCAGCTTCTCGCTCTTCGTCCGCACCGAGGCGTGGCAGTTCATGCAGGTCTGGGTGGGAGGGATTGCGGCCCGCGCCGTCCGCTCGACCGTATTGTGGCAGTAGCGGCAGTCCATCCCCAGCTCGCCGGCATGAAGACGATGGCTGAAGGGCACCGGCTGCTGCGGTTTGTAGCCGACGTTGATCGTCTTCGGAGAGAAGCCGAAAGTGACAATTACGGTGACGTAGACGAGACCGCCGACTGCGGCGATAACTATTCCTGGTCGCAGCAGGTTGGTCCATTTTGGGAAAAGAAAGCGGTTAGGCGAGCCATCCCGGATCATGAGACAGAATCCTAGCTTCACTTGCTATCTTTGTCAAGCGAGATTCAGGAGTGATTCCTAACCTGCTTCCTGTCAGAGAGAAGGCGGTCAGCGAGCGTTCCACGCTGTGGAGCGCGCTTCGGCCGCGTTCTTCGGGTGGGTGGGGATCGTCTCGCGTCCAGCTTCTTGCGTCTTGCGCCCTGGTTGGGTGGTGGAACCTAGTCACCTAGTAACTTAATCACTTCATCACCTCCCGCGGGGGCGGGTGCTTGCCCCCCTCCCCGCGGGGGTACAATCGCCCAATGTCCAAGATCATCGATCTCCGCTCCGACACCGTCACTCACCCCACACCCTCGATGCGCCGCGCCATGGCCTCGGCCGAGGTCGGGGACGACGTCTACGGCGAGGACCCCACTGTCAACCGGCTCGAGGAGCGCGCCGCAGAGCTCTTGGAGCGTGAGGCGGCGGTGTTCGTGCCGACCGGCACAATGGGCAACCAGATCGCGATCCACCTTCACACCGTGCCCGGCTCTGAGGTCGTCGCCGAGGCCGGAGCGCACGTCTTCAACTTCGAGATGGGCGCGATGGCGGCCCTGTCCGGGGCCCTTCCCCGCCCGATTCCCACCGCGATGGGAATCCTGTCGCCCCGGCAGGTGGAAGAGGCGATTCAGCCGCGAACGGGATACCGAACACCAACCCGGCTGCTGGTCCTGGAAAACAGCCACAACCTCGCCGGCGGCCGAGTGACGCCGCTCGACCGCATGCGCGACCTGATCTCGGTCGCACGAGCCCACCACCTCCCTGTCCACCTCGATGGCGCACGCATCCACAACGCCGCAGCCTTTCTCGGCATCTCGGCGGCGGAGCTCGCGCGCGGCTGCGACACGATCATGTTCTGCCTGTCAAAGGGGCTGGCCTCCCCCGTCGGGTCGCTGCTCGTGGGCAACGCCGATACCGTTCTTGAGGCGCGCCGCATCCGCAAGATGTTCGGCGGCGGCATGAGACAGGTCGGAGTGCTGGCTGCAGCGGGCCTCGTCGCCCTCGACGAGATGCTGCCGCGTCTCGCGGAGGACCACGCGACGGCCGGGACGCTGGCCCGGATCATCGCGGCAGCGCCCGGCGTGGAGCTCGACCCGGCGACGGTGGAAACGAACATCGTCTTCTTCTCGCTCGCGGAGCGCGCCGCGCTGACCGCCCCGCAGCTGGTCGCCGGCCTGCGTGAACGAGGCGTTTTTTCCAACGCCCTTGGCCCGGCGCGGATCCGCATGGTCACCCACTATGAGATCTCCATGGAGGACGCGGAGCACGCCGGAGCACAGGTGGCTGACCTGCTGTCCTGAGCGGCATTCCACTCACCGACGGGTGACGGAGTGACGGAGTGACGGAGTCCCCCACCCACCCGGAGAACGCAGGGGGAGCGCGCTCGAGGAATGGTGCGCTCGGCGGGGCGTGCCATGCTTTGGGGTTTCCTGGAGGGCGGTCTCCGTGCCGGCGCGTTGGCGGGAAACCTCAAGCTTGGTAACCCTGTAGGAAAGCGAGCACATGGCCGTGGCCAGGGGGGTCGTAGAGGGGGGCGGCTGGCCATACGGTCATCTCGCTTTCCAAAGGGACACCGTCGCCAGAGGCGACGAGTAACCCACGGGAAGTGCGTTGGCCCGTGTGGCCACAGTCACGATGGAGGCGCCCGGTTGCCTGCCCGGAGCAGGCCGCGATGGCGGCTCGGTGGCAGAGCCCGTTGCCCGCTTCGGGCAGGCGGCGACGGGTGTCCGCAGAGCAGACGTCCGGGCGCCGGAGTTCCGGAGTGGCCCGGGCTCCCACGGTCCTTGGCGATCGGAGAACGGCTTCAGGATTGAGGGAGGAGGCTCGAGCGATTCTCGGCGGTCGCTGCGAGGCTGTGGATCCGTCCTCGTGCCAATGCGACCGCCGGGAATCGTGAGACGGGCGGTCGCCGCGCGACCGCACGGCCGCCGGAGCCGTGGAGAAGTCTCCCCAAGCCGTTCCACCATAGGGTTCCCGGTCCACTACTTGCGCAGCCCTACCCCCACCCAGAGCCTTCCTCGCCTGTGCTCCATTGGACTGACACCAGGGCGAGCTGGCATGTCCGAGTGGCAAGCGCCGGGCGAATCGGCGCGCCTTTCGGAGCCGTCGAGAAAGCGGTGCTGCTCTTCACGCCTCTGCAAAGAGGTGCCGGACACCATTTCGCAAGGTCTTCCTTTTCAAAACACTCCTGGAGCCTTGGCCGGGGGCACCGTTCGAAGCGAGATTCGCGAGACGGGCGTCAGATGTGCGTCTTCTCGCGCCGGAGCACGGCGCAGGCGTACCTGCAGGTACGTTGGAGCCGCGCGACAAGCGAAAAACGCACAGATGATCCCGTATCGTGAATCGCAGCCGAACGGGGCCCCCGGCCAAAGCTCCTCAGGGTGGCGGCAGCTGGATCCGCGACTTCGGCAAGGCCGGCTGCCCCTGCTTCGGACGCTCGCGCTCGGGAAAGCCGCCGCTCAGTCCGACCGTGATCGTCGGCCCAACGTGGCCCGGCGGCGTCGGCTGCGGTGTCGGCACCAGCCCCCCACCCGAGTGCCAGATCGCGGCCGCGAGGTTGGCCAGGTCGGTCATTCCGTGAGAGAGCGCGACCCCGGCAACGCCGAAGGTCACCGACCGATCGTCCAGGGCACGCCAGCTGCGAAGCCTCCCGGTCCGGTAGAACTCCTCCCCGATCAACGGGTAGAGGTTGCGGCTCCGCTCCATGGCCGTCGTCACCAGGCGATCAACCTCGCCTCCACCCAGCGAGACGCCTCGTCCTTGGCTGTAGTAGACGATTCTGAGGCGATCGAGGATGGAGTTCACGTACTCTTCGTAGGCACGGCCGTAGGACGGCTCGCGGTCGTCCAGGTGGGATACCGCGAGCGGGTCGTTGGCATCCAGCACCCGCACCGCCAGCACGCCCAGCTCCTCTACCAGCTGCTGCAGCGGCACCGGTCTCCTCAAGTCCTTCGCACACCGGGTCACCTGGTCAACGAAAGCGGGAGCCAGCAGGCCTGGGGGACCCGCCCTCCAGGCGGGCGGGGCAGCGAGACCGCGACGGATGCCCTCATCGTAGCGGCGATGGTGTTTTCTCACCTGGTGGGCGAGATCCGGAGGAAAGAACTGCACCGCGTGCCAGGCGATCGACCTGGTCGTGGCGGCGCTCCATCCCAGGCAGAGCGCGGCAGCGGCCATGATGGCCGCGACCCGGAGTCGTCGCTTGCACGCCAGGACGGGCATCGGCAAGCGGCTCACCCCGCGCTCAGGCACCGTCGTGAGGGGGTTCGGCGCTGTGCGGCTGGAGCAGGTTCAGCACCCGCTGCCGGATGTCCTGGGTGGTCCCGGAAGAGTACCCGATGTAGGCGTGGACGATCCTCCCATCCGGCCCAAGCAGAATGCTGGTCGGAAGCTGATCGATGCGGAGGTCATGGAGCACGCGCCGGCTCACCCTGTAGATCGGCACCGTGAGCTCGATCTTGTCGACAAACGCCCGCGCCGCCTGAGGGATCGTGTCGACGTTGACGGCGACCATCACGAACCCCTTCCCCGCCAGCTCGTTGTAAATCCGTTGCAGCTCGGGGAGCTCCTCCCGGCACGGCATGCACCAGCTGGCCCAGAAGGTCAGCAGGACCGGCCTGCCGCGGAAGGTGTCCAGCATCACCGTCTCGCCGTCTTGCAGCGACAGGAGAGGGATGTTCGGGAACTCGGGGACGTCCGCGGCTGCAGCGCCGGCCGCGACCGCCACGGCGAGGAGCCCGACAACGAGCGACAGCCGCAATCTCTTCTTCATCGCGTCATCATACGGTACCGGCCGGTTGCAGACAACGGCCGCAGGTGCCGGGACTTTCACCGGAATCACGGCGGCGCTGCGGGCGTTGCCTGAGAAACGGTATCATTCGATCGATGTCCGCAGTCGCCCACGACCCGTCCCGCCGCCACTGGGTCGGCTCGACACGAGCCCTTCGTCGCGAGCTGGCCGCCGAGCTGGATCACGAACGGTTACGCGAGCTGCACCGCAAGCAGCCCTGGAAGCACCTCGCCGTCGCAACCCGTCAGCTGGTCCTGCTGGTGCTGTGCACCTGGGGCCTGTGGACACTCTCCAACCCGCTGCTGTGGATCCCCTTGGCGCTCCTCCAAGGTCTCACCTTCTTCAACGGCACGATCCTCCTGCACGAGGTGCTGCATCACCTGGTCTGGCCCGGCACAAGGCCCCACGCCGAGCGCCGGCTCGGTCTCGCGTACGCCATTCTCACCGGGATCTCCCCCACTCAGTTCACGCGCTGGCACCTGGATCACCACGCCGGGCTCGGAGACGCCAAGCAGGACCCGAAGCGCCACCACCTGAGCCCTAAGCGGAACTCGCGCCTGCTCAAGCTCCTGTACTTCACGCCGGCCCTCTTTCCGATCTACTTCACCGCCGCCCGCCGCGAAACCGCCGGCTACCCCGAGCCACTGCGGCGCCGCATCGCCCGTGAGCGCCACGCCGCCATCGCCTTTCACCTCCTGCTCGCGTGTGTCATCTACCTCCTCGGAGGTGCGACCGTCATGTTGCAGGTCCACATCGTCCCGCTCCTGTTCGGCTTTCCGATCTGGTTCGCGATCAACCGCACCGGTCAGCACTACCGGATCGACCCCGACGACCCTGCTTGCTGGGGAACTCTCGTCAAGGGCTCGCTGGTGTGGGACCACCTCTTCCTGTGGTCGAACTACCACCTCGAGCACCACTACTTCCCCGGCGTGCCGTTCTACAACCTGCCCAAGCTCCACGGTCTGTTGCAGCCCTTCTACCGCCGCCGCGGCATGCGTGCGGTCGGCTACGGCGAGCTGCTGTGGGGGTGGCTGGTCCTCAACCGGCCACCGCACACCGACTGGGAGAGCGAGCTGGCGGGGTGAGAGCGAGACCCCGGCGGCCGGGGGGTCGTCTCCCGTTTCCCGTCTTCCGTTTCCCTCGGCCGGGTGGGCGGGACTTCCTCACCTCCTCACCTCCTCACCTCCTCACCTCCTCACTTCCTCACCTGCTCACTTCCTCACTTCCTCACCTGCTCACTTCCGAGCCCGGCGGTGGAACCTAATCACTCAATGACTTAATCACTTACTCACCTCCCCTGTTCATCGCCGCATTCACTTGTGGAAATTTTCACAAAGCGTCGACTCATGCTAGAATCCACCCATGAGCTGGGAACTTCATCACGTGTCGATCGTCGGCGCCGGAATGATGGGGCGCTCGATCGCGACCAAGGTCGCTCAGCAGGGGATCAACGTCTGCCTCAAAGAGATTTCGATGGAGCGCGCACAGGAGTGCCGCGAGACGCTCGAGACCACCCTCGACCACCAGATCGCACGCTTCAACATCACCCAGGCGGAGAAGAAGGCCATCCTGTCGCGCATCAGCTGGGTAACGCAGTTCGACTGCGCGGCGGAATGCGATCTCGCGATCGAGACCGTGCAGGAGGATTTCGAGCTCAAGCGTGAAATCGTGCAGGAGCTCGATCGCAGGATGCCGCCCGGACATCCGATTGTCATCAACACCTCGACCCTGTCGATTACCGAGATCGCCGCCGCCTCCCAGAACCCGGGCAGGGTCCTCGGGATGCACTTCCTCTACCCCGTGACGACGACCAGGGTCGTCGAGGTGGTCCGCGGCCAGCTCACCAAGGACACCGCCTACGAGCGTGCCGTCGAGTTCGCCCGCCTGCTCGACAAGGTCCCGATCAAGGTATTCGAGATGCCCGGCTTCGTGACCACGCGGGTCGTGCTGCCGCTCGTCAACGAGGCGATGCACGTCGTCATGGAAGGCGTCGCGACGGCGGCCGATGTCGACCTCGCGCTCAAGCTGGGCTTCGACTTTCGGACCGGCCCCCTCGAGTGGTCCGACCGCGTCGGCCTGGATCGTGTTCTGAACTGGATCCAGCACATGTTCCAGGAAACCGGCGAAGCTCGGTTCCGTCCCTGCCCGCTGCTCAAGCGTCTGGTTCGTGCCGGCCTCCTCGGCACCAAGACCGGCCGCGGGTTCTTTACCTACGACGTCAACCGTCGCCGCCTGGACCGGTTGCCGGACGACCGGCCCGGGCTGGCCTGACGGCTCGCACGGCTCGCGGAGGAGCATCATGAAGATCCTGGTCCTCAACAGTGGGTCCTCGTCGGTCAAGTTCCAGGTCATCGAGACCGACCTCGAGCGCATGAAGGCCCACCAGGACGAAACTCTGGCCGTCGGTCAGGTGGAGAAGATCGGCCTCTCCGACTCTCGTCTCGTGCTCCAGGTTCCTGAGCGGCACCCGTATCAAGACTACCGTGAGATTCTCGAGCACCGTGCCGCCATCGAGTGGGTCCTCCGGGTGCTGGTCGATGACGAGCATGGAATCCTCTCTTCGACCGACGAGATCGGCGCCGTGGGCCACCGCGTCGTGCATGGCGGCGAGGAGTTCGCTTCCTCGGTCCTGATGACACCCGACGTGGTCAGCAAGATCGAGGCATGTACCGTCCTGGCGCCCCTGCACAATCCAGCCAACCTGCGCGGATACTACGCTGCCCACGCCATCCTCTCCGACGTGCCGCACGTGGCCGTTTTCGACACCGCATACCACCAGACAATGCCGGCCCACGCTTTCCTGTACGGGATTCCGTTCCAGTTCTATACCAAGCACCATTTGCGCCGCTACGGCTTTCACGGTACCTCGCACCGGTTCGTTTCCTACCGGGCATCCCAAATCCTCGGCTGGGAACGGTCCGACAAGCGCTACATTACCTGCCACTTGGGGAACGGCTGCTCGGTCGCGGCCATCGACCGCGGCCGCAGCATCGACACGTCAATGGGGTTCACGCCGCTCGAAGGACTGCTCATGGGGACCCGCTCGGGAGACCTCGACCCGGCAATCATCCCGTGGCTGATAGCGATGGAGGAGATGACGCTCCATCAGGTCAACACCATGCTCAACAAGCACTCCGGGCTCTACGGCGTGTCGGGCGTCTCGTCGGACATGCGCGAGGTACTCGCGGCCCGCAGCGAGAATCACAAGCGTGCCGATGTCGCCTTCCGCATCTTCAGCTATCGGGTCAGGAAGTACATCGGCGCCTATGCCGCGGCAATGGGGGGCGTCGATGCCGTTGTCTTCACCGGCGGCATCGGCGAGCACAGCCCGGAGGTCCGCGAGTGGGCGCTCGACGGGCTGAGCTTCATGGGCCTCGAGCTCGACGCCGCCGAGAACGCCCGGGTACGCGGCAAAGAAGCGGAGATCACCACACCGGAGTCAGCCGTCAAAGCGCTGGTCGTACCGACCAACGAGGAGTGGGTCATCGCCCGCGACGTGGTCCGGGTCCTCAACGACATCATGCCGAGCTTCACTCCCCCGGAGACGGTCACCTGATCCTATGCGGCCTGCGGCCGGATCGGCCCAGCTTACTCGGGAATGACTGTGACAAGGCAGCGCTAGGTCTGACAGCGGCCCAGGTCCGGGCGGAGAGCCTGTTCGCAGCGAAATCCGTGAGACGGTGGTCAGATGTGCGTTTTCTCGCGCCGGAGCACGCAGCAGTTTTCGAGTCCGGGTTATCCGGACGCGATCGTAGCGAGAGCGGCGAGACGTCTGTCAGGGCTGGGATCTGAGTGTCGCACTGACGTAGGCGTACTTCCTGTCGTTGAGGACAGCGCGACGCGCAGAGCACAGCCCCGGCTGGCGTATCGCCGGTCGTAGTAGATCGCGACCGGATGACCCGGGCTAGATTGACACTGTCGCATCGCGGGTGAGACCATCTGTTGGATGAAAGGCAGTTACGATCTGTGGGTGCGCGGAGGCACGGTCGTGCCGATGGTCCAGGACCGCGAGTGGTTCCGTGGCGACGTTCTGATTCAGGGCGGGAGAATCAGTGAGGTCACGCGTGGGCCCGCAGCGGACGTGGCGGCCTCGCGGATCGTCGATGCGGCCGACGGGCTCGTGCTGCCGGGCTTCGTGCAGGGGCATGTGCACGTCATACAGTCGCTGCTCCGGCATCGGGCTGACGGTCTCGAGCTCCTCGACTGGCTGCGACAGCGGACCTGGCCGTACGAGGCCGCGCTCGACGCCGACGACGTTGAGGCGGCGGCCGAGCTAGGCATCGCCGAGCTGCTGTGCGGCGGGACGACCACCGCCCTCGATTTCGGAACCACCCACGACCACGGGCGCGTCTTCGAGGCGGCGGAGACGCTTGGCATTCGCCTGGTCTCCGGCAAGACGCACATGGACCTCGGCGATGATGGCGCCGCCGCGCTGCTCGAGGACCTGGACTCCTCGCTCGCAGAGGCCGAGGCGCTCGGGAAGCGCTGGCATGGCGCCGCCGGGGGCCGGCTCGGCTACGCGGTTGCGCCGCGCTTCGCACTGTCGTGCACCCGTCAGATGCTCGAAGGCTGTGCCGCCCTGGCGCGCGCGAACGGTTGGATGCTCCAGAGCCATGCAGCGGAGAACGCCGGCGAGGTCGAGGAGGTGCGCCGGCTGACCGGCCTCGGCAACATCGAGTACCTGCACCGCACCGGGCTCACGGGGCATGACGTGGTGCTGGCGCACGGTGTTCACCTGGCCGCCGACGAGGTCTCCCTCCTGGCCGGCACCGGCACTCGCATCTGTCACTGTCCGGGCGCGAACCTGAAGCTCGCTTCCGGCATTGCCGACCTGCCCGGCCTGCTGGCGGCCGGCGTACGGATGGCGCTCGGCGCCGATGGCCCGCCGTGCAACAACCGGCTGTCGGTTTTTCATGAGATGGCCCTCGCCGGAACCCTGCACAACCTCCGCCACGGTCCGAAGGCGATCGACCCGTGGACTGTGCTCGCCCTCGCGACCCGCGACGGAGCACGGTCGCTCGGTCTCGGGAAGGAGGTCGGTATGCTCCGGGTTGGATACTGTGCCGACCTGACCGTGCTGGACGCCACCGCCTGGGCGATGCAACCCGACGGCGACCCCGCATCACGGATCGTCTTCGGGGCGACGGCCGGGGACGTCCGGCACGTTCTCGTGGGGGGGTGCCCGGTGGTTGAGGATCGCAGGCTGCTGACACAGAACGCCGGCCGCATCACCGACAAGGTGAGGGTGGCAGCCCGGGCCGTCCAGGCCCGTATGGAGGAGTGCTTGGCATGAGGTTTTCTCTCTCACGCCCGAAGTTCGAGCAGCTCGATCACTACCTGGCGCGCAAGGAGTACGACAAGGCCCTTGCCGCCGTCGCCGAAGAGCTCAAACGTAACCCGAGCCAGTTCAACCTGCTGCTTCGCCAGGCCGAGATTCTCGGCCTGGCAGGGGACCGCGCCAAGGCGGTCGCTCTCTACCGCAGGCTAGCCGGCAGCTACGCCAAGGACGGTTTCTACGCCAAGGCAATCGCCCTCTACAAGAAGATTCTCCGTCTCGATCCGGAACTGGAGGACGTGCACGCGGAGCTTGCGCTCTTGATCGAGGAGGACAAGCGCACCCGCCTGCCGCTGGAGCAACGGATCGAGCTGCGGCAGCCCGCCAACGGAGCCGAGAACGAGGACAGCGGGGAGCACAAGCCGGCCGGCCCCGCCGCCGATCAGCTCAAAGAGCTCCAGGCGTCGGCGCTGTTCGCAGCCTTCGAGACGAACACGCTGCAGGAGATCCTGACCTCGACTACGCTACGCTCGTATGACAAGGGGGGCATCATTGTCACCGAGGGGGAGCCGGGATCCAGCCTGTTCCTCATCGTGTCCGGCACGGTCGAGGTCTTCACCAAGGGTGAGCAAGGCGAGCACATCCAGCTGGCCGAGCTCGAAACCGGCGACTTCTTCGGAGAGGTTTCGATGCTCACCGGAAAGCCCCGTACCGCGACGATCATCGCGAAGAACCAGGTCATCGCGATCGAGCTCGACAAGGGGTCGGTCGACCGCATTGCCACGCAGCACCCGGAGGTCCGCTCGACCCTCGAGGAGTTCTACGAGCGGCGCGCTCATGAAACTGTGGAGGCGGTGATCCGTCAGATGCGGGGAGAGTAGGTGGCCGTTCGTCCGATCCTGCTCTACGGCGATCAGAGGCTGGTCGCCGAGAACGCCGCAGTAGAGAGCTTCGGAAGGGATCTTGACGAGCTTCTGCTCGACATGCGCGAGTCATGTTGGGCGGCTCCGGGTCTCGGGCTCGCGGCGCCGCAAATCGGTATCAATCTGCGGCTGGCCATAGTCGATCTCTCGGCGGGAAGGGACCCGGACGGGGTGATTGTCCTGGCCAACCCACGGCTCGTGGCATCGGCAGAAACGCGACGCCTCGAGGAGGGCTGTCTCTCGTTTCCCGGTCTCTACGCCACCCTCTCCCGCCCCTCGCGTGTCACCGTGGCGGCTCAGGACGAGGCCGGCAAAGGGCGAGAGATCGAGGCCGACGGAACTCTGGCACAGGCATTCTGCCACGAGCTCGATCACCTCGACGGAGTCCTGCTGCCGGACCGGCTGCGCGGCCCTGCGCGGTACCTCTTCCTCCTCAGGGTGCGCTGGGCGCGCAGACGCTGGCCAGAGGTGCGTACCGTTTAGCCCGCGCCAAGGGACCGTTCTCTGCCCGCCAGGGACCGAGTGCGCACGCCCTCCTCTGGAGCTCCGGCGCCCGGACGTCTGCTCTGCAGACGCCCGTCGTCACCTGCCTCGGAGCGGGCAAGGATCTCCACCGGATCATCGCTCTCACGGCCCGCTCCGGACAGGCAACGAGGCGCCTCCATCACAGCTGAAGCCACAGGCACAATCGCCCTCCCCGTGCATTGCCACGCTCGAGGTTTCCTGCCAACGCGCCGAATAGGGACACGGATCTTCAGGAAACCTCGAAGCATGGCACGTGCCACCGAACGCACCCTGCTCCGGGGCGCGATACAGCCGCGTTCTTTGGGTGGGGGTCCCCTTACTCCTTCACTCCTCACCCTCTTGGGCGGGCGGGGGAGCGTTTCCCGTCTCCCGTTTCCCCTCTTTCCGGGTGGGTTCCTAGAGGTTCTTCGGGAGCTTGGCGCGGGGCTCCTCGGTGTAGAGGTCTGCAACCCTTCGCGCAACCTCCTCACCCACCGGGGAGACAACCCTCGGCACTACGACCTCAACCGTGTACAGGTGGTCGCCGTAGGCGCGCGTCTTGAGGTTGCGCACACCCTTGCCACGGAGGCGAAAGGTCTGTCCGGACTGGGTCCGCGGCGGAATCGTGGCACGTACGGGGCCGTGGATGGTCCCCATCTCGATCTTCGCCCCGAGATACGCTTCGGTGAAGGTCACCGGCACGGTCGTGAGGACGTCATCGCCCTTTCGCTTGAAAAACGCATGCGGCTTGACCCTGATTCGCACGTAGAGGTCACCGGCGCGAGCTCCAGCGGTACCCTCGGTGCCCTTGCCGGCAACC
This sequence comes from uncultured Thermoanaerobaculia bacterium, assembly GCA_964552395.1. GTDB lineage: Bacteria > Acidobacteriota > Thermoanaerobaculia > Thermoanaerobaculales > Sulfomarinibacteraceae > JAJDNH01. The sequence continues at coordinate 30,180 of CAZKGM010000016.1, read as the reverse complement.
CGGACCTTGGAACCGTCCCGCACGCCTTCCGGGACCTTCACCCGCAGCCGCTCGGTCGCCACGACAACGCCGGCGCCCCGACAGCTCTGACACACCTTGTCATCGACGTTACCGCTGCCGCTGCAGGTCGAACATCGGACCTGACGTTGGACCGGTAGCACGATGGTAGTACCTCTGACCGCGTCGGCGAACGAGATTTCCACCGACGTCTCGTGGTCAGCCCCGGCGCGCGGTTGCCTCGCGGCCGACGCCCCCCGGCCGCCACCGAAGATCTGACTGAACAAATCACCGAGGTCCTCGAACCCTCCAACGCCGAAGCCCTCCGCTCCCCGACCATCCACGTGCACCCGAAACGGCCCGGCCTCGCGCCACTCGCCGCGGCCGCGGGCGCGGGAAAACGGATGGGACCGCACCTCGGCGTCTCCCTCGACGAACCCGAACCTGTCGTACTGGCGTCGCTTGTCAGGATCGGACAAGACGGCGTAGGCCTCCTGGATCTCCTTGAACCGCTTCTCTGCCTCGGGGTTGCCGGGGTTGACGTCCGGGTGGTGCTTGCGGGCGAGCTTGCGGTATGCCTTCTTGATCTCCGCTGCGGTCGCCTTCCGCGCTACGCCGAGGGTTTTGTAGTAGTCGCGTTCCACCTCTTCCTCCGAGACAGAAATATGAGCGATTCCTTATAAAATTTCAACTCCCACGAGCGAGCTTGCGGTGGTCAGGGCGGTCTGCGGCTGCTTTCGCCGGGTGAGCGGAGGTCTTTCTCCCTCCGTCACTCCACCACCGGATGGGTGGGCGGCCCCTCCTCACACTCTCACCTCCCGAGTGGACGATCCGGTCTGAAAGGTTAGAATGCGGTCTGTGGGTCATCTTGAACCGGTACCGTTGCTCGCTCTCCTCGCACTCGCCGTGCCGTACCAGACCCGAAGGAGATGGCTCCCGCCCCTCATCACAGGCGGCATCGTCGTTGTCGTCACCAACCTCTCGGCTCTCTCACTGTGGCTGCCGGGGCTCCGTGAGAGCCTCCCGGATTGGGCCTTCTCCCGCCTCCAGCCGGGCCTGGCCGTGGTGGGCAATATCACCGCATTGGCGTTCTTCATTTGGAGCGCGGTACGTCTCATCGGGGACCGCGATGCCAACGTCCGCATGGCGGGACGACTCAAGCGCCGTGGGGACTGGCGCGGCGCCGGCGACCTCTACCTGCGCTCCGGCTTTCGCCGCAGGGCACTCGCCGCCTTCACCCGGGGCCGTGCCTGGACGGAAGCCGCACGCGTCAGCCTCGAGCTGGGCCGGGACCGCGAGGCCGCAGAACTGCTCCGCAAGGCCGGCGGCCGGCACCTTCAGGAAGCGGCACGTCTGTACTCGCGCTGTGGAGCTGAAGAACAGGCACGACGCTGCTACCAGACCCTGGCGCAGTGGCTGACCGACAAGGGTAATCTGGGCGAGGCCGTGGCACCGTGGCTGCGCGCCGGGGAGCCGATGCGCGCCGTCCGGTCGGCCGTCGCAGCCCTAGCGGCCGGCCGCATCAACCCGTCAACATCCGACTTCGAGGCCGCTCGCCGCGCCGCCGAGATCACCCGAAATCACGAGCTCACGGCACGACTCGCCGAGGCCGAGGCAAACTGGCGGAACGCCGCCCAGGCATGGCTCCTTCACGGTGACACACTGCGAGCCGCTGAGAGCTTCGTCCGTGCCGGAGACCTCACCGGCGCGGCCCAGGCACTCGACGAGGCAGGCCGGCTGAGAGAAGCTGCTCAGCTCAGGTTGCAGCAGCTCGCTCGTCTTCGCGACCGCGATCGCCAACTGGCCGGAGGTCGCTCCGCCGACGCGGTGGAGACCAGGCAACGAGCGAACGCGGTCGCTGAGAAGCTCCTCCCGCGCCTCGAACAGCTCGGCATGGAGGAGGAGTACCTCCAGGTCCTCATGGATCTCGACCGCTTCGAGGAGGCGGTCGACTGGCTGATTCTCCGCGATCGTCGAGCCGACGCCGCTGAGCTGGCGGTACAGGGTCAGCGGTGGGACCTGGCCGGTCCACTCCTCGAACGACTCGGCCGCTGGGGGGAAGCGAGTGATGTCTTCGAGCTACACGGCAAGCTGGCCGAGGCCGCCCACTGCGCCGAGCTGGCGGGGGAAGACGAGCGCGCGCTCAACATCTTCCGCCGCCTGGGAGATGGCGTCGCCATAGCCAGGTGTCTGGCACGCATCGGCCGGCTCCAAGAGGCCCTCACCGAGCTGCACCGGGCCGGCCGGCTTCAGGAGGCCGCCGCCCTGCTGCGGGAGCACCCCGGTCCCGTTCCCGATATCCCCGATGTCATTCTGGATATGGCCGAGGAGCTACGCTCGAACGGTCGCCTCGACGAGGCGATCGCGTGCCTGCAGCGAGCCGTCGTCGGGGTCGCGTTGCAACCGGGACGGCTCGAGGCGGCGACCGCACTCGCACGCCTCCTCTTGGAGGCCGGCGATGTCGCCGAGGCTCAGGCTCACATCAGACGAATCCTGGAATCCGACTATGCCTACACCCCTGCCCAGGAGCTGCAACGGCGAGTCCAGGAGCTCGTGACGACTCACGGGCCTGCGGCGACACGGCCGCCGGCGGTCAGGCATGCGGCCGGGCCCGCGATGCCCTCGGCCGAAGGAGAAAGGTACGAGATTCTGACCGAGCTTGGCCGTGGCGGCATGGGTGTGGTCTACCAGGCACGCGACACTCGTCTCGAGCGGATCGTGGCGGTCAAGGTCCTGCGGGCGACCGCAGCTCAAGAGGTCGCTCAGCTGGAACGCGAGGCCAAAGCGGCGGCGACTCTAAACCACCCGGCGATCGTCACTGTCTACGACTTCGAACGCGGCCTTGGCGGCTACCTCATTGCCATGGAGTACGTTCGCGGCGAGCCGCTGGATACGCTCCTCCGGTCGAACCCGGAACGGATCCGCGGGAACCTGCTGCCGATCCTGCTCCAGCTCGCGGAGGCGGTGGCATACGCCCATGAGCATCACGTCATCCACCGCGATCTCAAACCGGGGAACATCCTGCTGACGGCCGACCACCGGGTCAAGATCTTCGACTTCGGAATTGCGGCGCGCCTCGACTCCGACGCCGGACCATCTGGAGGCATTTGCGGCACGCCGTTCTACATGTCGCCAGAGCAGATTCGCGGCGAGCCGCCAACACCGCAGAGCGACATCTACTCTCTGGGTGCAACGTTCTTCCACCTTGCCACCGGACGTCCGCCGTTCGCCCGCGGCAACGTCATCGAGGCTCACCTCGACACTCCTCCACCCGTCCCCACCGATCTCAACCCGGAGCTGCCCCCGGGTCTTGGCAGCATTCTCCTGCGCTGCCTGGAGAAGGAGCCCGGCGGACGGTTCCCCTCCGGACGCGAGCTCCACGGCGCCCTGAGAGACATCTGACCCTGATCTCTCGCCACGATCGTCGATGAGGGATGCAGGCTAGAATACTGGACGACGACACCGTCATCGTCGGTCGTCCGAACGGAGACGAGATGCGATTGAAACAGCTATGGCAAAGGGCCGAGATCCGCTTCCTGATCCTGTTCTTCCTCATTCTCAGCGTGGGATTCGCGGCCATCGCGCTCAAACCGATCAATGATGCTATCGTCCTCCCCTACACCAGCTTTATCGCACGCGTCTCGGGGTCGGTGCTTTCCCTCTTCGGTGAGAGCATCACCGTCACAGGCTGCAGGCTTGCATCCCCCCGCTTCGCAGTCACCATCTACAACGGATGCAACGGGCTCATCACAACCCTGATCTTCGTTGCCGGCGTCCTAGCGTTCCCGGCGCGGTGGTTGCACAAGGCCATCGGCGTGGTCGCGGGCAGCCTCGCGATCCAGCTCCTCAACCTCGTTCGCATCGTCTCGCTGTACTACATCGGCGCTCTCGTTCCTCGGTACTTCAGCGAGTCGCACATCTTCATCTGGCAGACGATCGTCATCCTCACCGGTGTTGCCCTGTGGCTGCTGTGGGCGCATCGCTTCGGCGGCATCCGCGATGCGCGCAGCTGACCGCCTTCGCTCATTCCTGTTACGGCTACCGGTCGCCATGGTGGTTGCGATGGTGCTCTGGCTGCTCCTACGGCCGGTGCTCGATCATGCGGTCGCCGGCTTCAGCGAGTTGCTGCTGCGGGCATTCGAGTACCCGAAGGTCACACGCCTGGTGGTCGACGCCCACGCCGTCAAGATCGCCCGCACAGATCTGCTGGCTGGCTCGGCAGTACCATCCTTCCCCCTCACACAGGTCCACTTCAATACGATCGTTTTGCTGGCTCTGTTCTTCGCCCTGCCTCGACCCTTTTCGCGACAGCAGCTGGGACGGCTCGTCATGGGGTGGAGCGTGCTCTACGCGGTCCAGACCTTCAATCTCGTCCTGCACGTCAAGATGACCTACGCCACCATGCTCGGGGCATGGAGCACGCAGCATTACTCGGATTTCGCTCGCAACTTCTACGGGTTCTGGCAGTACTTTACCGACCTGCCGGGACGGTTCAGCGCACCGTTCCTGATCTGGCTCGGCTTCAACTGGGACCACATTATCGCGCTGGTGCGACCGGAGCGGGTCGCCGAGCCAGCCGAAGGTGCAAACCGTCAGCGCCGGCGCAAGTAGCGATAGTCCGGGATCGAGTACTCCTTCGTCTTCGCGATCAGTGCGCCTCGGGAGAGGTTCAGGACCCTGGCAGCCTTGCTCTGGTTTCCCTTGGTTCGTCTCAGAACGCGGTCGATAATGATGCGCTCGATGCCCGGGATCACCACCTTCAGGTCATCGAGGGTGAGGAGGTCCGCTCCGGACATGAGGTCCTCGGTTGCCTCGTCACCGGCCGCCCGCGTGGGCGCCGTGATCGGGACCCGTCCGCGCACCATCTCGCTGTCCGGTGTCGCCGACACCAGCCTCCGTACCTCGGCCACGAGCTCGGCCATCTCGCCAGCAAACGGATGCAGAAGCAAGGAGTTCAGAGTCTCCAGCTCGATGCCGCGCACACGCTTCCCTTGCTCCGTCGCCAGCGAGTCCAGAAGCCCAACGATCAGCAATGGCAGGTCCTCGCGCCGCTCGTGGAGCGACGGGACTCGCGTCAAGTGCTTCTGAAAGAGGTTGAAGAGCTCGGAATCCAGCAGGCCCTCGTTCACGAGAGCCAGGGCGTCCTCGCCCGTCGTGGCCATCCACCGCACGGACGGACCATAGCCATTCTCGACGTCGTAGCGTATCGCTGCGGTCATCTCCCGCTGCAGTGAGACCGGCAGCCGGTGAACATCGCGGGCAACCAGGACGCCGCCACGGGCGCGGCCGACGAGGCCACCCCCCAGCGGATCCCCTTCGATCGCTCCGAACAGCTCGCCGCGGAGTGTGGAGGGGTCGGCATCGCGGCCTTGGAAGACATGCACCTGGAGCGGACCGGTCGGGTGCAGTGATGCGATCAGCGCCCCACAGGTCATCCGGCCCGAGCCGGGCACGCCGCACAGCAGCACCGGATGGGGCGAGCGGGCGGCCAGCAGGACGCCGTCACGCAGGACCCGAATGGCGTGAGAGGTTCCCGGTAGCCGCTGCTCCACGGTCTGTCGGGCCTCGATCTCCCATGGACCGTAGAGGCTCCCTGACTGCTCGACTCGTTCCCAGTGAATGGCGAGCATGCGAGCAAGCTCTGCCACGATGAGCTCGTCGTCGTTCACGGCTTCGGCATGAGTCTCGGCGACCAGAAAGGCCGGCGCCTGCAATGCGCCGTGATCGATCGGGTAGATCAGCACCTGGCGCGCTCCGAGGTGAAGGTGGGCGAACCGGCCGCCGCGCCCGAGCTCGTCGAACGTCCGCGCGGGAAGCCGCGGCACCTCGCCGCTCCACACCGAGGCAATGGGCTGGAAATGGCCCTGCTCGTCCACCCACGACAGCATGATCTGCCTTTCCTTGAAGAACGATTCGAAGAACGCTCGCAGTGGCGGCAGAAGATCCGCCTGCACCCCCGACCGGAAGATCTCGACCATCTTACGTCGTGCCTGGGCGATACGGCTCGGCTCGCTGTACAGCACCAACTCCGCCCGCCCACGGCCTCCGGCCGCACGCCCGACGGGAGCCGCCTCGGAATGAGGAGACTCCTGCTCCACAACCTGCTCCGGGGGTGGAGCATCCACCTCGATCTCGTCACTCTCGAAACCCTTGAAGATGACCACCGCGGTGCCGATGCGAAGCCGGTCCCCGACCCGCAGCACGCCGCGGGATCGTCGCTCACCGTTGAGAACGACAACCTGCCGTCGCTCGACAAGGAATGTGAACACATCCCCGTTCCTCTGGATCACCAGGTGACGAGGCGCCACTCCGGGTGACCGGATCACAATGTCGTTCTGGCTCGCCGCACCGATCGAGATGGTGTCGTTCCCGATCTGGTACGTCAGCTCGGCAGAACCGCTGCGTTCGATGGCCAGGGTTACCATGTGGGAGTCCTCCTTCGAGCCACAGACTGTCACTCTACGAGACCGTTGCCGAGGAGAAACGCTGCCTGTTACAGCCCCTCCCCAACCGTTTCCTCCGGCCATCCTGTGACCACCGCCCCCACGGGAACGTGAGGGTTTGAATGACATCAGGGTCATCAATCAGTATGGCTTCCTGTGGGTCTTCTGTCAAGGTTCGGCACAGCTCCACACCTGGACCACGGGTCAGTGCCACTTCTGGAAGCACCCCACCAGGGGCGCCCGCCGCCTCACTCTTCGAACAGCACCCCACCGATGCGGCGCGCGAACAGCGCCAGCTCCCCCAGCTCTGGGAGCGGCTGGCCGTCGGCGTCGCCCACCAGACACCCGACGACCGAAGCTCCGGAGCACAGTGGAAGGATGGCCGTAGACTCCGGCAGGATCCCGAGCCCGAGCACCCGGGCGAGCTGCAACGCGCCGCCGGAGTCGGCATCGAGGCCGATGACCCCCTCGCGTGACCGGACCACGCGCTCGATGAGGCCGACGCCCCGGGGCAGGACAGCCGAGCCGGGGCTCAGTGGATAGCCAAACCCCGCCCGGCAGCGAATGCACGTATCTTCCACGGCGAGCACAGCGCCTCGTTGGAAGTGGCCCGCCGCGACCTGCAGCAGCAGTCCGAGCCCGTGCTCCCGCCCCGATTCGTGCAGCAGGGAGTCGACCAGTTGGGCCACGGCCGCCGAGACCCCCCCCGTTTCCGCCCGTGCGGTGAGGGCCAGGTAACGGTCGACAACGGTCGTCACGGCGCCCTGGAAGCGCTGCCAGGCCTCACCGCTCTCCCCCTGAGGAGGAGGCATGAGGAAGGCGACACCGGCATCGATAAGACGGTGCACCCACACCGTGTCACCCAGCGGCCCGATCCAGATCACAGGGACCTTCGGCGCCTCCCGCTCAACGAGCGTGAGCCAGTCCCCCTCGTGACCGGCGCGGGTCGAGGAGAGACGGTGGTGGATCAACAATACGTCCAGACCGTCCGCCTTGACCTCCTCCAGTGTTCCGAACAGCTGCAGCTCCCAGCCCCTGCGGCGCCACGTCGCCTCAAGCGTCCCCCGCCACGGTCTGGGGTCGAGCGTGACCACGCCGACCTGCGCGAACAGGAGCTCTTCCGGAGCGTTCGCCTCGAGGTCGGCCAGCAGGTCCTCGATCGGGTTGTCCGGTGCGCCGACCGAGAGGAGATGGATCGGGGCCGCGGCGGCGCGCTCATCATCGATCTGGTCCGCCATCAAGGAGTCGAGGTCGAGGTCGGAGGCGAAGGCGGCGGCCCGATCTCCCTCGGGCCGCAGCATCTCCAGCAGATCACCGAGCGTGATCGCCTTCTCCGGTTCCCGCCCCGCCTCTGCGGGCTCGAACTTGAATTCACCGATGGCCGAGGTGAAGACTGCCCGTAGCTGCTGCATCTCCCCCGGCGCCGGTTCAGCGAGCTTGCCGCGCGTGATCTCGAGGCTCAACGAGCCCGCATCGGTGTCGAGCTCGAGAACGCCGCTCGGCTGGGTTACCGCGAGAAGCCGGAGAACGGTCTTCGGACCGAGATCGGCGAGGTCGCCTGACAGCTTGCGTCGCATCATCCGACCTCCGGGTCCGCCGGCAGGTGAACGGCATAGCTGCTCGCCCCCCCATTCCTGAGGATGAAGGCGCGACGCTCGACCACCTGCCCTCCGGACGTCACTGTCAGGCGCCAGCGCCCAGGAAGAAGGCCGAGGAATCTGGCATCAGGGTTCAGTGTGGCTCGGCGTCGAGTCCCACCAGGCCCGTCCAACTCGGCCACCACCGCGGCCTCGCGCCTCGGCCCCACGACGCGACAAACGAGCTCGGCACCCGTGTTGGGGCGGAAGGGAACGCCACGCCGGTCGGGCAGCTCCTCGAGATGGTCCTGTGAGCTTGTCACGACGGTCACCTCCGGCAGCACGGCCACGGTCCGCGAGAAGGCAAGGTGGCCCGGCGTCACGACCCACAGCCCCAGCGTCGGATCGCTCGGCACCCACCCGGCGCCCGGCAGCCGGCACTCGATCCAGCGGTGAGGTACGGTTCGGTTGTGGCCGACGAGCAGGCCACTCACCGTGCGTGCCTCGAAGCCGGCGGTGCGCAGCAGAGCGACCGTCGCATTGGCAAGCCCGGAGCATCTCGCCCTCCCTCGCCTCAGCACCGCGAGTGCATCCTGTGGATCGCCGTCGGAAACATCGAGACGGACGCGCTCCATCACCCACTGCATGATCCCGGTAGCCACCTGCCACGTCTCCTCTCCGTCATGCAGGGAATCCGATAGCTCGCGCGGAAGACAGAACCCGGCCGGCACTCCACCCGCCGCCGCTCCTCTCTCCCATGCTCCCCGTGCTCCGATCGGACCCATCCGGGTTGCCACGCGGACTTGAACCGAGCCGTTGCCGAGCCTGACGACATTCTGCTGGTAGCCGTTCGCAACCGTTTCTACAGGCAGCTGCTCGCCGCGCACGAGATAGGTCGCCTCCTGTGCCGCCGACGGGGCCGCCGCGAGCAACGCAACGAGCAGGAGTACGCGCCTCACGACTTGGGGACCCTTGTCTTCAAGAAACCGTCGAGGACGCCGTTGACAAAGCGGGCGGAGTCCTCGGCGCCGAACCGCTTGGCAATCTCGATCGCCTCGTCGAGAACCACCGCGGGCGGCGTCTCGGAATCGTACAGGAGCTCGTACATGGCAAGACGGAGGATGTTCTTGTCGACGGCTGCGAGCCGTTCGAGACGCCAGTGCGCCGTCTGCCGGCGCAGGGCCTCGTCGATCTCCTCGAGATGGGCCAGGGTACCGTCGGCGAGCTGCGACGCAAAGCGCCGTGCCGGCTCGGGAGCGCTCTGCCAGTCCTCGAAACCGGTCTTGAGCCCCTCGATCGGCTCACGCGTGAGCTCGTGCTGGTACAAGAGCTGAAGGGCCAGCTCCCGTGCTCGACGACGAGTTCCCACCTACTCCCCCAGCCCCTGGTACAGTCGTGCCATCTCAACGGCCGCAAGCGCCGCGTCCCAACCCTTGTTGCCACGCTTGGTTCCAGCTCGCTCCACCGCCTGCTCCAGCGTGTCGGCAGTGATCACGCCGAAGGACAGGGGCACGTCGCTGCTCATGCCGATCTGAGCGATCCCCTTCGCCACCTCGGCGGCGATGAGGTCGAAGTGGGCGGTCCCGCCTCGCACCAGGGCGCCCAGGCAGATCACGGCGTCGAACTTACCGCGGCGGGCGAGCCTCGCAGCCAGCATCGGGATCTCCCATGCCCCCGGGACCCGATAGGCAGTAATGTTTTCCTCGTCGGCGCCATGCCGGAGCAGGCAGTCGACGGCGCCCTCTTCCAGCCGCGCCGTCAGGGCCTGGTTGAACCGGCTCACGACGAGTGCGAAACGCAACCCTGAAGCATCCAGCATCCCTTCCACGATCTGCACGGCTCGATCTCCTTTCTGGAAGGAGCATTGTATCGTTTCGGCCGTCGCGTTGCAGCCCCACCCCGAGGTCCATTATGATCCGAGTGCACGATGAAGAGGCCAACCATGCCCGTCGGGAGATCTGTAGTCCTGTTGGGCGGAGCCTCGCGGCTTGCCGGGCTGGCCCTGGTGCGGATGGTAAGTCCTCCGTTTCAAGTCCGCGAGATCATCCGCCAGCTGGAGCGCATCGGCGTCGGCTCGGTCAACCTCACCAACGTCACGGCGCTGTTCACCGGCATGGTCCTCGCGCTGCAGACAGCCTACACCCTCAGTGCGTTCGGAGCCCGGCTGTTCATTGGCGAGGTGGTGGCGATGTCGCTGGTGCGCGAGCTGGGGCCGGTGCTGACCGCCCTCATGGTCGGGGGCCGCGTGGGTTCGGGAATCACCGCCGAGCTCGGAACGATGGCGGTCACGGAACAGGTCGACGCGATGCGCTCGATGGCCGCCGACCCGGTTCGGAAGCTGGTGGCGCCGCGAGTCTGGGCCACCTTGATCTCGCTTCCCCTCCTGACCATCCTGGCCGACACGATGGGGATCCTCGGCGGCCTCCTGATCTCGGTCTTCGAAGAGCACTCGACGGCGACCTTCTACTTTCGACACGTGTTCCGTCTGATGGATTTCAACGACCTGGGCTCCGGGCTCGGCAAGACGGTCTTCTTCGCCTTTCTGATTGCCATCATCGGTTGTTTCAACGGTATCAACGCACGCGGCGGGGCGGACGGTGTCGGCCGCGCCACGACCAACACCGTCTACGCGGCCGCCATCTGCGTGCTGGTGAGTGACTTCTTCCTCACCAAACTGTTCTTGAGTCTGTGATATGAGCGAGAGCTTGATCCGTCTGCTGGCTGTCACCAAGGCGTTCGGGGACAAGCCCGTGCTCGACGAGGTCGATCTCGAGGTGCAGCGCGGCGAGACCGTCGCCATCCTCGGCGCGTCTGGCTCGGGCAAGACAGTAACGTTGAAGACGATCAACGGCCTCCTCGCTCCCGACCAGGGCCACGTGGAAGTGCTCGGGTACCCCGTCTCCGAGCTCGACGAGCGCGAGCTGATTCCGCTACGCCAGCGCGTGAGCTACCTGTTCCAGGGAGGGGCGCTTTTCGACTCCATGACGGTGGCCGAGAACCTGGCCTTCCCCATCCTCGAGCATCGGCGGCTTTCTCGGGAAGAGGTGCCGGATCGTGTTGCCGAGCTGCTCGGCATGGTCCAGCTCGAGGGGATCGAGGGGTTGCACCCGTCGGAGCTCTCTGGAGGAATGCGCAAGCGCGTGGCGCTTGCACGTGCGCTGGCGCTGGATCCCGAGATCATTCTCTACGACGAGCCCACCACCGGTCTCGATCCCGTGACCGGCCGCACCATCGCAGAGCTGATCGTCTCACTCCACCGGCGGCTGGGCGTCACCTCGGTCGTCGTGACCCACGAGATCCCCCTCGTCAACCGGGTCGCGGGGCGCGTCGCGTTCCTGTACGAGGGGCGGTTCATCTACTCGGGACGGCCGGCGGACGCGGCTCTGAACGGCCCGGACCTGGTTCGCGAGTTCTTCTCGGCTGGAGGCGGCAATGCGTGACGAAACACGGCGTAATCTGCGGGTCGGCCTGCTCGTGCTGGCGGCGCTGGCGGCGCTGGCGGTGGGTATTTTCACGATCGGCGAGCGCCAGCAGCTCTTCGTCCTGCACACCCGCTACTACAGCACGTTTCGTGATGTGCTCGGGTTGCAGCCGGGAGCGCCGGTTGATCTCGAAGGCGTCACCGTGGGCTTCGTCGACCGCATCGAGCTGCCCACCCAAATCGAGGAGCGCCGGATCTCGGTCTGGTTCACGGTCGACGCCCGGTACACGGAGCGCATCCGGGAGGACACCGCCGCGTCGATCAAGACCGTCGGCCTGCTCGGGGACAGGTACCTGAAGCTCACGGGCGGCAGCCCGAGCTCGCCGCGAGTCCTCGAGGGCGGCCTGGTTCGCGGCCTAGATCCCCCGGAGCTCGAGCACCTGGTCGCCGGCGGCGCCGACCTGATGGAGAACCTGCTCGCCATTTCCACCAGCTTGAAGGTCATCCTCAAGCGCGTAGAGGCGGGGGAAGGGGTGCTGGGCCAGATCACCATGGGCCCGACCGAGGGCAAACCGATCGGGACCACCTTGACCGCGAGCGCGGCCAGCCTGCAGCGAATCCTGAACCGTATCGAGGAAGGTCATGGCGTGGTTGGGCGCATGGTCGTCGACGACGCGCTGGCGCGGCGCCTGTTCGACGACCTCGGAGCCGCCGCCAAGGCGGCGCGGGAGGTCACCACCGGGCTTGCCAGGGACATGGCTCAGCACGACTCCGCGTACGCGGCACTGCTGCGTGATCCCGAGGGCGCCCGCCGCCTGCGCGAGTCGCTCGCCGCCATTCACCGGGCCTCCGAGGCACTGGCCGCAGCCGGCGAGGAGCTCGCCACCGGGCAGGGCACGCTGCCCCGCCTGCTGCGCGACCGGAAGTACGCGGACGACTTCCTCGGGGATCTCGACGGGCTCACGAAGAGCCTGCGGTCGGTGGCCGACAAGCTCGACCGCGGCGACGGAACCGCCGGCGCGTTCATCAACGACCCGCAGATGTACAAGGACATGGAAAGCGTCGTGCGCGGCGTCAAGTCCTCGAAGGTTGTCTCCTGGTTCATCCGCAACCGCCGCAAGAAGGGTGAGAAGGCCGCGGCCAGGGAGGCAGCGCGAGCGCAACAGACCAGTACGCCCGGGGCGCACTCTCAGTAGAGCAGCAGCGCCTCGGTCGTCAGCCCGGGTCCGAAGGCGAGGGCGCCCCACGGCCGCGGCGCATGGGCCCGCCGCAGGCGATCGAGGACGAAGAGGATGGTCGGTGACGACATGTTGCCGTGGTCGGAGAGAACCGACCGTGAGACCGCCAGCGCCTCCGGGGACAGATCGAGCGCGTCACCCACGGCAGTCACGACGCGTGAGCCGCCCGGGTGGATCGCCCACGCTCCCACGTCCGCGAGCGTCAGCTGACTCTCGCCGAGCCACGGAACGACCTGTCCGCGGAGGTTCTCTCGTATGAGCTTGGGGACCTCGGCCGAGAGCGTCATCTGGAAGCCGTGATCTCCGACCCGCCAGGTCATCGCCTCCTCCGTACCCGAGGCCAGCCACGATCCGTGGGAAGCCAGGAGCAGCCCCCCGGGCACTGCGCCGCCGGGTGCGATCACGGCCGCCGCCGCGCCGTCCGCGAACAACGCGTTGGCCACCACCTGCTCGGGCTCCCAACCGTACTGGAAATGCAGGCTGCACAGCTCGACGGCTACCATGAGCACTCGTGCCGACGGCTCCGAGGCCGCCAGCGCCGCGGCCGTGCGAAGACCTATGAAGGCGCCGTGACAGCCCATGAAGCCGACCTGCACACGCGCGGTCGTCAGAGGCAGATCCAGTTTGCGGACGAGCCCGATGTCGAGCCCAGGCGCCACGAACCCGGTGCACGTCACGACCACCAGATGCGAGATCTGTTCCGGCGGCAGGGCGGCGTCGGCCAGCGCCGCGCGCGCCGCCGCGAGGGCGAGAGCCGGAGCCTCACGCTCGTACACCTCCATGCGCGCGCGAGTCCCCGGCCCGCGATCCCCGTCGTCCACCGGCGACGGGAAGAGACGGCCCGGGCCCGGCGCGTCGGGCGGCCCGTCGAGGATGACGCTGCCTCGCCTGCTCACCCCGGTCCGCCGGTAGAGCATCCGCAGGAGGCGCTGCTCATTAGCGCCCCCGGGAGCATAGGCCGCGGCAAGCTCTGCGGCCCGTTGCTGGGCGACGGATCGCTCCGGGGTTGCTGTACCGAGGCCGATGAGAGCGGCGCTCACGGGTTTACCCCCGCCGCCACGAAGCGGTGCACCAGCGCGGTTGAGATGGCCGGCGCACAGTCGATCACCGACAGGACCGCGCTCACGAGCCGCGGGTGCCTCAAGGCACGGGCAAGCCTCCGACAGCGCCGGTGCCGGGCAGCGAAGCGCCGGCGGTGCTCCGCTGTCCACTGATGCGCGGCTCCCCACTCCCATCGGGTGATCGCTGCGTCCGCGTAGGGCACTGCTGCCAGCGCCGACTCGATCGCCCACGCCATTCCCTCGCCGGTAAACGGCTCGACGTAGCCCGCTGCATCGCCGACCAGGAAAACCCGCTCGGCTGCCGCTCGGGCCACAGCCCTGGTGAGCCGTGGCGTCGCCTTCCAAGCTGCGAAGGCGAGGCCGCGCGGCACCGGCCGGTCCGCGGCCTCCAGAATCCGCATCACCGCCCTCCCGACGCCGCCCGCCTCTCGGACGAGGCCCGGGGCGAGGGCGGCTGCGACGACCAGACCTCCGCCGTCGACGGCGACCTCTCCGACATAGCCGCCGTGGGCAAGGGACATCCGAACGGTCCCGTCTTGAGGCGGCGAGGCATCGTCCTCCAACACCGTGCCGGCGCCGAGACGAGAGCTGCGCGCCACCTTCGCCCGAAGGACGGGCTCGGAGGCGAGAAAGCCACCACCAAGGCCGCTGGCCGCGAGGATGACCCGGCCCTCCACCGTCCATCGCCCCGTGCCGCCCGCCAGGTGAACCTCGCGTCGACCATTGGCGAGCGAGCCCAGCTCCGCGCGAACACCGTCGGCGAGCTCGACACCTGCCGCCGCGGCTGCCGCCGCGAGATCCCCGTCGAGGTGGCTGCGGCGAACCGCGACCCCGCCCGGCAGCGCAAGGCTCCGGACCCGTCCACCGGCTGCCAGCTCGAGGCGCTCGAGCCGCGGCGCAGCAGCCAGTGACGGCAGGTCCCCGAGACCGACGCCCTCGAGTGCGGCAAGTGCTCCCGCATTCAGGCAGCCGCCGCAGACCTTGAACCGGGGAATGCGGTCCCGCTCCGCGAGGAGGACCGCAAAGCCACGCCGTGCCAGAGCGTGAGCGGCGACGCAGCCCGCGACGCCGGCGCCGACCACGACGGCGTCCCACACCGTTCGGGAACCGGTACCCCGGCTCACTCCCGCCACCAGGTCAGCTTGTAGCGCTGGGGCCAGCACCGCTCTACCGTAGCACCCTCGAGGCCGGCCTCCGTGGCCAACAGCCCGGCCTCCTCGGGAGTGAATGCAGCCCGGGCGGAGAGCACGGCGTCGGCGTGAACCACGGGAGACCTCGTCAGCAGGCGGCTGGCGACGGCCGCCAGCGCGAGGCTGCCCGGTGATCGCCGGAGGTCACAGACAACCAGTACGCACCGGGCCGCCAGTGCTAGGCGGGCTAGGACCTCCAGGGCTGAGTCGCGCGACAGGTGGTGGAGAAACAGCGAGCTGGTCACGATGTCGTACCGCTTCGGGAGGTCGTCCTTGGCGACGTCGTGGACGAAGGCATCGATCTCGATCCCGGCCGCTTCTCCCCGCCGGCGGGCCCAGCGTACCGCGCGACAACTGCGGTCACAGGTGGCGAGCGCAAGGTCGATTCCTTGGCGGTTGGCCCACCAGGCGAGGGCGAGCGGCACATCCCCGGCGCCGGCCGCCACGTCGAGGACCGTCAACGGCCCTGAGACCGTTGACGCAAGCCGGCGGACGACCTTCCGGTACGGCCGCGCGGCACCGCTCCACCAGTTCAGGCGCGCCAGACCGGCGAGCGCTCGCCGATGAGCCTCCTCCTCGAGATCGGCTCGATCCATGATCTCGGGCACGACGCTGCGCATTGACAGCGGCTTTGATACGGCCATCATCAGCAAACCTCACCCTCAACAACGCCTCGACTCGCACTGTCTGTTCCCACCACCATTTCACAACGACGGAGCCCACCCTGGAAGAGAACCGATAACCACAGAGACACGGAGAACACAGAGGGACACAGAGAAAATCACGCAAGAAAAGGAAAGACCTCCTCCTCTTACCTTCTGGTTCTTCCTCTGTGCGTTCTCTGTGGCCTCTGTGCCTCTGTGGTTCGTTCTTCGTGGTTCCCCGGGGGGACCGCGTCCGTGGTACGGTCGGACCGGTGATCGGCACCTTGGAGGGAGTTCAGCATGTGTGACAACGAGCTGCTGATGAAGACATGCCGTCCGATTCCTGCCGGGACGCCGCCTTTGGAGGGTCATGATCTCGAGCACCTGCTCGGCCATGCCGAAGGCTGGGGCATCGTCAACGGCCAGCTGGAGAAGACCGTGCAGTTGGAGAATCACTACCAGACCATCGCCTTCGTGAACGCCGTCGCGTGGGTCTCCCACCGCGAGGACCACCACCCCGAGATGGTTGTTGGCTACAACACGTGCACGATCCGGTATGCAACGCACTCGATCGGCGGCCTGTCGGAGAACGACTTCATCTGTGCCGCCAAGGTCGACGCGCTGATCGGAGACTGAGGCCGGCTCCCGGACCCCCACCTACCGTTACGTGATCGCCACGGCGGTCCGGTCTGGGTCGCGCCGTCCGTTACCGATTCGTAATGTGCCAGACTTCGGAATGACTCGCAAGTAAATCTAAGTCACTACGACTGAAGTGCTTATCTTAGTATCACGGCCACATCCGCTGGCACGGGACTTGCTGCCTGCCTGACTGGAATAGAGACGTCCCCGTGTCCTCGGGATCGCCGGGCCGGGGCCGCAACAACTCACAGGAGGAGGTCATCCTATGCGTCAGCGAGAGAGCACGAGGAAGCGCCTGGGGATCTTGAGCCTGGTGGTTGTGGCGGCGGTTGCCGTCGCCCTGCTATGGCCGGCAACCGCGAGCGCCAAGATCACCCTCAAGGAGAAGATCGGCGACAAAGAGATCAAGCTTCAGATCTACGGGTTCTCCCAGTTCGAGATGCGGGGCGGCGACGGCCAGTCGGCCCAGGGCGGCTTGTTCTTCAAGGCGCAGCGGATCCGGGTGGGGTTCAACTACTACCACGGTCCGATCGCCGGCAAGCTGTTTCTGGATTTCAATCAGTCGCACACCTCCGACGAGGGCGGTCTGCCGAAGATGATCAAAGACGCGTTCGTGGCCTACAAGTGGTCCAACTCCGCGTTCATCCGCCTCGGCATGATCAAGACTCCGCTCGGGATGTCATTCACCGTTCCCGGCTGGAACCTTGACAACGCCGAGCGCAACGCTCTCGACAAGGGCATGGTCCTCGAGCGCGACTTCGGTCTCATGCTCTCCGGCCGGCTCATTGGCCAGCCCAAGGAGAAGGCTATGAAGTGCGACGGCACCGAGATGGGCACCGAGCGCCAGGGGTACGGCTGGGGCTATGACATCGGCGTCTTCAACCCCGCCGGCCGCAGCTCGGCTGTCACCTGGGACAAGAGCATCCTCGGAGACGCCCTCGCCTACGTCGGCCGCATCCACTACGACCACGGCCGTGCCCTCCACGTCGAGGCGGCGTACGGCATCTCCGAGCAGGCCGGCGGCGCCAACACCGAGAACTACTCGGTGTACGACGTGGGCATCGCCTCTCAGTTCGACAAGTGGGAGCTCAAGGCCGAGTACATCAACGGTCACAACATCCAGGGCATCAAGGACCAGGACCAGAACACGATCTCGTTGACCGCCGGCTATATGGTGGCCGACAACGTTCAGGCGCTCATCAAACACCAGCAAGCCTCGGCCGACTCGCCCACCAAGGGCACCTCGGATCTCGGCAACACCTACATTGGCGTCAACTGGTACCTCTCGCCGATCGCCTACAAGGCACGCGACCTCCAGCGGCAGAAGATCGTCATCAACTACATTCTCGCGAGCGGCGACACTGAGAACTGGACCGGCAAGTGGGGATACCTGGACGACGGCTGGATCGTCCAGTGGCAGTATAAATTCTGACTCAACCTCCACGCACCGCTGAGCCCGAGGCGGCCCCGGCACGTGCCGGGGCCGCCGCATGTTCGCCGTCCGGAGCTCTTGGCGTGACCCTTTGATCCAGGCGGTCTCCGTGCCCTGGCCTGTGTGAGACGATCGCTGAACCGTAAAGGACGCCGGGAAGAGAAGTAGCAGACCCTCTTGGCGCGCTTGGCGTCTTGGTGGTTCGCTGCCAGTCACCACCGCATTCGAAATACAGGTTGACGTGACCAGGCACGAGCGATGGGGAGAGCCTGGTTCCAGGGTACACTCAGGTCGGGGAGGCAACATGGGTAAGATCCGTCTCGTTTTCGTGGCGATCCTGGCTGTTGGGGTGCTGTCCGCCACCGCGGCTGCCGCCGCCACGCCCTGGGTCCACCAGTGGACCGTCAACGTGGACGGCACTTCCGGACGCCTCGAGCTAGCGGTGGGCGGCGACGGCGTACTTACCGGAACGGCTCTCGGACATCCAATCACCGGCCGGCTCGTCGGCCGCCACCTCATCCTTAGCTGCGACACCAAGCAGGGTGTCGAGATCTGGGAGGGGTGGGTGTCTTCCCCCAAGGGCGCCAGCACCGATGCAACACTGATTGCAGGGACAGTGACCCGACCCGGGGTACCCTTCCCTCTCCCGTGGTATGCCACGGCTGCAGCTACGGACGAGGCGTTGCAACCTCAGGCCGCACCGTCAGCGGTGAAGCCTCACCCGTTGACGCAGCCGCCGATCATATCCTCCACGGTGTCGCCCCAGACAACGACGACCGCAGCGCCCGCCAGACCGACTCCACCTCGATCTTCCGCCAGCCCGACGCTCGCCGGCACGTGGAGGACGCCGGACGGTCCCCTCGAGATCCGACAGGAAGGGGCGAAGATCACCATCATCCTCCCCGACCGGGAGGTTCCGGGACGCGTTGTCGGACCCGAGACCATCATTGCGGGCTTCGCTCCGGGCTGCTGCAAGGGCACGCTCAAGCAGGGCTTCCGCGCCATTACCTGGAGCAACGGCATCACCTGGTACAGGTAGGGCCGAGTACCGTAGAGCCCGTCTTTGAAACCGGGGAGTAGCTTCAGGAGCGTCTGCCGGGCTCTTCAGCACGCGCATCCTCGGACTTCAAATCGGAAGGCCCAGCGCTTGGGCCCTGCCTATCTCCTTCGCTCAGGCAAGCTCCTGTCAGACACCGTCTCGAGCGCTGTTGAGGCTTGGTTGTGAACCGCGAAGACGCCAAGTGGGCCAGGCTCGCTAAGAGGGCATGCCTTCTCTTGTCTTAGCGCTCTTCGCGCCTTAGCCGTTCAAGCGTCGTTCCGCCGGTATCAGGTTCCTGCGCGGAGACAGCCTGCCTCAAAGGGCTAGGCAGGGCTCGTGCTACTTCCGGAGGTACTCGATGAGCTGCTTGCGGTCGGCGGCGGTCATGGTCCGCAAGCGCACGACGTACTGTGTCACCAGCGACTGGCCGGTGCCTGCGCTGGGCAGGAGGGTCTCGAACACCTTCTCCGCAGCCCTGCGAATCGACACGCCGTGCCCGGGCCGTGCCTGGTGCACGATTTCGGCAACGCGCCGCAGGAGCTCCCCCAGCTGCCTGGCCTCATCCACCGTCTTCACCGCGAAAACCCTGTCGCCCACGAGGTCGATGCCATCGTCGTTCTTGTACCTCACCTTGTGGTCCTCGAGCCCCGCCACCACCTCCGCCCCGTACTCCCGCGCGAGCTCGATACCACCCAGCGGTTCGATCGCCCCTTCCAGATAGCTGTCCGTCGTCGTGTAAATGAGATTCATCGCCTCGTCAAAGGTCACCGCCCGGAAGTCCACGTTCTCCAGGCTCTCACTCGCCAACAGGTCGGCGATCTGCTCCCGAGCCTTCATGTAGGCGCCATCGTGAGGCACGTTGGCAACCAGAATCTGCGTTGACTGCGCCACCGCCAGACCGCAGGTCAGGGCAAGACCCAGGCCGGCGACCATGAACCGGGCACCTCGGAGCCAGCCAAAACGTCCATTCGATCTCATGTCGTCCTCCGATTCCTTGACCATGTTACGTCACCTACGGACAGGGAACGTCCATCCAGCCGCCGGACCTCGCAGTTGGGGCGCCAGCCTCCGGAGATCGAAACCCGAGGGCTCACCCGGACCCGCCACCCCAACGGAAGGTCACAAAAAGATTGCCGCGCAAGGGCGCGGCATACTCCCGCATGGGATAATTGGGAGAGGAGTGGGATGAAGCGGAACCCAGGTGGGGACCCGGGTCCCGCTGGGGGGGCTGAGTTCGATTCCCCTGCTGTCGCTGCCGGGCAGAAGCGGCGGATGAGTCCGCGCTGGCCTGTCCGGCCCAGGATGTCATTCACCTCCTCGCGGCACCACCTTCCAGCCGGAGCTGGGCGCGGCCCGACATACAAACCCTTGGCTCGTTGGTAGGTTTCAGCAAGTGGCATGCCAGGTGCATCAACCATCATGAGATCCACAAGTTCCTGGGATGAAAAATGATACAGCACATCAGGGGGAACTCCGCCCCTCCCGACGTAACTCTCGGGTAACGGAGAGGACGTTCGAGGCATCAGGAACGTGTGCAGCAAGTAACATGTGAATGGGCTAGTCCTCCACGATGACCGAGTAGTTCTTCATCTTCTCCCACAGTGTCTTGCGACTCACACCCAGAATCTCCGCCGCCTCGGACCGCCGTCCTCCTGTTGCTTCCAACGCGGCCCGAATCGCCTCGATCTCTGCGCGTTCTACGGCGCGTTGCAGTGGCACCGCCTCTCGCGTCGGCATCGGCTGTTGTGCCGGCAAGGACCCCGCGCCCAGGCTTGCCGGCAGATCCTCCACGGTCACCAACCGGCCTTTCGAGAACAGCACGGCACGCTCAACCGCATTGCGCAGCTCGCGGACGTTGCCCGGCCATGGGTAGGCGTCGAATCGTTCGAGAACGTCGTCGGCGAAGCGCTCCAGCTCCTTGCCTCGTTCCTGCGCGAACTCCTGCAGGAATGACTGCGCCAGCAACGGAATATCCTCACGCCGCTCGCGGAGAGGCGGCAGGAAGATCGCCACCGTATTGATGCGAAAGAAGAGATCCTCTCGGAATCTCCCGGCTGCAATGTCCTCTTCGAGCGGCCGGAGCGAGGCAGCAACGAAACGCACGTCGACATCGATCGGTCGATTCGAGCCGAGACGCTCGATCTGACGCTCCTGCAAGACGCGCAGCAGCTTCACCTGGAATGTCTGCGGTAGCTCACCGATCTCGTCAAGGAAGAGGGTCCCCCCACTTGCGGCTTCGAAGCGCCCGATCCGTCTCTCGCTGGCGCCGGTAAAGGCCCCTTTCTCGTACCCGAACAGCTCGGACTCGATCAGGGACTCCGGAAGCGAGGCGCAGCTCACCCTGATGTAGGGTTTCGCGCGCCGCGGCGAGTTGAAGTGGATGGCGGACGCCACCAGCTCCTTTCCGGTGCCGCTCTCGCCATGGACCAGCACACTCGCGTCCGAGTCGGCAACCACCTTGATCAGCTCGAAGACCTCATGCATCTTCTTGCTCTTGCCGATGATGTTCGAGAACGAGAACCTCTCCTCCAGCTGCTCTTGCAGGCGAACGTTCTGCTCGCGCAGCAGCCTGACCGAGCAGACGTTGTTGAGCCGTACCAGCAGCTGGGCCATGGAAAACGGCTTGGAGATGAAGTCCACCGCCCCCTCACGCATCGCCTCGACGGCTCGATCCACTGAGCCGTGGGCCGTAATCATCACCACCGTCGTGTCCGGCTCGACCGCCTTGATACGCTTCAGCAGGGCCATGCCGTCCATTCGCGGCATCACCAGGTCGGTCAGGACCACGTCGTGAAGGTGCTGCTCGAACAAGGCGTTTCCCTTCACGCCATCCTCTGCCACGTCGACCGTCCAGCCCTCCTTCCGGAGCGCGTCGGCCATCGTGATTCGCAGCAACGGCTCGTCCTCGACGATCAGAAGACGATGTCCGCAGATCATCGGCATCACGTACCCCCCTTGCGTTCGTCTTCCAGCACCGGAAAGACGACGCGGAACACCGTCCCCTCGCCGGAGCTGCTCACCAGCTCGATCGAGCCCCTATGGGCCGCGACGATGGTGTCGCTCACGGCCAGGCCCAACCCGGTCCCCTCGCCGATCTCGCGAGTCGTGAAGAACGGGTCAAAAATCCGATCACGGATGTCCTCGCTGATCCCGGGTCCGGTGTCACGCACCTCGGCCACCACAGTCTCGCCGACAAGCCTGCTCCGCAGGGTCATGACACCCCCGTCTGGCATCGCCTGCAGCGCGTTGAGGACCAGATTCAGAAAGAGCTGCTCCATCTGAAAGTGGTCGGCCAGCACCACCGGCTCCGCCGGGTCCAGGTCTTCATGTACCTCGATGCCGTCCCGACGGACCTGATATTGCACGAGCTCGAGAACGTGGCGGAGGTTGTGATTGATCGAGGTCGGCTCCGGCCGCAGGTGCCGCGGTCGCGAGAAGTCGAGGAGGTTGGCCACCGTGTGCTCGATCCGCTTCAGGCCGTCGTGAATCAGGCCCAGGTAGCGCTCCCGCATCTCCACATCGGCCGGGTCGGCCTGCATGTTCTCGATGCAGCTCAGAATCCCGGCCAGCGGGTTGTTCACCTCGTGCGCCACGCCTGCTGCAAGCGTCCCTACGGCGGCCATCTTCTCGGTGTGCGCGAGCTGCGCCTGCTGCACTTTCTCTCGCTCGCGGGCTTCCTCGAGGTCGTCCATCATGCGGTTGAACTCGCGAGCCAGCTCTCCAACCTCGTCGCCTCGACGATCGGCAGCTCGCACCGAGAAGTCGCCACGCGCCGCTCTCTTCATGGTTCCCAGAAGCTGGAAGATCGGGTGGATGAGGGTCTCGACGTAGACTGCGGTCAGAACCGAGTTTCCGAGCAGTAGAATCACCGCGATCAACGCCGCCTTCCTCGCGATGGCAGCCACCTCGCGCTCGATGAGATCGAGTGAGAAACCAACCGCAAGCGATCCCCAGTACTTGGTGGAGATGGCCAGCGGCATCCTGACCTCCAGCACTTTCGCTCCGCCGGGGCCGGTCAGCATCTCCGCCTGCGGCGGCTGACCGATCATGGCCCTGCCGACGGCTCGGCTGAAGTGCTGACCGAGGAGCTCCCAGCGGTTCGAGTGCGTCACGATCCCGTGGACGTCGGCCACGATCACGTACCTCATCAGGTCGCGGTTGCGGGAGAGGATCTCGGAGATATAGTTCTCGATCAGGCCAGTTTCCTCGACCAGACCCATGTCCTCGTACAGGAGAGCGTCCGTGATTGGAATCGACAACGCCTCGGCGATGCTTCGGCCGCGCAGCTCGATGGCCTCGAACCTGGCGTGGCGCTCGTGTATCACCGCCAGCACCGTGACCACCGTCATGGTGACGACGATCAACGTGTTCGAGTAGAGAAAGAACTTCGTTCGAAGTCCGAGCTTCAGCATCGCCTCAACCCCGCCCGTCGCAGATCAAGCGCTGAGAGGGTAGCGACAACGCCTGGGGACCGAAGATGCGCTTCGCCAGGCTCCGGATCGGGTCGAACTCAGAGTCGCTCGCGGGCGCGAACCCCCCCGCCAGCTCTTCATCCCAGCCGGCCATCTGCCGTCGAGCGAGCGGGTCCCGCTGCGGGATGTCGACCAGCGCCTCGAGAAGGAGGCGACGCAGAGACTCCGGAGTTGCCGACGACACCACGAGCGGGAAGTTGGGCAGCGGCTCGGAGCGGGCGAGAATCCTCAGCCCGCGTCCCACGAACCGGGTGGCAACAATGTCGCGAACGCCACAGGCCGCGACCTCCCGCATGAGAACCGCCCGCGCTGCCCGCTCGTGATGGTAGTAGTACCGGCAGCTGACGTCGGTTCCCACCGCGAGCCCGGCCTTCTCGAGCATCGCGCGCGGGACCAGATGCGAGGAGGTGGACAACGGCGAGCCGAACCCGAAGCTCCTCCCCCTCAGCTGCTGCAGGGAGTCGATGCCGCTGTCCACGCGCACCAGCACATAGCTGCGGTATGTAGGCTTGCCCGCGGTCTGCAGGCGGACGATGGGAACGGCGCCGCACGCGGCATTCGCGCGCACATAGGTGAAGGGCCCGAGGTAGGCCAGGCTCAGCTCTCCGTTGCACAGGGCATCCACCGTTCGCTGATAAGTGGCGCTGATGTCGAGCTCCCACGGGTGACCCGTTCGTACCGACAGGTAGTCAACCAGGGGCTGGTACTTTAGGTACATCAGTCGAGGGTTGTAGAAACTCACGACGCCGAGCCGATAGGGCTTGACGGCGGCGTTGCTGGGGCTGGAGGGCGCTGCAATAGCCGCCGCCGCGACAACTACCGCCGGCAACACCCGGCGCCAGGTTCGCGCCAGGCGGAGGGCTACCCCCGCCCACGGGCTCCCGGACGGGCTACGCCGCGGGGCGACGGCGGCTCCCGATGTACTTGACGAGCACGTCATCCGTGAGCCCCCCCTCGAGCTCCTCGATACGCAACCAGCCGCGGGCTCGCGCCCGCTCGGCGGCCTCGCGTCCCAGACACCACGCTATCACTTCGTGTCCCCAGCCGGCAGCGTCCCGTTCATCATCCACGAGGTCGACGTCGGCGGCGCTGGACAGCACGCAACCGGTCAAGGGCAGGGCATCCAGGACAACCCTCGCAGCCGGTGTAACCGGAACCGGCAACGGGACCACCTCCGCACCGGCCTCCTCCAGGCGCCGCACCAGTCCTGCGGCGGCTGCTGGAACCACTAGACGCTCGCCCACCAGCGGCAGCCGCGACACCCAGTCCAGCGCCTGGGCATGTCGCACCGTCGGGCCGATCACGAACACCGCCGGCGGGCAGATCCTCGCCCGTTTTGCGGAAGTCGGGAGATCCGCCAGGGTTGTCAGCACGGCTCGTTGCGCCGATGTCGTCGCTCGCTCGATCATGGCGGCCGGTGTGGCCGGGTCCATCCCGTGCCCGACCAGCCGCTCGACCAGCCGGGGCAGTGCGCTCACGCCCATGTAGCCGACGAGCGTTGCGTGCCGGTCCTTCGCCAGCAGATCCCAGCGCACCTGCTTGCCGCCGGACTTCGAGCACTCGTGTGCCGTCAGCAGGGTGACGCGGACCGCTTCCCGACGGTGCGTCACCGGAATGCCGGCCCAGGCAGGCCCCGCAATGCCCGAGGTGACGCC
Organism: uncultured Thermoanaerobaculia bacterium; assembly: GCA_964552395.1. Taxonomy (GTDB): domain Bacteria; phylum Acidobacteriota; class Thermoanaerobaculia; order Thermoanaerobaculales; family Sulfomarinibacteraceae; genus JAJDNH01. The sequence continues at coordinate 5,372 of CAZKGM010000016.1, read as the reverse complement.
AGGGATGACCTCGAATGCGATCCCGGCTGCGGCCAAAGCCTCACCTTCCTCTCCACCGCGGCCAAAGACGTAGGGATCTCCTCCCTTGAGGCGAACGACGCGCTTGCCGGCGCGCCCCAAACGAAGCAGGAGAGCATTGATCTCGTCCTGCGGGACCGGATGCCGACCGGCCGTCTTGCCAACACAGTGCAGCTCGACGTCGCACCTGAGGTCGGTCGGCAGCGCCGTCGCCGCCAGACGGTCGAAGACGACCGCATCCGCCTCCTCGAGCCGCTGCCTGGCACGAACGGTGAGGAGACCGGGCGCTCCCGGACCACCGCCGACCAGCGACACGAAGCCCAAACCAGGGCGTTGCGTCTCCCCCGGCTCGAGCATCAAGTCCGACGGCGTCGGTGCATCGCCTCCCGCGCACCCCTCCGAACCGTGCAACCACTTCCATACCTCATCCTCGCGCGGCACCCTCGCCGTGAGCGTCTCTCGATCCACTGTCTCCGCGAAGAACCTCTCGAAGCGTTCCTCTTGCTCGGACCGGGACAGGCCGAGCGCATACACGGCCCGCCGGTAGCGGCCGGCCGCGTCGAGCCACTCTCCCCACTCAGGGCCGAGCCGTCCCTCGAGCAGACGGCGCAGACGGCGCACAACGAACGGCGCATCGCCGCCGGAAGAAACGTCGATCTCGAGGCCGCCGCGGCGCACCCTGCCGGGCAGGTGGAAGGTGCACAGCTCCGGGTCATCCGCCACGTTCACCCACACGCCCGCCGCATCGGCATCCGCGAAGACCCGGCGGTTCACCTCGCGATCGTCTGTTGCGGCGATCACCAGGCGATAGGCGGCCGCTTCACCGTCCTGGTAGCGTCGGCGCGCCAGCACGACAGCGCCGTCCGCGGTGAGCGTCTCGATGGCCGGAACAACCTCCGGCGCCACCACCGTCACCACCGCTCCCTCGGCTGCCAGGGCCTGGACCTTGCGCAACGCGACGCCGCCGCCGCCGACGACCAGGCACCGCCGGCCCCGCACCTGCAACATCACAGGAAACATGTTCCCCCCTACAGTTGTCACCTGCCCGGCGATCACGCCGAGCCGGCGCGGCTCCAGATCTCCGCTCGGCTGGATCCGTCGGTTCCGCGGCCGCGGAACCAGTCCATCCAGCGTTCGAGCTCTTCCTCGACGATCCCCTCCGCCACCACGACGGCGCCGAGGCGCCTGTCGGCGTGAGCTTCCAGACGGCGGACGAGCTCGTCCATTCCGATGACTCGCACGCGGTGCTCGTCGCCAGGTGGCGACTCGACATTCGCCGGCACCGCCAGGTCCACGACCAGAAGTGAGCGCCGGCGCCACCGCACGGCTTCGGCCAGTCGCCCTGCCTCCAGAACCGGTGACTGCGCGCCGGTTGCGCACACCACGGCATCGGCCTCGGTCAGTCCCCGGAACCGCCAGCTCCACGGCAACGGTTCGGCGGCCACCTCCCGCGCCAGCGCACCTGCTCGCGGCCAGCTCCGGTTGCAGACCAGCAACCGGCCCACGCCGCGAGCCCGCAGGCGCCGTGCAGCGAGCGAACCCATCTCGCCGGCGCCGAGCACCAGTACCGTGCGCTCGGTCAGATCCGCCAGCTCCTCCCTGAGCAAGCCGACCACACCTCCGGCAAGTGAGCGGCACCCGCTGCCGAGCGCGGTCTCGCTGCGCACGCGCTTGCCGGTGCGGAACGCAGCATGGAAGAGGCGGTGCAACGCTGGGCCCGGCGCATGCCGCCGGCAAGCCTCGCGGTAGGCCGAACGCGCCTGGGACAGGACCTGATCCTCGCCCACCACCGCCGACTCCAGACCGGCCGACACCCGGAGCAGGTGGCGGCCCGCCTCCGCGCCTGAGCGCGCCGCGACATTGACACCGGAAGACGGCCACGCGTCTCCCAGCCACTCCCTGAAGGCGCTCATGGCCACTGCATCGTCGACTCCTTCAAGGTAGAGCTCGAGGCGATGACACGTACGCAGAACAACCGATCCCCGAGCCGAGGCGGGGGACGGCCACCGGGCATGGTCGTCCGCCCGGCGGCACAGGCTGCCGAGAGTCGCCGGCGGCACGACTCGGTAATCCACACCCACCTGGACAACAGGGGCGCTGAGATCGGTCATCGGTCCCCTCCCCTGTGAGCAGCACGCCGCCAGCTCATCCCCCCGCCGAGGTACCTCGCCTCACAGCCGTGCTGACCGAGCACACGCGTTGCTTCGGCGGCACGTGGGCCGCGCTCGCACACCACCAGCCAGCGCTCTCCGTCGAGCTCGGGCAAGCTCTCGCGCAGCAGTTCGAGAGGAACCGTGCGAACCCCATCGCCAGAGAACGGGTCCTGCTCGATCTCCTCAGCGAGCCGCACGTCGAGCACGGCGCGACCCGGCCAGCCCGCCACCGGTGCCACCCCGGCGACCCCGTCCTCCTGGTTGGCGGCCACAAAGGCGGCCACGGCCAGCGGATCGAGCGCCGGCGCGAACGGCGGGGCATAGGCATGCTCGATGTTCCCGAGCTCGGTCAGGGTCGCGCCGCGGGCGATCAGCTGCGCCGCGACATCGATGCGCTTTACGGTCTCCCCCGAGCCCACCGCTTGCACACCCAGCACACGTTCGGTTCCGACCTCGTAGACCAGACAGAGGTGAATATCTCTTGCCGACGGCCAGTAGTGGGCCGTGTCCTCGGCGGTGATCCAGGCGCTGCGCGGCGTGATCCCTCTCTGCCGGGCTGCGGACCGCGTCAGGCCGACCGCGGCGACGTTGAGGTCGAATACCTTCACTGCCAGCGCCCCCGCGACTGCGGGAAAGTGCTCGTCCCGGCCTGCGAGCACGTTGGCGAGGCATCGGCCCTGGCGGTTCGCAAGTGAGCCGAGGGGCAGGTACGCTGGCTCGCCAGTGACCGCGTGGCGGCACTCGACACAGTCGCCGGCGGCCCACACCCCCGGCATCGATGTCGCCAGCCGATCATCCACAGCAATGGCGCCCGTCGGGCCGAGCCTGATCCCGGCCCGCGCCGCCAGCTCGACGGCAGGCTCGACCCCGATCGCCACGACCGCCACGTCTGCGACGATTTCCTCGCTCCCAACGGGGATTCTGACACCGGTCGCCTCCGCCGTCAGCACGCCGACCTCGGCGCCGAGGATCAGCCTGACGCCGCCGTTTTCGAGCTCACGGGCTACGCACGCGGCCACCTCGGAGTCAACAAGCTGTGGCAGCGGCTGCCTGGCTGCCTCGATGAGCGTGACCTCGGCGCCCCACAGGCTCGCGAACGCCTCCGCCAGCTCGCAGCCCACCAACCCGGCTCCGACGACCGCGACCGTGCCGATCTCTCCCCGGGCCAAGCCGCCATGGAGCGGCGCAACGTCCTCCCAGACGTGAAAGCTGCGTACCCGCTCGGAGTCGGGCTGGCCGGCCAGCCGCCGGGGGCGGGCCCCGGTGGCCAGCACCAGGTCGTCCCAGTGGAGGGACTCGGTAACGCCGTCACGCTCGACCTGGAGGACGCCGTTGCCGATTCCGACCGCGCGACGGCCGCTCAGAACCTCGATCCCCTTGTAATGGGCGAAGTACTCGGAATCGCGAACGACCCCATAGCTGGTCTTGCGCACCGCTTCACCGTCGGGCAGGTCGCCCGAAAGGGCGTACGGCAGGCCGCAGGCCGCGTAGGAGAACACGTCTCGCTGGTCGAGGACCCGCACCCGCCACCCGGGCTGGAGGCGCTTGAGCCGGCAGGCACAGCGCAGCCCGGCCGCGGAGGCGCCCACGATCACGACGGAGCGGGCGCCATCCTCCATGCTAGCCCTTTCCCTGCCCGCCGGGTCGCCGCCCTATCATGACGGGCTGGCCGAGCGCAGCTCGCCGCGGACGGCGAGCGCGATGTGGTAGAAGCCGGTGATCATGAGCGCCCCGAGGGCGTAGATGCCGAGCGTGATGAGCACCTCGCGGAGCGTCGGCAGGTACTGGGTGACCACGCCCAGGGGTGACGGGACGAAGCCGGTGACCACCATGCCGAGCCCCTTCTCGAGCCACACCGAGGCCACTACTGCGAGGCACGCCCAGCGCAGCCACGAGCGCTGTGCCCGCAGCTTCGGGTTGACGAGGACCAGCGCAGAGAACACGGCCAGGATCGTCGACGCCCACATGTAGGGCACCAGCTCGTGGTGACCGTCGAGCCCCCAGTAGAGGTACTTGAAGTGGGCCATGTGCTCGGGGATATCGCTGTAGAAGGTGGTGAAGACCTCCATCAGGATGAAGAAGATGTTGGCCAGCATCGCGTAGGTGACGATCAGGGCCATCTTCTGGATCGCCTCCCACCCGGGATTGAAGCGCGTGAAGCGCATCAGAATCAGGCAGAAGAGGATGAGCAGAGCCGGTCCGGAGGAGAACGCCGAGGCCAGGAAGCGGGGTGCCAGGATGGCGGTCATCCAGTAAGGCCGCGCAGCGAGCCCGGAGTAAATGAAGGCGGTCACGGTGTGGATACTGATGGCCCACGGGATCGACAGGATGATCACCGGCTTGATCCATCGCGGCGGCGCCTCGCCGGTGCGCTCGGCGTCGAGCGTGACGTGGGTGATGACGACGTTGAGAACGAGGTAGCCGCCCAGCACCACCGTATCCCAGAACAGGATCGAGTGGGGCGTCGGATGGAGGAAGAGGTTGAACGCACGACCCGGCTGGCCGAGATCGACAGTGATGAAAGCGATGCACATGGTCACGGCCGCGATCGCCAGGAACTCGCCGAGGATCGTGATTCGTCCGAACACCTTGGTGTTGTGGAGGTAGTACGGCAGGACCACCGTCACCGCAGATGCGGCGACGCCGACCATGAACGTGAACTGGGCGATGTAGAGCCCCCATGATACGTCGCGGCTCATGCCTGTGATTCCCAGGCCGGTCGTGAGCTGCTTGAGGTAGCAGATGAACCCGACGCCCATCACGGCGAGCAGGAAGAAGATCCAGCCCCAGTAACGACGGTTCCCGGAAAGAGCTTTTTCGAACATAGGCACCTCACACCAAGTAGAAGACTTCCGGATGGGTTCCGAGCGCCGGCTTGCGTCGGATCGAGTATCGGGACTTGAGCAGCAGCCGCACCGTCGAGGTCGGATCGGCCAGGTTGCCGAAGGTCAGAGCTCCGTGCGGGCAGGCGCTGACGCAGGCCGGCTGCTGGTTTCGTGCCAGACGCTCGTCGCAGAAGTTGCACTTCTCGACAACACCCCGGGTGCGGGTCGGAAACTCGGGGTCGATCGTCTCGATGTAGGATCGCGGATCCACCCAGTTGAAGCTGCGCGAGCCGTAGGGACACGCCGCCACGCAGTACCGGCAGCCGATGCAGCGGTGCCAGTCCATCATGACGATCCCGTCCTCCCGCTTCCACGT
>CAZKGM010000015.1:0-70571 GCA_964552395.1 uncultured Thermoanaerobaculia bacterium | reverse complement strand
CGAGGGTGTCCCCGGCTGCGGCGGCCAGCCAGGGGAACCAGCCCCACGCGTACCAACCGCCGAGACCTCCCCACGCGCCGAACAGGCGGTACTGGCCGACGGCGAAGGCGGTGATTCCGGCGGCAGCTGCGATCAGAGCGAGAAGGTGTCCCAGGGTGTGCCGCGCGCCGCGGCGCCTGCGGACGGCAAGAACGCACCAGACTCCGATCGCCAGCAGGATTCCGAGCCACCAGGGGGGCGGTCGGAAGAAGGACCACTCCCCCAGCCACACCGTGGTCTTGAGGAACGTGTAGAGCGAGCGGGCAAAGCCCGCCATTGCGGCGAGCAGCGGCTCGTGGGCCGCGTGCGCCGCGGCGTTCATCTCGACGGTGCCGCCCCACTCCCAGCCGCGAAGGGCTTGCAAGGGGAACACCGCCGCCGAGGCCATGGCTCCGAGCAGAGCTGGACCGCGACCCCTCTCGCGCCATAACCAGACGAGCGCGAAGATCGCGACCGGAAACGCTGTGAGCTTGATCAGGGGGCCGACCGCGAGCAGAGCCACCAGCACCGAGCTGCGGCTTCTTCGGCACGCCGCCCAGATAACCACCGCGCTCCACAAGAACACCACTCCGTCGTTGGCGCAGCGTGCGAGGGACTCCGCGGCCCCGGGGAGCAGGAGAAGTAGCAGGAAGCAAGCCGCCAGCGCGGCATCGTACTCGCCGAGAGCACGCCTCAGCGGCGCGGCGATGGCGATCGCCACCACTACGACCGACAGCAGCCGGATCAGCAGCAACCGTGCCGGAACCCCGCGGCTCGCGGCCGGCGCGAGGACGGCGGCGCACCGGAGAATCGCCGCGCCGACGAGGTAGAAAAGCGGCGGCTGGTGAGCCTCGTAGTTGTGGTCCAAGCGGGTTGGTGCTTGGGGGGGAGCTGCCGGAACCTGCCGGAGGATGTTGAAGGCCGCGCCTTGGCCGTCGAATGGGGGGCAACCGAAGGCCCTCGACAGGTCGGGGCAGCACGGCACGCCGCTGATGACCTGGACAATGTCAGGCGGCAGCGTCCGCCCGGCCCACGCGTCCTCGGTCCCGTCGGCGAGCATTGCGGCGCGGCCGAGATGGAACGGCTCGTCCGGCCCCTCGAAAACCGGAATGAAGACGGCATGAAAGACCAGTCGCAGGACCACGAGCGCGCCCAACAGCGCAAACCATGCCCCGTGAGGCCGGCGGCGATGGTGCGCCCCGGCCGGGCCCACCGCGGCCACCGGGTCGCTCGGAGGCTCGGCGCGGCGTCCCTGGTGTCGGAGTCCTGCTCCGGACTTGCTCATCCGCCGGTCCCTCTTGCGATGGCGACCCGGTAGACACGGCGCGCGGCGAAGAGACCGACGAGGAAGAGCACGGGGAAGGTCGGCGCCAACGCACGCAGCTCCTCGCGGTAGCCGAAGGCCAGCAGCAGGCATGCCTCCAGCGGAAGGAGAACGATGGTCAGATGTTGCAGCCGTCGTGGCAGCTCCCGCCACGCCAGCTTCAGACCCAGCGCCAGGGCACAGAGGTTCAAGACGTTGGCGCCGAGAGGGAGCCTGATCAACGGGGCGATCGGCGAGAACGAGCCCAGGTACGTCGCAGGTCTCAACCAGTATCGCAGGTTATCTGCCAGGCGCAGCTCGGCGGGCGGGCCGGGGACCCCGAGGCACTGGACGCGGATGTAGACGAGGCACGCGGCGGCGACCGCCGCCAGACCCGCGAGGCGCTTGATGAGCTGGGCCCGCGGGGACTGCCGGGCGCCGAGTACCGCGGCGTAGACGAGAATCAGGATGTCCGCCTCCTTGTTCAGTAGCGCCAGCGCGAACACGGGGTAGAGGGCCCACCACCGGCCCTCCTCGATGAGGACGAAGCAGGCGAGGAGGAAGACCAGCTCGGGGAAGTCGTACAGGTAGCCGCCGTAGATGAACGTGAGGGGCAGGAAGAGCAGGGCGATCGCTGGAGCGAGGTCCGCCGCGAGCGGTGATCCCGCGAAGAACCGTTGCACCAAGCGGCGGGCGAGCAGCAGTACGCCCAGCAGGCACAGGAACAGGTAGACGTAGGCGACGTGGTAGCGGACGGACTGTGCCAGGCTCAAGCTGTCGCCCCGCTTCAGGTAGCGCAGCAGCGGTGAGCGGTGCAGCAGCCAGTCGGCGTGAGTAGTCACGAGGCCACGGGGAACGAGATCCGCTCCGGCACGGACGATGGCGGGGGACAGCACCCTTTGCGAGAACGGCCGCGGCGCGGTCCGGCTCACGAGGGCCTCGGTCCCGTACCGGGCCTCGTTGCCCCGGAAGCCCCATGTATTCATGAAAACGCCCAGGACGTACCCGGCCGTCACGATGTAGAGAGCAGCGAGGAAGAGGATGCGAGCCAGGAGCTCCACCGATCCCTCACGACTGGTCATGAGATGTTCACCCGGACTCGGGAAGCGGTTCCTGGTGCCGCCAGGCAACTGGTGGGAGCTGGCGAGGCCTTGCCGGTCAATGCAGTCTGCTGTTTCATTCGTTACCGAGCCTAGCAGCGTGGGGGGTTAGGTGTCGAATCCTCTAGCGTCGCGTCGCCACCCCAGCGAAGCGGATGGCCGCCATGCGCGCCGCCGGGTGTCGGGATAGAATCGGCCGGACGTGCCATGGGAAAGGGTCTGAACGTGTTGATGAGGTTCGCGAACGGGATCAGGAAGCTGCCCGGAAGGCTGTCCGGTCGAACCCAAGTCCTTCTCATCTTGGCTCTGACCCTGATCCTCAGGCTGGCGGCCGTCTCCTGGGTCGGGTGGAACCGGGTCGCTTTTGGCGATGCTCGGGACTACCTTTCGGCAGCCGGCCAGCTGTGCGAGACCGGAACCTACCAGACCCAGGGTGACCTGCCCTTCTTTCGTGCACCGGGGCTGCCATTCGCGATAGCGGCTGGGACCTTGTGCCACCCTCGGCAGGTCTGGCTTGTGAAGGTGTGGCTCGTGCTCTTCGACGCTGCCACGGTGCTCGTGGTTCTCGCGCTTGGCAGGGTGCTGCTCCGGTCGGAGCCGCTGGCACGTCTTTCTGCGCTGGCCGCGGCGGTGAACCCGGTCTTTCTGGATCAGGCTACGGGCGTGCGCACGGAGCCGCTGTTCATGCTTTTGCTGAGCGCGGCGTTGCTCTGCTTCTTCACTGCATGGACACGACAGGGCAAGAAACCGGTTCGCCTTCTCGTGGCAGCCGGAGGCCTCCTCGGTCTGGCGGCGCTAACTCGTCCCTCGGCGCTGATTGGCATTCCGTTCTTTGCCGCCGCCTGGCTCGCGCGCGGCCGCCCGACCCGGCGGCGGGCCACCGGTGCCCTGGCGCTCATAGCCGCTGCGACGGCGGCGCTGAGCCCCTGGGTCGTCCGCAATGCTCTGGCTTACAGGGAGCTGATAGTTGTCAATGATGCTGGGGGCTATGCCGTTTGGAGAGGCATGCACCCGGAGATGCAGGCAATCCTCAACAGTGGAAACCGGGCGGAGTACCAGGCGCGCATTGAGCACTTTCACAACTACACCCAGGCAGAGGCGGCCGCCAAGGTCGCCGCGCGTGCCGCGACCCCTGCTACACGGAGTCGAGAGTGGCTCGCACTCGCCCTCGGGAGGGCGCGTGCCCATCCCGCGGCGGCCGCAGCAATACTCGGCGGCAACCTCGGCCGCTACTGGCGTCCGTGGCTGAACCCGCTCGAGCACTCGCGCCGGGCTGTAGGGCTGAGCGCAGCCGTGCTCGTGCCTTTCCTCGCTCTCGGGGGCGCCGGTCTGGTGCTCCTTCTGCGCCGCGATCGCGGGACCGGCCTGATCGTGCTGTCATGGATCGTTGTGACTTGGCTTGCTCGTGCCCCCTTCCAGGTTGTGATGCGATTTCGCATCCCGTACACCGACCCGATCTTCCTGGTCCTTGGGGTCGCCGCACTGGCCGAGCTCGGTCGGGCCACGGGCGTGTATCCGCACATCCGGCACCGATCAAGCGCCAGGAAGCCCGCTCTCGGCTCGCGTCGGAAGTAGGCTCTCCAGTCGACCGGCTCGTGCCGCAGGAGGTGCTCCAAGATGCTCGCGAAGTTGACGAACGGGATCAGAAAGCTACTCGCGGGGCTGCGCCCCTTCGGGGAGTCGGTGTGGCCGGGAGTGCGAAACGACCTCTTCGTCGCCCACCGGTCGATCTACCTGTTTTTCGCCCGCCACGTGGCGGACCGGCGGGTGCTGGATGCCGGGTGTGGCACCGGCTATGGCAGCCTCGAGCTGGCGGTCGCCGGCGCCCGCTCGGTCCTCGGCATCGACGTCGACCGGCTGAGCATCCGCTACGCGCGCAAGCACTTCCGCGCCCCCAACCTGCACTTCGAGGCGGTGGACTGCGAGGAAATGGGAGAGGTCGATCAGACCTTCGATGTGATTGTCTCGTCGAACGTCATCGAGCATCTCGAGGATCCCCGCGCCTTCCTGGACTCGGCAGGGGAGCTGCTCGGTGCGCATGGCATTCTCGTCATTGCGGTGCCGCCGATCCTGAGCGACGCGGACCTGGCTAGGCATCAGGGGATTCACTACCACCGCGCAAACTTGTCCGTGGACGGCTGGCTCGCTCTGTTTAACGATGCAGGCTGGCGAGCGGAGATCTTCCGCCACGACTACTCCGGGTCCTCGCGGCTTGATTTCGGTTCACCAAATCCGAGTCGGGCGACTCCCGAGGAGTTCACCTTCACCCCGGCCGACCGCGACGGGCTCTACGCTCGCGCACCGATTACCGCCCTGTTCGTGCTGCAGAGATGACTCGCCGAGTTACTTCTGCAGCCTCTTTGGCCCGACTGCGCTGACCTCGGGCGGGCAGCCGCCGGCGAACAGCTTGAAGTTGTCGATATAGCGCGCGGCCAGGCCATCGTACCGCCGCCAGTACTCGTCGGTGTCGCCCCACGACGACGACGGATCGAGAACCTCGCTCGGCACATCCGGGCAGGAGAGCGGGACCTCGAAGCCGAACAGCCGGTCCCGCCGGTACTCGACGTCTTCCAGCTGTCCATCGAGGGCGGCGTTCAGGAGGTTGCGGGTGTGTCGGATCGAGATCCGCTTGCCGACCCCGAACGGTCCCCCGACCCAGCCGGTGTTGACCAGCCAGCAGCGCGCCCCGTGGTGGAGCATGCGGGCCTTCAGCATGTCCGCATACTCGAACGGGTGGTGGACCATGAACGGGGCGCCGAAGCACGCGGAGAATGTGATCTCGGGCTCGATGCCGAGGCCGATCTCGGTGCCGGCGATCTTGGACGTATAGCCGGAGATGAAGTGGTAGACGGCGCGGTCCGGATCGAGGCGGGCGATCGGCGGCAGCACGCCCTGTGCGTCGCAGGTCAGCAGGATCACGTTCTTGGGGTGGGAGTAGGCGACGCCCTCGGCGACCACGTTGGGGATGAAGTCGAGCGGGTAGGCGGCGCGGGTGTTCTCTGTGAAGTGGTCGTCGTCGAGGTCGAGGCGGCGGGAGGTGCGGTCCTGGACGACGTTCTCCAGGATAGTCCCGAAGCGCCGGGTGCAGGCGTAGATCTCGGGCTCGTGGTCGGCCGAGAGACGGATGACCTTAGCGTAGCAGCCGCCCTCGAAGTTGAAGACCGCATCCGATGCCCAGCCGTGCTCGTCGTCGCCGATCAGCTTGCGCCGCGGGTCGGCTGACAGGGTGGTCTTGCCGGTTCCCGAGAGACCGAAGAACAGCGCCGCGTCACCGTCCTGCCCGACGTTGGCCGAGCAGTGCATGGGGAGCACCTCTCGGAACGGCAGCAGGAAATTGAGGACGGTAAAGATGGTCTTCTTGATCTCGCCGCCGTAGGACGAGTTGCAGACCAGCGCCAGGCGCTGGGCGAAGTTGATGACGATCGCGGTGTCGGTCCGGGTGCCGTCGATCCGCGGGTCGGCCTTGAAGCCGGGAACGGCGATGACGGTGAACTCGGGAACGTGGAGCTTGAGCTCGTCGCGATCGCGGATGTTGATGAACATGTTGCGGGCGAACAGGCTTTGCCATGCCTTCTCGGTGATAATACGTACCGGCATCCGGTAGTCGGGGTGGGCGCCTGCGTAGCAGTCTTGGACGAATACCTCCTCGTCCTGAAGGTACGCCTGGACGCGCGCGAAGAGGCCGTCGAACTTCTCGGGACCGAGCGGCCGGTTGTACTCGCCCCACCAGATCCGATCCTCGGTCGATGCCTCGCGCACGATGTACTTGTCCTGAGCCGCTCTCGCCGACCACTTCCCGGTGTTGACCACCAGCGGGCCGCCGTGGGCGATGTGAGCCTCGTTGCGGAAGGTCGCCTCCTCGTACAGGGCCGCGGTGGGGAGGTTCCAGAACACGCGGTCGAGGTGGGTGAGACCGTGGTTGGCGAGCCCGAGGTCGGCCTTGAGGTCCTTCGCCTGGGGCGTGGCGGGAGTGTTGAACTCGAGGTACTTGCTCATGACCAGTCCCTCACCAGCTTGCGGTCTCCGATGTAGAGCTCGTTGGGCGCATCGGGATCGAGCACCCATTTCATGCGCGCGATGCCTTCGGTGATGTCCTTGATGGAGCCGCAGAACGAGATTCGCAGGTGACCCTCGCGACCGAACTCGGCACCGGGGACGGTGACCACCTGCACCTTCTCGAGCAGGAGCTCGGCGAGCTTCACCGAGTTCTTCGAGTAGGCGCTGAAGTCGGGGAAGCTGTAGAACGTTCCCCCGGGCTCTTCGATCTTGACGCCGGCAAAGGAGCGCAGCCGATCGACGAGGACGTTGCGGTTGTTCTCCAGGGTCATGCGGAGGTTGGAGACGCTCGACTGGATGCCGTTGATCGCACCCACCGCCGCATGCTGTAGGAGAGCAGAGGGCCCCGAGGTCTGGTGACCCTGGATGTTGGTCATGACCTCGATGAGCCGGCGGTTGGCCACCGCCCAGCCGATCCTGAAGCCGGTCATGGCGTACTGCTTGGAGACGCCGTTGATGACGACCAGCTTCGAGCTCTCGGTGTGGTCCTTGGCATGCGCGTAGCAGCTCACCGGCTGGCGGCCGTCGAAGATGAGGCGGTGGTAGATGTCGTCCATGATCAGGTACAGCCCGCGCCGTTCGCACAGCTCGACCATCTCGGCGATGAACGACTCCGGGTAGACGGCGCCGCTGGGGTTGTTGGGGCTGTTAATGATCACGGCCCGAGTGTATGGGCTGAGAACCTGCTCGATGTCCTGGAGGCGGGGGATGAAGCCGCCGTCCTCGGGCGTGACCGGGACCGGAACACCGCCCACCAGCCTCACCATGTCGGGATAGCTCACCCAGTACGGGGCCGGGAAGATGACCTCCTCCTGAGGGTTGAGGATGGCCTGTAGGCAGACCATGATCGCCTGCTTTGCGCCGCCCGACGCCATGACGTTCTCGGGGGCGGGGGAGCGTCCGTAGAACTCCTCGGTGTAGCGGATGATCGCTTTCTTGAGCGCCGGGATGCCGTCCGCCGGCGTGTAGCGGACCTCCCCCGAGCTCAGCAGGGCGGCTGCGCCGAGGATGGCGTCGATGGGGGCGCGTCCCTTCGGCTCGCCCCCTCCGAGGTGAATCACGGGGTCCCCTTTCGCCCTGAGAATCGCCGCCGTCTCGTTGAGCTTGAGGGTGACCGACGCGCCGATGGTGCGTCCGATCTGGGAAATCGTCATGGGATCGGCTCGGTCCTTTCTTGGAGACATGTCCGTTGCTCACACGGATCGCTCTCCAGGTCCTGCCTCGGGTTCCACGGCTGGGATCCGAGGTCGCTGTCCGGGGGATTATCGCAGAAACCCCCGAGGTTCAATACCCCCGTTTTCCTACAGCCTCGGATGGGAACCAACCACAGAGGCTCAGAGAACACAGAGAGGGCAAAGAGGCAGAAAAGAGCAAGAAGAAACGGGTTTTTCTCTCGACCACGGGGAGAGGAGATGAATCACGGATTTCACGGATTTCACGGATTGTAGAAGAGAGCGGCATCGATTCTTGTCGGACTTGGGGGTCTGGAGTCGACCTCGGAGGGACTGCCGCGCGGGGCAGCAAACGGTTTGTCGATCTTCCTCTCCCAATCGGTGTAAATCCGTGTAATCCGTGGTTTTGTTCTTCTGTACCTGTGTGGTTATCGGTTTCCGGGTCTTCCCGCCGTTACCCGTGGCGAATGACACTGGCTACAATGCAGAACGGACGATGAACATGACTGATGGGGTTTCCGGTCACCTGGAGCGTCTGGGGCGGCATAGCGAGCGGCTCAAGCGGCTGCGTCGGCGGCTCCACGAGCGCGCTCCAGGTGAGGTGGTCATCGACGGCAGAAGGCTGCTCGACGACCTTGTCAGATGGGGAGTTCCGATTCACGAGCTCTACCTCGACGAACCGACCGCCGGGGCTGCGTGGGCAGGCTCGTGGTTGCACGCGGCAGAGCGGGCGTTCGTCGTCGATGAGCGGGTGCTGGAGCAGCTGGCGCCGACTCGCCATTCGCAGGGTGTTCTGGCCGTTGCCTCCGAGCCGGAGCCGCCGCCGTGGAGCGGGCGGGAGGGTTGTGCCGTCTTCCTGGACCGGATTCAGGATCCCGGGAACGTCGGCGCCATCATTCGTGCTGCCGCGGGACTCGGTGCCGAGGCTGTACTGCTCTCACCGGGCTGCGCAGACCCGTACTCGCCACTCGCGGTCCGCGGTTCGGCGGCCGCCGTGTTCCGGGTGCCTGTGGAGACCGGCGTCGGGGCGGGTACGGCGGCTGAGCGCGTCCGACGGCACGGCGGAGAGGTGTGGGCCACCGGCGCGGACGGCTTGGCGATCGAGCCTTGGCAGCCTCGGCGGCCGCTGATCGTGCTTCTCGGCAGCGAGGGTATGGGCCTCGACCCCGCCCTCGTCGGCCTTGCCGACGGCGTGGTCACGGTGCCGGTCGGCCGCGGCGTGGAGTCTCTCAACGTGGCCGTGGCAGCCGGAATCATTCTCCAACACCTCCGTGTGAGCCGTTCCTGCTGACCCCCTTGCGCAGCCGACGTATATTGGAAGGAGAGCCAGACAACTCGGGCGACGGGAGGTGACCATGCTGGATCGAGCTGTCCTTCGGCGGCTGCATCGTTTGACCGAGCACGAGGCACTGACGCTGACCCTCTACGTGGCGACGGACCAGAACCGGCCGTCGCACCGCAGGCGTGGGTATGTGGTCCAGGCCGAGGCCATGCTGAAGGAGCTTCGCTCCTCGCATGGCGATGACGGCGACCTGGCAACGGCGTGCGAGGGTGCACTCAGTCTCGTGGATCAGCTCGAGCCAAGAGGGAGGACCGCCCTCGTCGTGGTGCATCCGGCGACCGGGGTGGCAGAGGTGCACACCATCCAGGTTGACATCGCGCCCTCGGTGCACTGGCGGCGCGGCGCGTTCCTCCGTCCGGTCGTCGAGGCGCTCGACGAGTATGAGCGTTTCGCGGTGGTGCTGACGGGGAAGAAGCGTGCCCGCATCTTCACCGTCTACCTCGGCGAGATTGTCGAGCGGACCGACCTCCTGTCGGCCACCAGCACCAGAGCTCAAACGACCGGCACCGACCAGTGGTGGTCTCAGGCGAGGTTTCAGCGCCACCACGACAGAGAGGTGGCATTGCACGCCAAGCGGGTAGTCGATGCCCTCTTCGACCTGTCGCTCAAGATGCCGTTCGACAGGTTGATTGTCGCGGGGCCGACCGAGGCGGCCGGACAGGTGGCGCGCCTGCTGCCACGCCGAGTGCACGGCAAGCTGTTGAAAACGATCAATATGGCAGTAACGGCGACGGTTCAGGAAGTACTGGATCGTGTCCGGGAGGTGCAGGAGGAGATGGAGCGCGAGCAGGAGCAGGAGCTGGTGACGGGCCTGCTTTCCGAGCTGCACGGCGGCGGCAAGGCGGTTTCAGGGCTGGATGCCGTGGTCGATGCGCTCAGCCGTGGCCGCGTGTGGAAGCTCTTCTACGCCAAGGGCACCGAAGCCTCCGGTTGGGAGTGCCGCGGTTGCGGCGCGTTCACGGCGACCGACCAGGAGAGGTGCCCGATGTGTGGAGAGCCTCTGGAGAGCGTGAAGCGGTTCGTGGACCGCCTGAGTCAGGCGGTGCTGGACATGGGCGGGAGGGTCGAGATGGTGGACGGACCTGCCGCGGACAACCTGCGAGAGGTCGACTCGATCGCCGCGCTGCTGCGGTACTGAAGCGGGCGAACGAAGCGATCGCTTACAGCGGGATCACCTTGATCAGCTTCGAGATAGTGCGGAAGTCCTCCGTGCCGCAGCGGTCGAGAAGCTCGAAGAGTGCCGACTCGGTCGAGGAAATGATGGCGCCGGCCTGCTGCAAGCGATGTAGGGCCCACTTACGGTCGGCGGATCGCCGTGAGTTGACCGCGTCGTGTGGGATCTGCACCTGGTAGCCGGCGTGGAGTAGGTCGAGGGCGGTTTGCGCCACGCACACATGGGTCTCGATGCCGGTGAGCAGGACCTGTCGCGGGCGCAGCCTCTCGAGCGCCGCTACGAAGGCAGTGTCCCCTGAGCAGGAGAAGCTGTCCTTGACGAGGGGCGTGCCGCCGGCGATGGCGGCGAGCTCGGGGATCGTGTTGCCGAGGCCCTTAGGGTACTGCTCGGTGACCAGCACCGGTAAGTCGAGGGCCTGGAATGCACGTACGAGGACGGCCAGACGCGGCACGTGACGCTGGTCCGCCATGACCGCGTTGATTCTCTCCTGTACGTCGACGACGACCAGAGCGATGGAACCGGCGTCGAGGATGTCGGGATGATGGCGCATGGTGCTTCCCCTCCTTGTCGCTGGGCATTGTAGCGGCGCGGGGGCGGTACACTCTCAACGTGAGGCGGGGCCTCGATCTCAGGGTGCTGATCGCCGGCGGTCTCCTGGTGGCGGCCATGCTGGCGGTGGCGACGATGTGGCTGTGCCGCGACCGGCAGCCTCCATCCTCGGGCGGGGCCTTGCCGCCGGAGATGGCGGCCTACGACGTTCAACACGTGGCTCTCGACGTGACCGTGCTGCCGGCCAGGAGGTGGATCGAGGGAAAGGTCGACACCGCTGTGCGTGTGATCGGCCCACTGAAGACCTACCTCTGTGATCTCGACGGTCGCCTGCACGTCATCGATGCCCGGGTCGACGGCCGCCGCGTCTCGTTCCGTCAGCACGACGGACGGGTGCAGGTGCGTCTGCCGCAACGCTGGCGCCCGGGCGAAACCCACCGTGTGTACCTCGGCTACCGCGGCCGGCCGATGGTCGCCGTCAAGCCGCCGTGGGGCTCCGGGTTCGTATGGGCGACGACGCCTGAGGGACGGCGGCCGTGGATCGGTGTCACCTGCGAGGAGGATGGCGCCGACGTCTGGTGGCCGTGCAAGGACAACCCAGCCGACGAGCCGGATGCGGGGATGGACATTACATTGACGGTGCCGGCCGGGCTGGTCGGGCTCGCCAACGGGCGGCCGATGGGCACAGCGGACAACGCTAACGGGACAATCACCAGCCGCTGGCGGGTCTCGTACCCCATTAACAACTACGACGTTACGGTCAACGTTGGTCCGTACCGTTCGCTCGAAGAGCGCTACCACGGCGTGGACGGCACCCTTGACGTGCCGATTCTCTTCTGGGCCCTTCCCGAGGACCTGGAGATGGCCCGGCGCCTGTGGGAGGAGGCCCCCACCATCCTCGAGGTTCTCGGCCGGCGGTTCGGGGAGTACCCCTTCCTCCGCGACAAGTACTGGGCGGTGGAGGCGCCGTACCTCGGGATGGAGCACCAGACGCTCATCGCCTATGGGGGCGGGTTTGCCGACAACAGGTATGGCTTCGACACGATCCTGCTGCACGAGACGGCTCACGAGTGGTGGGGCAACAAGATCACGGCTGCGGACTTCGCCGACCTCTGGCTGCACGAGGGGTTCGCGACCTACGCGGAAGCGCTCTACGTGAACGACACCCAGGGCATCGATCGCTACCTCGAGTACATGCGCAGGCTTGCCGCTCAGGTCCGAAACCAGGTACCGGTTGTGCAGGGAAGGAACCTGAGCTCGAGCCGCGCCTATACCCGAGACATCTACACCAAGGGAGCGTCGGTACTCCATACACTCCGTTGGCTGGTGGGCGACGACGCTTTCTTCGCCATTCTCCATGGTTTCCCGAACGACCCGCGCTTCGCCTACAGGACGGTCACGACAAGGGACTTCACGCACTTCGTGGATCAACGTCTGAAACGCGATCTGTCCTGGTTTTGGGAACGCTACCTCTACCGTGCGAGCCTTCCCGAGTGGCGCCTCCAGAGGCGTTCCGCCGAGGGTGGGGAAAAGGTCTTGGTGAGCTGGGATGACACGTCGTTCCAGATGCCGCTGCCGGTCCGCATCGGGAGCCGCTCCACCCGCCTCGACATGAACGGCGGTCGCGGTGAGCTCTTCGTCCCTCGGGGAGCCAAGCTGAGCGTCGATCCGGACAGCTGGGTTCTTGCCCGGCCTGCTCACGAGTGATGGAGACGTGACCGGATCGACATCCGTCGATGTCGCGTCCTCAGCGTGGGAAGTCGCGGAGGGCATGCAGGTGGCACGTCGAGAGTGCCGGAACACCAACAGCACGCCGATGGGCGGCATGCCGGAATCCTGTAGCGTATCGAGACGGCGAGCGGCGGTCGCTCAGGGGCCGGGAACGGGCCGATGCTATACTGAGACGCGGTGACCACTAGTGAATCACAGAGGATCAGTACTCGCAGTTGACGACGACCCGGCGGCCCTCGAAGGGCTCGCCGCCGCGCTCGGCAGCCTCGGCTACGACGTCTGGCAGGCGCTCGATGGCGAGTCGGCGCTGATCCTGGCTCGCGAGCAGCAGCCCGACGTCATCCTGCTCGACGTCATGATGCCGGGGATGAACGGCTATGAGCTCTGCCAGCAGCTCAAGGCGAACGATGAGACCCAGCTGATACCGGTCGTCTTCCTGACCGGACGAAGCACGCGGGAAGCTCGCCTCAAGGGTCTAGAGGTGGGGGCCACCGACTTTCTCAACAAGCCGTGCGATGTCACCGACCTCGAGGTCAGGGTGCGCAACCTGGTCGGCTTTCGCCGCCTTACCGAGGACCTCGAGTCGGCCGAACGGATCCTGTTCTCGGTCGCCCGCACGATCGAGGCTCGCGACGAGGACACGGGGGAGCATTGCGACCGGCTTGCCCATCTCGCGACACGCCTCGGTCAGCGGCTCGGTCTTGCCGACGAGGACCTGAAGGCTCTCAGGCGCGGGGGGTACCTGCACGACCTCGGCAAAATCGGCATCTCCGATGCCATCCTTCTTAAACCGGGCAAGCTCACCGAAGAGGAGTGGGTGACGATGCGCCGGCACGTGAATATCGGGGTCGAGATCTGTGCCCCGATGCGCACGCTCAAGCCGGTCCTGCCCATCATTCACCATCACCACGAGCGCCGCGACGGCTCGGGATACCCGGACGGGCTGAGCGGCACGAAGATCCCGTATCTCGCGCGGGTCTTCCAGGTGGTCGACATCTACGACGCGCTCACCAACGACCGCTGCTACCGGAAGGCGATGAGCGTTCCGGAGGCGCTCGACCTGCTTCGGGCGGAGACGTTTGACAAGGGGTGGTGGGACCCCGAAGTGGTGACCGTGTTCCTGCGCATGATCGAGGATGCCTGACCGTCGCCGGTACGGCTCATTCCGTACAATACCCTCATGACGAACGGGCAAGCCGTGCCGAGTGATGCGACCCCGAGTGGCGGATTACCGCCCGGCTCGCTACTGAGCGGCAGACGGCAGACCCCATCTGGCTGTGCGCGCTGGGGTTCGACCGGCTGCCTGGCCGGAGTCATCGTGCTGGCGGCGGTGATGGTGACGAGCTTCTTTCTCCTCGACACGGGCGTTGACTGGGCCGTGGAGAGGGCGCGTGCACGGCTCGAGGAGCGGCTTCCCGGCGACCTCACCGCCGCGGAGCGGGAGCGGTTCCATAGCGATCTCGATGTGTACTTCGCCCGACTGCGGGCCGAGAGAGGATCTGCGCCGCTCGCGGGCGCGTTTCTGGAACGGGTCGGCGTCGTGCTCGAGGACGGGAAGGTGACGAGGATCGAGATCTTGGCCCTCGACGGCTTCCTCCGCCAGCATGCTTCGCCGCCGACTGCAGGAGGCCCGCGATGAGCCGGAGCTTTCGTCTGGAAGCGCCGTTCCGTCCAGCTGGGGACCAGGAGCAGGCCATCGGCCGGCTCGTCGGAGGCCTCGAAGAGGGTTTGGCCTGCCAGACCCTGCTCGGGGTGACCGGCTCGGGAAAGACCTTCACCATGGCCAAGGTGATCGAGACCACGGGCCGCCCGACCCTGATCCTCTCGCACAACAAGACCCTGGCTGCCCAGTTGTACCAGGAGTTCAAGGCGTTTTTCCCGGCGAGCGCCGTCGAGTACTTCGTCTCCTACTACGACTACTACCAGCCCGAGGCCTACGTGCCGACAACCGATACCTATATCGAGAAGGAAACCAGCATCAACGAGGACATCGATCGCCTGCGGCTGTCGGCGACCCGCTCTCTGTTCGAGCGGCGCGACGCGATTATCGTTGCCTCCGTGAGCTGTATCTACGGCCTCGGCTCCCCCGAGGCATACTACGGCATGATGCAGCTGTTCGAGGTCGGGGAGGAGGGGCCGCTCGACGACGTCCTGCGCCAGCTCGCCAAGATGCAGTACCAGCGGACCAGTCTCGACCTCGCGCCGGGCAGCTTCCGTCTGCGCGGAGACACTCTCGAGATCTACCCGCCGTACGACGACATCGCGGTGCGAGTGTCGTTTTGGGGAGACCAGGTGGAGTCGATTCAGCGCATCGACCCGATCCGAGGAGTCATCCTGGAGTCGGTGTCACGGCTTCCCATCTATCCGCGGACCCACTACGTCACGCCGCGCGAGCAGCTGCTGGCCGCGATCGGCGGCATCAGGGATGAGCTTGACCAGCGGCTGGCGGAGCTGAACGCGGCGGGCAAGCTGCTCGAGGCGCAGCGTCTGGCCCAGCGCACCCGCTTCGACCTCGAGATGCTCACCGAGCTCGGTTACTGTCAGGGGATCGAGAACTACTCCCGGCACCTCACAGGGCGCTCCGCAGGGGAGCCGCCGCCGACCCTCCTCGACTACTTCCCTCGAGATTTCCTGTGCATTATCGACGAGTCGCATGTCACGGTGCCGCAGGTGCGTGGGATGTTCCACGGCGACCGTTCGCGCAAGCAAACCCTGGTCGAGCATGGCTTCCGCCTTCCCTCCGCCCTCGACAATCGTCCCCTGACCTTCGCCGAGTTCGAAACCCGCCTCAACCAGGTCGTGTTCGTCTCGGCCACCCCGGGGCCCTACGAGCTGGAGCACAGTGAGGGAGAGGTGGTGGAGCAGCTGATCAGGCCGACCGGGCTGCTCGACCCGGCCGTCGAGGTGAGGCCGGCCCAGGGGCAGGTGGACGATCTTATTGGCGAGGTGCGCGAGGTGGTGGGCCACGGTGAGCGCGTGCTGGTGACGACGCTGACCAAGCGCATGGCCGAGGATCTCACCGCCTACATGGCAGAGCTCGAGATTCGTGTTCGCTACCTCCACTCCGAGATCGACGCACTCGAGCGGACCGCAATCCTCGCCGATCTCAGGCGTGGTGAGTTCGATGTGCTGGTGGGAATCAACCTGCTGCGCGAAGGTCTGGACCTGCCGGAGGTGGCGCTGGTGGCGATTCTCGACGCTGACCAGGAGGGTTTCCTGCGCTCGGACACGTCGCTCATCCAGACCGTCGGCCGCGCCGCTCGCAATGTCGACGGGCGTGCGGTTCTGTATGCGGATCGCGTCACCGGTTCGATGCAGCGCGCCCTTGATGAGACGGGTCGCCGTCGCGAGACGCAGGCGGCGTTCAACGTCGAGCACGGGATCGAGCCGCGGACCATCATCAAGGACGTGGCCAGCCCGCTGGTGGTGATGTCGAACCTCGACTACGCAGGACCGGGCGGACGGCCGACTCTGGCCGCCGAGGCAGCCGGTGAGCTTCCCGAGGACGAGGCCTCGCTGCACAAGCTGGTCGCCGAGATGGAGCGGCGGATGCGCGAGGCGGCACGACGTCTCGAGTTCGAGGAGGCCGCGAGCCTGCGGGACCGGGTCAAGGAGCTGCGCGGCCGGCAGATCTACAAGTAGGGGCCAGGCCGGAAACCCCGTCCGGGCCTCTGGAGGTCATAACAAGAGAAGCTGGCGATTGGGCTGGCAACCGCGAATCAGGATGACGGCCGCCTCACGTTTTGCCGAGGACGCTGCGGATGGCGTTCAGGAGCTCGCTGACGGGATACGGCTTCTGGAGGAACGCGTTTACACCCGCGTCGAGCGGCTCCTGGCCGTCCCTTAAGCGGCTGTAGCCGGTAGAGAGGATGACGCGGACATCGGGCGCTATTTCTCGCAGGCGCTCAAGGGCCTGGCGGCCGCCCATCTGCGGCATCGTCATGTCCAGGATCACGAGATCGACCTCGTTGCGGTGACGCTCGAAGGCTGCGATCGCCTGCAACCCGTCCTCGGCCTGGAGCGTCGCGTAGCCGTAGCTCTCGAGGATCTCGACCAGCGCGGAGCGGACAGTGGCGTCGTCGTCGACAACCAGGATCGTTCCCGAGCCGGTGCTCTCGACGGCGTCGGCCGGCTGGTCGGCTTCCGCCACGCCGTCGGAGGTGGGCAGCTCGACCGTGAACGTGGTGCCGCGACCCGGTGCGCTGTCGACCAGGATCCTGCCGCCGTGGCCGGTGACGATTCCATACACGACGGCCAGGCCGAGGCCGGTGCCCTTCTCGCGGGGCTTGGTGGAGAAGAACGGCTCAAAGATCCGATCGCGCGTAGCTGCGTCCATCCCCTGGCCGGTGTCGGATACGGTGACGCGGACGAGGTCCGGAGCGGGCGGGCTTGCGGCCCCGGGTGTAGCTAGGTGCGTGCCGTTAACGACGCGGGTCGAAACGCTCAGGATGCCGCCGTTCTGCATGGCGTCCCTGGCGTTGAGGCAGAGGTTCAAGATGACCTGCTGCAGCTGGCCCCGGTTGCCGGCGACCGCCGGCAGGCCGGGCGTAAGGTCGGTCTCGATGAGGACGGATGGATCGATCGTCCTCTTCAGGAAGGTGAGGGTCACTTGCACGACCTCGTTGACATCGACAGGGCGCTTCTCCCACAGGTCGCCGCGCGAAAACGCGAGCAGCTGCGAGGTGAGGGCCGTGGCGCTGTCCACGCTTCTTTCGATAATCTCCAGCTGCCGCAGGTGCTCGGGCTCCTCCAGCTTCATCTTCAGCAGCGAGGTGTAACCGAGGATGCCGGCGAGGATATTGTTGAAGTCGTGCGCGATGCCTCCGGCGAGGTTGCTCATGCTCTCCATGCGCTGCATGCGGATGATCTGATCCTGCATGCGAGCGGCCTCGGTCTCGTTGTGCAGGATGCCGCGGTGGGAGACCACCGTTCCGGCCTCGTCACGCACCACGGTCGCCGAGACGCGGCTGACGATCTCCTTCCCGTCCAGGCTTCTCAGGAGCAGGCGGTAGTCGCGCACCGAGCCGTCGCGGTGGAGGCGGTTGACGAAAGCCCGGCGCTGTCCCGCGTCGACAAACAGGTCCCGGCCGACGTTGACCGCCAGCAGGTCCTCTCGTGACGCAGCGCCGAAGAGCTCGACTCCCGCTGGGTTGATGTCGAGCAGCCGGCCGTCCGGGGTGCTGACGTAGATCACGTCGACGGAGTCCTCGACCAGGCGGCGGTACCGTTCCTCGGAGCGCTCGAGGTCAACCTGCCGGCGCTGGTCGATGCGATACATCCAGGCCACCGCGGCGGCAAGGGGAAGGCCGAGAAAGAGCAGCGCGTAGGAGAGCAGGGGGCTGGTCAGATTTACCTGTTGCGGCCTCGGCGCCAGCGACAGCACCCAGCTCCTGCCGTGGATGGTGAAGGCCGCGCTCGCCCCGAGCCTTTCGGAGCGAGCGGTCCGCTCGACACTGTTGGCGAAGACAGTCCGGCCGTCGATGGCGAGGCGAACGGAGTGAGTGTTCAGCACCGGTCCCCTGAGACACGCCTGGACCATCGGCCGGATCCGGAAGACGCCGTTGAGGTACCCGAGGTTCTTGCCGTGGGCCCTGATCGGGAAGTAGCTGGCGATCCCGAGGCCGCCCTGGACCAGCGGCAGCGGGGGCGTCACCTGCACGGTTCCCGTGCTCTCAGCGCGCCGGAACGTGGCGCCGGCAAAACGATGATCGTGGAGGTCGAAGTTCTCCGCGGCGAGGTTCGGCTGCCGCGGCACGACCCAGCGGATAACACCGTCCGGGTCGACCCAGCTCACGGCCTGGTAACCTGGGAACTGGCGCTGCAACGATAGGGATCGCCGCTCGAACGCGGCGCGGTCGGTGTAGGGCGCGATCTGCCACTCGCGGCGGATTTGGTTGACCAGCTCGAGGCGTGTCCTGACGGCGTCCTGGAGTCTGGCCGCGGCCTGATCGGCCATGACGATGGTCTCGCCTCGGAGCAGGTTGGAGTGGTGGAGCTGCGCCTGAAACCAGAACCCCGCGACGCAGGCCCCGAGGACGAGGAAAACGCCGATCGGGATGACCACCGTGCGAGTGAGGACGGAGCGGGACATGGCGCAGGTTCCATCCTACAGGAATCCGCGCCGGTCGCGAAGCGGGCGCGCTACACTCGAGCGAGCTGAACCGAAGGGAGATCACTCATGGCACAGCGGCGTCGGTACGGCGGCGACGCGGTGATTGTCGGCGGCGGAATCGCCGGCATCGTCACAGCGCTCGAGCTCCTCGACCGAGGCAAGCGTGTGGTCCTCCTCGATCGCGATACCAAGACCCGCTTCGGCGGCCTGGCGAAGGAGTCTTTCGGCGGCATCTTCATGGTCGGAACCCCCGCTCAGCGCCGGCTCGGGATTCGTGACACTCCCGACCTCGCCCTTTCGGACTGGCTGTCGGTGGCCCGCTTCGAGGCCGGTGACCAGTGGCCCCGGCGGTGGGCCGAGGCGTACGTCAACCGTTCGCAGGAAGATGTCCACGACTGGCTGAGGGCACGCAACGTCCGGTTCTTCCCGGTTGTCCACTGGGTCGAGCGGGGGCTGTACGCGCCGGGCAACTCGGTACCGCGATTCCACATGGTGTGGGGGACCGGTCACGGGCTGGTGGAGGCGCTGCTCGAGTGTCTCGAGCGCCACCCACACCGCGACCGCCTCGAGCTCCAATTCGACCACCGGGTCTGCGAGGTGGAAACGGCCGGGGGCGCGGTCTGCGGCTGCTCCGGTGTTGTCGAGAGCTCGGGCGAGGAGTTTGCTGCGGCTGCCGGCGCCGTGGTTGCGGCTGCCGGCGGCATCTGTGGCTCGCTGGAGAGGTTGCGCGAAAACTGGTACCGGCCGTGGGGCGAGCCGCCGCAGACGATTCTCAACGGCGCGCACCGCTATGGCAATGGAGAGGTGCACGACCTGGTCGCTGCTGCCGGCGGAGTGCTGACCCATCTCGACCTGCAGTGGCACTATGCCGCCGGCGTCCACCACCCGGATCCCGACCGCCCTCGGCACGGCCTGTCGCTGGTGCCGCCCAAGTCGGCTCTGTGGATGAACGCCGAGGGACGTCGCATCGGTCCGGTGCCCCTGGTCACCGGCTACGACACCCGGTTTCTCGTCGAGCAGATCCTGCGCCAGCCGCGACAGTACTCATGGCAGGTGATGAACTGGAAGATCGCGTGCAAGGAGCTCGCGGTCTCCGGGTCCGAGTTCAACGAGGCCATTCGCGACAAGAGGAAACTGCGGTTCCTCAAGAACGTGCTTCTCGGCAACCCGGCGTTGGTGCGGCAGCTTGTCGATCGCTGCGAGGACTTCGTGGTGGCGGACACGATCGAGGAGCTGGTACGCGGGATGAACGCACTCACCGGCGAGGAGCTGGTCGATCCCGACGCCCTGAGCGCCGACATCCGGAGCTATGACGCGCAGATCGAACGCGGCCCGAAGTTCTTTAACGACGATCAGCTGCGGCGGATCGCCCACTGCCGGCGCTACCGGGGGGACCGTGTTCGGACCTGCGCATTTCAGAAGATCCTCGATCCTGGAGCGCGGCCGCTGCTCGCGATCCGGGAGCATATTCTCGCCCGCAAGAGCCTCGGTGGCATTCTGACGGACCTCCAGTCGCGGGTGCTGGATGACCATGGCAGCCCAATCCCGGGTCTGTACGCGGTAGGCGAGGCCGCCGGCTTCGGGGGCGGTGGCATTCACGGCCGCGGCTGCCTCGAGGGGACCTTCCTCGGCGCCTGTATCGTCACCGGCCAAGCCGCGGCCCGCTCGATCTGAGGGAGCTTCGGCCCTGTGTGAGTGAGGCGCCCTACTCTTCGGCGGCCGCGACGCAGTCGCGGCCGGCGTGCTTGGCCTTGTACAGGCCCTGGTCCGCGAGAGTCACGAGCTGCAGCGGCTCGCCGTCCGCCGATGGCACAAGGGCCGCTACCCCGCAGCTGACGGTGAGGTGGCGACCGGCGGGCGAGATGCCGTGCTCGAGACGAAGTGCGGTCACGGCCATCTGCAGCTGGGCGGCAACCTTGAGCGCGCCGGCGAGGTCGGTGTCCGGCAGGACCACGGCAAACTCGTCGCCGCCGTAGCGTGCTACCGAATCACCGGCCCTGGGCAGGGCGTCGGCGAGGCCGGCGGCCACTGACTTGAGGCACTCGTCGCCGCGAGGATGGCCGTAGGCGTCGTTGAACGGCTTGAAGAAGTCGATGTCGAGCAGGACGAGAGCAAGCGGCTGGCCGGCCCGTGCTGCCCGACGCCACTCCACCTCGATCAGCTCGTCGAAACGGCGACGGTTGCCGACGCCAGTGAGGGGGTCGGCGTACGAGAGCTCGACCAACAGCTGATTCGCCTCGGCGAGACGGCGCGTGCGTGTCTCGACCAGCGCCTGAAGCCGTCGTTCACGGCCCCGGTGGGCCCGCAGCCGCAGCTGGAGCGAGCCGTACGCTGCGAGCGACAGTACGCCGGCCAGCAGCGCCAGAGCCCACCATGTCTGCCATGGCGCCGGCCGGATCATGAAGCTGTGCTCGGCCGGCCCGGTCACGTTGCCGGCGTAATCGCGACCCCAGACACGGAAGGTGTAGCGGCCCCGGCCGAGGGTTCTGTACTCCCTCTTGACGTCCGTCATCCACGAGGAGGGCTGCGCGTCGAGACCGACGAGCTGGGTCCTGTACCGGGATTCGTCTTCGTGGAAGAACGACAGCAGCGCATAGCGAAAGACGACATGCCGGCGGTCGTGCTCGAGGGCGGTTCCCGCGGACAGAGGCGAGCCGTCATCGCCGTAGCTCGCGTCGAGGGTAAGCAGGTCGGGCGAGCGATCCGGACTCTCGGCGGCCGGGTCGAATACGGCGGCCCCGCCGATGGTACCGACCCAGATCCGGCCCCGGCTGTCGACGATCCCGGCCCCACGGTTGCCCTCGTTGAGCGGCAGGCCGTCCTCGGCGGTGAAGGAGGACAGCGCGTAGTCCGAGGCCGCGCCGCCGTCTCCGCCAATGTGTGCCAGGCGCGCGACGCCCTTGTTTGTGAGCAGGTAGATCCTCCCCCAGGTGTCTTCGAGAATCTGGTAGATCACGTTATTCGGGAGAGCTGGACTGGTGCTGTCGGTGAGGGTGAACAGCAGCCTGCCTCCATTGGACAGGTCCAACACCGACAGCCCACCGCCGTCGGTTCCGACCCACAGCGTCCGTCGCCGGTCCGGTCTTTGCTGTTCCATGAGGCACTGGACCGTGGTGTTGAGCAACTCCGAAGTGGCCTCGTGCACCCGCCACGTGTCTCCGTCAAGGACCGCAAGGCCGGCCGCCGTGCCGGCCCAGACCGTGTCCGCGCCGTGGCCGTCACCATCGGCCAGCAAGCAGGTGACGGAGTCGTCGGGTAGCCCGTCCTGTGCCCCCAGCGCCGTCCAGCGGCTCCTGCGAAGCCGGGCCAGGCCGTGACGGGTCCCGACCCACAGCGATCTTCCGCCGTCGGCATCGCGGGTTTCGGCCAGCGCCTGGACCATGTTGTTGGGGAGCGCACCGGAGGCTGCCGAGAAGGTGGACCATTGTCCGTCGCGGAGCGCGGCAAGCCCGCCGTTGCGAGTTCCGACCCAGAGAGTCGTGCCGCCGCCGAGGTCGTGTGTCTCGAGCAGACACTGCACGGTGTCACTGGGAAGCTTGCCGGTCCCACGGCTGATCCGCGCCCAGCGGCCGTCGAGCAGGCGCTCGAGTCCGTCGCCATCCGTGCCGAGCCAGATTGCCGCCGCACCGTCGGCCTCGGCTGTCTCGAGGATGCTGTTGACCGGCGCCGATGGCGCCTGGACCACGGGCAAGGCTTTTCTCCACGTGCCCTCGGTGAGCTGTGCCAGGCCTCCGTTGCGGGTTCCGACCCAGAGTACGCTGGGACCGTTGGTCGGATGGGTTTCCAGCAAGCTATAGACCGCTTCAGAGGGCAAGCCGACGCGGGCATCGATGACCTCGATCGTGCTGCCCACAATGCGGGCCAGGCCGCCACCGTCGGTCCCAACCCACACCGTGATCGGACCCGGACCACGCCCGGCCGTGACAATGCTGGTGACGAAATCGCTGGGGAGGCCGTCTGCCCGTCTGAGTCGGCTCCACTGGCCTCCCTCAAAGCGTGCAAGGCCACCGCCGTAGGCTCCGGCCCACAGGATGCTGTTGCCGCCCGGGCCGACGGCGCCGGCGAGAGAGTTGACAGAGCCCTGGGGGAACTCGGGCTCGCACCGAAAACGGCTCGCCCCGGGCGACAGGCGAGCCAGTCCTTGCTCGGTACCGGCCCAGATCGTGGTTCCGTGGACCGGCTCGTGCTGGGCATAGAGCGCCCAGACCAGGTTGCTTGGCAGCCCATCCGCGGTTGTGTAGAGCCGCCAGGTGCCATCCTCGAACCGTCCGATGCCACCCCCATAGGTTGCGGCCCAGACCACGGATCGGCCCGACTCGGCTCGGGTCTCGACGAGGGCGTTGATCCGGAGGCAGTCTGACAGCTTGGCCAGGGCGTCGACCGCGGTCCAGCCGCCGTCGCGCAAGCGGAAAAGTCCTGCTGCCCGCGTACCGAACCACACGCTGCCGTCGCTCGCACCGAGAATCGTACGCACGAAGTTTGATCGCAGCCGACTCGGCATATCCACAACCGTCCAGCGCCGTCCGTCGTAGTAGGCCGCTCCGTCCTGCGTTCCCACCCACAACCGGCCCCGGTGGTCGACGGTGATAGCGTGGACCGTGTTCTGCGGCAGGCCTTCGGAGTCGCGGAACACCCGGAAGGCGTAGGCTGTCTCGTTGAATGGATCGAGCCGCGGAGGTGAGCTCGGAGCGCCGCCGCCGGCCCCGGCCACGGCGGCTGTCAGCAAGGCACAGGAGACACCGGCCCAGGCCGCCATGGCGATTCGGAGCGGGAGTCGGAGGCGAGCGGTCATCCACACCTATGATAGCGACAATGACTGCCTGCCGCCAGCCGGGCCCAGGCTAACATTGGATGGGCATATTGGACCGTAATTGGTACTTGCCATGGGTCATATTGGCTCCTATATTGATGATTGTCACCATCCAATATGGCAGCTTCAGAGTATTGGCTGGTGGCACGGAGAGCCGATGCAGATCGTGATCGACCGCCAAAGCAGGGTCCCCCTCTACCGGCAGATCGTGGACCGTATGCGGGAGCTGATCCGCTCCGGAGCTCTTCCCGAGGGATTCCGCCTGCCGCCCGAAAGGCGTCTGGCCGAGGCGCTCGGCATCAACCGCAGCACCGTTCTCACGGCCTACCGTGAGCTGAAGGGTGAGGGGCTTGTGGATGCGCACGTCGGCCGTGGGACCTCCGTCCGTGCGACGGCCGCGCCGGTACCTGCAGTGGGTGGTCCTCCCGGGCTGCCGTGGCGCCAGCTGTTCTGCGAGCGGGCGCTCAGGGTCCAGGAGCCAGTGGTTCGCGATCTGCTGGAGCTGACCGAGCGCAGGGACGTGATCTCGCTCGCCGTCGGTCTGCCGGCGCCGGAGCTGTTGCCGCTCGGACTGCTGCGAGAGATCTTCGTACGCCTGGTAGACGATGTCGGGCCGCCGCTGCTCCTGCACTGCCCGACCGAAGGCCACACGCCGTTGCGGGAAACGCTCTCCCACCGGCTCGCGACCCGCGGGATGACCTGCTCGCCGGCCGAGGTGCTGGTGCTGTCCGGATCACAGCAGGGGCTCGACCTGGTGGTGCGGGCGCTCGTGGATCCCGGTGACGTGGTGGTGGTCGAGGAGCCCACGTATGTCGGCATGCTGCCGGTTCTCCGCGGCGCTCAGGCCCGGGTCGTGGGTGTGCCGGCGGACGCAGACGGCATGCGGACGGATCTTCTCGCAACGGTGCTCGAGCACCAGCGGCCGAAGCTCATCTACACGCTGCCGACCTTCCAAAACCCGTCGGGCGCAGAGCTGGCTTTGCGCCGTCGGCGGGAGCTTCTGGAGCTGGCGACCAGGCACCGGGTGCCGATTCTCGAGGACGATCCCTACTCCGAGCTGCGCTACGACGGCAGTCCGCTGCCATCGCTCAGGGCGCTCGATGACAGCGGACAGGTCATCTACCTCAGTACGCTCTCGAAGCTGTTGTTCCCGGGTCTACGCCTCGGCTTCCTGGCGGCGCCCCGTTCAGTTGTGCACCAGCTGGCGCTGCTCAAGCAGGGCACCGACCTGCATGCATCGAGCGTCGGCCAGCTGCTGCTCGAACGGTTCCTCAGCGACGGTCACTACGAGCCGTACCTGCAGAGCCTGCGAATCGCCTACTCCGAGCGCCGTGACGCCATGGACGCGGCGCTCAAGGAGGGCGCAGCGGTGGGGGTGCGGTGGCAGCGGCCCCGTGGCGGCTTCTACTTCTGGTGTCGGCTCCCGGACGACGTCGAAAGGTCGCGTCTGCTGGCCGCCGCGGCCGACGTTGGGGTGGCGTTCCTGCCGGGCGACGCCTGCTTCTTCGAGCCTCCGGAGCAGGCCTACGTCCGCCTGAACTTCTCCTACCCGTCGCCAGAGCAGATTCGCGACGGGGTCGGTCGTTTTCTCGAGGCAGTCCGGAGGTCGATCCGGCCGGCGCACCGAGCGGTGCCCGAGGCGGTCGGCATGCCGCCGGTTGTGTGACCGGCCGATGACACGAGTGGAGGGATAACATGAGCACACGGCTGGCAGGTCGAATGGCGTCGATGCGCACCTCTGAGATCCGCGAGATCCTCAAGCTGACCCAGAGGCCAGGGATGATCTCGTTTGCCGGCGGCCTGCCGGCGGCCGAGCTGTTTCCGGTCGAGCAGATGGTACGGGTGACAGAGGAGGTACTGTCGCGGGACGGCCACCGGGCCCTGCAGTACTCGACCACCGAGGGGGATCCGCCGCTGCGGGAGGCCATTGCCGAGCGCATGAACCGGACCCTCGGTACCAGCGTGCGGGCAGATGAGATCCTCATCACATCGGGCTCGCAGCAGGGGCTCGACCTGTCGGGCAAGCTGTTCCTTGACGAGGGTGACGTCGTCCTGTGCGAAAGCCCGACCTACCTCGGTGCGATCAACGCCCTGAGGGCGTACCAGCCCCGCTTCGTCGAGGTGCCGACCGACGACGGCGGCATGGTGATCGACGAGCTCGAGCGGTGTCTGGCCGAGAACGACCGGATCAAGGTGGCCTACGTCGTGCCCGAGTTCCAAAACCCGACCGGCCGCACCTGGTCGCTGGAGCGCCGGCGCGCCTTCCTCGAGATCATGGCACGCCGCGGCATCCCAATCCTCGAGGATAGCCCTTACGGAGAGCTGCGGTTCGAAGGCGACGGGATGCCGTCGCTGAAGACCCTGGACACGCACAACCTGGTCGTGTTTCTCGGTACCTTCTCGAAGACCTTCTGCCCCGGTCTGCGGGTGGGCTGGCTGGCCGCCTCGCCGGCGCTGCGCGAGAGGTACGTCATGGTGAAGCAAGGCGTTGACCTGCACACGTCGACCCTGTGCCAGCGGCAGATCGCCGTTTACCTCGAGCTGTTCAACCTCGATGCCGACATCGAGCGGATCCGCGACACCTACCGCGGGCGGCGCGATGCCATGCTGCGGGCGATGGACGAGTCGTTTCCCCCCGGCATCCGCTACAACCGGCCACAGGGCGGCATGTTCCTGTGGGTCGAGCTCCCCGATGGAATCGACGCGAGAGAGATCCTCAAGAGCTCACTGGAAGACGGCGTCGCGTTCGTGCCTGGTGCGCCGTTCTTCCCGAACGGCGGCCACGAGAACACGTTGCGCCTCAACTTCTCGGCGATGCCGGAGGAGCGGATCGAGGACGGGGTGCGGCGGCTCGCTCGAATCCTGACCGAAGCGGTGGACGCGGTCGGCGTCCGGGCCGCGGAGGCCCCGCTCACCGCGATCGCCGGGGAGCGCCTCGGAAGATGATGCGATGAGGGTCTACCAAGTCGACGCGTTCACTGCCGAGCCGTTCTCGGGCAACCCGGCGGCGGTCGTGCCGCTGGACGGGCCGGCCGACGACGCCTGGATGCAGGCCGTGGCGGTGGAGATGAACCTCTCCGAGACCGCCTTCGTTCATCGCGAGGGCGACGACTTCCGGCTGCGCTGGTTCACGCCGGCGGTCGAGGTCGAGCTGTGTGGTCACGCCACGCTTGCGACGTCGCACGTGCTGTGGAGCGAAGGGCTCGTAGGGGCCGGTCTCATCCGCTACAGAACCCGCAGCGGGGAGCTCCGGGCGCGGCCGGACGACGACCTCATTGAGCTCGACTTCCCGTCCCGGCCGCCCGCGGCAGTCGAACCGCCCGCCGGTCTTGCCGAGGCGCTCGGGATTCGCCCGCGGTGGGTCGGCGGGAGCGTCGAGGACCTCCTTGTCGAGCTCGAGTCCGACGCGGTCGTCCGTTCCCTGGCCCCGGACATGGCGGCACTCCTGCGCGTGACCGCCCGCGGCGTCATCGTCACGGCAGCCTCGGCCGATGAACGCTTCGACTTCGTCTCGCGCTTCTTCGCCCCGGCGGTCGGCATACCCGAGGACCCGGTCACCGGCTCCGCGCACTGTGTTCTCGGTCCGTTCTGGAGCGAGCGTCTCGGTCGGGAGAACCTGGTCGGCTACCAGGCATCGGCGCGCGGCGGTGTCGTCCACGTTCGCCTCCTTGGGGAGCGCGTGGCCCTCTCCGGCCGCGCCGTCACCGTCCTCCGCGGCGATCTCCTGGTGTAGCCCGGGTCATCCGCTCGCGATCTACTGCGACGGGCGATACGCCAGCCAGGGCCGTGCTCTTCGCGTCTCGCTGTCCTCAACATACGGGGAGTGGACCACCCCCCACCCGACACATACCCCGTAGGGGCCGGGTACATGGGTCATGGTTCTGACCGGCAAGATAGGTGAGAGTACATCGTCGTCGTCGAACCTGTGGAGGCTGTGGGAAACGGGGGAGGGGCGGGAGGAGGCGAGCGGCCATCCCGCCGCGGGCGGCGGGGGCACCGGGCACAGGAGGCTTGGGGAG
Organism: uncultured Thermoanaerobaculia bacterium; assembly: GCA_964552395.1. Taxonomy (GTDB): domain Bacteria; phylum Acidobacteriota; class Thermoanaerobaculia; order Thermoanaerobaculales; family Sulfomarinibacteraceae; genus JAJDNH01. The sequence continues at coordinate 43,185 of CAZKGM010000015.1, read as the reverse complement.
GGTTCTCCGAAGCCCCGGCGGCCGTCTGGGTGTTGCCGCACCCAGCCGTCTCGCGTCTCCGGCGGTCGCACGGCCACGACAAGGGATCGGCACCCTCACGGCGCCCACCGGAGGCCGCTCGAGCTGCCTCCCTCAATCGTGTGGCGGATGCTCCCGTCGCCAAGGACCGTGGGAGCCCGGCGTCGGCATTCCCCTCCCATGGCGCCGCCCTGCCCCACGCCCTCCAGGGGAATGCCTCGCCCGGCACGCCCGTTTGAGCGCACCATTCTCTGAAGTGCGTTGGGCCTGCGTTCTCCGGGTGGGTTGGGGGGACGTCTAGCGTCTGGCGTTTTCCGAGGCAGGTCAGCGGAGGCGGACCACCGCTGCCGGCAGGACGAGCAGTGTGGCGATGGTGCCGACCGCGAGGCCGCAAATGACCATGATCGCGAACGGTTGGAAGACGTGCTGACCGGTGCCGAGGCCGACCGCCGAGGGCAGTAGGCCGGCGATCGTGGTCAGGGTGGTAGCGAGGATCGGACGCAGGCGGATGCGGGCCGCCGTGCGCAGCGCGGTCGCGGGCTCGGCCCCGTCCCTGTGCAGGCGGTTGGCGAAGTCGAGCAGCACGATGCCGTTGTTGACGCCGATGCCGAGCAGGGTGATGGCGCCCATGGCGGCTGCCACGTTGAGACCGGCGCCGGTGAGGGCGAGGCCGGCCGCGCCGCCGCCCAGGCTCACGGGCACCACAGCGAGGATCCACACGGCCTGCTTGAGCGAGCCAAACTCCAGGGTCATGATGGCGAGGATCACCGCTGCCGCCGACAGCAGCACGAAGGCGAGCTCGCGTGCGGTCTTGAGCAGGACCCGGTATTGGCCCGTGCACTCCACGCTGTAGCCCGTCGGCAGCCTCATGGCGGCGAAGCGGCGGTCGAGGCGGTGCGCCACTCCCAGCAGGTTGCCCTCGACCTCGGCGGGGAGGGTCAGCTGGCGCTGGCCGTTCAAGCGTTCGATCTGGGCGGCGACCCGGTGCAGGGTGAGGGTCGCTACCTTTGCCAGCGGCACGACCGTTCCTCCGCGGGCCGGAACCGGGAGGGTGCCGATGGCGTCGAGCCCTTGCCCGAAACCCTCAACCTTCAACAGGATCCCGACCTGCTCTCGGTCTCGAAGCACCCGCAGCACCTCGTCGCCCCAAAGCGCCGCGGCGACGGTCCGGCGCGCGTCGGCCGGGTCGACGCCGACAGCCGCGCAGCGCTCGCCGTCGATGCGGACGTCGAGCTGCGGCCTGTGGAACCGGGAGTTGTTAATGACGTTGTGGACCGCCGGATCATCGTCGAGAATCTTCTCGACGCGCAACGAGATGGCCTCGAGCCGAGCCAGGTCGGGTCCGAAGATGGTAACGCCGAACACAGTGGGCAGGCCGGAAAACGCCTCGTCCATCCGCTCCTGAGTGGGCTGGTGCAGCTGCAGGATCACGCCCGGAATGTCGGCCGAGGCCTGGCTCAGGCGCTGCAGCAGCTGATCGGCGGAGGGCCGCCCGGAGTCCAAGGGAGCAAGCTTGATCCGTAGCTCGCCGCGGTTGATGCCCTCGACGCTGGCGCCACCCTCCGGCGCGCCGACCCTCTCCTCCACCAGAAGCACGCCGGGCAGCTTTGCGGCGCGCAGGCCGATCTCCTGACCGACCCGTAGGCTCTCCCGCAGCGACACGCCGGGCGGCAGCACGTACTCCACCAGCAACGCCCCCTCGTCGACCGGTGGCAGCAAGGAGACCGCGCCGTGGCGCAGCGCCAACGCGGCGACCATGAGCAGGCCGAGGACGGCGGTCGTCAGAAGGGTCAGAAGGCGGTGACCGAACACCCACCCGAGTGCGGCGTCGAGCCGCTGCTCGAGATGCAGCAGGACGCGGCGGCCCGGGGCTTGCCGAAGAACGTCGCCGCGTCCATGCGCCAGCATGACCGGAACGGTCGTCAGCGAGAGGACGAGCGACGCCAGCAGCGCCGCCGACACAGTGAGACCGAACGGGCGCAGGAACACCGCGGCGAGGCCGCCCACCATCAGCAGGGGTACGAAGGCGGCGACCGTGGTGAAGGTTCCCGAGGCGTCCGCTGCGACGATCTCGGCGGTCCCCGAGGCGGCGGCCTCGGCGGGTTCCTCGCCCGCCTCGCGGTGGCGGAAGACGTTCTCGGTCACGACGATCGCGTCGTCCACAATCATCCCCACCGCGAGCGTGAGCGCGGCCATGGTGATCACGTTGAGGCTCTGGCCGGCGAGCCACAGGACGATCAGCGTTGCGAGCAGGGACAGCGGGATCGTGAGGGCGACGGCAATCGTCGGCCGTGGCGAGCCGAGGAAAAGCCACAGCACGAGCACCGCGAGCAGCGCTCCGGCCACCAGGTCGTGAACGATGGCGCGCCGCGCCTCGACCAGGACCTCGGACTGGTCGTAGAACTTCGCGATGTGAGTCCCGGGAGGCAGCAAGGTCCGCGCCCTCGCGAGCGCTGCCTCGACCGCACGCTCGACGGTGATGGTGCTGGCCCCAGGCTGCTTGCGCACAAAGACCGCCATCGCCGGCACGCCGTTCGCCCGCACTTCACTGTGGCGTGGCGCTCGCCCCTCGCGTACGGTCGCGATCTGGCCGAGGGTCAGGCTGCGGCCGCCGGTGAGCGCCACTGGTACCGCCGCCAGGGCGGCGGTGGTCAGCAGCCGCGAGTCGGCCCGGACCACGACATCCTCGTTGGCTCGCTCGATAAAGCCGGCGACGTCGGCGCCGTGGGTGCGCCGCACGGCGTTCTCAAGATCGCCTAGGGTAAGGCCCAGAGCGGCCAGCCGCTCCGGCTGAACATCGATCCAGAATGCCAGGCGCTCGCCGCCGATCACGTCCACCAGCGACACCCCGTCCACCGTCATCAGCCGCGCGACCAGGTCGCGGCGCACGATCGGACCGATCTCGACCGGCTTGCCGGCGCCCCAAATGGCCCAGCCGCCGACCTCCTCGAGCGTGGTCCCGATGTGCTCGAGCCTGGGGACGACGCCGGCCGGGAGCCGTGAGCCAATCTCACCGAGCCGGCCCAGCACGATTTGCCTGGCGTCGCGAACCCGGGTGCCCCACGCGAACTGCACCGTGATCACGGCCACGCCCTGCATCGTGGTCGAGGCGACGCGGCGGATGCCGGGGGCTCCCTTCAAGGCGTCCTCCACCGGGCGCGTTACGGTGAGCTCCAGGTCCTGCGGCGCGGTTCCCGGCGCGTGGGCGATGACCTGCACCACCGGCACGTCGAGGTTGGGGAACAGGTCGACGCTCATGTGGCCGGCGCCGTACAGGCCGAGGAGCGTCACCACCAGGGCGCCGAGCCCGGCCTCGAGCGGCCTCTCGATGAGGTGGGCGATCAGGCGGCGCATAGGGAGGAGGTGAGGAGGTGAAGAGGTGAGGAAGTAAGGAGGTGAGGAGGTGACGAAGTGAGGAGGTGCCGCCAGGTAACTGCGCGGTGCCGGGTGGGCCTGGAGAGCACACTACCTGGCCGCGTTGCCGCACCCGGCTTCATCAGTCCTCGACCTTGTAGGTCTGGGCAAAACCGGCCCAGTAGAGCTCGTAGGCGCCCGCCGTCACGACCTCGTCGCCGGCCGCGAGGCCGCTGGTGATCTCGATCCAACCGGGCCCTGTCTCGCCTGTGGTCACGGCGCGTTCTTCGAATGGCGTGGCATGGCCGACGAAGACCAGCGGCCGATCGTCCTTGTCCCGCACGACGGCCGATGCCGGGACGGTCACGGCGTGCTCGTGAACCGCCGCGACGATGCGCCCGCGCACGGCGGTCCCCGGCGCCAAGGAATCGAGGGCCTTCCCGGTCAGCCAGACCCGCACCGTGCCCCCGGGACCGACCGTCGGCTGCACCGCGGCAACCGTGGCGAGGAGCGGCCCTGCGGAGGCGCGGTCGATCTCGGCCGCCTGCCCCTTGCCGAGCTCGAGGCTCGACCTGGGCATGACCTCGGCCGTAACACGCAGCGAGCCCGGCTCGAGGATTTCGGCCAGCGGGTCGCCGGGCGCGACGTCCTGTCCCGGGCTGACCTGGCGGTTCGTGAACCGTCCGGAGACCGGTGCGGTGACCTGGAGCGCCGAGTCAAGCTGTGCGAGCGCCCCATGTGCATCGGCCAGGCTGGCCCGACTCGCCGCAGCATCCCGCTCCGCCCGGGTGAGCTCACCGGGGCCGGCGAGATGGGACTGCGCTCGACGTTGTGCCTGCGCGAGGCGTGTCGCAGTCGCTGCGACCTGCTGCCGTGCGCTGTCGGCAGCGGCCGCGAGCGCCTGCCGCCGAGCCTCGACCTGGGGCCCGCCCAGGGTCAGCAGGAGCCGTCCCGCAGCCACCTCCCCGCCGTCCGCCACCGCCACCCGGGTCACGCGGCCCTCCACGAGCGCTACCAGGCGGACGGCGTGGGCCGGCTGGACGAGACCTGTGAAGGGCAGCCCGACCTCCACCCGCCGCGCAGCGGCACGCACGGTAGTGACGGCGGGCGCCGGCTGCCGCGGCGTCCCGGGCCCGCTGCCGCAGCCGACGGCGAGGACGACGATACCGAGAGTAGAGGCGAGCCCGGCGACCCGCGCCGGACGTGCCCGTACCGGTGTTGCCGTGATGCGGCGGCAGGCCGTCAGGAAAGGGGAGGAGGCGTGTCTTTGCAACTTCGTCATGGACCGGCACTCTCCGGATTCTGCTCCGGCGGGGCCGGTGGGCCTGGTACGTCGCCCCCGCCCGCCAACTCGTGCATCGAGACCAGGTGGGCGAACACGCCATCCGCCGCCAGGAGCTCCTGAAACGTCCCCTGCTCCACGACCCGGCCCCGCTGCAGGACGAGGATCGCATCGGCGTTCCTGACCGTGGACAGGCGGTGCGCGATAACCAGAGTCGTTCGCCCCTTCATGAGGTTCTCGAGGGCTTCCTGGACGAGCCTCTCGGCTTCGGCGTCCAGCGACGACGTTGCCTCGTCGAGGATCAGGATTGGTGGGTCCTTGAACAGGGCGCGGGCGATCGCCAACCGCTGGCGCTGTCCGCCCGACAGGTTGAGGCCGCTCTCACCGACCGCAGTGTCGTAACCGTCCGGCAGCTTGACGATGAACTCGTGCGCGAAGGCGGCCCGCGCAGCGGCCTCGAGGCGATCCTGGGGAGCGTCGTCGCGACCGAAGGCGATGTTGGCCCGGACCGTGTCGTTGAACAGGATCGTGTCCTGGGTGACGAGGCCGATGAGGCCGCGCAGGCTGGCGAGAGTCGCCTCGCGTACGTCGCGTCCCGCGACGCGAACCGCGCCCCGCTGCACGTCCCAGAACCTGGGAATGAGCTGCGCGACGGTGCTCTTGCCGGCGCCGGACGGGCCCACGAGGGCGACGGTGCGGCCGGCCGGAACGGAGATGCTGAGATCGGAGAGAACCCACGTTCCCGCCTCGTAGGCGAACCACACCCTGTCCAGCTCGACGCCGTCTCCGATTCCTTCCACGGTGACCGCTTCTGGCAGGTCGAGGATGTCGACCGGCTCGTCGATCACCTCGAAGATCCGCTGCGACGCCACCACAGCCTGCTGCAGCGCCAGGTTGAACTGGTTCAGGTTCTTGACCGGAGCGTAGGCAGCCCAGAGGCCGAGCAGGAAGGCCGAGAAGTCTCCCAACGTCATGGCGCCGCTGGCGATCCTGGACGACGCGTAGGCGATCAGGGCCAGCGCTCCCAGGGCGCCCACGATCTCCATTACCGGCGCGTTGGCGATCTGGATCGCCCGCGCCCGCAAGTTGGCCCAGAAGTGGCGATAGGTCGCGTTTCTGAATCGTTTCGCTTCGAACTTCTCCATGCCGAACGCCTGGATCACCGTCATGCCCTGCACCGCCTCGTCGAGGACAGTGGTGAGATCGCCCATCCGTTCCTGCGACTGCCAGGAACGCCGCCGAAGTCGGCGGGCGAAGTAGACCACCGGGGCCAGCAGCGCCGGTGCCAGGAGGAGCACGACCAGGGACAGGTGCAGGTTCAGCGAGAACAGGTAGGCGAGGATCGCGATCAGCGTCACCGAGCTCTGCAGCAGGTCGCCAAAGCGCTCCGCGAGCGCCTCCTGGACCAGGCGGACATCGTTGACCACGCGGGCCATCAGCATGCCCGACGAAATGTCGTGGAAGTAACGTGGGCTCTGGCGGAGGACGGCGTCGAAGACCAGATTGCGGAGATCCCTGACCGTGGCCAATCCCAGCTGGGCCACTGAGTAGCGAGCCAGGAAGGTGAACACATTCTTGACCACGATCGCAACCAGCACCAGCAGTAGCAGGGTCGAACGGCCGGTGCCGAGGCGACCCTGGATCCAGCCCTGGGCCTGCAGCGAGACGGAGTCGAGCCAGCTGACCAGGAACGGCTTCGGCGTGACGGCCGCGCCGGCGACCGGCGACGCGCTACCCGGGCTCAGCAGGCTGTCATAGATCGGGCGGATCAGGTTGAGTGCGAACACGGTTGCACAGGCCACCATCGCCATGCTCACGACCACCAGCAGCACCCACGCTGCGTGGCGTCGGGCCACCCACAGAACGCGTAGAAAGTGCTTCACGACTTCAGGTTACTCCAGCCGCCGTGGCGGGGGTCTCACTCCGGATCCAACGGCGGTACCACCACTCGAGCACGATCAGGAGCCACAGCTTGTTCCACCGACGAAGCGCCCGGCGGCGCAGCAGTAGCTCGACAAACCGCGGCTCGATGACGCCGTCCTCGGCCAGGGCGCCGGTCATCAGCTCGCGGGCGAGGGTCGACATACCGCCCTCGCGCAGCCACACCTTGAAGGGCGGCGAGAAGCCGGACTTGGCGCGGGTGAGAACGTCCCTCGGCACCACCTTGGCTGCGATCTCCTTCAGGAGCCTCTTGTCTCCGTTCCCACTGGACAGCTCCTGCCACGGGATCCGGAACACGGCCTCGACCAGCCCGTGGTCGAGCAGCGGCACGCGGGCCTCGAGGCCGTGGGCCATGGTCGTACGGTCGAGCAGCACGAGACAGTTGTCCGGCAGGAAACTGCAGAGGTCGTGGTTGAGGATGGCCGGCACCAAGGGCCATTCGGCGCGCCACGTGCGCTCGTGAACCCACAGGTGCTCTCCCTCCGGGACCGCCGCATCGACGCCGTTGCCGAGCAGTCGCCGCTGCTCCCAGGAGTCGAAGAAGCCGCGCACCAGAAAGGAACGCTCGGGCTGAGTGCGGCCGACGAGCTTGAACGCGCCGGGCGCCCGCATGCCGAACGGCAGGCGCCGTAGCAGGTCGACCAGTGGGTTGGCGGCCGCGGAGAGGGGGCGCCACAGCGGCCCCAGCCTCGACCGTAGATGTGCGTAGCCGACCTGCGAGGCAAACCAGCCGTAGCCGGCGAAGACCTCGTCACCACCGGTACCGGACAGCGCCACCTTCACCCGTTGCCGCGCAAAGCCGGCCAGAACCAGCGTTGCCAGCACGGAGGGGTCGTACAGCGGCTCGTCCATGATTCCCGCCAGCGTCGGCAGCAGGCGGCGCGCGTCGTCTCCGGTGAGCTGCATCGTGTGGTGCTCGGTGCCGAGCGCGTCGGCGACCAGGCGGGAGTAGTGGAGATCGTCCTGAGAGCCGGCGTCGAAGCCCACGCAGAAGGTGCTGAGGGCGTCCCCGACGCTCTTTCTGGCCAGCGCGGTGACGGTCGAGGAGTCGACGCCGCCGGACAGGAAAGAGCCCACGGGCACGTCGGCAACCATGTGCGCCTCGACCTGCTCGCGGAGCAGCCGGCCGATTCCCTCCACGAGATCCCCGCGGCCTCCGGACAGCTCCTGCGGCTCGTAGCACAGCTCCCACCACCGTCGTTCGCTGACCCGCCCCCCCTGCCAGCAGAGCGCGTGTCCGGGGCGCAGCTTCTTCACGCCGCGAAAAACTGACCGCTCATGAGGGACGTAGCCGTAGGCGAGGTAGCCGCGGAGGCCGTCGTCGTCGAGCGCGACCGACAGCTCCGAGTGGGCGAGCAGCGCCTTTGCCTCGGAGGCGAGCGCGAGACCGCCCCCCGGCAGCTCGGCGTAGTACAAGGGCTTGATCCCGATGCGGTCCCTGGCGACGTGCAGCTGCCGGCGTCCGCCGTCCCACAGGGCGAATGCGAACATCCCGCGCAGGCGCTCGAGGTACCTCTCGGCGCCCCACTCCTCGTAGCCGTGGATGATGACCTCGGAGTCGGTCTGGCTCCGGAATGTGTGGCCGGCCGCCTCGAGCTCGCGCCGGAGCTCAAGGAAGTTGTAGATCTCGCCGTTGAATACGAGCTGGATGTCGCCGCGCTCGTTCGCCATCGGCTGCGCCGCGGCCTGGCTGAGGTCGATGATCGCGAGCCGCCGGTGACCCAGCCCGACCGTGGCATCAGGGCTGACCCACGAGCCGTGGCCGTCGGGGCCGCGGTGCCGGATCTGCTCACACATCTGCGCGATGGTGGCTTCGTTGACCCGGCCCCGTACGTCCACCCAACCCACGATTCCGCACATCTCACATCTCCGTTCGCGCCCGGCCTTGCTGCACCTTACTCATGTTGCCTCCCTGCCGACAAGACCGAAAAGATGACCGGCAGCACGAGCAGGACGAGAGGTACCGTCAACACGAGTCCAGCGATGATACCGATCGCGAGCGGCTGCAGCATGGCGGCTCCCTCGCCGATGGCGAGGGCCAACGGCAGCAGGGCGAGGGCGGCGGCGAGCGCGGTCATCAGGATGGGCCGGAAGCGCAGCCGCCCGGCGGCGATGAGGCCCTCGGTGAAGCCGAGGCTCGCCGCCGACTCCTTCCACTGCGTCATGTAGAAGATGGCGGCTTCCGAGGAGATGCCGATGATCATGGTGAGCCCCATCATCGACGAGATGTCGAGCTCGGTGCCGGTCCACCACAGTCCCGAGAAGACCGCGGTCGCGGCCAGCAGGTCGGTGATGAGGATCGCGACGGGCGCCGCGAACTTCTCGTACATGAACAGGAGCAGCACGAACACCAGCGCTGCAGCTGCCCCGAGGACGGCGAGAAGTCCGCGGAACGAGCTCTGCTGCTGGGCGTAGAGACCGCCGTAACGGAGATAGAGGCCCTTGGGCATCGGCAGTCCGGCCACCGCGGTCTTGACGTCCCGGATGACCGAGCCCATGTCCCGGCCGGTGATGCGGCCGGTGACCGCGACCATCGTCTTCAGGTTCTCGCGGACGATCTGTGGCTGCCCGGTCACCTCCGTGAAGCTCGCCACCCGTCCCAGGGGGACGTTGCGGCCATCCCCGGTGCGGAGGCGGAGCTGGCGGATCCTGTCGAGCCGCGAGCGGACGTCCCTCGGCGTCCAGACTCGGACCCCGACCATCTTCTCGTCGCGTTGCACCTGGGTCGCGACCTCGCCGTCGAGAGCGATCGTGGCGAGCCGGGTGACGCCGTCGGGGTCAAGACCCAGCGTCTGCGCCTTGAGCCGGTCGACGTGAATCTCCAGGGCGTCGCCGGCCAGGACTACACCGCTCTTGACGTCGACCACGTTGGGGATCGTGGCGACCGCCTCGGCGACCTTCTCCCCCTCGTGCCGCAGCTCGTCGCCGCTCGAGCCGAACAGCTTGATCTCGATCGGCTGGGGCACCGCCGTCAGGTCGCCGATAAGGTCCTCCATCAGCTGCGCGAGCTCGATCTCGAGCCCTGGGACCTGGCGCAGCGCCCGCTGACGGATGTCGTTCATGACCTCCTCGATCGGCCGCCGCGGCTGTCCCTTGAGGCGGATGAAGTAGTCGCCCTCGTTGGCCTCGGTGATGCCGCCGCCGAGGGCGAGGCCGGTGCGCCGCGAGTAGGTCTCGACCTCGGGGGTGCTGGTGATGATCTTCTCGAGCAGGCGTAGCCGGCGGTCGGTTTCGGCGAGGGAGGTGCCGGCCGGCGCAACGTAGTCGAGGATGAAGCCGCCCTCGTCCATGTGGGGCATGAAGCCGGAGCCCACGTGCCGGTAGGAGACCCAGCCCAGGGCCACGAGCGGCACGATGACCGCGAGCAGCAGCACCGGCCGGCGCAGGAACAGGCGCAGGATCCTCTCGTGGGCCGCGAGCACGGCCTTGAACGCCCGGCCCACGTCCTCCTTGGCGGCATCGCGGGCGCCGAGAAAGGCGTCGGACAGAACCGGTACGGCCGCGGCCGCGAAGAAGTAGGAGACGACGAGCGAGCAGGCCACGGTCAGGGACAGCGCCTTGAAGAAGGCGCCGGTGACGCCTGAGAGGTACGCCAGTGGGGCGAAGATCACGATCGTGGCCAGCGACGAGCCGGTCAGGGCCGGCAGCATCTCCTCGGCGGCGGCGGGGATGATCCGGTGGTCGTGCTCCGGTTGCAGGCGCAGCCGGCGCACGATGTGCTCGACCATGACGATGCCGTCGTCGATGATCAGTCCGACCGCCGCGGCCATGCCGCCCAGGGTCATGATGTTCAGGCCCATGTGGAAGACGAGCAGCAGCAAGGCGGTGGCGGCGAGCACGGCCGGCACGGCGATCGAAACGACCAGAGTGATCTTCCAGTTGCGCAGGAACAGCAGCAGCACGACGATCGCGAGGGCGACGCCGATGACGATCGCGTCCCGAACCGATCCCGCCGACGCGTTGATGAGCTGCGACTGGTCGTACCACACGCTCATGTGGACGTCGGACGGGAAGGTGCTTCGCAGCTGCTGCAGCCGCTTGCGAATCTCCTTCGAGATGAGGACGGTGTTGCCGTCGGGCTGCTGGTAGATGTTGGCGAGCACGGCGTCGCGGCCGTCCGCGGTAACCCGGGTCCACTCAAGGCGGGTTGCGTCTCTGATTGACGCCACGTCGGAGAGGAGGACGACGCCGGTGGGACCCTGGCGGACGATCACCCGGCCGAGGTCGGCGGGATCGTGAAACTGGGTGTCGGAGAGGATCAGGTAGAGCTTCTCGTTCTCCTCCAGCCTGCCGACCGCCTGGACCACATTGGCCGCCGAGACGGCGCGCACCACGTCCTCGAGCGTCAGCCCGAGAGCCTCAACCTTGGCGGGGTCGACGAGGGCCTGGAACTCCTCTGTCCGCCCGCCCAGCACCTTGATCTTGGCGACCCCTGGAACCGTCGACACGAGTGGTCGCAGGTCGTACAGGGCGAGGTCGCGCAGCTGGACCTGGGAGCGGGAGGCCGAGGTCAGGCTCAGGCCCATGACCGGGAACACGGTCGGGTCCATACGCCGAACCTCGTAGCTGACGCCCGCAGGGAGCGAGCCCAGCACCTGGCCGACGGCGGACTCAACCTGCAGTGTGGCCGAGATCATGTCGAGGCCCCAGCGGAAGTTGGCGGCGATCTCACAGCTGCCGCGGGTGGTGGTGGAACGGACGCTGAGGACACCGGGAACTGTGCGAATCGCCTCCTCCAGGGGTCGGGTGACCTCGATGACCATGCGGTCGGCGGGGCGATCACCAGCATCGGCGTTGACCACGATGCGCGGAAAGGTGGTCCGCGGGAAAAGGCTGACCGGGAGCTTGAGCAGCGAGGCGACGCCGCCGGCCACCAGCAGGGCCATCAGGAACAGGATGCTGCGCCTGTGATCCTCGATCCACGTACGTGCAGACATCAGTGTCCATCCCCCGTTGCAGGAGCGGCGACGGCCATTCCGTCGGAAAGGCTGGTGCGGCCGGTGGTGACGACGACCGCGCCATCGTCGATACCCTCCCGGGCCTCGATCCAGCGGTCGCTCTCGATGCCCGTGCTGACCTGTCGCCAGCGGGCGATCCCGGACTCGATGACGAACACGCCCGGCCGGCCCCCGTTCGTCATCAGCGCATCCCGCGGGATGCGGATGGCGTCGTGGGCCGCCCGGATGACGACGTCGACCCGGACCCTCGTGCCGGCCACCATCCACGCCGGGATCTTGCTCGGCCGGACGAGGGCCTCAACCAGCTGTGTCTGCGGGTCGGCGATGCGGTGCAGTCGGGCGAGGACAGCGTCAGCGACCGCGTGGCCCTGACCCTCGAACACCGGCGAGATGCGCACCGCCATCCCTGCCTTGAGGCGCGCCGCGTCCTCGGGCTCGAAGCCGGCGCGGACCGCGATCCCATCCGCCGGTGCCACGAGGAAGGCGCTTTCACCGGGATGGACAATGGTGCCCGAGGTCACCAACACCTGTACCACGACGCCGGAGAACGGCGCCTCGATAGCCCGCGGCTCGGCGGCGCCGTCTACGCCCAGGCCCGCGAGGGTGGCACGAGCGTCGGCGACCTCTTTCTCGGCCTGCTGGACGCTCTCGTTGGTGGCGAGGTGGGTCTGAAGCAGGCGTTGAACCCGCTCGAGGTTGCGTTGGGCGAAGCGGAGGTTGATGCGCGCCTGCTCGACCTCGAGGCTGGACGAGGGAAGCGGGCCCAGGTCGAGGAGGGGATCGCCCTTGGCGACGGCTTGCCCCGGGGTGACCAGGAGCTGTTGGACCTGACCCGACCTGAGGAAGGAGACGGTTCGCGTCTCGTGCGGGTCGAACTCGACGGTGCCGAAGGTTTCCAGGGTCTCCTCAACGGTGCCGCGTTGCGCTCGGGCCGTGACGACGGTGGCGACTGGGGCAGCGGCCGTCCGTGAGCCGGGTGACTGGGCGGGAGCCTCGTCACCGCATCCGCAAGCGGACAGCAGGAGTAGGCACGAAGAGAGAGCGGTGAGCTGGCGGTGCAACAACATTCGGTCGGGACCTCCCTACTGTTCCGGTGCGAGCCGGTCGTGACCACGGTCGGCGGTCGCGGATCGGTCTGCGTGCTTGGAGGCCGGGGGCGTATCCTCGGCCCCTCCAACTGCCGTGGTGAGGGTGATCCTGGTCTCGAGGCGCGCCTGAAGCAGGGCTGCGAGCTTGAGACGCAGGTCGAGGAGCGTTGACCGCACCTCCTGCCAGGCCAGGCGGTCGACGTCTCCCGACTCGACGCCCTTGTGCTCGGCGGCCTCGAGCGGTACGAGGGAGCGGAGGGCGCGCCTCGCGGCGGTGATCTGATCAGCGAGGAGGGCATCCTGGTGTGCCAGCCGCTCGACGTCGGCCCTGGTCTGGGCGATCCTCGCCTCGTACTCGTGCCCGAGTCGGGCTCGCGTGGCCCGTTCGAGGGCGATTCCCGCCTGGTTGCGATCGAAGATTGGGATGCCCAGGGTCACCAGGCCGCCCAGGAACTTGAGGGCGGTCTCGTTTCGCTGCTTGACGACGGCGATGGAAAGCGACGGGAACTGCGCCAGCACCGCCTGGCGCACACGCGCCTCCTGGGCCCGGTAGCCGAGCCGGAAGGCCTCTAGGTCGAGGCGCCCGCTGACGGCTCGTTTCACCAGCTCCGGGCCCGCGGGCAGCGGTGCGAACGTGATCGCATCCTCATCGGGCACCACGGGTGCGACGTTCGCGGCCGGCGGCAGACCGGTGAGCAGGTTGAGGCTCGCGTGGGTCTCGGCGGTCGTGCTCTCGAGGTCGCCCTCGAGCTGCCTCAGGCTCGCCATGGCGGAGCGGTGCACACCCAGGTCCTGGATCGTGGCATCACCCTTGTCGACCGCGTCCTCGAGCACCGACACGGTCTCCGACTCGAAGGCGAGCTCCTTCTGCACCAGCCGTAGCCGCCGCTCGAGCATCGCCAGACGGACGGTGTCGAGGCGTGCCGCCTGTGCCACCTGCCACTCCTGCCAAGCGATGCCCAGGTCCACCGCCTGCAGGTTGGCACTGGCCTCGGCCACCCGTGCGGCGCGGCCAATCAGCGAGCCGAGGTCCATCTCCAGGCCCAGGTTCGTAGCGTTCACCGTGCCCTCCGAGCCGGCCCCGTGGGGATGGTCGACCTCCCCCGAAAACACTGGGTTGGGGAGGATATTCGCACCGACCAGCTGAGCCGCGGCCTCACCGCGGGCATCCCGGATGGCCTTGAGGTCTGGGTTCGCGAGCACCGCGAGCACGGCCGCCTCGTCCGGTGTCAGCCCGTCGGAGAGGTCGAGCGTGACCGGCTTCAGGATCGGGTGCTGCAGCTGCGCCGCCTCGATCTTCAGGCGCTCGAGGTTGGGCATCTGCCGCACGGCCACATCCTGTGCTGACGGCAGCGGCTGAGGCCGATAGGTCGCACACGAACAGACTGAGACCAGCGCCAATGCAAGAGCCAGTACCCGGCCTCGCAATATCGATCTCAAGACTTCACCCCCATGGGCCGCGCCGCGACCCTCGCCACCGACGAAGACGGGGCAGGGCGCCCTCGGTGATGCGACCAGTATAACCAGCAGGGCCGTGAGCGCCGCCATTCCTTCCCGGGCCCGGCAGCCACCGGGTAACGTCGCCCGCCGGGATGAGCGTGCACCTGCATCGTGATGAGCCTCCAAATCGGAAGGATGTCCTTGTCTTGCGCTTCGGCTGGGAACAGACGCAGCTCCCGAAGGAGGACATGTCGGGAGCCTTCTCCGAGAGTCGCCGGGCAGCTCCTCGGACCTTGCGTTCCTACCTGCCTCTGGGGTCCGGCGTCTCGGCCTCGGGTCCGCTCAAGACCTCCCCGGTGGCGAGGATCAGCGCCTCGACCTTCTTGCCGTCTTGCTTGCCTCGGACCTCCCACGCATCGAGCAACATCCGCTCGACGCCTACGCTCGCGGCACCACGCTCTGCCTGTTCTGGAGTCCCCTCGGTATGACCGGCGGCTGCCGCGGTCTCTTCCTCGCCTGTGGCGCCGGGCTTCCGCGTCGCCTTCCCAGCTTGCCTCTCGTCGGCCTTCTCGGCCTCTTCGGTCTGTCCGGAGCTCTTCTGGATCAGGGCCGCAACGCGGGCGGGCAGAGGTCCCGTGGGGAGCTCAACGTACACAACGCCACCGTTGCCGAGGATCTTGACCTCTCGAGGGCCGTCGGCGGCCTGCCAGGACGCCGCGTGAACCGTGTAGCCCCACTCGGTTTCCCTGTGAAGTCCCGTCAGCTTTGCGCCGCCGGTTTCCTTTTCCAAAGTGGCGCGAGCCGCTGCGGGGAGATCGGTGATCGCCTCGGAGATGTCGTTGTCCGGGCCCGCCTTGTGGACGCGCTTGACGACGATCTTTCCGAAGGGGTCCACGAACCGCTCGCGCACGGTCCCTGGCTCGGGACTGTCCTCGAGCTCATACACGGCGACGCGCACGTGATCGGCCCCTTTTACTCTTGCACCGAGGGTCTTCTTGGCGGACTCCATGACATTCCGTGGCAAGGCGTCGGGCGTGCTTTCGTGTTCGACGGATACCAGAGTTCCGTCCGTCAAGGCGGTGACCTCGATGTCTCCGCCGTCAGTGTGGTACTCGGCGGACCAGGTGGCGAGGCCGTGCTCTACCTCCTGTTCCATGCCTTTCGGTTTGGCCTTCGCCGGCCCAAACCGTGCCAGGGTCTCCCGTATCGGCGCGGGCAGCTGGGCGACCGACTTGATGTGCACGGCGGCGTCCCCCTCCCCGTGCTCGTCCTTCGAGCAGGCCGTTGCTGCAATCCCGATTCCGACGCATCCTGCCAACACCGCGCACAGGATCGATACTTTCCACGTCATCGTCCGTCTCCTTTCTAGTTTTTGTTTGCTTCCGGGGATCCCACCAGCGCAGACCTCTTCGCGGTGAACCCGTGGTAGACAACGCTGACCTCGTCGTCGAGGATGAGGCCGATGTCCGGCGCATAGATCTTGGTCGACCGCTCCTCGGTGTTGAGAGCGCTGGACTCTTCAGTCTCGAGGCAGTGCTCGTAGGTCGTGCCGGCCGGGGTGTCCAGCGTGCTGTCCAGGCTCACGATCTTCGCCCGGTCCATCGCCACCCCGGGCGCCAGCTCCTGGTAGTAACGCAGCCCGAGCCGCGCAGCCCCCGGCATCATCAGACCTGGCCTGTTCTGTCCGACAAAGGCCCGCCAAGATCCTGGATGACCCGTGATCTCGCCGTTCCTGTAAGCATCGACAGCCTCGCCGAAGTAGAAGAGGTCTCCGGTAGACCGTGAAATGGCATAGAAGTCTCTGGAGACCTCAACGAGCTGGCCGTTCTGCCACTCTCTTTCCTCGACGACTCGAGTTGTGTAGGACGCCACCCTCTCCGTCTCGTCGAGTACTGTGATGGCGACCTTCGAGCCCTTGCCCTCGAGGACGATCCGGTATCCCGGCTCGAGGATCCAGTACCGGTTCCGGCCCCTCGTGGCGAGGTCGCTGCGGTCAATGGCGAACTTCCTTGTCCACGCTGTCGCGCCGTGTGGGCTCCCAGAGGGGCTCTGGCGTGGCGCACGTGCGAATGAGGTAACCGCGAGAGTGGCCGTTACAGCGGCGATCACGAGGCCCGACCGACTTCTCTGTTCCATCGTGCTTCTCCTGTAATTGCACTCGTGGTTCGCGGGGCGCTACCGACAGTGTGTCGAGTGTGGCGGGCTGCACCGCTCACCAGGCGATGTCCCCCGACACGCCATACGCACCGGGCGCGATCGTTGGGACGATCACCACATCGACCATCCGCGGCGCTCGGCGCTCGTGGCGGGCGACCACCCAGTGCCCGACCTCGGCCCCGATCAGGGCCCCGGCCACCACGTCGGACGACCAGTGGCGGTCGAGGTCCATCCTCTCCCAGCCGACGGCGCCGGCGAGGCCCCAGACGGCGCCTTTCAGCAGCAGGCTGTGGGTGTGGGCCGACACCACCGAGGCGACGGCGAACGCCTCGGTCGCCTCGCCCGAAGGAAAGGAGTAGCGATGGGAGAACGGGTGGAGTGAACTCGCGCCGAGCCCCTCCGCGGGACGCGCACGGCCGACGACGATCTTGAGGGCGGGCGTGATCAGCCCGCCGGCGATCAGGCTGGCCTCGAGCCCGTCCTCGGCCGTCGCCTTCAGGTTCGGGTTGTGGCCGGCCTCGCCGACCAGCCAGGTGACGCCGAGTGCGCCGAGTGCGCCCCAACCTCCCGCCGGCCGGATGGCGTTGGCCAGGCTGTCGGAGCTCGAGGTCCGGTGCCGCTGGATCCGCGTCTGCAGCTCGTTGTCGAGGGTGGCCGCCGACCCCACCGCAGCAACGCCGATGCCCAGCCGCTCCCAGTCGCGCGATCTCATGTGGGCCGGGCGGGACAGGAGGGCGGCCAGATCGGAGCGCATCCGGCGGGCGAACGACTCCTGCGATCGTTCCTTTGTGGAGTGCGCCGGCTTGAACGCCAGCGTCTTGTGGACCTGTGGACGGGCGGTGGGCTTGGCCGCGAAGGCCGCTGGCGTCGCGGTCAGCAGCAGGGAAAGGACGACGACGTGGGGACGGTATTTCATGGGAAGTCTCCTCACTGGGCCTCCGCGAGCTCGCGGTAGATGCGGAGGTAGGCGGCCGCCATGCGTTCCGCCGAGAACGTGGTGCGCGCGCGCAGGCGGGCGGCCTCGCCCATCCTGGCGCGCTCCTCGCCGTTCTCGAGCAGGCGGACCACCGCGTCCGCCAGCGGACCGGGCTCGCCTGGCGGCACCAGCAAGCCCGTCCTACCGTCGACGACGGCCTCGGTCAGGCCGCCGGCTCGGCTCGCCACCACCGGCAGCGACATCCGCATCGCCTCGAGTGCGGCCGAGCCGAGACCTTCCTCCAGGGATGGCATCACGAACACATCGGCGTTCGCGAGCAGGTCCCCGATCGGCTCCCGGAAGCCGAGAAGCCGGATCGAGGCAGTGAGGTCGAGGGTGTGAATCAACGCCAGCAGCCTGGACCACTCGGGGCCCTCGCCGGCGATCAGTAGCCGGGCCTCGGGGACCCGTTCGAGGATCGAGGGCCAGGCCGCGAGCAGGATCCTGTGGCCTTTCTCGGGGCTCAGGTGGCCGACGCTGAGGACCGTCGGTCCGGCCGAGGTCACCGAGTCGATGACCCCCGAGGCCGAGGTCAGGCGGATGTGCTCCGGGTCGACGGCATCCGGGATGCAGCGCAGCCGTTGGACGGGGGTCCCGGCGTCCAGCAGACGACTCTCCGCCGCGGCCGAGACCGCGACGTAGACATCGGCCGCCGTGCGGTACTTGCGCGCGCGCCGAACCCGGAAAGCTGTGCGGCGGGTGTAGACAATGCCCATGACCCGGCCGAGACGCCGGGCGGCGGCTGCAAGGGTGAGCGCGGGTGAGCTGTGGACGTGGAGAATTGGCGGCGGGCTTCCGTTGAGCGCTCGCAGGAGGCGCGCGAGGTTGGCCGGATGGAGCGTCATCTTGGGGTGCAGCGGCGTGACAGCGAAGCCGGCGCCAAACGCGTGCTCGATCAGGGGCGAGCCCGCGGGCGCCGCCAGCGCCTGCGAGATCCCGAGCGGAACGAGCTCGCGCATGAGGAGAAAGACCTGGCGCTCTCCGCCCCGCCAACCCCGCTCGGAGGTGATGTGAAGGACGGAGATGCCCGCGGATGACGCCTCGCTCATGACGCGAGTTTGGCCAGAGATGGTGAACGCCGTCTGGCGGTTTCATGACAGTTCTTTAATCAACACCGAGCTCTCCAACCGCCAAGCCACGGCTGTCGACTGTAAGACTTTTCTTTTCTCATCTTAGCGTCCTCAGCGACTTCGCGGCTAAGACGTCGCCTCGACTTCCCTGGGTCGATGCTGACGGCGAGACGGTTTGCAAACCGCAAAGCCGCGAAGCACGCGAAGTACGCTAGGAAGATCTTTGGGTTGAGACCTTTGTGGTCTTGGTGTCTTCGTGGTTGAGCTTTCGCCCTGTGGGTCCCTGGGTCCGGGTCAGTCGGTCGCGGTCGGGAGGAGGACCCTGATGCGGCTGCCGCCGCCCTCGGGGTGGTCGAGGGTGACGCTGCCGCCGTGGGCAGTGACGACGGCGCGGACGATCGACAGGCCGAGCCCCTTGCCCGGTGAGCCGGGGCCGTGCACCAGGCGGTCGAACGCATGCGCCCTCACCTCGACGGGGAACCCGGGCCCGTCGTCGGACACCTCGATCAGCGCCTGGCCGTTCTCGGGAGCGACCGACATGGTCACCCGGCAGCCACTTTCGAGGTGGGTGGTGGCGTTGTCGAGCAGGTTCATCAGGAGGCGCCGCAGGAGGTTGGGATCGCCGTCGACCGGCACCGGCGCCGGCGCCCGCAGCTCGAGCACGATGCCGCGCTCGGCCGCCGCCGGCAGGAAGAGGTCGGTGAGGGCGGCGGCCAGGTCGGCGAGGTCGAGCCGGCTGCGGGTCAGGTGCAGTGCACCGGCCTCCGCCTCGGCGGTCTCGAGGGCCGAGTCGACGAGGGCGGTCAGACGGTCGACCTCGTCGATGGCGGCGGCCAGGCCCTCCAGACGAGCCGCCTCGTCCGTCGCCGTCAACGCGCCCTCCAGCGATCCTCTGAGGGAGGTGATCGGGCTCCGCAGGTCGTGGGCCAGCGAGTCCGCCATTGTGCGGACCTGGCCGACGGCGGCCTGGATGCGGTCGAGCATCGCGTTGAAGGTGAGGGCGAGGTTGGAGATCTCGTCGCGGTGCCCGGGGTCGTCCAGGCGCCTGTCGAGGCTGGCAGCGGTGATCCCGGCAGCGGCCTGGGCCATTCTGTCGACCCGGGAAAGAACTCTCCGGACGCCGACCCACGAGACGGCGAAACCGAGCAAGACCATGCCCGCCCACACCTGGAGGAACAGCTCCCTCGTACTCTCGAGAAGCTCCAGGTCGGCGCTCGGCGTGACGCCCGTGACCACGATCCTGCCGTCCGCCAACCGGTTGGCGATCACTCGTACCGGGTACTCCCGGCCGGGAAGCCGCTCCCACGTTGGCGTCGTGACATAACGGCCGACGTTGCGGGCGACCTGGAGCCCGACGACCGCACCGCCGATCGACTCCTCCGTCCAGACCTTGCCGCCGGCATCGAGCACGACGAAGAAGAGGACCGGGGTGTCCTCGGGCCTGGCGATCCCGCCGTCCGGTGGCAAGGCGACCTGAGCAAGCTCGCTGACCTCCGCTTCCAACTGCTTCCTGGCGTCGGTGGCTGAGCTCGTGGCAACCATCTCGGCGACCGACCGCGCCTCTCCGGCGAGCCAGGCGTCGCCGCGGTGCAAGATCGATCGTGAGAGGGCGGCGTAGGCGGCCGCGAACGCGATCGCGGTGCCGACGGCGAACGCCGCGGCGCTGACGGCCGAGAGACGCCAGGCAGCCGTGCGGCTACGCCTTGAGGACATAGCCGACCCCACGGATGGTGTGGATGAGCTGCCGCGTAAACCCCTGGTCGACCTTGTCGCGGAGGCGGTGGATGTAGACGTCCACGACGTTGGTCTGAGTGTCGAAGCGTGTATGCCAGACGTGGTCGAGGATCATGGTACGGGTCAGGACCCGGCCCGTGTTGCGGCACAGGTACTCGAGAATCGCGAACTCGCGCGGTGAGAGCGCAATCAGCCGTCCACCTCGGCGCACCTCTCGCCGCAGGAGATCGATCTCGAGGTCTGCCGCTTGTAGACGTGGGCTCTCCGCCTGCTGGGGCGTCGCCCTCCGCAGCAGGGCGTGCAGCCGGGCGAGCAGCTCGGCGAGTGCGAACGGCTTGGTCAGGTAGTCGTCGCCCCCGAGGTGGAGCCCGCGCACCCGGTCGTCCACCGACCGCAGCGCCGACAGGATCAGGACCGGTGCCGCCACTCCTTGGCCGCGACAGCGCTCGATGAAGGCCAGGCCGTCCATGCCGGGCAGCATCAGGTCCACGATCAAGGCGTCGTGCACGCCTTCGCTCACGAGATCCAGGGCGGTCTCGGCCGAGCCGGCAACGTCGACCGCGTAGCCGTGCTCCGTCAGGCCTCGCTCAAGAAAGTCGGCGATGTGGGAATCGTCCTCCACCACGAGAATCCGCACGTCCGGCCTCCAACCTCCAGCCCTAGACCACCATTCAGCTGGGCCTAGGCTCTATTAGACACGGTGCGAGGCGCGAGCGCAAAGTGACACCTCGGAGAACGGCCGACCTCGAGCCCGGCTGCACTCCGCGTCATGGTGGTGATGAGGTGGCCGGACTCCCTGCCGCTCAGGAATCCATGCTCGGGCGCGCGGGGCCGTCGGATTGCTCCCCGGCCAAGCTATGTTGTGATGAAGGGAGGTTGGCTCGAGGTGGAGGAAAGAAGATGACCGAACGAACGAAGGTCACCGTCGACCGCGACCGGTCGGCGCTGCTGGTTGTGGATATGCAGCCGGACTTCATGCCGGGTGGCGCCCTGGCCGTGGACGAGGCGGACTTCTTGATCGATCCCGTGGGACGCCTGATGACGAGCGGGATGTTCGGCCGTGTCATCGCCACCCAGGACTGGCATCCCCCGGGCCACATCTCGTTCGCGTCGAGCCACCCTGGCCGGAGCCCCTTTGACGTGATCGATCTGTGGGGCAGGGAGCAGATTCTGTGGCCCGAACACTGCGTGCAGAAGACACCCGGCGCCGCGCTTCACGATGCCCTGCCCTGGGCCTGCGTCTCGGCCATCGTGCGCAAGGGAAACGACCCGGAGGTCGACTCCTACTCTTGCTTCCGCAATAACTGGGACAGGCACGGCCGACGGCCACCCACCGGGCTTGCCGGCCTGCTGCTCGAGCTGGGTGTGGAGCAGGTGGTGATCTGCGGCCTGGCCCGCGACTTCTGTGTCAAGTGGAGCGCCGAGGATGCCCGGGCCGCCGGCTTCCGCACCGTCGTGCTGTGGGACCTGAGCCGTCCCGTAGATCGCGCCTCGGATGAGCGTGTGCGGCGCGACCTCGCAGCGCGCGGGGTCGAGATCACCACCTCCGGGAAGCTCGTCGCCTGAGCCCCCGGGGTCGGGCTGGAAATGTCTCAGGAGATCGGTCACACTTGATGGTGTTCTTCCCAGGGAGGTGAGATGGAAGGTCCGCCGTTGCGGTGCCGGCGCTGGCGCGTGATCGTCCTGTTTCCGGCCGCCTTCGTCTCGATCGCCGGCCCCACGGCCGGCCTCCTCCTGCTCGGCCTGCTCGGGCCGCCGCCGTTCGTGCTATCGCAGGACGCTGAGCCGGGCGCCTGGGTCGGCGCGGAGCGGCAGGTTGAGGGCGCGATGGTGGTCGTGCGGCGGGCCGATGTCGTGGAGGGGGCCGGGAAGACCGCCGATGAGCTCGCTGCGACGGTGCCGATGAAGAGGATCGACAAGACCGGGCACGACTGGCGGTACATCCGCTCCGACGACGGTCGCGCCGGACGGATCCTTCCCGTCGACGGTTTCGTGCTCTCGATCGAGGGCAGGGACCGGCGGCAGGTGGACAGTGCGCTGGCCGCCCTTCCATTCATCGTTGAGAACCCCGAGAAGAACCTGGTCTACGAGCTCCTTAAACATCACCTTGGGCTGTTCCTGTGGGGGGTCGGCATCTACGTGGTACTGGTTGCGGTGGCGATGGCGCGGGGAGCGGCGTGGGCGGCCAGCATCGAACCGCCCAGGAAGACGCGGCCTCTCGACTTCGATGCCTTGCGCTCCCGCCTGCTCGAGATCAATGAGCTCGACGTGCCCGCCGCCATCCGTGAGAAGCGGCCGGGGAGGATGACTGCCGAGTGGCGTCTCGCCGACGCACGGTGGACCGGGCTGTTCGAAAAAGCTGGGTTGACGATCGTTCACCGCGTCACGATGCGGCTCGATCCCGAGCGGCGCATTGTCCGTGCGATCGATTCACAGCGCAAGGTCAGGTGGTCCGCAGGGGTGCCGACGGCAGCTTGGTCGGCATCGTTCTTCCGTGGCATCGTATTCTGCCAGGTGGAGGCCGGCGCGCAGTACGGAGTGCTGTTCCGCGATGACGGCTGGCGGGTGGACGCCGCCTACCGTTACGCCTTCAACCTCGACGAGCTCAAGACGCCGGTGGTCGCCGCCATAGTCCTCTCGGGCTGGACCTGGCGGCCGGTGGTAACGTTCCTGCGCCCCATCGGCGGGTGACGGAACCCCCTTGGGCCGCATGCGACCAGTGAAAGCTGGGAATGACGTCTGAACTGCCAAGCCGCTAAGGCCGCCAAGTCCGCAAAGGAAGCTTATTCTCTTCTGATCTTTGCGTTCTTCGCGCCTTCGCGGTTCAGTTGCTGCCACAACCTGACCATGTCGTCGGTGCAGGATCGGGTCAGTGTAGGCGCCCGGTGGGGTGGTGGAGTCAGTCGTCGTCCTCGCCGCGGATCCCCTCGATCCCCTCGCGGACCAGCCACGGCACCATCAGCAGGGCGGCCAGCGGGTCGGCCCACCACCAGCCCGCGACCGCGTTGCAGACCAGGCCCAGCAGCAGGGTGAAGGACAGGTAGGAGCAGGCCAGCGTTTCCTTGGCCTCGGCGCGCAGCGCGCCGCTTCCGATCTTGGCTGCCGCCCGCAGCTTGGCCCAGGAGATCAGCGGCATGAGCACCAGCGATGCGGCGGCGAGGACGATCCCGACGGTGCTCTCCGCGGCAGCCTCGTGGTTCCTCAGGGTCCACACCGCCTCGAACCCGACGTAAGCAGCCAGGAGCAGGAAGGTGATACCGACGAATACGAGCACCCGACGCTCCGTCCTCTCGACGCTCTCCTCGTCGGCCCCGCGTCGTTCGAGGCGCAGCCGCCATAGCAGGACGGCCGCCGCGGCCAGCTCTATAACGCTGTCGAGGCCGAAGCCGACCAGGGCGATGCTGTGAGCCACGATCCCGGAGGCCAACGCCACTCCCGCCTCGATGGCGTTGTACCCCATCGTTGCCACCACAAGGCGGTGCGCGATTCGCATCCAGCGGCTCTTCTGGTCGGGTGAGATCTCTGTCATCGTGGGCGGTCCCTCGCTGTCGGCGTTCCGCGTCGACATGATACCTGGTCGCAGCCCCGAACTTCGAGCATGCCGCGTGTATAGTTGCTGCGGCATGGTCATGGACAGGCTCGAGCAGGCCCGGCCCGCGAGTTGGCCCCGGAGGACGCGGGCGTGACGGCGACGCCGTGGCGGGTGTGGGTGGACACCGGAGGGACGTTCACCGACTGCCTCGGGATCGACCCGGAAGGCCGCCTCCACCGCGCCAAGGTGCTTTCCTCGAGCGCGCTGCGCGGCCGCATCGCGGCCCTGCGCGACGCCCGGTCGGTCGAGGTGGACGCGCGCTGGCAGCTAGCCGGTGACTTCTTTGCCGGGTGCACGTTCTCGCTCGTCGGCGACCGTGCGGCCGGCGTACCGGTGGCGGGCTGGGAGGCGGAGAGTGGCACGATCGCACTGGCCGCGGACGCGCCGCAAGGCGCCGGACCGGGGCGCGGGTTCGAGCTGCGTACCGACGACGAGGCTCCGGTGCTCGGCGCACGCCTCCTCACCGGCACCCCGTGTGGACGGCCGCTGCCACCGATGGCGATGCGCCTGGCGACCACCCGCGGCACCAACGCGCTCCTTGAGCGGCGCGGCGCGCCGGTGGCGCTGTTCATCACCGCCGGGTTCGGCGACCTCCTGCTGATAGGCACTCAGCAACGGCCGGAGCTGTTCGCGCTGGCGGTGGACAAGCCGGCGCCGCTGTTCGCCGCCGTGGTCGAGGTCGACGAGCGGCTTGCCGCGGACGGATCAGTGCTCAGGGCCCCCGATCTCGCGGTGCTGAGGCCGGCCGCCGAGGCGCTGCTCGCAGGCGGCGTCTCATGCGCCGCGGTCGCGCTCATGCACGCCTACCGGAATCCGGCCCACGAGCGGGCCGTGAGCGACCTCCTGCGCCAGATCGGCTTTGCGCACGTGTCCTCCTCGGCGCAGCTCGCACCGTTCATCCGGCTGCTGCCGCGGGCCGAGACTGCGGTCGTCGACGCGACGTTGGCTCCGGTCATCTCCGACTACCTGTCGCGGGTCTCCGGGGCGCTCGGCGGCGACGGCACACTGCACGTGATGACCAGCGCCGGGGGTCTGGTGCGCGCCGAGGAGTACCGTGCCAAGGACAGCCTGCTCTCGGGCCCGGCCGGCGGCGTCGTCGGTGCGGCGTGGGCCGGTGGACGGGCCGGGTTCGCGCGCGTCATCAGCTTCGACATGGGCGGCACCTCGACCGATGTGGCGCGCTTCGAGAGCGACTTCGAGTACCTCTTCGAACACCGCGTTGGCGACGCCCACCTGGTCGCCCCGGCCCTCGCCGTGGAGACGGTGGCGGCCGGCGGTGGCTCGATCTGCCGGTTCGACGGGCGCCGCCTGCTGGTGGGGCCAGAGAGCGCGGGCGCCGATCCCGGACCGGCCTGCTACGGGGCAGGGGGCCCGCTCACGGTGACCGACGTCAACCTGTTGCTGGGCCGTCTCGACCCGGAGCGCTTCGAGATCCCCATCGACCCGGCCGTCGCCCGCCGCGCCGCTGAGGACCTGGTTGCCGCGGTCGGGGGCGCCGGTCTCGAAGCGGTGCTCGAGGGCCTTCTCGACATCGCCAACGAGCGCATGGCCGACGCGATTCGGCGCATCTCGCTGCGCCGCGGCTACGACCCGGCCGACCACGCGCTGGTGGCGTTCGGCGGCGCCGGCGCCCAGCACGCCTGCGCGGTCGCTCGCCTGCTCGGCATGACGACGATTGTGGTCCCTGTCGATGCCGGCCTGCTCTCCGCTCTCGGCCTGGGCCGAGCGGTCGTCGAGCGCTTCGCCGAGCGCCAGGTGCTGCGCCCGCTGGCCACCGTGGAAGGCGGGCTCGAGGACCTGCTCGCCGAGCTCGGCACGGAGGCGTCCGCCGCCGTGGCAGGGGAAGGTGTGGCGGCCGAAGAGGTGAGAGTGCGCCGGCGCATCCTCAACATGCGCTTCCTCGGTCAGGACAGCGTGCTGGCGGTGGAGCACGAGCTCGGCGTGCCACCGGCGGCCTCGTTCCTCCGCGCCTACGAGGCGCTCTACGGCTATCGGCCCGAGGGTCGCGAGGTGGAGCTCGAGTCGGTGCGGGTCGTGGCCTCGTCACGGCCAGACCCGCTCTCGGCGACGGTCCCGACCGCTGTGCCGGCACCCGCTGCGGCCGGCCGGCGCCGCTGCTTCGTGGGCGGCGCGTGGCGGCAGGTCGCGGTCCACGAGCGTGCCGAGCTCGAGGTCGGCGCCGAGACTTCAGGTCCGGCGTTGGTGTTCGAGCGCCACAGCGCGACAGTGATCGAGCCGGGGTGGAGAGCCGAGGTGGACGCCTCCGGCGCCCTCGTGCTCCGTGCGGGGGGCGGCGATGACTGACCGTCCCGACGCCGTGCGGCTCGAGCTGTTCGTCAACCGCTTCACGACCATCGCCCGCGAGATGGGGGAGATGCTGCGGCGCACTGCGCTCTCCACCAACGTCAAGGAGCGCCTCGACTTCTCCTGTGCGCTGCTGGACCCATGCGGGCGCCTGGTGGTCAACGCGCCCCACATCCCGGTCCACCTCGGCTCGCTCGGGCTGTGCGTGCGGCGGGTCGTGGCGGAGCTTCCCCTGGGCCCGGGCGACGTCGCGGTCACCAACCACCCCGCGTTCGGCGGCTCGCACCTGCCCGACGTCACCGTGATCACCCCGGTGTTCGGCGGTGGCGACCTCCTGGGCTACGTCGCGAGCCGTGCCCACCACGCCGAGATCGGTGGCACCCGCCCCGGCTCGATGCCCCCGAACGCGAGCTGTCTCGCCGAGGAGGGTGTGGTGATCGCGCCGCAACTGCTGGTGTTCGCCGGCGAGCCGCGCTGGGCGGAAATCGAGGCGTTGCTGAGGGGCGGTCCGTACCCGTCGCGAGCGGTGGGCGACAACCTCGCCGACCTGGCCGCGGCGGTTGCCGCCAACCGGCACGGTGCTGCCGCACTCGAGACACTGGCGGAGCTCCACGGGCCCGCCGCCGTGCTCCACTTCATGGCGGCGGTCGAAGAGCTCGCCGAGCACCACGCCCGGGCCGCGCTCGGCCGCCTGCCGGCAGGCGTCTACCGGGCGCAGGAGAGCCTCGACGATGGCACGCCGCTGACCGTCGAGGTGTGCGTAGCAGGGGATCGCGCCTGCATCGACTTCACGGGCAGCGGCGGCGTCCACCCCGGCAACCTCAACGCGACGCCGGCCATAGTCACCAGCGTCGTGCTCTACGTGCTCCGCCTCCTGGTTGCGGCGCCGCTGCCGCTGAACGAGGGGCTGCTCGCGCCGGTGGAGCTGGTGATCCCGTCCGGGCTGCTCGACCCGCCGTTCCCGGCCGACCCGCGCCAGGCGCCGGCCGTGGTCGGCGGCAACGTCGAGACCAGCCAACGGCTCGTGGACCTGCTGCTCAAGGCGCTCGGGCTGGCCGCCTGCTCGCAGGGCACGATGAACAACGTGCTGTTCGGAAACGAGCACTTCGGCTACTACGAGACTGTGTGCGGCGGCGTCGGCGCCACTGCGGATGCAGCCGGCGCGGACGCCGTGCACAGCCACATGACCAACACCCGCATCACCGACCCGGAGGTGGTGGAGCACCGCTACCCGGTGCGAGTGGAACGGTTCGCCATCCGCCGCGGCTCGGGCGGGCGCGGGCGGCGGCGCGGCGGCGACGGGGCGCTGCGAGAGCTCGTATTCCTGGCGCCAATGAGCCTGTCCGTGCTGTCCCAGCACCGAACCGTAGCGCCGTACGGCATGGCCGGGGGCGCGACCGGGGCGACCGGGCGGCAGCGCGTGATCCGGGCCGGCGGTGCGGTCCTCGAGCTGGGGCCGGTGGACGGCTGCGAGGTCGGTCCCGGAGACCGCCTGGTGCTCGAGACGCCGGGCGGCGGCGGCTGGGGTGCGCCGGAGGCTGACTCGTGAGACGGCTGCTGGCGGTGGCGTTCTGGTCGGTGATCGCGGCGGCCTTCATCGGCCCGGGGACGGTGACGACCTGCGCCTCGGCGGGGGCGCGCTTCGGACCTGCGCTGCTGTGGGCGCTCACCTTCTCCACCGTGGCCTGCCTGGTGCTGCAGGAAGCGAGCGCCCGCATCACCGTGCTGTCGGGAAGGACGCTTGGCGAGGCGCTGCGGCCGCCGCGGCGCGGCGGCGTCGGCGCGTCCTGGATGGTGGCCACCGCGGCGGGGGCGATCCTGCTCGGTTGTGCGGCCTACGAGGGCGGCAACATCCTCGGCGCGGCGGCCGGCGTCGGCCTGGTCGCGGCCGTGCCTCCCCCGCTGGTCGCAGTGGCGCTCGGTGCGGGGGCCGGCACGTTGCTGTGGCTGGGCAGCACGCGCACCGTGGTGCGGGTCATGAGCGTCCTGGTTGCGGTGATGGGGGTGGCGTTCCTCTACACCGCGGCCGCGCTGCGCCCGGTGGCCGGCGCGCTGGTGCTGGGGGCGGTGGTGCCGAGCGTGCCTGCCGGCGCCGGGCTGCTTGTGCTCGGGCTCGTGGGCACCACGGTCGTGCCCTACAACCTGTTCCTGGGCTCCGGGATCGCGGCCGGCCAGCGGCTCGACGAGATGAGATTCGGACTCGCAGTGGCGATCGTGCTGGGGGGATTGATCTCGATGGCCATCGTGGTGGTGGGGAGCGCGGTCACCGGCGCCTTCGGCTACGCGGAGCTGGCCGGCGTTCTGGCCGCGCGTTTCGGCGCCTGGGGGCGGGGGCTGTTCGCGGCCGGGCTGTTCGCGGCCGGCTTTTCCTCGGCGATCACCGCGCCGCTGGCGGCGGCGATCACGGCCCGCAGCCTGTTCTCCCACTCCCGGGCGGGACGGCTGTGGGGCGAGCGGGCGTGGTGCTACCGCGCCGTCTGGCTCGCAGTGCTCCTGGTTGGCGTCGGCCTCGGTGCCACCGGAGTGCGGCCGATCCCCGCGATCATCGCGGCGCAGGCGCTCAACGGCGTGCTGCTGCCGCTGGTCGCCGTGTTCCTGCTGCTGGTGGTCAACGACCGCGCCCTGCTCGGCGATGGCGGGATCAACCGTACGCCTGCCAACTTCCTCACGGTGGCGGTGTGCGCGGTTGCGGTGCTGCTCGGTGCCGCCAACCTGGTGCGCGCGGTGGCGGCTGCCCTCGCGCTGCCGGCTCCGACCGACCGCCTGGTGCTGTGGACCGCGGCGGCAGCCGTTGCTGCGCTCGCGGTCCCCACCGCCCGCGCCCTGCGCCGCCGCCGAGCGGGCTAAGAAGATTCTCCTGTCTGCCTTCGTGTTTCCTGCCTTTGTGCTCTTTGTGCCTTGCTGGTTCACTCCTGGCCGGTCTCGCTGCGATCGCTCTTGAATGATGCGGACTCAGGCGCTCTCGAGGTGGATCGGCAGTCGGCTATCGCACTGGTAGGCCGCGGCCGGTGACCAGGTAGGTGGCAAAGCTGCCGAGCCAGTGGCCGCCCTCGTAGTGCTCGCCGGTAACCGCGGCGAGCCCCGACTCCCGGTGCACCGCGGCTGTTGCCAGCAGCGTCTTCACCCGCGGGTCGCCGGCCGGCAGGCCGGCAGCGATCCCCTCGAGCATCCAGGCGCGCGACAGGTTGAGGCCGTCGAGGTGGGCGAGCTTGCCGTCGCTGGGGTCGGTGACCACGCCGAGGGGCAGCCAGGCGGTGGATCCGTCGAGCGGCAGGTTGGGCAGGAAGCCGCCGAGCCAGGCCGCAAACTCGGCCGGCGGCAGTATGCGGCGCACGAGGTCGGCCTCGGCCAGGCACGGCGACAGGAAGTCCTGGCCGGAGGGTTCGTACGAGATTGGGCAGTCGCGGTCGGCGACGTAAAGCTCGCGGGTGCGGGTGGCGACGAGTTGCTCGACGGTTTGGTTGCCGGTGCTCCGCGCCCAGTCGAGGACGAGGCCGAAGGCGAAAGCGGTCTGGCTGTGCTCGCCGGTGCGGATCGGGTGGCTGAGCTTGGGCAGCCAGGTGGTGAAGCGACCGGCGGCGGCGTGCTCGAGCGGTGCGAGCGCGGCGGACCAGCGCTGCGCATCGGGGTCGTGCCACTCGTGCAGCTCGGCCGCGAGCTGGAGCAGCCAGGCGAGGCCGTAGGGCCGCTCGAACGTCTCGTTGCCGTCGCGCTCGAGGTAGCTCACCTCGGCGGCGATGTGCTCGGGGGTCAAGCTCTCGGCGAGAGCCGTCCGGGCGCGCGGCACGAACGGGGCGTCGGGGAAGGTCCTGGCAAGGCGCACGAGCAACCAGTGCCCGTGCACCGCCGAGTGCCAGTCGAAACAGCCGCAGAACGCCGGCGTGAGCTCGCGCGGCGGCTTGACGTCGGCGTCGGAACGAAGCACGTGGGCGATCTTGTTGGGATACTCCTTGTGCACGCAGGCCAGCGCCAGCTCGGCGAGGCGGCCGGCGGCTTCGCCATCGATGCGTGACGGAGGCTCTCCGGCGCGGACGAAGGCCGCACCGAGGACGGCCGCGAGGGCGAGAGTGAGGATGCGGATCATGGGTCGATAGTACTACGTGAGGGAGTGGGGCGCCTGAGGAAGGTGAGTAAGTGATTAAGTCATTAAGTAATTAGGTCCCGTCCGCCCACCCGGAGAACGAGGGCGGAGTGTGCTCCGGAGCAGGGTGCGTTCGACGGGGCGTGCGATGCTTCGGTGGTTTTCCTGGAGCGCGGTCACGCTTCCGGTCTACAAGGGGGGAACCTCGAGCCTGGCACCCCGGCAGGAGAGCGAGCTCATGGTCGTGGCCAGGGGGGTCGAAGAGGGGGCAGGTTGGCCCCACGGCCATCTCGCTTTCCAAAGGGTCACCGGCGCCGAAGGCGACGAGTAACCCACGGAAGGACAACCGGCTGTGTGGCTACAGGGCCGATGGAGGCGCCTCGTTGCCTGCGCGGAGCCACAGCTCGGAGGTCCCCGGCGGGCAAATGCGCCGACTCTGCCGTTCCGCTGCTGCGGCCGGTTCCTCCGCATCGTTTGTGATACTGTCTCAACACAGGGGGGTCCTTTCATGAATCGCGTGGTGAGCGCTCTCGGCTTTGTCGTCTTTGTTGTTGTGTTCCTGACGCTCGCCCCGTTGCCGGCGTTCGGCGCCACGTCTGGTCAACAGCCTGACATCGTCTTCGTCAACGGGAGCGTCGTGACCATGGACAACGCCCACCCGAGCGCGGAGGGGTTGGCGATCAAGGGGGGCCGGATCCTCGCCGTAGGAAGCGATGCGGAGATCCGCGCGCTACGAGGACCCGGCACACGGCTTGTTGATCTGCACGGGAGGGCGCTGCTGCCGGGGTTTGTCGAGGCCCACACCCACATCCTCAACGACGCGGAGATGGTGGGGATGAGCTGGGAGGAAGCGCAGGAGCTGGCCCTGCAGTCCGGCATCACCTGCATGGCCGACATGTACATCGACCCCGACATCCTCTCCAGGATGCGAGAGTTCGAGCAGGTCGGTAAGCTCCGCGTCCGGACCAGCGTGTACCTCGTCTACGATACCAACTGCGGCGTCGTCCTCGGCGACTGGTACGCGGCGGTCCCGCCAACACGTACGCCAGGCGAGATGCTGCGCATCGGCGGTGTCAAAATGTTCGCCGACGGCGGCTCGTGCGGTGACCCGGCGTTCAGCTTTCAGTACCCGGACTCGGAGAGCTACGGCGACCTCTGGCTGACCGAGGCCGAGCTCACCCAGGCCGTGGCTGCCGCCGACCGCCGGGGTTATCAGGTTGCGATCCACGCCTACGGGGACCGTGCGGTGGAGACCGCGCAGAACGCCCTGGCAGCCGTTCTCGGCGGGGGACCGAACAACCACCGTCACCGCATCGAGCACAACGTTGTCGTGCGCCCCGATCTCGTGCCGCGATACGGTCAGATCGGGATCGTTCCCGTGGTCTTCGGCTACTTTCCCACATGCTCGGAAGACAGTGACCAGGTTTGGGAGTACTACGTGGGGACCGAGCGGCTGTCATGGGTCCGCGACAACCGCAGGCTGCTCGACGCCAACCCGGGCGTCACGTTCGCCTGGCACGCCGACTTCCCCTGGGTCGGCCCTGCCAGCGCCATCCAGAACCTGTACGAGTTTGTCACCAGGAAGCAGCTCGACCAGGACGGGGTCACGGTCTGCGAGCCGCCGGACTGGGTGACGCCGACGGCGGTTACCGTCTCCGAAGCGCTGCGCATGATGACCATGGGCTCGGCGTACGCCCTTTTCCGCGACACCGAGGTGGGGAGCCTGGAGGCCGGCAAGTACGCCGACCTGGTCGTCCTCTCGGCCAACCCGTTGGAGATCGATCCCGACGACCTCAAGGACATCGGCGTGCTCATGACCATGGTCGGCGGCAAAGTCGAGTACTGCGCGCCGGCGCAGATGTCGCTGTGTGTCGGCGGCACGGTCGACCTGGCGCTGCACAAGCCGGTGATCGCTTCGTCGTCGTTGGCGGCGAACCCCCCGGAGCTGGCGGTCGATGGTGACCTCGGCACGACCTGGGGAGCGGGCGACTTTCCCGAGCAGTGGATAGAGGTGGACCTCGAGCGGCCATCCACGGTCACCAACATCAAGCTGGTGCCCGACCAGTATCCGCACGGCGACACGCGGCACCGGGTGTGGGGAAAGGGCGTCGGGGCGTCGGCGGAGTACAGGCTCCTGCACGAGTTCACCCGGCACACGACCAGCGGCCAGGTCCTCAGCTACACGCCTTCCGAGCCGTGGCGGGGGATCCGGCTCGTCAAGGTGGAGACCACCTCCAGCCCCTCATGGGTGTCGTGGAAGGAGATCGAGGTGCGCGGCCGGCCTGCTCCCCTCGCCCGCCGCGCCGCCGCCCGTGTGACGCCCAAGTAGCCCACACTCTTCACCGTCGCGTGAAGCGAAGCGTGCGAGCTGTTGGTGATGGCGGCGTTTTTGACCCGACAGGTGCGGAACTGAAGGTATCCGCGCAGGGTGGAAGCGGAGATCGGCGGTGGGGCGGAAGCCGACTGCAGCGTGCGCGAGCGTATGATGAGATAGATTGACAGCTCAGCGAGCGTGCCGGCAAACAGGGGAAGGCAAGAACTGTGAGGGTCTCGGCCTTGGCACGAGCCAGGCCGCTGCAGGGCCGAAGGAGCTGAGCCACGCGCTTTTGGACGCACAAGGCCAAGGACACGAGATTCAGGTGCCAGGCGCCTTTTCAAGAAAGGAATCGGAATGGATCGTCTCCTTCCCTCGCTTGAGGGAGTCATGCCGCCCATCCCCACGCCGTTTACGGCTGAAGGCGGCGTGGCCTATGACAGGCTGACGGAGAACCTCGAGCGCTGGAACGAGTACCGGTTGTCGGGCTATCTGGCCCTTGGTTCCAATGGAGAAACCGTCTATCTATCATCAGAGGAGAAGATCCGCATCCTGGAGACGGCTCGGAGGACCATCTCCAAGGACAAGGCATTGGTCGCAGGGACCGGCTGCGAATCGACCCTTGAAACCATCACCTTGACGCGCCGGGCGGCTGAGGCCGGAGCGGATGCAGCCCTGGTCATTACCCCCCACTACTACAGCGGCCAGATGACTTCGGAAGCGCTGGTAGCCCATTTCTTCTCCGTGGCCGATGCCTCACCCATTCCCGTTCTCGTCTACAACGTACCGAAGTTCACCCATCTCGATCTTGACGCCCCGACCGTCTCGCGCATGGCTGAGCACCCCAACATCCTCGGCATCAAGGACAGCGGCGGCAATATAGAGAAGCTGGGTGACATCGCGCGTTTGACTGGCGGCGGATTTCAGGTGCTCGCCGGGTCCGGAGGTTCTTTCCTTTCGGCCCTGGTCGTGGGGGCCGCAGGGGGCATCATGGCCATGGCCAACATTGCACCCCAGCAGACCATAGACGTCCAGGACCTCTTCAGGAAAGGCCAATGGGAGGCGGCCGCCGAGCTGCAGCGGCAGTTGATCCCCATCAACGCAGCCGTGACCGCCAGGTTCGGAATAGCGGGTTTGAAGGCCTCCCTCGACATGCTCGGCTACTACGGCGGACCGGTCCGGTCACCACTGCTCGAGCTGCAACCGGACGAGAAAGAGGAGCTGCGAAGCCTTCTCGCGACGGGCGGGATTCTCGGGTCGCAGTAGATCGCGAGCGGATGACTCGGGCTACTCCCTCAGAAAGTGGCAGTTGTATCCGTCCGGGTGCTTCTCCAGGTAGGCCTGGTGGTACTCCTCGGCCTTGTAGAACGGCCCCGCGTCATCGATCTCCGTGACGACCGGCTTGTTCCACAGCCCTGAGCCGTCGATCTCCGAGCGTACCCGCTCCGCGATCCGGCGCTGCTCGCGGTTGAGCACGAAGATTGCCGACCGGTACTGGCTACCGACGTCGTTGTGCTGCCGGTTCTTCGTCGTCGGATCGTGGAGGTGGAAGAAGTAGCGGAGTACCTGTGCGTAGCTGACCTCAGCCGGGTCGAATACCACCTTGACCGCCTCGGCGTGGCCGGTATCGCCGCGGCAGACTCTCTCATACGTCGGGTTGGGAACGGTGCCGCCGGTGTAGCCGACCTCGGTGCTGATGACGCCGTGGAGCTGCCGCATCAGGTGCTCGACGCCCCAGAAGCAGCCGCCGGCGACGATGGCGACCTCCTGTGGGTCATCGTCCTCCTTCGCCGACGCCTTTGGCGCCGGCGTCAGGCCGTCGGCCACGAACGGCGCCAGGTACTCGCCGTACCCCTCTGCCTCCATCCGGTCGACGGGCACGAAGCGCAGGGCCGCGGAGTTCATGCAGTAGCGCAGGCCGGTGGGCTTGGGGCCATCAGGGAAGACGTGGCCGAGGTGGGAGCCGGCGCCACGTGAGCGGACCTCCGTCCGCACCGCGAACAGACTCCGGTCCTGGTGCTCGACAATGTTGCCGGGGACCAGCGGGCGGGTGAAGCTCGGCCATCCGGTCCCGGACTTGAACTTGTCGAGCGAGCTGAACAGCGGCTCCCCCGAGACCACGTCGACATAGATGCCGGGCTCGTGGTTGTCCCAGTAGGCGTTGTGGAACGCGGGCTCTGTAGCGTCCTTTTGCGTGACCTTGTACTGCAGAGGGGTCAAGCGCGCCTTCAGCTCATTGTCGGACGGTTTGTTGGGCGTTGACATCGTGCTGGCTCCTTCCGGGGTGTCGGCCTTCTGCGCCCGGGGGCCGCCGGGGGCACCGGCTGCGAGGCCGCAGCTGCTCACCGCAACCGTGGCGGCGAGAACAAACGTGAGCGGCATGGTGCGTGCGTATCGGTTCATGACGGAGACCTCCAGGAGCTCGTCGGATCATTCGTCGCCGCCGGCCTCGTACCCTCCTCTTAGAGAACAACGGAACGGCGGTGGACGTTTCCAGCCCGTACTGAGCCGGACGGGGCGCAACTGTTACGATCGCCGCCATGAGGGTCCTCTACCTCACCGACCGGCTATCCGCCCGCGGCGGCGCGGACTGGCATCTGGCGCAAGTCACGGCTGCGGTGGCGGCCGCTGGGGCGGCGGTAACCGTCGCCTACGGGCGCCGCGAGGAAGGCTGCCGGCTGCCAGCAGGCGTGACCGGCGTCGTGGTTCGCGGGTTGGGCTCCCCGATGGCCGACGGCTCGCGGCTCGGCCGGCTCGCGCGGCTGCTCGCCGCGTGCGACGTGGTGCACGTCCAGAATGTGATGAACCCGGTTGCCCTCGCCGCCGCTGTCGCCACCGGCCGGGCGATGGTCACGGTGCAGGACCACCGCGTATTCTGCCCCGGTCTCGGGAAGACGCTGCCCGGCGGCCGGCGCTGCGAGCACGTGATGTCTCTCGGGGCGTGTGCGGAGTGCCTTCCCGATGTGGGCTACCGCGAGCGCACCCTCGCGGTGACCCGCGCGCGTCTCGAGGCTCTGCGCGGGGCGTGCGTGGTGGTCCTGTCGCGCTACATGGCGGTGGAGCTCGAGGCCGCCGGACTGTCCGGGGCCGAGGTCATCCCGCCGTGGGTCGAGCCGGGCCGCGAGCGGGTCGCTGCGGGCGACGCCTTCCTCCTCGGCGGCCGCCTGGTGCCCCACAAGGGGGTCCTGGACGGCCGGCAAGCGTGGGCGGCCGCCGGCAGGCCGCTGCCGCTGCGGGTGGCGGGCGCAGGTCCCGTCGAGCCGGAGCTCGAGGGGACGGTACGCCTCGGTTGGCTCGGCCAGGAAGCCCTGCGGGGAGAGCTGCGCCGCACCCGGGCTCTGCTCTTCCCTGCCCTTTGGCAGGAGCCGTTCGGGCTTCTTGGGGTGCAGGCGCTGGCCCAGGGGACGCCGGTCGTGGTCGCCAATGCCGGAGGTACCTGTGACTGGTCGGATGCCGGCTGCATCCATGTCGCCGCGGGGGATGTCCGTGCAATGGCCGCTGCCGTCGGGCGGCTCGCAGCTGACCCGTCACTGGCGCTCCGGCTTGGCAGGGAGGGGAGGGCGATGGTGGCAAGGCGCTTCGCCCGCAGCGACATCGAGCGGCGTCTTTTCAGGCTCTACGAAGTGACCGGCGGACGCGGCTGCTCATGAGTTGCTTTAGAACGGACGCGCCCAGAGGTCGGCCAGTGTTCCCGCTCGCCGCGCCTTGACGCTCTACGAACGGTTGCCGATCAGACCGTACAGGAAGGCTCGGCCGGTTCACCAGCCGTGCTCGACCATGTGGTCGCCCAGGTAGCGGCCGAGAGCGGCGGAAGTGCTCTTGCCGCGCCGCGGGCTGCCGACCAGCAGGAAGGCATGCCGGTCGTCGCTCACGAAGGTACTTCCCAGGGCCGCCAACAGGTGGCGGAGGGCGACGCGCATCGCGTCGGCGGCGGTCGCTCGACGGACGACGGCCGCCGCGATCGCCTGCGAGCCTTCCTCGTCCTGGCAGCGCCCGGCGTGCGGATGGAGAGGGGCTGCGGAATCTGCACTTCCGGCACTGCGGAATTTGCACTATCGGCCGAATCCGACAAATATGCAACTCTAATATCTCTATTGGTTTCAGAATGATAGGTTGGTTGGCACCGGGCTTGCTCTGGATGGTGTCGGGAGCGCGGAGGATCATTCGCCGCTGCTGCCGGGAGGACGCGATGAAGAAGTGGGTTGCCGTTTGCGTGGCGTTGATCGTGGCCGGGGCCGCCTACGCCTACTGGTCTCGTTCGGACAATGCGGCCGAGAGCTCCTACCGTTTCGTCTCGCTCGAGAAGGGCGACCTCGAGGCGGTGGTGTCGGCGACCGGCACCCTCCAGGCTGTGAGGACGGTCGAGGTGGGTACCCAGATCTCGGGCAGGATCGTCAAGCTCCTGGCAGACTTCAACGACACCGTTAAGAAGGGCCAGGTCATTGCCCAGCTCGACACGACGCTGCTCGAGAGCACGGTGCAGGACGCCGAGGCGTCGCTGGAGAGCAAGCAGGCGCAGCTGGCGCAGGCCCAGCGGGAGCTGACGAGGCAAGAGTCGCTGCACAAGCAGGGAATCGCCTCCGACTCGGACCTCAACAACGCTCAGTACGCCGTCGACGTTGCCGCTGCGGCGGTCAAGTCCGCCGAGGCGACTGTAGATCGCGCCCGCCAAAATCTCGACTACGCGACCATTGCGGCGCCGGTTTCCGGCACTGTGATCGAACGTGACGTGGACGTGGGGCAGACGGTGGCGGCCAGCCTGTCGGCGCCCAAGCTGTTCCTGATCGCCAACGATCTGTCCGAGATGCAGATCCTCGCCGCGGTGGACGAGAGTGACATCGGCCAGATCCATGAGGGTCAGGCCGCCCGGTTCACCGTCAAGGCCTACCCCGAGCGGCAGTTCACCGGCACAGTCAAGCAGGTCCGGATGCAGTCGACGGTCGACCAGAACGTGGTCAGCTACAACGTCGTCATCAACGTCAAGAACACCGACCGCAAGCTCCTGCCGGGCATGACGGCGACGGTGGAGTTTCTGGTCGCCCAGGCCAAGGACGTGCTCAAGATCTCGAACTCGGCGCTTCGTTTCCGGCCTACCGAGCAGATGGTCCAGGAGCTGCGCGCACGCCGCCAGCAGGCGCGGGCCGGCGAAGGTGGGACCGGTCCCGCCGCGCAGGCGGGATCCTCGCCCGGGCAGGGCTTTCCGCGCGCGGGCCGGCAGCATCCGGGGGCCGAGGGCGAGCGAAGCGACAGGGTCTTGCTGTGGTACCTCGACGCTCACGGCCGCCTCGCCGCAGCGCCGGCCCGCATCGGCATCACCGACGGCCAGTACACCGA
This sequence comes from uncultured Thermoanaerobaculia bacterium, assembly GCA_964552395.1. Classification (GTDB taxonomy): domain Bacteria; phylum Acidobacteriota; class Thermoanaerobaculia; order Thermoanaerobaculales; family Sulfomarinibacteraceae; genus JAJDNH01. The sequence goes on along the minus strand of CAZKGM010000015.1, from coordinate 5,542 downwards.
GGTCTCGGGTCGAAAGCTGGAGTCGGGCATGAAGATCATCGCGGGGATCACCGAGGCGGGTGGGACGGCCGGCAGCAACCCGTTCCAGCGGCAGGAGGAGTCGCCCTTTCGCCGCCGCGCGTTCGGGTTCTGAGGCAAGCCGATGAACGACACGCCCGTCATCCGCACCGAAGGCCTGACCAAGGTCTACACCATGGGAGCGACCGAGGTGCATGCCCTACGCGGAATCGACCTCACCGTTGGCAGGGCGGAGTTCGTCGCCGTAATGGGCGCCTCCGGCAGCGGCAAGTCCACTCTCATGAACATCATCGGTTGCCTCGACGTTGCCAGCGAGGGCAGCTACGAGCTCGACGGCGTCGCCGTGCGCGGTCTCGACAGGAACCAGCTCGCCGACATCCGCAGCAGCAAGATCGGCTTCGTGTTCCAGGGCTTCAACCTGCTGGCGCGGACGACGGCGCTGGAGAACGTCGAGCTGCCGCTGCTCTACGACCGCTCGGGCAACGGCACCAGCCCCCGGCAGGCTGCGATGGGGGCGCTGGAACGGGTCGGGCTCGCCGACCGCTTCAGCCACCTGCCCAACGAGCTGTCGGGAGGTCAGCAGCAACGTGTTGCGATCGCCCGGGCCCTGGTGACCGAGCCGGCGCTGCTGCTGGCCGACGAGCCGACCGGCAACCTCGACACCCATACCTCGGTGGAGATCCTGTCGCTGTTCCAGGATCTCAACGATCAGGGCATCACGATCGTCCTGGTGACCCATGAGCTCGACATCTCGCAGTACGCGAAGCGGATCGTGGCGCTTCGCGACGGCCGTGTGATCCGTGACTCGGGGGTTGCCCAGCGCCGCGACGCTGCAGAGGACCTCAGCCGCCTCGGGCGGCTCGAAGAGGAGATCTGAGATGCGCCCATCGATCCTCGTCAAGGTCGCCTGGAAGAGCATCCTGAAGAACACCATGCGCACACTGCTCACGATGCTCGGCATCATCATCGGTGTCGCCGCCGTGATCGTCATGGTGGCGGTTGGCCAGGGAGCGCAGGCGCGCATCAGGGAGCAGATCGAGAACCTCGGGACCAACATGATCGTGGTCACGCCCGGCGCCACGCACCAGGGAGGAGCGAGCCAGGGCGCAGGGAGCTTCAACCGGCTGACGGTGGGCGACGTGGACACCATCCGGCGCGAGAGCACCCTACTGAACGGGGTGTCGCCGGTGATTTTCACCCACAGCCAGGTCATCGGCGGCGTCGGCAACTGGCGAACCACCATCAACGGCGTCGCCACCGACTACCAGGTGATCAGGAACTGGCCGGTGTCCTCGGGCTCGTTCTTTTCGGCTGCCGACGTTCGCGCCATGCGCAAGGTCGCCGTCATCGGCCACACCGTGGCCGAGAACCTGTTTCCCGGCCAGGATCCGGTCGGCGATCAGATCCAGCTCCGCAACGTGCCGTTCAAGATCATCGGCGTCCTCGCCAAGAAGGGCCAGACAGCCAACGGCAACGACCAGGACGACATCATCCTGGCGCCCTACACCACGGTCCAGAGCCGCCTCGCCGGCCACCAGTTCATTCCGCAGATCCTGGCCTCGACCTCGTCGCCGCAGGACATTCCAGCCGCCGAGGAGGAGATCCGGGGGATCATGCGCGAGGCCCATCACCTTCCCTCCTGGGAGGACGATGACTTTACAGTGCGCAACCAGGCCGATCTGGGTGAGGCCGCCCAGAGCACGACCCAGGTCATGACCCTGCTGCTAGCGGCGATCGCCAGCATCTCGCTGCTCGTCGGCGGCATCGGCATCATGAACATCATGCTGGTCTCGGTCACCGAGCGCACGCGGGAGATCGGCATCCGCCTGGCCATGGGTGCGCACGCTTCGGATGTCCTGACCCAGTTCCTGGTCGAGAGCACCGTGATCAGCCTGATCGGCGGGGCGATCGGCACCGCCCTCGGCTTTGCCGGCGCGCGGCTTCTGGGTCACTTCGCCGGCTGGACCACCGTTGTCGCGCCGCCGACCGTGGCCGTCGCGCTGGTCTTCTCGGCCGGCGTCGGGATCTTCTTCGGCTTCTACCCCGCGCGCAAGGCGTCCGCGCTCAACCCGATCGACGCCCTGCGCTATGAGTGACGCCGACGGCGCTTGTTCGAGATGGTGGCTCCGACGACAATGGGGAGGAAGCGTGCATGCACGGCGAACGGAGCCCGACGGATGAGTCGACCGGCCAACCCGTCCCTGACCTTGCTGCACCGGGCGCGCCGGGCCCTGGTGGCGGTGCCGCTGGTGATGGCGGTGGCGCTGGCGGCGACGGTGGTGAGCGGCTACTCGAACGTGCGGCACGTTCTCGACACCGTGATCCGCAGCCAGGGCGAGACCTTTCTGCACAGCGCCCGCGCCCTGGCAAGGCCGGACGCCACGTGGACGGTCTCGGATCTCCAGCGGCTCCTGGACGAACATCGCACCGCCGGCCTGCGCTACATCGCGCTGTACGACACCAACCTCAACCTGTTGGCGTCCGCCGGCACCCCCGAAGGCACGGAGCGCGAGCTCCGGTCCAGCGTCGAGAACGCCGCCCCGCGCCGCTTCGTCGAGGTTGGCTCCCGCATTCGGATGGCGTGGCGGCGCCGGTTGCCTGCCGAGCTGGCCGAAAAGGGGCTGCGTTCGCCGCGGCCGCTCCTGGTCGAGTTCGAGCCGCTGGCGGCGAATGAGCTCAGGTCCGGCGCCCTGAGGACGCTCGGCATCGGCGGCGTCGCCTCGCTGGCCCTGGTCCTGATGTCCGCCTTCCTGTGGCGCCTGACGCTGCGCGCCGAGCGCATCCAGGAAGAGCGCGAGCGCGACCGCAGGCTGGCCTCGCTGGGCGAGCTGGCGGCGGTGATCTCACACGAGATCCGCAACCCACTGACCTCGATGAAGGGGCACGCCCAGCTGCTGGCCGAGCACCTGGAACCGGGTAGCCGCGACCGTGACAAGGCCGAGCGCGTGGTGCGCGAGGCGGTGCGGCTCGAGAAGTTGGCCAGCGACCTGCTGAGCCTCGTGCGCTCGGAGAGGATCGAGCGCACGGACGTGGACCCGGCGAGGCTCCTGAGGGAGGCGGCGGAGTCGGTGGACCCGGAAGGCATCGAGCTGGTCCTCGAAGGGGCGCCGCCGCTGTGGTCGGTCGATGCCGAGAAGATGCTGCAGGTGCTGACCAACCTGCTCCGCAACGCCGTCCAGGCGTCTCCCGAGCCGGCTCGGCCGGTGGCCGAGGTAAGGGTCGACGAGGGACGGCTGGTGTTCACGGTTCGGGACTTCGGCGACGGCATACCGGAGGGGGAGGAGGCGCGGATCTTCGAGCCGTTCTACACCACGCGGGTGCAGGGTACGGGGCTCGGCCTGGCGGTGGCACGCCGCGTCGTGGCCCTTCACGGCGGCACGATCACGGCCGCGAACCACCCGCAGGGGGGCGCAGTGCTGCGGGTGGCGATCCCGGCCTGAGGGGGAAAGATGGCACGCATCCTGGTGGTCGACGACGAGGAGGGGATCCGGAGCTTCGTGGCTGAGTCGCTCGAAAGCGAGGATCACGAGGTGGTCCAGGCCGGTGACGGCGAGCAGGCCGCGCGCATGCTCGACCGGCGCAGCTTCCACGTCATGATCACCGACCTCAAGATGCCCGGAATGAACGGTATGGACCTGCTGCGCAAGGCGCGGGCCGAGCAGCCGGAGATGGAGGTCATCGTCCTTACCGCCCACGGCTCGGTCGAGGGAGCCGTCGAGGCCATGAGGCTCGGAGCGCTCGACTACCTCCAGAAGCCGCTGAGCGGCCCCGAAGAGGTTCGTCTCCTGGTCCGGCGGGCGGTCGAGCGCTACGGGCTCACGGCGCTCAAAGACCGCGCCGAAGCAGACGAGGAGCGGCTCCGTCTGACCTACGGTGCGCCGTCGATGAAAGCGATTGTGGCCGCGATCGAGAAGGTGGCGCCGACCGATGCATCGGTGCTCTTGCTGGGAGAGAGCGGCACCGGCAAGGAGGTGGCGGCGCGCATGATCCACCGCCTGAGCGCTCGCCGCGCCGGCCCGTTCGTCGCCGTCAACTGCGCCGCGCTTTCGGAGACTCTGCTCGAGAGCGAGCTGTTCGGGCACGAAAGGGGGGCTTTCACGGGCGCCGTCGCACGCCACCGCGGGCGCATCGAGCTGGCGGACGGCGGCACGTTCTTCCTCGACGAGGTCGCCGAGCTCAGGCCCGAGCTGCAGGCCAAGCTGCTGCGCGTGGTGCAGGAGCGCCGGTTCGAGAGGGTTGGTGGCGCGCGGACGATCGAGACGGATGTCCGCTGGATCACGGCCACCAACCGTGACCTCGACGCATTTCTGGAGGGCGGACGCTTCAGGTCCGATCTCTATCACCGGTTGGCGGTGTTCCCGATCGTGCTGCCGCCGCTGCGCGAGCGGCGCGCGGACATCGTTCCCCTGGCCGAGGCCCTGCTGCAGCGGATCGCGCGGCAGCTCGGCCGCACCGAGGTTCATCTCGCGGATGATGCCAGCCGCCTGCTGGAGTCCGCGGACTGGCCGGGGAACGTCCGCGAGCTCGCCAACGCGCTCGAGCGAGCGGCGATCCTCGCTGACACGCCCACCCTGACCGCGGCCCACTTCGAGCTCCGGCCGGTCTCGCGGCACCGCCCCGAAACCGAGGCGCGGACCCTGGCCGAGCTCGAGCGCGCCGCCATCATCCGCGAGCTCGAGCGCCGCGGCGGCCATCGCCAGCAGACCGCCGACGCGCTCGGCATCGGGCTGCGGACCCTCTACGACAAGCTCAAGCGCTACGGCTTGAGCTGACCCTTCTCATCCACCCGGTCGAGCCGCCACACGACCTGGTTGAGGTGGTCCGGGCAGCCGATCGTGATGGTCCCCTCCTGGTCCTCCCACGGGAAGGAGCCGCCGAAGCGCAGCGCGGTCAGGTAGGGCAGACAGGTTCCGAACGAGCCCATGCAGATCCCGGCCGGAGTCTTGCGCTTGACCAGCCACTCCTCGCCGACGCGATGGCCGTTGGGGCAGGCGCCCTTGATCTCGATGATCCGCATCCGCACCGGGTACTGTCGTGACATCCGGCACCTCCTAGCCCGGGTCGTTCGTGAGCGATTGTAGCGAGACCGGCGAGACGCGAAGAGCACAGCGATGGCCGGCGTATCGTCACTCGCAGTAGATTGCGGTCGGATGACCCGGGCTCCGGCAGATCCGCGGCCTGCGGCCGCACCCCTCGGGATCGGGAAGCCCGGTCTCGAGGAGGACCTCGGCCCGGTTTTCCCGCCCCGAGGGGCCGCTGCGCTCGGATCTGCCTCTCGGGTTCTCTGAGAGGTTGTGAGCCCCCCTCCCCTTTTGATAGGGGTGGGATCGCGCAGGAGCGCTCCCTCGCCCCCCGCCGCTGCGCTCGCTTCGTCGTCGCGACCACGAGGTCAGCGACTCCTCGCTCGCTGGCGGCGAGGCGCGAGGAGAACGCCCTGCGCGATCCCGTCTGGACGGGTGTTGCGCGATCGCATGTCCCGTGCGGGCTTACGCCCGCAGCCCGCTGCGCGGGCCGGCGGGGCGGG
>CAZKGM010000014.1:47907-72446 GCA_964552395.1 uncultured Thermoanaerobaculia bacterium | reverse complement strand
CCGACGCCGTCGTGTCGGCTGCTCCACTCCTCCGCCCACCCGTACGGGCGCCCCCTCCCTCCACCATCCCCACCCTCCCCCGCCGGTTGCTCCTACCCTTCCACCCACCCATACCGGCGGCCCCCTCCCACCACTATCCCCGCCCGACCCCGCCGGTTGCTCCTACCCTTCCACCCACCCATACCGGCGGCCCCCTCCCACCACTATCCCCGCCCGACCCCGCCGGTTGCCGCGACCGTCCCCCACCCGGGCAGGCGAGCCGCCTGCCCCCCAACGGAAGGCGTGCGGTCGCCCCGCGACCGCTCGGCCGCCGGAGCCACGGAGAACGAGCCCTCACCCCGTCAACAGGTCAAGGTAGCGGCGTTCCAGCTCGGGCCGCATCAACAACGTGGCGAGCTCGTGAACGCGCGGGTCCAAGTATGACCGGTCGATCTCTGTGCGCCTCCGACGGAGCAATGCCTCCACGTCGGCAAGGTCGCGCTCCCTCTCCGACACGATCTTGAGCAGCACCAGATCCTCGGCAGTGCAGAACCGTACCGGGACACCACCGACACCCACAATCACCGCTCGGCCGACGGCTTCCTCCTCGAAGGGGAGCATCGCCAGGATGAGGTCGACCTGAGTTCCGCCCGCGTGACGGAGTGGCAGCACATGGGTTTCTTTCGCGAGCTCCGTCGGCCGCGAGCTGCGGGCCTGGTACTGGGGCGCAAGCTCCGCCAACAGCGCCTCGATCTTCCCAAGGTCAAGCACAACCGTGATATCGATATCCACGGTAGCCCGCGGCACCCCCCAGACAGCGTTGGCCAGCCCTCCGATGACCATGTACGGGATCTTGCGGGCGTCCAACCGCGCCGCCAGGTCTCCCAGGACCTCTCCCAGCTCAGCCACGGCGCGGCTTCAGCACGGCGAGCGCCTCTCTCATCCGGCGGATCCCCTCGAACCGCGGATCATCCTCTCGGCATCGGACATCGCGTGGCAGGAGGTCGTACAGGAAGCTCACTGCCCGGATGGCAGCAGCGGGGTCGAGGTTCGATGGGTGGTCCCTCTCCCACGCCTCGTACCGGCCCAAGGCCGCACGCCGCTCGCGGACCGCACCGGCACTGACATAAGCCGAGCTATCTCCCTTGTTCACAGTACGATTCTACCATGCAGCGCCCGGCTTCGGGGACCTGACATGCACCTCTTCGCGGCCTCGTCAACACACGCCCGACCGAGCCGCAGGGAAGCGGAGACTCCCCCTCACCTTCTCACCTCCTCACCTCCTGCCACCTGGACGGAGGAACCTCATCACCTAATCACCGGGTGGACGCGCGAGTAAGTGGTTGTCGCTACTCGTACCTGTGCAACAGCGACTGGTGCCTCAGCTCGATCATCTCCGGACGGCCCTGGGACAGGTAGACACGGGTCACGCAGCACCCGAGCGAGGGCACGGGGCAGCTGCTGAGCTCCAGGCAGTCCTCTCCCACCATCCAGGAAGAGCGGTAGAGGTTGCGGAGCTGCCCGACGTCCATCTCGGTCAGAGGCCGACCATCGACCTTCAACGGGAGCAGGCTCGTGAAGTGAGCGCGGGCGCCGGCTGCCATTAGCGGCATGCGCGAAGCGATCACCAGCTGCAGCGGGATCACCACCGAGGTCACCGCCCACTCGGCGCTGGGCTTGGTCTCATGCTGACCCCGGTAATCAGGGTGCGTCAGGACGCCGAACCCGCGATCGGGCCAGAAGAAGAAGGTGTGCCCGCCATCCGCCTCCTGGACGGTCGCGGCCTCGCCGTACGCCGCTTCCCATGAGCTCAGAGGGTCGAGCACCCGCGGCGCAGCGCTCGGCCGGGAGTCCAGGAACGCCCTGCCGACGGCGCCGTGCCGGGCGAGGAAGCACGGCAGCAGCACGACGAACGCGCCGACGAGGAAGACTGCGATCACGACCCAGAGGACCTGCTTCCCGAACCCGCCGCGCTTCATCGTGTCAGGATCCTTGCCTTTCATCGTGCCCTCCACTTCCGGAACATGGTTTCCGCTTCAGGGCCACTACCAGAGCCAGTACGCATCCGGCCACCAGCACGGCGGTGGGGGCCACCACCGCGAAGAACCCGACCTGCTTCTCGAACACCGGCAGGCGCCCGAACGGTACACTCATCGAGAGGTACCAGAGGCTCTGGCCGGCTGCGGCCGTGAACAACGCGGCCACGACGAGCCACTTTGCAGCCTTGGGCCGCCACTTCAAGAACGCCAAGGCCGTCAGGAACAGGATCACGGGTACCGCCAAGCGCACGGGCCAGGTTCTGCCGAACCAGTAGGAGAGGCTATCGGTGAAGTCAGGGTTCAGCACCGGTACCGCGATCCCCAAGCCCAAACCGACCACAACAACCAGTGCAATGCCCTTGGCGCTGGCTATGGCCAGCCGCCGACCCGGTGAGAGGAGCGCTGCGCCCAGCAACAGGAGAGCGCCCCAAGCGTACCAGAGCCTCAACGCTCCGCTGCCGAAGTGCGAGATCGCCGTCCACCCACCGATCTTCCATGCCAGCCGATCCGTGGCTCTGCCGAGGGAGAGACGTGCCCCGGTGAGCTCAACCCCGCACCAGCCCTGATAGGGGTAGGTGGTCCGCGCCAAGCGCACCCACTCATAGGCGCGGTCGAGCTTCCCCATGCGCTCGTAGCACCACGAGAGATTGCGGGCGGCACGGTAGTGGTAGTTCTGGTAGCCCATGTCCATGATCGAACTGGCATACATTTCGCGGTTGTTCACCTTCATGTGAATGAGCCGGGTGAATGCGTCGATCGCTTCGGGGTAGCGCTCGAGGTCGCGCAGAGCCACACCCTCATTGAATAGCAGGAGACCGTCGCTCTCGGTACCGGGGAACTTCTCACGCGCCGTGACGAAGAAACGAAGGGCTGTGTCGAAGTGCCTTTCCTGGTAGGCCCTTACCCCACGTCCCACGAGCACGGCCACGGCGGCCTCCGGCGCTGGGGGCTCGAGCCCCAGGATCCTGTCCTCGAGGTCCGGTCTGAGCTCGGCGTTGTTGATATCGCCGATGGCATTCGCGAGCAGCTCAACGCCAATTGCCTTCGCCTTGTCCGGCACATTCGCCTTGAGCTTCTCCAGATAGCTCTCCGCAAGGTGATCGAGGGGCGGCGGCCAGCTTTCTTGAAGCTCCCCCAGCGTGGTGGTTGCGGCGGCCGTCTTACCAGCCCCCACGAGCTGATCAATCTCGTGCAGCTGGGTCACAGCGGCCCGCCACTGTGCGACGGACGCCCCGCCGGCGGCCGGAGTATCCCCAACTGGCTGAGCAACCACGCCCAGGGCGAGGCCCAGCAAACAGAGCAGGAGTCCACCGCACTTGGAAGTCATATCCCGAGTATATCGCCGGCCGGCCTGGCCGCAAGGACGCTGAGACGGGGTCTTGACAATCGACTGTTCTGGCCATATGCTCGTAACAAGGAGGCAACGTGGCACGACCGGAGAAGCTCAGAACGGTCGGTTGGAACGGCGAGTTCAACAGCTTCAAGCCGGTCGGCGTGCCGGCCTCGGAGCTCCAGGTCGAGACCTTGCGTCTCGACGAGCTCGAGGCCCTTCGCCTCGCCGATATCGAGGGCCTGTACCAGGAAGCCGCCGCCGAGCAGATGGGGATCTCGCGGCAGACCTTCGCGCGCGTCCTCGGCCGTGCGCGATCAACCGTCGCCCGGGCCGTCGTCGAGGGCAAGCTCCTGGTGACCGGCGACGGCCCCGTGGTCACCAGATCCGACGGCACGATCCCGTGCCCGGTTCACGGGATGGGCCGCAGACGGGGACGTGGTTGCCGCTGTGGCAGCGGCCGCGGGTGGCACGGACACGGTGCGGACCGAAGCTGAGAAAAGGAGGAACGACAATGCCTGGAGGAGACAGAACAGGACCAATGGGAATGGGGCCGATGACGGGCTGGGGCCGTGGCTACTGCGGTGGCTCGGTGCCCGCGCGCGGCTTCGGAGGGGCCTACGGCGGCCGCGGCCGCGGGGCGGCATGGGGCCGGGGCGGGGGTGGCGGCAGGGGCTGGCGCCACCGCTCCTGGGCCACCGGCGAGCCCGGCTGGGCCCGTGGCCGCTGGGGCTTCCCCGAGCTCATCGAAGACGAGCCGCCGCCGGCAATCGAGAAGCAGTACCTCGCCGAGCGCCGCCGGCTCCTCAGGTCCGAGCTGCAAGCCATCAAGATGCGGCTGAACGAGCTTGACGCCGCCGAGGCCGAGGGCCACGAAACAACCGGGCGCCAGGCGCCCCCCGACGAAGGTGAGCAGGAATGAAGATCGTCCTGACGGCAACCGGTGAGGGTCTGGACAGCCGGCTCGATCCGCGATTCGGGCGGGCACCCTGGTTCATCCTGGTCGACACGGACAGCGGCGACATACAGACGGTCGAGAACTCGGCAGGAGTCGAGGCGGAGCAGGGCGCGGGCGTCCAGGCGGCCGAGGTCGTGTCCCGTCTCGGCGCCCAGTGCGTGGTCACCGGGCACTGCGGCCCGAGGGCGTTTCGCGCCTTGCAGGCGGCGGGGATCGAGGTCTTCACCGGCGCGTCCGGAACCCTGGCCGAGGCCGTCGAGCAGCTCAAGGCCGGCGCGCTCGCGAAGGCGCACGGCCCCGACGTGGTGGGACACTGGGCTTGAGGGTCGCCATCGCCTCCGGCAAGGGCGGCACCGGCAAGACGACCGTGGCAGTCAACCTGGCCCTGAGCCTGCCGGGCCGGGTGCAGCTGCTCGACTGCGACGTCGAGGCTCCGAACGTGCACCTCTTCCTGCACCCCACGGCGGAGGCCAGCAAGCCGGCGGGCATCCCGGTGCCGGTCGTCGACCCGGAGCTCTGCAACAACTGTGGCGAGTGCAGCCGGCTCTGCCAGTACAACGCCATCGTCAGCCTGAGCACCGGCACTCTCGTCTTCCCCGAGCTGTGCCACGGCTGCGGGGGTTGCGCCCTGATCTGCCCCGAGCGCGCCATCACCGAGAAGCTGCGCCCGATCGGGGTCGTCGAGCAGGGGACGGCGCGGGGGGTGCGGACGGTACACGGGTGCCTCAACGTCGGCGAGGCCCTGGTGCCGCCGCTCATCCGCCAGGTCAGGGCGAAGGCGGACCCGGAGGCGATCGTCCTGATCGACGCGCCGCCCGGCACTTCGTGCCCGATGATCACCGCGGTTCGCGGCTGCGACTACGTCATCCTGGTCACCGAGCCGACCCCCTTCGGCCTCAACGACCTGGGGCTCGCGGTCGAGGCGGTGCGGGCGCTCGGCATTCCGTGCGGCATCGTCATCAACCGCGTCGGCATCGGGGACGGTCGCGTGCACGACTACTGCGCCGCCGAGAACCTCGAGATCCTGCTCGAAATCCCGGACAACCGCCGGATCGCCGAGGCGTACGCCCGCGGCGTCCCGACGCTCGATGCGGTACCGGAGCTGCAGCCCTGGTTCTCGCAACTGGCGAGCCGCCTACGGAACGGGCTGCCGCGAGCAGCTGATGCGGCTCTTCAAAAAGGAGGCGCGCGTGCCCACCTATGAGTACCTGTGCACCAAGTGCGGACAACGGTTCGACCTCTTCCAGTCCATGTCCGCGCCGCGGGCGGAGAGCTGTCCGGACTGCGGTGGACCGGTCGAGCGCCAGATCGGCGCCGGCGCCGCCATCCTGGTCAGGGGCGGAAGCCGCGACACCCGCGGCCAACGGGCTCCAGCCTGCGACCGCTCGAGGCCCTGCTGCGGGCGCGATGAGCGCTGCGACGTCCCGCCCTGCGGGGAGCGCTGATGGCGCCCCCGGCGTCCCCGCTGCCCCTGGTCGAGAGCCAGGCCGACGCCGCCCACGTCCCGGAGTTGGTGGTCATCAGCGGCAAGGGCGGCACCGGCAAGACCAGCGTCGTCGGCTCGTTCGCGGCGCTGGCGGACAACCTGGTCCTGGCCGACTGCGACGTCGACGCCGCCGACCTCCACCTCGTGCTCGCGCCCGAGGTCCGCGAACGGAACCTCTTCGTCGGCGGTCACGAGGCCAGGGTCCGCGAGGCCGACTGCACGGCCTGTGGGGTGTGCCGCGAGGTCTGCCGGTTCGACGCCATCGCCTGCGATCCCGACACCGGGATTTGCACGGTCGACCCGATCGCCTGTGAGGGATGCCGTGTCTGCGTCGAGCAGTGCCCGGAGCAGGCCATCGACTTCCCGGCCCGCACCTGCGGCGAGTGGTTCGTTTCCTCGACGGCGTCCGGCCCGATGGTCCACGCCCGGCTGGGAATCGCCGCCGAGAACTCCGGCAAGCTGGTCACCCTCGTGCGCCGGGAGGCCAAGCGCATCGCCGCCACCAGCGGCCGGGCAGGGATCCTGGTCGACGGCCCGCCGGGGGTCGGCTGCCCGGTCATCGCCTCGCTCTCCGGCGCCACCCGGGTGCTCGTCGTCACCGAGCCCACTGTCTCGGGAGAGCACGACCTCGAGCGCGTTCTCCAGCTCGTCAAGCACTTCGGCATCCCGGCGGCAGTCTGCGTCAACCGCTGGGACATCCACCCCGAAGGGACCGCGCGCATCGAGGAACGGGCCCGCGAGCACGGCGTAACCCTCTTCGCGAGGATTCGCTACGACACCGCCGTGACCTCCGCGCAGGTGCAGGGCAGGCCCGTCGTCGAGCTCGGCGGCCCGGCCGCCGACGACATTCGGGAGCTATGGGAGCGGGTGGAAGCGTGGTGGGATGGAGGGGAACCCCCGCCCACCCAACCGGAGGTGAGAAAGTAAGGAAGTGAGAAAGTGAGGAGGTCCCTCCCGCCCACCCGGGGGAATCGTAAGACGCGAGACGTGCCCCCACCCGCCCGGGGGACTTAGCGACAGCGCGCTCCAAAGACAGGCTGCGCTCGTACGGCCGTGCCAGGTGCAGAGGCTCAGCTACATGAGGCCCCGTAGGCGGGTGCTTCAGCGCCCGCCCCCGAGATCCTCGGGCGAGCCCGGTGACACCTGGTCCGGCTGGAGAAGCCTGGGGGCGCGCCCTGAAGGACGCGCCTACGTCCGGCTACGGCGGACGCCACGGGGTCACTCATCCCCGCCCGCTGGGGCGGGCGGGCGTTTCCCGTTTCCCGTTTCCCTTCCCGGACGGGCGGGTGACCCACTTGAAATAAGTGCTAGACTCAGTCTCGGTTATTGATGGAAGCCGGGATACGGCGGCGCACGGGAGGCAGAGATGCGTAAGGTCCTCGGTATCGCCCTACTGGCCATATCCATGTCGTACGTCGCGACGGGCGCGTCCCTCAAGCTCGACGCCACGGTCTACGTTCCAGGCACCCCGGTCACTGTGCAGTTCACCGCTCCGTCCGGCCTGTCCGACCAGGCCTGGATCGGCCTCATCCCGTCCAACATCCCGCACGGGGACGAGGCGGTCAACGACGCCAACGACGTCGACTACCAGTACCTCGGAGGCAAGACCTCCGGCTCGATCACCCTCACCGCGCCGAGCAAGCCCGGCGCCTGGGACGCGCGCCTCAACGACGGCGCCGGGAAGGAGATCGCCTCGGTCTCGTTCACCGTCAAACCGGTCGACGCCAGCGGTGCCTCGCTGACGCTCGCCGCCAAGACCGCCGCGCCGGGCGCCCCGATGACGGTCACCTACAAGGCCCCTGCCGGCATGCCCAAGGATGCCTGGATCGGCGTCGTGCCCGCCACCATTCCTCACGGTGACGGCGCGACCATCGACCAGTACGACGTCGACTACACGTACTTGGAGGGGAAGACCTCCGGGAGCTGGAGCTTCACGGCCCCCGGGAAGACCGGCGCCTGGAACGTCCGCATGATCGACGCCGGCAGCCACGGGCGCGAGATCTCCTCTGTGAGCTTCGAGGTGCAGCGGGTGGACGCGAGCGCAGCCTCGCTTCGCCTCGATCGCACCACCGTCCCGGTGGGTCAGGAGTTCACCGTGCACTTCACCGCACCGTCAGGGCTGCCGGAGAACGCGTGGGTGGGGATCATCCCGTCGAACGTGCCGCACGGCGATGAGGAGACCAACGACCAGCACGACGTCGACTACCAGTACCTCAAGGGCCGCACCGGCGGCACCCTCACCTTCCGCGCACCGGCCCAGGCCGGAGCGTACGACCTGCGGATGAACGACACCGACTCAAACGGCAAGGAGATCGCCTCGACCAGCTTCACAGTCGGCGGCGAGCTCTCGAGCAAGGAGATGGCCGCCACCCTGGCGAGCTCCGGCAAGCTCGCGATCTACGGCATCCACTTCGCCACCGACTCGGCCTCGATCGAGCCCGACTCGAAGCGGCCGCTGGCCGAGATCGGCCAGCTCCTGATCCGCGACCCGGGCCTGCGCCTGGCGATCGTGGGTCACACCGACTCCACCGGCGAGGCCGCGCACAACCAGGAGCTGTCCCAGCGCCGCGCCGAGTCCGTCAAGAGCTACCTGGTGGAGACGTTCGGCATCGATGCCGCCCGCCTGACGACCCGCGGCATGGGGGCCGACCAGCCGGTGGCCACCAACGACACCGAGGCCGGCCGCGCCCTCAACCGCCGTGTCGAGCTGGTGCGGCAGTAGCGCGACCACGGCTGCGCAGGTGGACCTCGGGGGCGGTGGAGAGCACCAGCTTCTGGCCTGTCATACCGAGTTCGACCAGGCCCTCCCCAGGGGAAGCCCCACTCGACTCCCTCATCCACCACCTCCTCACCCGCGACGACCCCGAGCTCCGGCCCGGGTCATTCATGAGCGATCGTAGCGAGAGGAGACGGTCTTCATGAGCCGGGACGACCTTCATGAGCGTCGGTACCCCGTCAGGCGCGACGGAGTACAGCGACGATCAGAAGCTCATCACGATCGTCGCCCCGTAGACCATGGTGTCGGCCAGTCGTCCGCCGGGATTGAAGGAGTTCCCGTCGATCACGCGGCGGGCGGTGGAGGACAGCGGGAAGTAGTACTGGATCATGGGCTGGACGCTCAACCCTTCTCCCAGAGCGATCGTCAGGCCGGCCTTGAGCATCCCGTCGTGGAAACCGTGGTAGCGCTCGCCGGTGTAGGCGCCGTCGTCCGAATCGTAGGTCCCCCAGGAGTCGTCGGTGCCGGCAAAGTAGCCCGCCGAGGCCCCGAGATCCAGGTTGACCGACTTTCCCAGCGGCAGCGATTGGCTCAGGGAGAGACTGATGTAGGTCCCCGGGTAGGAGCCCACGTCCCGATAGACCGTGAGCGTAGGCTTGCCGATGGTGTCGTACGACAGGCTCAGCCACACCTCTTGCGTCTCCGTCGCGTACTTCGTTCCGTAGTAGATCCAGCCGGCGGTCGCCTCGAACCGTCCGACAGTGCGGGTGTAGCTGAGGCTGATGTCGGCCTCGTTGAAGCTCCCGTGCCCAGGACGATCCGGGACGAAGGAGGGAGTGGCCCCCTCTTCGACATCGATGTTCCCCCAGAAGGAGAGCGTGAACCCTCGGGTTGTCACGGTCACTGAGGGTTGGATGACGCCGTTCTCCGCACCGAGCTCATAGCCACGGAAGACGTACCGGTTGAAAAGACTCAGCGCCGCGCTCCCGGTGACGGGGGCTTCCTGCGCGAACAGGGCCGGGGTCGCGGTCGCGAGGACCAGCAGGGCAAAAAAAACAAATCCCCTCTTCACGATGTCCTCCGCAGATGGGGACCCGACGCGCCGGGCGCCGCCCCGGAGGGCGGCGCCGGCACGTCTACCCGAAGGAACTCAATCATGCAGGTAGGCTTCCTCGCCGTGCAGTACGGCATCCAGCCCCATCTCCTCCTCCTCGGCACTCAGCCGCACCGGGGTGATCTTGTCGATGACCGCCAGGGCCATATACGAGAAGATGAATGCGTAGGCACTGAACCCGATCACCCCCACGGCCTCCTTGACGAAGAAGCCCGGGTTGCCGTGAAACAGGCCGTTGGCCCCGGCGGCATTGACCGCGGTGGTGGCGAACAGCCCCAGCATCAGGATGCCGAGGGTGCCGCCCACACCGTGAACACCCCACACGTCCAGAGCGTCGTCCCAGTGCATCTTGTTCTTGAGGTTGATGGCGCCGTAGCAGACGATGCCGGCGGTGATGCCGATTAGGGCGGCCGTGGGCACCGTCACGTAGCCCGCCGCCGGGGTGATGGTGGCGAGCCCTGCGATGGAGCCGGTGAGCAGGCCCAGGAACTTGGGCTTCTTCTCGAGGACCCAGGCCATGAAGAGCCACGTGATGGCCGCGAAAGAGGCCGCGATGTCCGTGTTGAGGAAGGCCAGGGTGGTCACGTGGTTCACTTGCAGCTCGCTGCCCGCGTTGAACCCATACCAGCCGAACCACAGCAGGCCCGTGCCGAGAGCGACCAGCGGGATGCTGTGCGGTCCCTTCTCTGCCACCTTCCGCTTGCCGACGAAGAACACGCTGGCGAGGGCCGCCATACCCGCGATGGCATGCACCACGATGCCGCCCGCGAAGTCCAGCACACCCCACCTCTGCAGCAGGCCGCCACCCCAGATCATGTGCACGGCGGGGAAGTAGACGAAGAGCAGCCACACCGTGAGGAAGATCATGTAGGGGGCGAACCTGACCCTGTTGGTGAAGGCCCCCGTAATGAGGGCGGGAGTGATGATCGCAAACATCATCTGGTACGCGACGAAGACCAGGAGGGGAATGTTATTGGCGGGGGAGAGGAGCGCCGCCGGTTCCACCCCATGCAGGAAGGCCATGTGGAGGTTCCCGATGATTCCTCCCACGTCGCCGGAGAAGCACATCGAGTAGCCGCAGACGAACCACAGCATCGATGTCCAGCCCATGGAGACGAAGCTCTGGATCATGATGGCGAGCACGTTCTTGCGGCCCACCAAACCGCCGTAGAAGAAGGCCAAGCCCGGTGTCATCAGCATCACCAGGCTGGTGGCCACCAGCATGAACGCCGTATTCCCCGTGTCGTACATACCAAGACCCTCCTTTGGTGAGGTCCCTCGTGAAACGCTTCACAAGGCTAGCGATGGTCGCAATGAGCGGACAATAGGGAAAATCGGAAGGGAGCCCTTCGGAATACCTGAGGAATGGTCTCGATACCCCCGGGGCGTGGTCCAATCGTCGTCCCGCCGGTATCGGTTCTCGGCGGACACAACCTGACTCAAGGGGATAGGCAGGATCCGGGCCATAGGGTGCAAACGCCGGTGAGAGCAACCGGCGGGTTGCCCCATTCTTCGTCCTCGCTCTACAAGGTGGTGATCCCTTCCCGTATGGCGTACTTGGTGAGCTCGGCGATCGAGTGGATGTCGAGCTTCTCCATGATCTGCTTGCGGTAGGTCTCCACGGTCTTGATGCTCAGGCTCAGGCGGGCGGCGATCTGCTTGGTGGCCAGCCCCTCAGCCAGCATCTGCAGGACCTCACGCTCCCGGGGGGTGAGGCTGGAGAAGACGCTGGTCCCCTGGTGCTCGAGGTGGCGGATGTAGTCCTTGACCACCGCGTCGACGATGGCGGCGCTCAAGAACGTCTGGCCGCTCATCACCGTCTTGATGGCAGCTGACAGCTCCTCGAAGGCCGACTCCTTCAGCAAGTATCCCAGGGCGCCGGCCTTCAGCGCCTCCGCGATGAAGCGCCCGTCGGCGTGCATCGACAGGATGATGACGCTGACGCCGGGGTTCTTCTGCAGGATGAGGCGGGTGGCCTCGATCCCGTTGAGGCCCGGCATGGAGATGTCGAGGATGGCCACGTCCGGCGCCAGCTCGCGAGCCAGGGACTCGGCCGACAGACCGTCGGAGGCACGAGCGACCACCTGGTAGCCGGGGATTCTCTCGAGGAGGGTGGCCAGCCCGTCCACGACGATCTTGTGATCGTCCGCCAGCAGGATCTTCAGGCTCACAGGGGCTCCCCCTTGCGCGCGGGAAACGGTACGGAGAGGGTCAGGGCACTCCCGCGCCCCGGAGTCGATTCGACTGTCAACGATCCCCCGAGCCCTTCCATCCGCTCCCGGATGCTGAACAGGCCGAAACCGTCGTGCTCGGTCTCGCGCACTCGGCCGGAATCGAAGCCCACACCGTCGTCCCTCACCTCCACGGTCAGCCGCTCCTCGGAGTTACCCAATCGTATCCGGACGAGGTCGGCCCGAGCGTGCTTGACAGCGTTCATCAGCAGCTCTTGCACCGACCGGAAGAGGGTGATGCGGAGGTCGTCCGGCACCTCGCCGCCGGTGCCGGAGGCGAACACCTCCGAGCGCAGCCCGTGTTTGTGTTGGAACTCCTTCGAGAGCCACCGCAGGGCCGCCTCCAGCCCCAGCTCGTAGACCACGGGAGGGCTGATCTCGAAGGTCAGGTTGCGGGTGTACTGGATCGTCTGGCTCAGCAGCGTGTCGATCTCCTCGAAGTCCCGCTCCATGCCGCTGAAGACGGCGTTCCCGCGCAGCCCGGCCAGGCGTCCCTTGGCCAGGGCCAGGGCCTGGCCGAGGTGGTCGTGCAGGTCGGACGCGATGACGCGCCGCTGGCGCTCCTCCGTCAGCGCGAGCTGAGAGGCAAGGCGCCGCCGGGCGGCGTTGGCGCGACCCAGCTCCGCCGTCAGCTCACGCACCTCCCGCCTCAGGTCGTCCTCCCCTGCCCTGCGCTCGAAGTAGACCTCGAGCATCTGCGCGAGCGACTGAATGAGCAGCCGCTCCTGCTCGAGGAACGGACCCTCGTACGACGGGGGCTTCTCCACCAGGTACGCCACCTCCACGATCCCGGCATCGCCGTCGCGAACCTCGAAGACAGCCTCCTGCATCCAGGGCGTTCGTGCAAACCCCGGGCTGGCGGCCTGTACTTCGCCGACCGCGATGCGGGCCGCGGTGACCTCGGGGTACTGCCAGGCCGGAGGGATCAGCCCCACCACCTCGCGCAGAACAGCGTGCGCGTCGCGGTGGCCGTTCAGCACGAGGCGGGCCGTGTCATGAAGAGCCGTCAGTACCTTTCTTGCCTCGTCCACCGAGGCGAGATCTGACGGCGGCTGAGGCAAGGGAGATGACACGCCGCACATTGTACGCGCCACCCACGGCCGTCGGAACCACGGAGGACCACCCCTCCTGTCCCCACCTACCCAGGCGCAGGATACTCCAAGCCAGGCACCGAAGAGAGAACCTCGGATGCCTTGGGAACGTAAAGTAGGGTCAGAGCCCACAGCCGTCGGATGAATCGATAGAGAGCTGGCTGCCGATGGGATCGAGCTCGACTGTCATGCAGATGTGAGCAAGGAACCAGAAAGGCAGACCGATGGATCCAATCAAGAGGAACGCACACGTCGCCGGATTCCTGTACCTCCTCGTCGTGCTCACCGGCCCGTTCGTCATCATCTACGTGCCCGGCAAGCTGTTCGTGTCCGGCGACGCGAGCGCGACCGCCGGCAACATCCTGGCTCATCAGTCGTTGTTCCGGTCCTACATCGTCGTCGGTTTCCTTTCTGAGCTGTTCTTCATCGCAGTCGTGTTGGCTCTCTACCGCTTGCTCAAAGGGGTGAACGTCCAGCTTGCCTCACTCATGGTGATACTCGTTCTGGTCGAGGCGCCGCTCGCATTCTTGAGCGTGGCGAACGAAATCGCGACCCTCGCATTCGTGCGCGGCGCCGATTTCCTGGCTGTATTCAGCCCACCTCAACGCGACGCCCTGGCAACTCTACTGATCAACATCGACAGGCAGGGAGCTCTCGTCTCCGATGCGTTCTGGGGGCTCTGGCTCCTTCCTCTCGGGTGGCTCGTGTACCGATCGGGATTTCTTCCTCGCCTCCTCGGGGTCTGGTTGCTCATCAACGGCCTGGCCTACCTGACGATCAGCTCGACGGGGGTGCTGTGGCCGGACCACCTCAAGATGGTGTCCACGATCGCCACTCCCGTCCTCTTCGGAGAGGTGGCGTTCATGCTGTGGCTGTTGATCGTGGGTGCGCGCGTGCGACCTCCGGAGGTCGCCGCACCCTGACCGAGCCGGCCCTACGCTGCGGTGAACACCATCAGACCGTGATACGTGGCGTGCAACCCAAGGAGACACCGGGGTCCCGCCGCTCCGTCCAGCCGATTCGGTTCGATACCTCGAGAATCAGCCGCCGCCCGGTCCGTTTGCCGCGAGCCATTTCCTCCAGGCGCCGGGATCGGTACCCAGCTTCCGGCCCGTAAGCCGGCGCAGGCTGGAGGCGGCGCGCTCGGCGTCGCCGTCCCGTCCCTGCGCGACCGCGCGCTCGAGAAAGGCGATGAGTGCGGGCGCGGCACGTACATCGCCGAGCTCGCCGAGGGCCTCCGCCGCCACCACTCCGACGACCGGGGCATCGAGAGGGCCCACCATCGCGCTCAGCGCACGATCATCGCCGATCCGCCCGAGCGCTCGCAGCGCCTCAATCCGTACGCCGGCGTCGCCATCCCGCAAGCTCGCCAGCAGGGGTTCGAGGGCCGCCGGATCGCGCAGGCGTCCGAGACAGGACGCCGCGTGCATCCTGACCTCAAGCGAGGCGTCCCGCAGCAGCGGGACAATGCTCACGGCGGCGCCGGGCAGGCCCCTGCGGACGATCTCGTCCGCAGCCGCGAGCCTTCGGTCTGGGTCCGATGCCGCCAGCTCGGCCACGAGATCCGCATCCGAAACTCGCTCCGTTCGGTCCTCGATCACCGGTGGTGCCCCCTTCGAGCTTTCCAGCGCGGCCGCGAGCCCGAGGGCGACGGCCGCCGCCAGCAGGCAGGCCAGGACCTGGCCCGCGCCCGCGTACCCCCACCTCGTTCGGGGCCGGCCGAGGAGCGCCCCTGTGGCAGCGCCCCCGAGCACGGCCGCCGGCGTCGCCACGACCAGGTAGATCCAAACCGCGAACATGCGGTCGAGGCCGTTGGATCCGATGACGGCCATGATGGTCATGACAGTCGCCAGCGCCTGGCACTCGACGGCGCCTAGAAGCGCTGCGACGGCGCGTCCCTTGCGGGGCGGTCCGGGAACCCGACTCGGCCCCGGAATCGGGCGATCGCCGGCGCTCACGGCTTCACCCTCCCCTCGATCGCACTGGCGCTCGCCCCCGCAAGCTGGAACAACACAGTCGGCTCGGCATCAGTCCGGCCGTGAACATGCATGCGCCAACCTCCGGTCCGGCCCAGCCGGACCGGACTACATGTGCAGATGAACCTCATGTGCAACCGTACCACCAATCAGAAGACGCCTGCCAATCGCGCAAGACCCCGACCTCCGGCCCGGGTCATTTGTGAGCGATCGTAGCGAGACCGGCGAGACGCTTGTCAGTGGCAGAGGCCCGGCCGGTGACCCCGATGCCGTCCGTTGCGTGCGCCACGGGCCCAGACCCGAGGCGCCGTACCGACGACAATGTCGTTTCATCGTCAAGGCGCGGCAACGAAGAAGATGGGCCCGTGCCGCCGCAACCCGAAGGGCACAGCGATGGCTGGCGTATCGTCGGTCGCAGTAGATTGCGAGTGAATGATCCGAGCTAGCCTGCCAAGTCGAATATCCTGAGCGACATCGGCTGGGAAGAGCTGAAGAGGGGGGTGGGGACGGGGGCAGTGAAGTGGGTGCCCCCCCTCAGGCGGTCTGTCATCCAAGGCGTCAATGCTCCGTATCATTGAAAACCGGATGCCTCGCACTGTTCTCGGCGGCCCGGCCGCATCCGACATCCGGGACCTGTGGGAGCGGCTGCTTCCATGGTGGAGTGGAGAAGGCCCCGGCCGGGAGATGAGCAGGTGAGAAAGTGAGAAAGTGAGGAAAGCCCGCCCGCCCGGGAAACCGGAAGACGGAAGACGTGCCCCCGCCAGCCCAAGATGGTGAGCAGTGAGGGGCGAAGGGAGCGGCGCCGTTCTCATGCTGGCGAGCGATCACTCCGGCTTCGTCAACGGCGCCTACCTCGCCCCCAGCAGCGGCGTGCAGACGGTCTGACTGCCGGCGACGGGGAGCGACCGTTCGCTGCAGCCTCAGATCTGCCGGCCAGGTTGGCCCTGCCCGCGCGACGACGACGGCTCCCCGACGCGGTCTCTGGAACCACCGGCAGCAGGCGGGCGCAACCTTCCTCCGGAAATTTCGTACAATCGCCGGGCGTTTTCGGCCTCAGGCCCTGTTGACGACCTATCAAGGAGGAGGGTTCCGATGCGTGTGAAGCGAGTGCTCTTGTGCTGGACGATCATCCTGGTGGTGACCGGAGGGCTGCAGGCTGCGGAGCGCGCCCTGTGGCTGCGCTACCCGGCGATCTCTCCCGATGGGACGACGATCGCCTTCTCATACCACGGCGACATCTGGAAGGTGCCGGCTGCGGGCGGAGTTGCGGTCCCGCTCACCCTTCACCCGGCTCACGACACCATGCCCGTGTGGTCTCCCGACGGCAGTCGCCTCGCCTTCGCCTCGGACCGCTACGGCAACCTCGACGTATTCGTGATGCCCGCAGCAGGCGGCGAGGCGACGCGCCTCACCTTCCACTCGTCCGACGACGTCCCCACCAGCTTCACGCCGGATGGTCAGGCGGTCCTCTTCAGCTCGGCCCGCCTCGATGCCGTCACCAGTGCGCAGTTCCCCAGCGGCGCCCAACCCGAGCTCTACAGCGTGGCGCTGGCCGGCGGTATGCCGGCGCAGGTGCTCACCACACCGGCTCTGTACGCCGTCTACGACCGCGCCGGCGCCCGCCTGGCGTACTCCGACCAGAAGGGGTACGAGATGGAGTGGCGCAAGCACGACAACTCGTCGTTCGCCCGTGACGTCTGGATATGGGACGCCGCCTCCGGTACCCACACCCGCCTCACCGCCTTCGGCGCCGACGACCGGCAACCGGTGTGGAGCCCCGACGAGAAGGCGCTCTACTACCTCTCGGAGAGAAGCGGCAGCTTCAACGTCTGGAAGCTCGACCTCGCCGACTCGGCCCATCCCGTCCAGGTGACAACCCACGCCGGCCATCCGGTGCGCTTCCTCAGTATTTCGCACAACGGTGACCTGAGCTACGCCTACGGGGGCGAGCTGTGGGTGCGACCAGCCGGCGCAACGGAAAGCCGGCGCCTGGAGGTCTCCGTGGCTGCCGGGGCCCGCTTCAACCGAGAGGAGCCCGCCGACGTCACCGGCGAGGTCAGCGAGTTCGACGTCTCGCCCGACGGCAGCGAGATCGCCTTCATTGCGCGCGGCGAGGTCTTCGTCACCTCCGCCAACCACAAGGGCACCAAGCGCATCACCAACACTCCCGAGCAGGAGCGCTCGGTGAGCTTCAGTCCCGACGGCCGCAGCCTCCTCTACGCCGGCGAGCGCGGCGGCAGCTGGAACCTCTACCGCACGGACCTCACCGATCCCGATGAGCCGGCCTTCTTCAACGCCACCGCGCTCAAGGAGTCGACGGTGCTCGCCACCGATGCCGAGGAGTTTCAGCCCCACTTCTCCCCGGACGGCAAGGAGGTCGCCTACCTCGAGAACCGAACGACCCTCAAGGTTCTCGACCTGGCTACCGGCAAGACCCGCACGGTCCTGCCGGGCGACCGCAACTACTCGTACTCCGACGGGGACCAGTGGTATCGCTGGTCACCCGACGGCAGGTGGTTCGCGGTGCAGTTCCTGAGCCCGACCCGCTGGTCCACCGAGGTCGGCCTGGTGCCCTCTTCGGGCGAGGGCGCGGTTGTGAACATCTCCCGCAGCGGTTATGAGGACGTGATGCCGCAGTGGGCGGCCAAGGGCGAGGTGCTCTACTGGGGCACCGACCGCCACGGGCTGCGCGCGCAGGGCGGCGGCGGCCGCGAGTACGACGTCTACGGCGCCTTCCTCACCCGCAAGGCCTGGGACCGCTTCAACCTGGACGAGGCGGAGCTCGACCAGCTCAAGGCCAAGGAGAAGAAGGAGGAGGAGAAGGACAAGACGAAGGGCAAGGAGGAAGAGGCCAAGGACGAGTCGAAGGTCGAGGTCCCGAAGCCCGTCGATCTCGAGCTGGACCGGCTGGACGACCGGATCGCCCGTCTCTCGCTCACCGCCACGAAACTCGCCGGCGCCGAGCTCTCGGCGGACGGCGAGACGCTCTACTACCTCGCCCGCTTCGAGAAGGGCTACGACCTCTGGAAGTACGTGCCCCGTACCCGCAAGGTCAAGGAGGTGGCCAAGCTGGAGGCCAAGAGCGCCGACCTCACTCTCGACCGCGACGACAAGAAGGCGTTCGTCCTTGCCGACCACCGGCTCATGACGGTGGACCTGGACTCGGGCAAGACCTCCCCCGTCAAGGCATCGGCGGAGATGAGGCTCGACCCGGCGGCGGAGCGCGCGTACCTCTTCGAGCACATCTGGCGCCAGACGCTGGAGAAGTTCTACAGCGAAGACATGCACGGCGTGGACTGGCAGGCGCAGAAGACCTACTACGCGCGCTTCCTGCCCTCCATCGACAACGACCGCGACTTCGCCGAGCTCATTTCCGAGATGCAGGGGGAGCTCGACTCGTCGCACAGCGGCGGCCGCTACCGTCCCGAGCACAAGGACGGCGACGAGACCGCCGCCCTGGGCTTCTTCCCGGACCAGACCTATACGGGCGACGGGGTGAGGATCGCCGAGGTCATCGAGGGCGGACCCCTCCAGCAGGCGGGCTCCAAGATCCGTCCCGGCGTCGTCCTGGAGGGCATCGACGGATCGAAGATCGCAGCCGGCGCGAACTGGTACCCGCTCCTCAACCGCCGGGCCGGCGAGCTGGTCCGCCTGGCGCTCTACGACCCGGACGGCGGCAGCCGCTGGGAGGAGACGGCCAGGGCGATCTCCTGGAGCCAGCAGAGCCGGCTTCTCTACCAGCGCTGGGTACGCTCACGCCGCGCCGAGGTGGAGAAGCTGTCCGGTGGGCGTCTCGGCTACGCCCACATTCGCGGCATGAACGACGGCGCCTACCGAGAGATCTTCGAGGAGATCTTCGGGCGCGCCGTGGACAAGGACGCCATCATCCTCGACACCCGCTTCAACGGCGGAGGCAATCTGGTGGAGCAACTCACCACCTTCCTCTCGGGCCGCGTCTACGCCAAGGACGTGCCCCGCGGGCGCCAGGTGGGGGTCGAGCCGCTGGACCGCTGGACCAAGCCCTCCATCGTCGTCATGAACGAGGGGAACTACTCCGACGCCCACTGCTTCCCCATGGCCTACACCCAGCTCGGCATCGGCGAGACCGTGGGCATGCCGGTACCCGGCACCTGCACCTCGGTGTGGTGGGAGCGCCTGCAGAACCGTAATCTCGTGTTCGGGATCCCCGAGGTGGGCCTCGTGGACATGGACGGCGACATCATGGAGAACAAGCACCTGGCGCCCACCTATAAGGTGGACAACGACCCGGCTCTGGAGGCGAAGGGCCAAGACCAGCAGCTGGAGAAGGCGGTGGGCGTACTTCTCGGCAAGCTGGGGCCGAAGGACGGCGGCGCCGGCACCTGACTGCCGGTGCCTCCGCGTTCCGCGGCGGACTGAGGTGCGGCCCCCTCCCGGCGAGAGGGGGCCGCGTGTTCGTGACGACGAGGCCCTACCCGGGGAGGACCAGCCCGGCAACCCCACCCGACTCCCGTGCTCGCTGACGATCCCCCACACCACCGCCAGCCCGAGGCCGCTGCCCTGCCCGTTCGCCTTGGTGGTGAAGAACGGGTCGAAGATACGCTCACGGTGCTCGGGCCGGATCCCGTCACCCGTGTCCGTCACCTCCAGCACCACTTCGTCGCCGAGTCGCTGATCCCCGGTCGCTGCCTCGCGATCGCCGGAGACGCGAAACGGGCGGTCGCTTTGGACCGCACGGCCGCCGGAGTTACAGAGAATGCCCCCCGCCGCTCGGAGAATGCAGCCTCGGGCGCTCATGAGCCACAACGGCCATTCATGAGCTACAGCCGGCCTTCATGAGTTGGAACGGCCGTTCATGCCCGGAGCTCGGCCCAGAGACGGGCAGCGGCCACCACGTAGGGCGGTAAGATCGCGAACCAACCCCGTCATCTGAAGCCGTCGTTCCTCAGACGCCACGAATGAGCATCCTAAGTCTGGAGATTCCAGACATAGTATGGTCAAATCTACTTATGTTGAATGACCTCAGGCAACGGATCGATCGTGAGGAGTTCGACTATCAGGCTCTGATGGCAGCCCTGTCCGAGTACGCCAACCCTCGGGACAGGGTCACGGCCCTGCTCCGGCGAGGCGACATCATGCGGGTCAAGAAGGGACTCTATGTCTTTGGCGACGCCCTGAGGCGCCGACCGTACTCGCGCGAGCTCCTCGCCAACCTGATGTACGG
Organism: uncultured Thermoanaerobaculia bacterium; assembly: GCA_964552395.1. GTDB lineage: Bacteria > Acidobacteriota > Thermoanaerobaculia > Thermoanaerobaculales > Sulfomarinibacteraceae > JAJDNH01. Next base: position 52,323 of record CAZKGM010000014.1, on the reverse strand, counting down.
CCCTTCCTTCGTCTCACTCGACTCGGCGCTCTCGTTCCACGGCTTGATTCCGGAGGGAGTCCGGGCGATGACCTCTGTGACGACCAAGAGGCCGAAGACCTTCGCAACCCCGCTCGGCTCATTCATCTACCGGCAATCCCCGGAAAGCGGATTCCATCTTGGGATGGATCGGGTCGAGCAGGAAGGGGTGGCGTTCCTGATCGCCACGCCAGAGCGAGCCCTGGCCGACAAGGTGCGCGACGACCGCGGGAACGAGTTGCGCTCCAGAGCGGATGCAGCACGGTACCTCTTCGAGAGCCTCCGCATTGATAGGGAAGGACTCGCGCAGATGGACCCGAACCGCCTCGACCGCCTCGCCGCCGGCCTGCGCTCGCGCAAAGTCGCGCTGTGCGCTGCGCTGGTGAGGCAACAGAGGAGCCGGGCATGAACCCGGCCATCGCGAGCATGCTGGAGCGCTACGAACGCCGTAGCCTGGACGACCACGTCAACGCCCTCAGAGAAGTCCTGCAGGAGATCGCGCTGTGCGGGCTGTGGAGAAGCAAGTTGTTCGAGCGGGCGGCGTTCTACGGGGGAACCGCGCTGCGGGTGCTGTACGGCCTCGATCGCTTCAGCGAGGACATCGACTTCTCCCTCCTTGCGCCCGACGACGGCTTCGACCTCTCACCACATTGCAGAGCCGTCGAGCGCGAGCTCGCGTCGTGGGGCTTCCCGTCGACTGTCAAGCTCAAGAAGAAGACCGCGCGCTCCGCCATCGAGTCCGCCTTCCTCAAGAACAACACCAGGCAGCTCCTCCTGACCGTCGATGCCGGCGAGATGGCGGCCGCGATCCACGGCCGACACGAGCTGAAGATCAGGATCGAGGTCGACACCGACCCGCCGGCGGGCTTCTCCACCGAAGCTCGGTTTCTCCTGCAGCCGATCCCCTTCTCGGTCAGGGTCTACGACCCGCCGTCGCTGTTTGCCGGCAAGATGCACGCGATCCTCTGCCGGGGCTGGAAGACGAGGGTGAAGGGCCGGGATTGGTACGACCTCATCTGGTACGTCGCCCGTGGCACCCCGCTCAACCTCGCCCATCTCGAGGCCAGGATGCGCCAGAGCGGCGACTACCGTGGCCATGCCGCGCTCGATGAGAAGGACATTCGATCCATGCTGGAGCGCCGGATCCACGGCCTGGACCTTGCCGCCGCCCGTTCCGAGGTCGAGCGGTTCGTCGTCGATCCGCCGGCGCTCGACGTCTGGTCGGAGGAGTTCTTCTGTTCTGTTGCCGACAGAATCAGGGTCCAGAGCTGAGAAGGACCCCACCCCACCCGAAAAGATGAGGAGCGAGGAGACCCTCGCCTACAGCGTCCCCCTTCTTGGCAGCAGTGGGCATCTCACCTGCCGGCTGGGCGGGGCGCTCTGCAGCGGCAAGACCGGCTGCCCCGAGCGCCCCAGAGTGTCATCCTGATGAGGGAGCGCAGCGACCGAAGAAGGATCTGGGTGGGCGGGGGCTCGTTTCCCGTTTCCCGTCTACCTTCCAGGGCACTCTGGAGCCTGCCGCGCTACAGAGCATGTGCCGCTCAAACGGGCGTGCCCCGGGCGCGGCATCTTCCCTGGAGCGCGACGGGCAGCCAAGCTCGAGGGGAGGGAAATGCCGACGCCGGGCTCCCACGGCCCTTGGCGTTCAGAGTACGGCCGCAAGATTGAAGGAGGCTGCTCGAAGCAGGCTCCGGCGGTCGCCGCCGAGTCGCTGATCCCTTCCCGTTGCTTTGCGACCGCCGGAGACGCGAGACGGGCGGCAGCTTTGGGCCGCACGGCCGCCGGAGCTTCAGAGAACCGCTCCCCCACCCCGCGGAGATTGCGGGCCGCGCGGCGCTCATGAGCCACAACAGCCACTCATGAGCTGCAGCCAGCTTTCAGGAGCTGGAGCGGCTCTGCGTGCGGCGAGCCAAACCGGGGGCCCTCGAGAATTCGAGCGACGAGAAGCGGAACTCTAGCGCGAGTCCGACCCGCCCACCGGCCCCTTGGGCTGTGAGAGCTGCCCCTCCAACCTGACAACGAGATCGGGGATGAGGCGCTCGCTAAACCCTGCGATGAAAGCGACCGCTGCCACTGCAAACAGGTTCTGCTCCACCGCGGACAGGACCAGGCCGCCCTTCTGGAACAGGAGAATCACGGCGCCGAAAAGCGCACCCAGAACCACGCGCATCATCCCACCGATGGACGTATACAGCCTGGACGAAAAGCGTTCGATCCGGATCTCGTGAAACCGCTGGGCGACCGATACGACCGCACCCAGTGATCCCATCCCAACTGCGACTAAGAACCCGTCCACCCACGAATCGCCGGTCATCATCGCCGTAATAGCAAGGGTGGTGAGCAGAACGACCATGATTCCGAGAGCGCTGGCGAGATAGCAGAGCTGGAGGGTCTCGGATCGGCGCGCGATGATGAACTCCCGGGGAAGCTGGAAGAAGTCGCTTGTGTCCCCCTTCTCCCGGACCTCAAAAGCATGTGACAGGGCGGTACCGATGAGCCCGTTCGCCTGTCGCTTGCCCTTCAGGCCGGGAACGCACATCTTCACCTGCGCAAGCAGGTCTGCCGCCTCTGCTATCGACTTCTCGCCGTCGACACAGGCCTTCTCGTCATACTCCCACTGCAGGGAGCTATCGTCGGCTATGAACACGAAGCTCTTGTCACTGATCGCCAGGATCTCGCGAATGATGTCACCGGTGGCGGACTTCCCACCCTGCACGTATTCGTACCAGGGCGGAGCTTTCTTGGGGGGCGCAGCTGGCTTGTCACGCACTTGTTTCTTCGGTTCTGCCAATGCTCTCCCCCTTCCTCTGACTTGATCGATGCTATCTACTATCTTCTCACACCCTGACTTGCGACGACCGTACGCAGGGCTTGCAACAGGTTGGCTCGATGCAGGCCGTCGCCGCCTTCATCCGCGGCGAGACCAATAATCCGGCCCTCCCGGCCCAGAGTATTCATGAGCGATCGTAGCGAGACCCGCAAGACGCTTGTCAGTGGCAGAGGCCCGGCCGGTGACCCCGATGCCGTCCGTTGCGTGCGCCACGGGCCCAGACCCGAGGCGCCGTACCGACGACGATGTCGTTTCATCGTCGAGGTGCGGCAACGAAGAAGATGGGCCCGTGCCGCCGCAACCCGAAGGGCAGACCCGGCTTGCGGCCGATCTCTTTGTTGCTCGTCGTCGCGGTAACTCAGGGGCTACAGCTTCCTCCTCGCACCTTGATCTCGACCCCAAGCCGGGTCTGCGGGCGGTACCGGGGCCGCCGGCCGGACCTCTCCGTTCCGAGCGTTGAGGTGCCGCAGGCCAACCCGCGGGGGTGGGTGGGGATAGTGGAGCGAGGGGGCCGCGGGTATGTGTCGGGTGGGGGGCGGTCTACTTGGAGGGTATGTTGAGGACACCTAGACGCGATGAGCACGGCAATGGCTGGCGTATCGCCGGTCGCAGTAGGTCGCGTAGCGGTGCCAGGCATCCAGATATCAAGGATATCTTCAACCTCTGAGCCTCAGCGGCTTCGCCGAATCTCCTCAGTTGCTGGCGACAACACTGTGGGATCACAGCGTTCTCCCCGCACAGGGCCGTCCGCTCCGCAGGATCCCCGAACCCCACCCCCCCTCCCTCCGTTACCTCCAAAGTGGAGGAGCTCCTCATGCATGAGCGTCGCCGTCCATCCGTTGTTTCGATCATCCTCATCGTGACCGCCGGAGCCTTCGTGCTCCTTGCGAGTGGGTGCGCCAGCAGCAGGCCGCCCGACACGGTCGCAGTGCAGTTGCACGGCGCAAGCGGGAACGGTTTCAGCGTGCAGGTGTCGTCGGAGTTCGTGCGCGAGGCGGTGGAGTCCGCGCTCGGCACGTCGCTCGAGTGTCACGGCACGGTCGACCCGCCGCTGTCGACGTTGCTCGTCGAGCTCGAGCGGGAGGGGTCGCACGCCAGGGCCACGGTTCGGCGCGACGACGACGTCCTGCGCGGATCCCGGCACGGCCGCCGGTTCCGCCTGGTCATCAGCGATGACGACGGCGGACAGGTCGAGATCCGCATGCCGTGGGCGGTCGCCGAGTGCCTGCTCGGCCGCGAGGCTACGCTGCGCGAGGCCCTCGCCCGCAGCGGCGGCCGCCCCACCCTCGAGGTCCGCATCGCCGGCAAGGACGGCGGCAGGTTCAAGGCATCGATTCGCTAAGCGAATCGATGGTAGAAAGAAGAAAAAAGAAAGAAACGAGAGAGATCGGGTTGAGCCGTGCGCGGTCGGCTCGACCGCGCTACTAGCGCCGATTCCTGGTGGAACGAAGAAGAAGTGCCGCTCGAGTGGCTGTTGAGACTGAGGCCGAGTAACTGTACAGAGCTGCAACAGAAACCTGCTGCGCTCGTCCCCCCCACCCAGCGGGCGAGCCGCCCGCTACTACAAG
>CAZKGM010000014.1:41199-47807 GCA_964552395.1 uncultured Thermoanaerobaculia bacterium | reverse complement strand
AAACCTGCTGCGCTCGTCCCCCCCACCCAGCGGGCGAGCCGCCCGCTACTACAAGAAGATGCCGAGACGGGCGGGGGCCTCCGTCACTCCGTCACCGGCGTGGGCTTGCGTATGCATGCATATGCATGTACAACTGGAGCATGAGAACGACCATCGAGATTCGCGACGAGTACCGGGCGCGGTTGCTGGAGATTGCCGCGCGCCAAGGCGAGAAGGGCTTTTCCCGTATCGTGGAGGCTGCGCTGGAGCGCTACCTGGCGGAGGAGGAGGCCCGCGAGGAGGCGCGGCGGCGAGCCCGAGCGATGCGCGGCGCGCTCTCCGAGGACGAGGCTGCAGAGCTTGGCGCCGAGGCCGGCCGGCTGCGAGAGAGCTGGCGATGATTGTCGCCGACACCGACGTGCTGATCGACTTCCTGCGCGGAAAAGGCCCCGGCGCCGATCGAGTCGGCCTGGAGCTGGAGACCGGCGCCTTGGCCACCACCGTGATCACCCGCTTCGAGCTCCTCGCCGGCGCCCGCGACGATCACCAGCGCAGCACTGTGCTGGTGCTCCTAGAGGGACTCGTGACGCTGCCGCTCGACGAGGACTCCGCGGACCGTGCCGCCGAAGTCCGCCGGTCGCTGCGGGCCGATGGGCTTGACATCGGCATGGCCGACAGCCTCATCGCCGGCATTACGCTCGAGCGCACCGCCATTCTGCTCACGCGCAACCGCCGCCACTTCGACCGCGTGGAGGGGCTGGCGTTGAGCCTCGCGGCGACAGACTAGACGCGGCTTTCAGGTCGTGCCGCCAGCTCCGCCTGGTCATCAGCGATGATGACGGCGGGCAGGTCGAGATCCGCATGCCGTGGGCCGCCGCCGAGTGCCTGCTCGGCCGCGAGGCCACCCTGCGCGAGGCCCTCGCCCGCAGCGGCGGCCGTCCGACCCTCGAGGTCCGCACCGCTCGGCTCGAGGGTGAGGTTCGTGTTCATGGTGGACATTCGAGACCTCCGGAAGGGCTCTCTACGACCATCGTATCGCAAGCGAGTCGCTGCGCGAACCGGCGGAGCCGGGCGGAGTGAGTGCTGGCAGGGGGCCGCCGGTATGAGTAGGGGGCCGGGTGGGCAATCGCTAGTAACTGGGAGACAAAACCGGACGCCAAGCGCCGACGCACGGCGCAAGACTCGCTTCCGGCTGGGGGCCATCCTTGGCCGGATGGAACTCATACCCACAGGCTCCGCCCGGAAGGTCTCAGACGAGCCGCTGTCAACACCGACACACGTCATCTCTTCCCTTTTCCCCAGACTTCCCTGACCCACCCGCGGGCCCTCTCCAGGCACTCATCAGCTCCTGGGTCTTGGCCAGGCTCCCGCGATGGTTCCAAGAGTGTCTGACTGGAGCTTGACAAATGATACCTGATTGGTAATGATAGTAATATGGTCGCATTTCAGGCGCTCCGAAGATGATCGGCATCGGACGGCAAACCGACTACGCGGCTCGCATCGTGCTGCACCTCGCGACATTGGAGGAGGGCGCCAGAGTCACTGCCCGGGAGATCGCCGCCAAGCGGCTCCTCCCTCCAGCATTCGTCCGGCGGATCATCAGCAAGCTCGCAGAGGCTGGCATTCTCTCTACGGTTCGCGGCTCCGGGGGCGGAGTAACCCTCGCTCGCCCGGCGCGGGAGATCAGTCTTCTTGATGTTGTGAAAGCCATGGAGGGCGGGCTGGTGCTGAACGCCTGCGTCGACGAACCGAAATCGTGCCCGCTCTCCGCCGCCTGCCCGGTCAACAAGGCGTGGTGCAAGGCAACCGATACGCTTGCGGCAACGCTCGCGAAGGTCCGTTTCGACCAACTCGCGAACGACCTGGAGGCGGGCGTCACCAGCAACGGATACCCCGAGAAGTTGCGCCGGTCGTTGCCGACCACTCCGGCCGGCGGACGCCGGTCCGACTGAGAAAGGAGGCGGTCTTGACCGTTCTGGCCCTATCTCGCCTGCAGTTTGCGGTTGCAACGTACTTTCACTTTCTCTTCGTGCCGCTCACGCTGGGGCTCTCCCTGCTGGTAGCGATCCTGGAGACCATCTATGTCAGGAGCGGCGACGAGGACTACAAGCGTGCGGCGAAGTTTTGGGGCAAGCTGTTCCTCATCAACTTCGCGATCGGCGTCGTCACCGGGATCACGCTCGAGTTCCAGTTCGGGACCAACTGGTCGCGCTACTCGGCGTTCGTTGGTGACGTCTTCGGCTCGTTGCTCGCGGTCGAGGCGACGGTGGCGTTCTTCCTCGAGTCGACGTTCGTCGCCGTGTGGTTCTTCGGTTGGAAGAAGCTCTCGCCGAAAGCTCATGCCGTCACCATATGGCTCGTTGCCATCGCATCCAACGTCTCTGCGTTCTGGATTCTGGTCGCCAACGCCTGGATGCAGCACCCGGTAGGCTTCGCCGTACGCAACGGCCGTGCCGAGCTGACCGACTTCTTCGCCGTCATCACTCAGAAGTTCGCCCTGCTCGAGTTCATCCACACTGTCGGCAGCGCCTATATCCTCTCCGGGTTCTTCATGGTGGGGATCTCGGCCTGGCATCTGTTGCGCGGGCACGAGGTCTCGTTCTTCAAGAAGTCGTTCCGGGTCGCGATCGCGTTCGCACTGATCTTCTCGCTGTTCGAGATTCTCCAGGGGCACATGAACGCCGAGATCCTCGGCTCCGCTCAGCCCACCAAGTTCGCCGCGATGGAGTCACACTGGGAGACGGCTCGCGCGGTACCCCTCAACCTGGTCCAGTGGCCGGACCCCGCGCACGAGCGAAACTCGGTGCAGGCGCTTCCGATACCCAGGCTTCTGTCGCTGCTCGCGACCTACGATCCGAACGGCGAGGTGAAGGGCCTGAGGGATTATGCCGCGGAGGACCGACCGCCGGTGCTGCCAGTGTTCCTGTCGTTCAGGATCATGGTCGGGCTCGGCTTCCTCTTTCTCGCGCTGACGGCGTGGGCGTGGTTCAAACGCGACTCGATCGAACGCTCGCCGCTGCTCCTGAAGGCGCTCATCTGGTCGATCCCGCTCCCATACATCGCGGTTCAGACCGGGTGGACCCTCGCCGAGCTTGGGCGCCAGCCGTGGATCGTCTATGGGTTGATGCGGACCTCCGATGCCGTCTCGCCGCTCGCTGTCTCGCAGGTCGCGGTCAGCGCCGCGGCGTTTATCCTCGTCTACAGTCTCTTGGGAGCCGCCGACTTCTACCTCTTGTTCAAGTACGCCCGCAAGGGCCCGGCGCCGGCGACGGCGTGAGGGGGTGAGGCAATGCTCGAGACCATTTGGTTCGCGTTGTGGGGTCTGCTGTGGGCCGTGTACTTCATGCTTGACGGGTTCGACCTCGGGCTCGGAACCTTGCGCCCGTTCCTAGCGAAGAACGAACAGGACCGCCGCGTGGTGATGAACGCGATGGGCCCCTTCTGGGACGGCAACGAGGTGTGGCTGCTGACGGCCGGTGGGGTGACTTTTGCGGCGTTCCCGGGGACGTACGCGGTGATGTTCTCGGCGCTCTACACGCCACTGATGCTGTTGCTCTTCGCGCTCATCCTGCGCGGGATCTCGTTCGAGTTCCGCGGCAAGGAGGACGCCGGGTGGTGGCGGAAGACATGGGATGCGTGCCTGTGGGTAGGGAGCTTTGTCCCCGCCCTACTCCTCGGAGTCGCGTTTGCGAACATCTTTGCCGGCATCCCGATCGACGAAGAAGGTGTCTTCCACGGCAACCTGTTCACCCTCCTCAACCCGTATGGGTTGCTCGGCGGCGTGCTCTTCGTTCTGTTATTCACCGTGCACGGCGCGCTCTGGCTGGCGATCAAGAGCGAGGGCGACCTGCATCAGCGTGCGGGCCGGGCGGCAAGACTCCTGTGGGGACCGTTGCTCGTGGTCGCCGTGGCCTTTCTTGCCATGACCTGGCACTCAACGACGCTCTGGCAGAACCTCCTCACCAGGCCGGCGCTGCTGGTGTTCCCGCTCCTGGCTGTCGCAGGCATTGTCCTGACGCGCGTCTTCATAGGCAAGAGCGCTTGGTGGAAGGCGTGGGCGGCGTCGGCGGCGACGATCGTCGGCGCCACCCTGTTCGGAGTGGCTGGGCTGTTCCCGGCCCTGCTCCCATCGAGCCTCGACGCGACCTTCTCGCGCACAGCGTTCAATACGGCGTCGACCCCTCTTACCCTCAAGATCATGCTGGGTGTGGCACTGGTCATGGTGCCGATCGTGATCGGCTACCAAGCATGGGTGTATAGGCGCTTCTCCGGGCCGGTCACGGCGGAGGAGCTGGCGGGCGATCAGGCGTACTGAGTCGGGACGATGACCAGATCTGACCGCGCAAGCTCAGGGGGCACAGGGCACCAACCGAACAGGAGTTCGCCGGGCGTCGGCCCCACCACCCATCATCCGGCCGATCGACCCGGACCCTAGAGCCCGGCACCCACCAAAGGCGAGAAGGAGTCTCACGATGAGACCAAGGTACGACCTGGCAGGTGAGCTCCATCATGAAATGTGACTGAAATAGTCCCATTTGAGGCATCACGAAAGGAGGAGGAGATGAAAGCTCGAACCGGTTTCATTGCGTTGGTTGTCGCCCTACTGCTTTCACCAGTGCTGGTCCAGGCGCAGGAAGGTCATTGGATCGTCCGCGGACGGCTTCTGTCGGTTTCCCCCAACGACAGCAGCACGGCCATCGCCGGCACCGAGGGCACGAAGGTGACGGTCGGCAACGACGTCATCCCCGAGGTCGACGTCACCTACATGTTCAACAACAAATGGGGGCTCGAGGTCATCGCAGGCACTTCGAAGCACGAACTCGCCACGGCGGGAGGGGCGCTCGGGGGAGCCGACGCAGGGAGCGTCAGAGTACTGCCCCCCACATTGACGCTGCAGTTTCACTCCGACAGCAGCGGCCCGCTCGATGTCTACGGCGGCCTCGGTGTCAACTACACCCTCTTCTATAACTATCACCTCTCCGACGATCTGGCCGGTCTCGGAGTCCGCAAGCTCGACTTCAGTCACTCCTTCGGCCTGTCGGGGCAGCTCGGAATGGATATCGCCCTGAAAGGTGCCTGGGTGTTCAACCTGGACGTCAAGTACATCAAGATGTCCACGGACGTCGATCTCGTCCTCGGTAACGGGCAGGTACTCGACACTGTAACCGTGGATGTCAACCCGTGGGTGTTCGGGGTCGGCGTAGGCTATCGCTTCTGAGATCACAAGGCACAGGCACCGGTTCGGGGTCACACCGGACAGTTCATCGAGGGTCCGGAAGGCCCGCGCCGCCAACTGCCTGCCTGCCTCTCAGGTTGCCCCAAGGGCCCGTGCCCTTGGGGCTTCTCGCGACGCGACAGATCGTCGTTTGACAGGTGAGCCATTCTCAAGACTCGTCCGGTGATGGTCTGTCGAGTGGTCTCCTGAGTGAGCCGACGGCGATTCAACAAAGTGACGGGCGCCAGGGACAGGCTCAGCGTGCAGGCGTCGTCAGCGATTCGCTACGCGAACCGGCGGCGGGGGCGGGCGGGGGCATGGCTCGCGTCTGGCGTCGTGCGAGCCTCCCGGTTGGGCGGGGGATCTCCTCACCCCTCACTCCTGGCTCCTCACCTCCCGGCTGTGCAGCCGGCCTTCTCTGCCGTATATTGGAGAGGCACACATGAAAGGACGGTGTCTCATGAAACCGATCGGCATCGCCGTCGCAGCCCTCTTAGTGGGGGCTCTCACCGGCTGCATGGCCTACGGCCCGGGTCCCTACGACACGGCCTCGGCTCCGCCTCAGGGCTACGACAGCGGCTATGCCCAAGCCTCGCCGCGGGCGGAGGTCGGCTTCTTCTACGACGATCTGTCGCCGTACGGCGACTGGGTGATGACCGCCGACTACGGCTGGGTCTGGTTCCCGCGTCGCCCGGCCCCTGGCTGGCGCCCGTACACCGACGGCCGCTGGGTGGACACCGCCTACGGCTGGACCTGGGTGTCGTTCGAGCCGTACGGCTGGGCGACCTACCACTACGGCCGTTGGGCGCAGGATCCACGCTTCGGCTGGATCTGGGTCCCGGGCACAGTCTGGGGGCCCGCCTGGGTCTCCTGGCAGTACGGTGGAGGCTACGTCGGTTGGGCGCCCCTGCCGCCCGCAGTCGGCTTCGAGGCCGGCATCGGCATTCGGCTGGGCGGGTTCAGCCTGACCGCCGGCATCCGGCCAGAGGCCTACTGCTTCGTACCGGAGCGCTCGTTCCTCCAGCCCCGCCTGTCGGGGCACATGCTCCCGAGGGCCCGTAACGTCACGATCATCCACAACACCACCAACATCACCAACTACACCTACATCGACAACCGGGTGGTGAACCGCGGCGTCGAGCTTCGACACATCGAGCGGGTAACCGGCCGGCCGGTGGAGCGGTTCCGCGTCGGGGAAGGGACGAGGGAGGCGCGGACGGTCGTCAAAGGGACCGAGGTTCGTTTCTACCGGCCCGGAAAGCAACAGCTCGACTCGGTCCACGTCCGTCCGCGCGCCAACGAGGACCTGCGCCGCGAGGCGCCTCCTCCGGCCCGGCAGCAGCCCCCAATCCGACAGCAGGTTCAGCCCCAGACCCAGCAGCGGGTTCAGCCCCAGATCCGGCAGCAGGTTCAG
>CAZKGM010000014.1:0-41099 GCA_964552395.1 uncultured Thermoanaerobaculia bacterium | reverse complement strand
GGTTCAGCCCCAGACCCAGCAGCGGGTTCAGCCCCAGATCCGGCAGCAGGTTCAGCCCCAGACCCAGCAACAGGCCCAGCCCCCGACCCAACGCCGCGCGCAACCGGTGGTCCCGGTCGCCCCGCGGGTTGAGCGGGCGCCGCACCCCGACGCCAGGCAGATCGAGCAGCAGGACCGCCGCCAGCAGCAGGAGCTCCAAAAGTACCAGGAAGAGCAGCGGAAGAAGCTCGAGAAGGAGCACCAGCAGGAGCTCGCCAAGGCGCGCGCGCAGGGCGAGCGCGAGCGGGCCCAGGCGCAGCAAAAGGCCGACCGCGAACGGGCCGACGCGAAACAGAAAGCCGAGCGCGACCGGGCCCAGGCGCAGCAGCGGGCCGAGCGCGAGGCGCAGCAGGAGCAGCAGCGGAAGGCGCAGGAGCAGCTCAAGGCACGGCAGGACGCCGCGCGCCGGGCCATACGGGCGAAACCGGTAGCGCCAACGAAGCCGGCCACCAGAGCGAGGTCCGCCCCTCGCGCAACCCCGACGCCCACGAACAAGCCGGCCGACCCGCCACAGAGGAAGAAGCCGGGGAGGAAGTAGAGCGATTCACTGCGTGAATCGCTCGTGATGAGCAGAGAGAGGAACGCCGCTCACGCGCGGGCGTGCATGGGTTGCGGTCACGAATCGCCGACCTGCAGATGTAAGCTCGAACGGTGAAGGTGGACGTGCGTCAGCTTGGCAACCGGCGGCGCAGGGTGTGGGTGCCGATCCTGGCTCTGCTGGCGGTCATCGTCTGCTCGGTGGGGTTCCTGATGAGCTTCGAGAACCACATGATCTTCTACCCCTCGCGCTACCCGGTCGGGCGCTGGGACATCCCACGCCTCCCCGGGCCGCCGGCGGGGCAGGCGATCTCGATCGAGGACGTCTACTTCTCGACCGAGGACGGCGTGCGTCTCAACGGCTGGCTCGCCGCTCCCGCTTCGCCGAAAGCCGAAGCCGACACTCTGCCGACAATGCTCTGGTTCCACGGCAACGCCGGCAACCTCACCGACCGCTACGAGATGCTCGTCGGCCTGGTCAACCTGCCCGCGCGGGTGCTGCTGGTCGACTACCGAGGCTACGGCCGCAGCGAGGGCCGCCCCTCGGAGAAGGGGCTCTACCGCGACGCGCGCGCGGCGTGGCGCTACCTGACCGGGGAGCGCGGCATCGCGCCGCAGCGGGTCGTGATCTTCGGCAAGTCACTGGGCGGCGCGCCGGCGATCGAGCTGGCGACGCAGGTGCGGCCGGCGGGCCTGATCGTCCAGTCGAGCTTCACCTCGATCCCCGACATGGCGGGCCGGGTCTTCCCCATCGTGCCGAGGTTTCTCGTGCGCACCAAGATGGACTCGCTGGACAAGATCCGCGGCATCCACGTCCCCAAGCTGTTCATCCACAGCCCCGCCGACGAGGTGGTCCCCTACGACATGGGCCGCACGCTCTACGACGCGGCGCCGGAGCCCAAGACTTTCTACACCGTCGCCGGCGCCCGCCACAACGAGACCTGGCTCGTCGGCGGCAAGGCGTACTGGGAGGCGATTCGGGGGTTCGTGAGCGATTCGCTGCGCGAATCGCTTGTGGGGTACAAGGAGGAAGACGCCGGCTCGGCGGAGTAGTGGACCCGGACGCCACGGCCAGCAGACCTGACGAGCTCGCTCAGTCGACTCGGGACCACCCGGTGGGGTCGTTGTGCAGGACCAAGAGGTCCATGTCGAGGGCGTAGGCGCCGGTGCCGTTCGCCAGACCCATGACCACATCGTCCGTTCGCAGCAGCTCGGGACGAGCCACCCGCCGCTCCGTCCCGCAACTCGGCGTTTCCCACTGCGGCGCGGTTACAGCGACCTGAGCTCACGCAGTGCCTCCCGAGTTGAGTGGCGCGCCGCCGGGACGTAGAATGGCAGGGCACTGCCACACAGCAGCCTGGACATGACCGATCCGGAGAGCACCGGGGGGTTTATGGGCGTGTCACTCGAGTCGTCATTCGACACCATCGTGGTCGGCAGCGGGCCCGGGGGTGCGACCGTCGCCCGGGAGCTGAGCCGGCGGGGCGAGCGGGTTCTGATCCTCGAGCGCGGACCCAACCGGCCGGTCTCCGGCACGCTGCGGCAGCTGATGCGGGAGGCGATGGTTCCCGGCAGGAGCCTGCTGCTGACGCCGAGGCTGCTGGCCATGATCCGGGCCATCACGGCAGGCGGAAGCTCGGTCTACTACTACGCCACCGCGTTCGATCCGCCATTCGAGCGGCTCGCCAGGCACGGGGTCGACATCTCGGGCGAGGTGGAGAAGCTCAAGTCCGAGCTGCCCTACGCGCCCCTTGCCGATCACCTGATCGGGCCGGCCGCGTCGCGGATCATGGACAGCGCCCGGAGCCTCGGGGTCGACTGGCAGCCGCTTCCCAAGCTGGTGTATCAGGACAGGTGCCGGCCCGACTGCGACAAGTGCACGTTGGGGTGTCCGTACGGCGCCAAGTGGACCTCACGGGTGTTTCTCGACGAGGCGGTGGGGAACGGCGCCGCTTTCCTTGACCGCGCGCGGGTGGACAGGGTGGTCGTCGAAGACGGCGTTGCGACGGGAGTCGACGCGCGCGTCAACGGGCGGCGGCAGCGGTTCCACGGTGCCAGGGTCGTCGTGGCAGCCGGCGGCATCGGTTCACCGGTGATTCTGAGGGCGAGCGGCATCCCTCGTGCCGGCCGGGACTTCTTCTTCGACCCTCTGGTGATCGTCATGGGAGTCGTCAAGGAGTTGCGCGGCGGGCGCGAGTTCCCGATGGCCACCGGCATCAACATGGCCGGCGAGGGGTACGTGATGTCCGACCTCGTGCTGCCGCGGCTGCTGTACCAGCTGTTCACCGCCGAGGTGTTCCGTTTCCACAGGCTGTTCGCTCATGCCTCGGTGCTGCCGGTCATGGTGAAGATCCGCGACTCGCTGGGAGGCCGGCTCACCGACTCCGGCGGGGTCCGCAAGAACCTGTCCGGGTCTGATCGGGACAAGCTCCGCCGCGGCTCCCGCCGGGCGACCGACATACTGGAGAAGGCGGGGGCGCGCGGGATCTTCAGCAGCTGGCACTTGGCCACTCACCCGGGCGGTACCGTCAAGATCGGCGACATCGTCGACTCGGACCTCAAGACCGAGGTCGACAACCTCTACGTGTGCGACGCCTCGGTGATCCCGGAGGAGATGGGTCTGCCGCCGACCCTGACGATCATGGGGCTCGGCAAGCGCTTGTCCAAGCACCTGACTGCGGCCTCGGCGGCCGCGTAGCGCTCAGCGGCCGTCCGAGAAGCCGGACAGCAGGCGCCGAACACAGCCGCCGAGGACGTCGAGGTTGTAGCCGCCCTCCTGGCAGATCAGCACCGGGCAGTCGATGGCGGCGAGGCGGCGGCCGATCTCCGCGTACACTTCGTCGCTGAGCTCGAAGCCGCCGATCGGGTCCTCGGCGTGGGTGTCGAAGCCGGCGCCGACGATGAAAAACGCGGGCCGGAAGCGGCGGATCGCCCGCAGCGCCCGGTCCAGAGCCTTCAGGTAGGTCTCGTCGCCGCTGCCGAGGGGCAGAGGGAGGTTGAGGTTGGCGCCCTGGCCCTGGCCGGTCCCCTTCTCCCCACGGTAGCCCCAGAAGTACGGGTACTCGCGACTCGGATCGCCGTGGATCGAGCACGTGAAGACGTCCTTGCGCTCCTCGAAGAACTCCTGGGTGCCGTTGCCGTGGTGGTAGTCGATGTCGAGGATCGCCACCGGTCCGTGCGGGACCAGCATCTCGGCCGCGGTGGCCGTATTGTTGAAGTAGCAGTAGCCGCCGAACACGCGCGGGCCCGCGTGATGCCCCGACGGGCGGCACAGTGCGTACACCTCGCGCTCGCGCCCGTCGAGCATCAGCTGGGCGCCGGTCATGGCGGCCTCCGCCGAGCCCTTCGCGACCTCATAGGTCCGCCCCATGATCGGCGTCACCGCGTCGGTGCACCAAACCCCGCCCCACAGCGGGTGGATCTTGCGCTCAACCCGCGCGCCCTCGCCGGGGAACAGGTCCGGGTAGATCTCCTCGCCGGTCGTGCGGGCCACCTGCGAGGTCTTCTTGATGAAGTCGTGGTAGGGATGCAACCGCGCCAGGAGCGCCTCGGGGAAGCGCTTCGCCTGGGTGAAGCGGAAGCGACCGTCCACGGCGAGGGCGGCGCGGATCGCCTCGACCCGCCGCGGGGTGTCCTTGGTCTCGTACGTCTCCGGCCCAAGCGTGAACTTCCAGCTCGGGTTGTGAAGGCTGAAGTTGTGCTTCTCAACGACCAACATTGATCTCTCCATTGTTGCGCAGCAGCTCGAGAGTCGCCTCCTGGGGGATCGCCGGCGCCTCGCGCCCTTCGCGACCGCGGACCCCGGCCGAGCAGAACATGGCGTTGAGCACCGCCTCCTCGGTGGCCTCGATGACCGCTTCGTACAGGGTGTTGATGTGGGTGTCGGCGACAAACCTGAGGGTCCGGAACTTGCTAGGCTGCGCCGACGACCGCGGCACCCGGTTGGCGGTGCTGAACGCGACCACGATCTCGCCGCTGGTGGAGGCGGCGTGGGAGCCGACCCGGCCCAGGCCGAGCGCGGCGCGCTTGGCGACCCGGCTGAGCTGACTGGACAGCAGCGGCACGTCGGTGGCGACGACGGTGATGACCGAGCCGTAGTCCGTGATGCGCCGCCCCGCGGCCGGCAGCTGGACGTCCAGCTCCCGTCCGACGACCCGCCCGTCGATGGTGAGGTTGCGCATGTGGCCGCAGTTGGACATGACCAGGACGCCGACAATGAAGGCGTGGCCCTCGACCTCGATACTGCGCGACGAGGTGCCGATGCCGCCGGCGAAGTCGAAGCTCATCATTCCCGTACCGGCGCCGACCGAGCCCTGCGCCACCGGTCCGCCCTTCGCCGCTTCGAGCGCGCGTTGCGCGTCCTGGGCGCTGCACAGCCCGACCCGCGTGTCGTTGAGGAACGAGTCGTCGGCCTCGCCCACCACCGGCAGCACCGGGTCCTCGAGGGTCCCGATCTCGGGGTGCTTCTTGACCATGTGCGAGATCACACCCTGCAGCACCCGGCCGACGGACAAAGAGTTCGTGAGCAAGATCGGGGTCTCGATGTAGCCCCACTCCAGAGCCTGCGTCAGCCCCGCCATCTCGCCGACGCCGTTGAGCACGAAGCCACCGGCCACGACCCGCCGGCGGAACACGTCCCCCTCGCCGGGCACGATCGCGGTGACGCCGGTGCGGACTCGCGCGGTCTCGCTCGAGCCCGGAACGGGGGCCGCTTCGTCGGTCCGGGTGAGGTGGCCGACCCGGACTCCCTTGACGTCGGTGATGGCGTTGTTGACGCCGGGCTGAAAGCGCCCGACCCGGATTCCGAGGTCGCGGGCGGTGGGCCGTGCCGCCTCCTCGCCGGTGACCTTGCGCGGCGGCCGCGCCGCCAGCTTGTAGCGGTGGGCCGCCGACCGCACCACCAGGCGCAGCACGTCGCGGTACTCCAGTCCCCGCTCCCGCCCAGCAATCATCAGCGACGCCGCCGGATGGAGGCTCGGCAGCGGGTTGAGCTCGATGAAGAAAGGGGTTCCGTCCTCTTCGAGCCGGATGTCGACGCGGCCGAGGTCCGGGCAGTGCATGATTTCGAACACGCGCCTCGCCATCTCCACCACCGCCCCGTGCTGCGCCGGATCGAGCAGCGCCGGGCAAACTACGCCGACGGCCTTCGATCGCTCGCCGCCCTGCTTCATGTCGTAGTCGTAGACGTTGTAGCGGCCGCCGATCTTCTCGAGGTCAAAGGTGTGCTCGACGATCTCGAGGATCTTGCCGGGGAATGCCTCCAGGATCGGCACGCTCAGCTCGCGCCCGGCGATGAACTCCTCGACCACCAACCCGGCCGGATAGCGTCCCAGCAGCTGCTCGACGCGGGCCTCGCACTGCTCCCGGTTCTCGACCACGGAGTCCTGAGTAACGCCCTTGGACGAGCCCTCCGCGTTGGGCTTGATGATCACCGGGTAGCGCAGGTCGGTCGGCAGCTCCCGGTTCTGCGGGGTCACCAGGCCGCCTTTCGGCACCCGGACGCCACGGGAAGCGACGACCGTCTTCGCCAGATGCTTGTCGAGGTTCATGTGCAGCAGCGATGGGTTGCCGCCGGTGAACGGGATCCTGAGCTGCTCGTACAGGCCCGGGTAGAACGCCTCGCGCGAGCTGCCGATGGTGCCTTCCGCGCAGTTGAAGATCAGCTCGGGCGCGCTGTCCAGCAGGCGGCCCACCACCTCGCCGGGCTGCCCGGAGACCTCCACCGGGCTGACCTGGTGGCGCAGCTCGCGCAGCGCACCGCAGATGCGGTCGACGTCCTCCTGGGTCAGCAGCTCCGCGCTCTCCTCGGACGCATCGGTCCGCAAGTTGAACGCCACCGTGATTCGCATCAGGTCTCCCTTCGCGGCCGCGCCGGGGCTGTCTTCAGTGACCGGGCGACCCTACCAGCGTACCAGGGGAGCGGACGGCCGATCATCCGACGGCGGCGTGCGAGCCCCTGGGGCACAAGCGGGCGCTGCGGGGCCGGGCGATTCAGCCCGCGTCACGGTGACGCTGGCGGTAGCGGCGGACCTTCATGAGGTTGCCGCACTCGGCGGCGTCGCACCAGCGGCGCGAGCGGTTGCGGCTCGAGTCGACCATCACCCAGCCGCAGTCGGGGTTCTCGCAGACCTTGACGCGGTCGGCCTTGCCGCGCGCGAGCATGGTGGCGAACGAGCCGGCGACCTCGCCGAGGACATCGTCAATCGCGCCACGGGTGGCGGTCAGCTCCACGTGCCATCCCTCGCCCTCGCGGCCCAAGCGGCGCGCCACCGGTGCCTTGGCCATGATGCGGTTGAGCGCGGCGGTGTCGCTTTCGCCAATCGGGGCGCCGGCGAGCAGGGCGTCGACCATGCGACGGAGCAGGCGACGCAGCTCGCGCAGGCGTTCGCGCTCGGCGGCCGACGGCAACGCCCTTCCCCACCAGCTGGTGCGGCCGAGGAACTTCGCCAGCCAACGGTCGTTGCCGATGCGGTCCTCGCGCCGGCCGCTTCCCAGGTGGTCGCTCCAGTCCGAGTTGATCAGCTCGGCCCACAGCGGGTCCAACCGTAACCCCCTTTCTGCCACTCTTGACTATTACACACTCCGGGTCCATGTTGAAGTGGTAACGTGCATAGATATATTTTGGTCATTACCACAAAACCGCCCAAGAGGGCGGCCGGTCGTGGAGGCTGCAATGAAGGAACGGCTTCTGGAGTGGGCTGAGAAACGCGGGTACCGCGTCGCGTGGGGACCGGTCGAGGTGGCCACCGCCGCCGCCTCTAACGTGGAGGCTCGACACCAGGACGGCGAGCTGGACCCGGCGTTCTTCGCGGCCGAGCTCGCATCCGTGGTGGCGGCCGGGAAGCGGCCGGCGACTGGAACAGTCGTGATGGTCGCGGTCCCGCGTCCTGCGCACCGGGTGCACTTCGAGCTCGAGGACGGACCGTTCGCAGCGCTGCTGCCGCCGACCTACGTGCGCTACCGGGCGCTCTTCGAAGAGGTAAGACAGGACTTGGCGCGCGACGGCCTGTCCGGGGCCCGGCTGGAGCTCCTGATGGCGCCGCTCAAGGCGACGGCGGCACGCCTGGGGTTGGTGCGCTACGGCCTCAACAACGTCACCTACGCTCCCGGCCTCGGCAGCTACATCCAGCTCTGCGGCTTCCTGACCGATGCACCGCTGCCGGCCGCCGGGGGCGCCGAACCGGTCGAGCCGGCGCTGCTCGAGGAGTGCGCCGCGTGCGGTGCGTGCGCCGGAGCGTGCCCGACCGGTGCGATCGGCGACGAGCGAGTGCTGATCTCGGCCGAGCGCTGCCTGACCTTTGCCAACGAGGTGCCCGGCGAGTGGCCACCGTTTGTGCAGGGTTGGGCCCACACCTGCCTGCTCGGGTGCCTCGAGTGCCAGACAGTGTGCCCCGTCAACCCGAGGCTGAAGGTCGAGGAAACCGGGGTTGTCTTCTCCGCCGCCGAGACGCGTGCTCTGCTGGCAGACAACGACAGCGAGGCCCGAACCGCGAGCGGCATTGCCACCAAGATGGCATGGCTCGGTCAGCCATACGCCGAGCCCGTGATGGGCCGCAACCTGCGCGCGCTGCTGCAGGCGGAGCGCCCAGGGATGTAACCCTGCCGGCCGAATACAGTACTCAGAACGAGATGGATACCAACGGCGACTTCGAGGCTCTCTACCGCCAGCACGCGTCGGCGGTGCTCCGTTTTGCGCTGGGCCTGGCCGGAGACCGGGGAAAGGCCGAGGACATCGTGTCGGAGACCTTCGTCCGCGTGCTGGCCCGGGCGCCGAGGATCGAGACGTGGACGGCGCTCGCCTACCTGCTCGCGATCGGCGCCTTTGCCGGCATCCTGGCCATCATGCTGACGAGATAAGAGGCTAGTAACTGCTGGTGTGGACCGGGTTCGGGCAGCGTTGCCGGGCTACCGCCGAGGCGGCCGCGCGGCTGGAGTATTCACCGAGGATTTGGAACGGGTTGGAGCCCGCGACCATGGCCAGGCAGGACCTGGCGCTGGAGCAGGACCTGCCCCCGCTCTTGAGACTGGTTGGCACGGTGAGCACACCGTAGGCGTCGGGGGCGCTCCCCGGGGATGTCGACGGGTTCTGGTACGCCAGGTAGGCGTACACGCTGCCACCGGCGCTGGCGTACGAGATGTCCATGATTACGCACCGGCCGCCGCTGCTGCCGACACCTGCCGGACCTGTCGTTCCTGCCGAGCCTCCCGAGCCGCCGGCGGGCACACCGGCGCCCGCCTGGCCTCCTGAGGGACGGCTCGTGGGCGTACCGAAGCGGCCGCTGGCAGCTACGGCCGCCGCGATCCTCACAGAGTCGCACCCCATTGCACGCGCCTGCTGTTGGGCCGCGGCCCCCATCTGGCGGTATGCAGCGTCGCCATGGCTCGAGAACACCTCGATGTCCGCGTACAGCCGCTCACACTGCCCCGCATGCTGAAGATCCGCGATCCTCCGCTCCCGCTCGGCGGCCGCCGTGTCGACACAGCGTCTCTGGTTCACGTCCCACCTGCCCACCGGGCACCGGCACAACCCGGCGGCAGGGTCGTAGAGCGTCCCCGGCATTGTGGAGCAGTCGACGGCAGCGGACCTCTGAGCGACGCCGCCCGTGCTCAGACTCAGGCAGGCGCCCCTCACCTTGCTCCAGGTGGTTCCATTCGGGCACAGGCAGGATACGGGGCCGCCGGGCACGGGCTGAGTCAGCACCGTGCCTGGCCAGGTGCTGTCGCAGGTGGCCTGTGTCACGGGCACGGACGGCTCGGGGGCGGGCGCCGGGCCGCGAATCCACAGCGAGACGGCCGCCGCAGCGGCGACCGACGTGTTGGCCGCGGGTTCCTGCCGCTCCACCTTCCCCTGCTCCGAGTCCTCCGAGGCCGGACTGCCGGTGCGGAGCACCGCGCTCAGCCCCAGCTCCTCGAGCCAGGCGACGGCCACCGTGTCGGCCTGTCCAACGAGGTTCGGCACTGTCACCGTGAGAGAGCCGGACGGAGCTCCCGACGTCCCGGCGGCCGCCGTACCAGAGGTTGTCGGCGGGGTCGTTGCATCTGCCTCGGTACCACCTTCCGGCGGCGGCAGTGACGGCATGGCGCCTTCGAGCTCGGCGATGCGCTCCATGACCTGCTTGCTGCACGCCGCGGAGATCAGCTCGCCCTCGCGCATCGCGGAGGCGGCCCGCCTGGCGCCGTCCAGGGCGGCGACCGCGGCATCGAGGTCCGCCGCCATGGCCTGCCGGTCGGCCTCGGAGGCGACCCCAGCATCGAGCTTCCGGCGGGCCGACTCGATGCTCTTCTCGGCGGCCGCGAGGTGGGGATCCGCTGAGCGCGCCAGAGCCGCAAGCCTAGGAGCATTGTCTCCCCACCACATGAGCTCGTTGACGGCGGACTGCTCATCGGGAGTGAGGTTCGCGTAGCCGCAGCGCGGCAGGTTGCTCTCGCGCGCCTCGGTTGTCGCCAGCATCGAGGTGTCGCAGGACTGCATCCAGACCTGCCAGTCCTTCTGGCCCTCCTTGAGGATGCGCCGCGCCTCGGCGGCCTCGTCGTCGATATCGGACAGCCGTTTGCGCAACCGTGCCGTCTGGTCGGTGCGTGCCGGACAGGCTGCCTGCTCGAGCGGGACGAACTGGTCAATGGCCGCTTGCAGGGCTGCCATATCGCACGCCTCGGCCGCGTCGTCCCCGGTCTTGACCGCGGCCTCGAGCTGCTGGTCGAAGGCCGCCACTGCCTCATCGAGGAGACGGCGTAGCTCGGCGCCCTCCTCGGCCCACCGGTTCTCGCCCGGACAACCGAGAGGCTGGGTGAGGGCCTCCAGCTTGCCGGCGATGACGCGCACCTGGTCGATGGCACGGCAGCGGTCGGGCGAGGTGCCACGGGCGGTTTCGAGCTCGCCTTCACCCTGCGTCTGAAGCTCGGTTGCCTGCTGCTGCAGCTGCTGATCCGCCTCGTTGTACGCCTGCCGCCGCTGGTCCAGGGCTGCCCGCGCCGCCTCGAGCCCGTCTCGCACGATAATCAGACTGCAGCGGACCGGCTCGTAGGTCGCGCCCTCGCAGTCGGCTTGAGCCAGCGGGCACCCCGTTTCGTCCAGCTTGCCGGCGGCCTCGCTCAGCGCCTGCTCCGCTTCATCAAAGCGACACTCCTCGTCGAGGCGGCCGGCCTGCTCCTTGAGCTCCCGCGCCTCCCTCGTAAGCCTCGCCAGGCTCTCCTCCCTTGCCCGCGACCGTTCCCGCAGCGCGTCGCGGTCGAGCCCTTCCGGGAGGCACACCTGCAGCTGCCCGGCCGTGATCTGCGGGCCGTGAAGGCGGTCGAACTCCGCGATCGCCTGGTCGAGCGGCTCGGACCACCCCGTCATGGCGCAAGCATCGATCCGGGACGCAGCTTCTGAGGCGGCCTGTGCGACCGCCGACCGCAGGTCGGGGATAGCCAGCTGAATGGCGCGAATGCGCTCCCGGACCTCGGCCAGCCGCCTTCGGCTCGGCTCGTCCACCAGGCTCTCGAAGCACGCGTTGTTCGCCTCGATCTTGCGAATCGTCGCCAGGGCAGGGCCCAGGTCGCAGTCGCCGGCGAGGGCCTCGGTGATCAGCCGGCCCGGCGAGCGCAAGGTTTCGTTGATGTCTCGCACCAGGGCGCGCCTGGCCTCGATGGAGCTCGGCTGCGCCCAGTCCGGATCGAGCACCTTGCGGCTCTGCAAGTCGGCGAGCTCGGTCCGGTACTGGTCAACCTCCAGCTCGAGATCGTGGCTGGCGCGGCCCTCGAGACCGAGCATCGCCGCCCAGCCGGTGTCCGCACAGTACTTGTGATCCTCGTAAAGCTCGATGCCGTGCCGCCAGCCCCGGGCCCAGCTCCGGACCAGCGGCAGCACCTTCTCCTGGGCAGCCAGCGCTCCGTCGACATCGCACGCCTCGAACTTCTCACGTGCTTCGTCGGCCGCGGACTGGACCGCCGACCATCTGCCAAGATTCGTGCTTCGCCAGGCCTTGTGGATCCGCTCGAACCAGCCCGACGCCTGAGTCGGTCCCAGTCCAGTGTCCACCGCACCAAGAGGATCCCCGGCCACGCCCTCCCCGATCTCCTTCCCCAGATCGCCGAGACGTTTCGCAGCTCCCGAACCGGCCGGGGCAGAGCTCAAGGTCTTGAGCCCGCCGGCCCCCGCCCGCAACATCCCTTGGAGCTGGTAAAGATCGGTGGCGCCGTCGATACCTGCAAGCAGATCGTCCGTTCCCGGGTGCTCACCTGCGCTGGCCCGGACGATGCCCTTGGCCAGACAGTTGATGGCGCTCATCGGGGTACCGACCACCGTGGCCACGTCGTTCAGTTTCTTCACGTCGTCCTTGTACTTCTCCTCGGCGGTCGACGGCCGCCCCTCGAAAAGAATGCGAGAATCGAAACCCGGAACCAAGACCACGGTAGCGGTCCTCATCAGAGCGGGAATGATTTTGCCCGCTTCGACCTTACAGTCCCGCCCGAGGGCCTCGAGCGTCACCAGCACACCCGGATCACAGAACCTCCGGCCCCGAGCCTCGATAAACTGAAGCCACGGCTCGGCGGCAATCTCCGGCGGCTCGTTGATGGTGGCGCGGAGGGCGTGGATCTCCGTTGCCGACTTGGCGCTGCGTTGCTCCGCCGTGGTCGGCTGCGTGGCTCGGGCAGTGGCCACCACGAGCATTGACGCCGCGAGACACGCTAGCCCGGGGCGCACCTGAACCTCTTTACGTCGAACACATAGCCCGGGCAGCCGCAGACCGGGACCAGGCTGGTCCGATCCGGGAACTCGAGCTTGAACGCACACGGGTCGACGCCACCGACCGCCGGCGCCGCCGACGGAATCGCCGCGCCTGTGCCCGCCGGCGAGCCCGTGGCGCCGTGGCCGCCGCTGGCCACACGAGCGAGGTTGAAGAGTACCGGCAGCAGGGAGGCCGCCGCCCGGCCTCGGGCCATTCTGCGCTCCGTGCGCTGCTGCTCGATGGCGGTGTCGATTCCCGTCACCAGGGCGGAGACCGCCTGCGTCTGGCAGCTCACGGCAGTGTCGGCAGCGGTCAGGGCCAGCCGCCGGGCCTCCTTGAAATCGCCCTGCTGCAGCGCGGAGCTGGCCTGCCAGACGGTCTGCTGCGTGGTGCGCTGGCGCGCGGCGAGGCGTTTGAGCTTCTCGTGGTTGGCCCGCAGCCAGGGATGCTCCGGGTCGAAGTTCGTCATCTGGTCGGCGGCGGCGAGTGCCGCCGGGTAGCTGCAGCCCGTGACCGCCGCCTTGGCCGTGTTGATGAGAGGGGTCAGGTCCGTAGCGCCCGGGCCGGAGAGTGGGCCGGGGGCCGTCACTGCCGTACTACGTACGGAGGCTGCGGCTCCTCTGGTCGAGGCTCCCAGGCTTTCGGTGGTCAGCTTCCCGACCTGCCAGCCGCTTTCCGTGGCCGCAGGCTGCCCGAGCTCTCCCGGCCTCACGCACTGTCCGAAGGAGTCACAGCGCCGGCTCGGGCAGTTTGCCTCGACCCATGCGGTGGCCGTGCGCGGCCCCGGCAGCGGTCCCGTCAGCACCACGTGAGCTACCTCGTTGACGTGCTGGGCCAGGATCACCTGCCCGGAGCCGGTTTCGCACAGCACGTACCAGTCGCCGGCCGCCAGCGAACCCACCGCGAGGATCAGAAACAGCGTGCCGGCGAAGGCGGTGAAGCGCGCTCCCCGCCTCGCTGCCGTGCCCGGCCCAGGCTCAGCGCGCATCGTTCGTCACCTCGAAGACGGCCGAGCCTTCGCCGGCTATACCCGCTGCGCGAACCGCGGCTCGGAGTTCGTAGATGCCCGCCGCCAGCGTCGCCGGGATCCGAATCGGCTGCCGCGACTGGTGAACACCTGCCGGGCGGTGAACCACCTGCTCTACGCTCGTCAGGGTCCCTCCATCACGCACGATGGTTCGCCGCTCGGTGACCGCCAGGGTTGCGCCGGGAGCTACGCCGTCCACGCTGTACGTCACGACCAGGGAGATCTCGCCGCCCGGAACCACCCGGACCGGTTCTACGGAAACCGCCAGGACGCGCAGCCGCGGAGGACTCGTCGGCGCCATAGGCTGTACGACCGGCGCCCGAACGGGCCGCGGGGGTAACGACGAGCTGGCGGATGGTCCGGGAACGTCGACCAGCTTCTCGTCCGGCGACTCGACGATCTGGCACAGATCGAGCCGCACCCAACGCTCGAACTCGCCCAGCCGTTTTTCTCTGACCTTGCCGACCCAGGAGTCGAGATAGTAGAGCTTCGCCTGCACCGGAACGCCGGCGACCTTGACCTCCAGGAAGACGCTCTTGTCGGCCTCGTCCTGACCCCAGCCGACTGCTATGAACTCGGTTCCGGCCGGCAGGACACGGTCTCTGAACGTCGGCTCGAGCGCTTCAGCGTTCTCGAAGTACATGCGCGCTCTCTGGTTGCTGCCCTTCTTGCCCCAAAACAGCCAGCGGCTCTTGGACACCCCGTGTCGGCTGTGTCCGGACTTCACCGAGATCTCCTGGAGACTGCGACAGTGGGCCCCCCGCCAGCGGCGGTTCGCATCCTGCAGAGTCAGCCTGTCGGCGGCCGAAGCAGTGCGTGGCGCGAGGGTCACGACCAAGGTCACGGCAGCCACCGACAGCAAAGTAAGATGCCGTCTCAAGAGCCCCCCCCCTCTTCAGCCTCTGCTTGTCGTCCACACTTCGGATCTTGATCGAGCATATCACTACCCACGAGAAGTCCCGGCGTCAAGCGCCGGTCTCTACCGAGCCATCGGCGGGGGCCCGTAGTTCATCAGGTGGCTTCAGTGGGTGCCGAGTCAAGGCCGATCAGTTTGCCGCGCAGGCTGACGCCTACGGCCATGACGGCGGTGCTGAGCACGAGAGCGCAGGTGGCTGGAACGGCGGGGTTGTTGTGGTAACGGGTGATGCCGCCGTAGTACATGCCGAAGTGGACCACGAGGGCGGTCAGGGCCGCGGCGAGGGCGAGGCCGCCGGTGGCGCGGCGCGAGAAGATGCCGAACAGGACCGGGGCGAAGACGGCGGCAAAGAGGCCGTAGACGCCGTTCTGGGCGAAGATGGCGACGCTCAGATTGGGATCGACGATCTGATCCCAGGCAAGCAGGAAGGTAACCGGGGCAAGGGCAACCAGGGACCAGCGGCCGACCCTGAGAAGGCGCGCCTTGACGCGTTCCTCGTCTGCGCCGGCGAGGCGCGCCAGGCTGCCGTAGAGGTCGTTGGCGGTGATAGAGGATAGCGCGAGGACAACGCCTTCGAGGGTCGAGAAGCCAGCCGCCAGCACGCCAAGCATGATGAGGGAGCGCAGGCCGGGGGCGAAGTGGGTGGCGATATAGGTGGCGACCACGCGGTCGGGGGCCAGACCGCCGCCGAGCTCCAGCCGCGCGTACAGGCCGACGAGGAGCACGGTGGTGAAGATCGTGCCGGCGATGACGGCGGTCGCCAGGTACGTGGTGACGTCGCGCTCGGAGCGCAGGTAGAGCGTCTTCGAGATGATGTGCGGCTGCATGATGATGGCGACACCGATGATGAAGTTGGCGACCACCACCTCGAAGAGGTCGCGAAAGAGCAGGCTGTCCGGGTTGGTCATGCTCCCGTAGTGGGGGGCGACGGCCGCGAGGCGGTCGAAGAAGGCGCCGAGGCCGCCCGCGAAGAAGCCGGCGCCGGCAGCCACCAGCAGGACGGCGACCACGATCATGGTGACCGCCTGGACACTGTTCGACCAGACGTGGACGCTGGCGCCGCCGACAAAGATGACGGCGAAGGTGAACAGGATGACGATGGTGAGCGCCACCAGCAGCGGCAGGTGGAGGACGCTCATCAGCACGTGGACCAGGGCGGCCACGATCAGCACCAGAAAGGTGATCTGGAGCAGGCTGATGAGGGCGAAGAAAGCGGTGAGCCGGCGGTCGCCGTAGCGATCGCCAATCCACTGCGGGACGGTGAGCGCGATGACCTGGTCGCCCACCTGCCGGAAGCGGCGCGAGGTCACCACGAGTCCGGTGAAGATCCCGAGCGGGGCGGCAATACCGTAGCCGACGACGCCGGCCCAGCCGTAGGCGTAGATCAGGCCGGGGTTGATCACGAAGGTGGCGACGCTGGTCATGTTGGCGGCGAGGGAGAGGCCAACCAGCACCGGCGACACCTGGCGGCTACCGATTGAGAAGGAGGCCATGTTCTGCGCGCGCTTCCGGTTCCACCAGGCGAGGCCGCCGATCACCCCCAGGTAGGCCAGGAACATCACCCACGGCAGGAACGTCTCGTTCATCGTCGGTACCTCTGTGGGGAAGTGTAGCCTGGCAGAGTCACCGGTTCTCGCGGGCGAGGGCACCGGTGCCACCGGCCGTGGGGTACGATGGCGGCATGGGAAACGAGCCCGGGGCTTTGATGCCCCCGACCTACGACCTCCGTTCCCTGGGCGAGGGAACGGCGATCTACGAGCGGCTGGGACGGATGGCGGACCAGATGCTGGCGGTGGCCGGCGAGCAGGTGGGGTGCGCCTTCGTCCGGGTCCCGGGTTTCGTCGAGCGCGCCTGCCGGGAGAGCGGCCGCGACGAGGAGTACTACCGGCGCACCACACGCGAGCGCTACTTGGCCGAGCTGCTCGCATGCGTCGTCATGAACCGGCAGTTCTGGCCGGAATTCGTGGCCCGGCGCGACACGGTGCTGATCCTGCCCGACTGCCTGCGGCGCCGCGGCGAGGAGTGCGAGCGCAAGGGCTCGCGCTACGGCAGCCGCTGCAAGGTCTGCGACGAGACCTGTGCGATCGGGCGGATGACCGTCGAGGCGGCAAAGCGAGGCGCGGGTGCGTTCTTCTCGGACCTCGAGCACGAGAAGCAGTTCCGCCTCCTCAAGCGCGGCCGTTACCGGGACCTGTCCGTGATCGGGGTGGCGTGCATCTGGATGCTCGCCAACGGCATGCGTTCGGCCGAGGCGGCCCGCGTGCCGAGCCAGGGGGTGCTGCTCAACTACTGCGGCTGCGAGCATTGGCTCGACGAGCCGTGCGTGACCGACGCGGCCGTGGAGCGCGTGGTCGAGATCCTCGACGCCAAGGCAAGGGCGCGCTCCGATTGCCCATGAACAATGCCGGCTACGACGGCCGGAGTCCGATCCGGAAGTGCGGCGGCTCGCCTCGCGCGGAAACCAGGGAGAGGATACCGTGCCGGGTGTTCCAGCCAGTCCGTTCGGCCACGGGTTCGCTGACGGTCCGGTAACCTTCGAGGCCGCGACCGGCGTCGGATGCAAGCGCGAGCAGGCGGCGACGGACCGTACCGTCGCTGCCGAAGAATGCGCCGGCCGGCGCAAACAGCGTCACGGCGGCCGGTGCCTTCCCCTTGCCGGCGGCGACGCTTACGCCGAGGGGCTGCACCGCGAGGGCCCGGGTGAGCGGGAGGCCGCTCACCCCGGCGACGAAGTCCAGAAGCTCGTCCCCCTGCGCGGCAAGGTCCGACTGCCTCATCAAGAAGGCCAACTCCCAGGGCTGGATCCGGGAGGTCCTGAGGTACCACTCGAACATGCGGGAGCTCGGCGTATAGCCGATCATCACCAGCCTCGAGGAACCCGGGAAGCGCGGCGGTTGCCGGCCGCAGTGCTTCTCGAGCAGCTCGCAGGCCGCGCGCTGTTCGGCCTCCGGCACCTCGAGGTAGACCTTGTAGCGGTCTCCCGTCGAGCTGTGGCGGCCGCCGAGCCAGGCCCCAAACCGGAGGGGTGCGGACCCCTGCACGGTCCGGAACGCGGCAGCAAGCCAGGCGGGGGGTGTTGGCTCACCGAGGACTTCCAGGTGATGCAGCGCGGCGTCGAGCCGGACGGCCTCCGCCACCTCGGGGCCCGCCACCTCCGCCGCCCACCGGAAGGTTTCGTCCGCGGAGGAGAAGGTCAGCTCTACCGGATATCCGCCACCGGTAAGGCGGCTGAACGACCACGCCACCTCGGACCAGGGAGAGGCGTCGAGGCCGCCAAGGACGACCGCCAGCGCTGCGGCGGCCCGCGCCGCCGGCTCGGGAGAGGTCTGCCGCAGACGGTCGAGCGTCTGCAGGAGCGCCTTGGCGCTCCCGCCCGCCGGCAAACGGTGGGGGGTCCCGCCGGGACCCCCCACCCGTGTGTCGCTCTCTTGCAGCCCGCGGGCCGCTGGGCTCACGGCGCGACCCCGATCAGGGTCTCCGTGGTCTCGACGAACGGGCCGCGGTTCATGTGGTTGTCGGTCCCGACAAAGGTCATCCGGTAGCGGAACGTCCTCTTCGTAGGATCGACCACCGAAATGTGCAACCGAACGGCGTCGGTGGCGTTGCCCGGCAGGGAGAGCCGGTCCTCCCGGTGGTAGTCGTTGTCGGGATCGTCGTACTCGACGTCGATGTAGACCATCCGCACCGTCGCCGAGTCGAACAGGGGAATGAAGTCGATGTCGATGGAGTTCTCGAACGGGTCATCCACGGGCAGCGCCGTCGCCTGCGTGACGACCGGATCGGTTTCCCGTACCGAGCCGTTCTTGAGGTGGTGGACGAAGTGGTACGTGTACTGCCGCTGCTTGGGATCGTCGAGCCTGAGCCGCCAGAACTGCGGGTCCGAGGTCGCGGTGACGGCGAGGATCTTCTCCTCGACGGTGCCGTCGGGCTGCGTGTAGCTGAGGAATACGTCCGTCGATTCGACGACGCCGCCGTCGATCTCGTGTGGAAAGACGCGCACCTCGAGGAAGCCCATCTGCTCGTACGGGTTGAGAAGCAGCGTCCGGTCCTCGGTCGGAAGGGCGGAAAAGTCGTAAGAGAGCCGGTGGCCGTCCCAGCCGGCGAGAGGATCGAAGTGGTACTGCACGCCGTAGGTGTAGCTGGTGTCGTGGGCGTCGTCCATGAACACCTTGAACTCCTGTTTGGCATGGCTGTCGGCGTCGAAGACGAAGTCGCCGTGCTTGTGGTGCTCGGCGTCCTCGCCGTAGTCGAGCGCGACCTGAGCCGAGATGAGCCCAATGTGGCCGAAGTCGATGGGAGCGTCCACGGTCACGGTGAAGACCCGGAAGAACGGATCGTCCAGGTCCACCTCGACGAAGTGCTTGTCCTGCTGGCCGAGATCCGCGAGAAGCAGCCCGAAGAAGCCCTGCGGGGCGTAGGTGCGCTGCACGGCGTCGGACCTGTGGTACTCGAAGGTCACTGTCTTCTGCTCGTCCTGGCGCACGAACCTGAGCTTGAGGGCGACCTCCGGGGAGCCCGGTACTGACGGAGTTTGCGGCCTGGGCGTGGGGGTCGGAGTTGGCCTCGGCGTGGGGGTCGGGGTCGGCGTCGGGGTCGGGGTCGTGGATGGGCGCTGCCGTGCGAGCGTCGCCGTGATGTTGACGCCCTGGCTGCCGGCGTTGGTCCTGCCCTTGATCATGACGTTGCGGTCGTCGGGTTGGCCGAGGCGCCCCGCCTGCTGGGCCTCGGTCTGGCCGAAGGCCCCGGCACTGGTGATGGTCGCCGCCGAGCCGATGATGCCGCGGGCCACATCGAGGCGACGTCCGGACAGGCGCATGTTGTAATCCTGCTTGGCCTGGCTGGCATCGCCCTCGAAGCTGGCGTGCGCGCGGAGCTCCACCTCCTTCGGGGCGACAAGGCTGTTCTGGATCCAGTCGCGCAGTGCATCGGCACCGCCTGGCGGTGCCGTGCGCGAGGGCGAGTGGCTGGCCAGGAACGGCGGGTCGTCAGGGTTGGGATGGTTGGCGAGATAGCTCTGGTAGTTGGCGTTGGTCCCCGGGTTTCCGGTCACCCAGGTCTCCCGCGGGAGCTCATAGAGGAACTTGAGCGGGAAGGTCTCCTCGGTCGCCGCAACCGCGGGAAACGACACCGCGATGTTGTGCGAGGCACCGGGCTGCACGTCGATCGTCAGCGCCCCGGCGGTGAGCTGGCGCTGGGTGCCGTCGACGCGGACCGTCGGCGTGCCGTTGCCGGTGACGCGGATGGTCTCCGTGGTGCCGGTCGGTGAGGGCGTGTGCTCGATGTTGTAGCCCTGCGGCAACGGGTCCGGCTGCTTGCTCACGATGGTGAGCGCCGCCGCGGGTCGGGTCTGTGCCGCCGGATGAGCCGTCGCCGGGCTCGTGCCGTGGCCCGTGGTCGTACCGTGGCCGGAAGTCGAGGAGCTTGGGGTCGTCGAGGGGGAGGTGGTGTGGGTGGTGCTCGACGAGGGCGTGGTGCCGTGGGTCGTCGCCGGGGTGCTGGTGCTCGACGAAGGCGTGGCGCCGTGGGTCGTGGTCGTGGAGCCGGGTGTCGAGGACGTTCCTCCCCCACCCCCCCAGACCGCTCCGTGCGGCTGCCCGGGCAGCAGCGTGGGCTGGAACCAGTCGGTCAGCAGCTTGTCCTTGAAGAAATCGAGGGCCCACTTCTCCTTCTGCTCGAGGTCGTCGTTGTCGACGTAGTGGGTGACCTCGACCTTGATCGCGCCGTCCTGCACCAGCTTCTCGAACGCGGCTTCGATCCCGGCCTTCAGGAAGTAGTACTGGCCGCTGAGGCTGGCGCTGAACGACTGGTAGATCCGCTTGAAATCGGCCGTGATCTTGACGTCGAGGGCGGGCCGGATTCCGGTGAACTTGAGGTCGTAGATGATGCCGACGGGCGCCGTTCCCTGCGTGTACGCCTGTTCGATGATCGTGGCCCCCTCCTGGCTCAGGGTCAGACTGAAGCTGGCGTCGTCGTCTCCCTGGAGCGAGGGAACCGAGGCGCCGAGAATGCTCTCCACCGCGTTGAACGCCCCCTCGGGTGCGGCCTCGGCGCTCGTGCCGCCCTCTCCCTGGAGGTTGAGGGCAATGCACTTGACCGTCCCTTCGTCGAACTGCACTACCGACAGCTTGGGCGTGCCCTTTGCAACGGCGGACAGGCGCGACATGATCTTCTGCTCGGTCGCCTGGTCCAGCCGCAGGTTGACGTCGAACATCAGGAAGCCGCCCCCCTTGACGCCCGCCTCGACCGCCGCCGGCTTGTACTTGATGAATGTGAAGGCGGCCTCGCTCTCTCCCGGACGCTTGGCGAGCCGAATCGGTCCCGGCAGGTACCAGAACTGATTCGGATCCGCATGGTCCGGGAAGACCGTAACCCCTTCGATGGTCATGCTCGTGCTTCCAAGTAGCAACATTGAGATATCCTCCTGGTTTCCGGTCTGCTCCCGTCTGTCCCCGCGGTCAGCCCACGGGCAGCACGAGCTCGCCGGCGGCGTCGTTCTGCCAGTCGCCGGCGCGTGACATGCCGTTGGTGAACAGCGAGGTGACCCGGTACTGGTAGCCCGCCTTCTGGTCGTCGACGTAGTCGAACTCGAAGGACGCCCGATCCGCTGCCGACTTGAAGGTGAAGCCGTCGGCGAAGCTCAACCCCGCGCCTTCATCCTCGTAGCGGAGGTCGACCTTTATCTGTTTGACCTTCTTGGCGGCAAAGTCGACCCCCTCCGGCCGCACCGTGATGATCCTGTGACCCTTCATGTCCCGGGAGATGAAGATCCGGCGGTCCAAGGTGAACGATCTCGGGACCTGGATCAGTGTGTTGTCCTTCTTCATGATCGTGGCCTCGAAGGCGACCAGGCGCAGGTCGGGGTTGACGAGGTCGACGCTGAACGTCTTGGGCGCGGCATCATCCGCTGCAAACTGGAATGACTGCTGGTCCGAGACATCGTTCTCAGGGTCGTTGTAGGAGACGTCCACGAAGAGCCTTGAGACGTCGTCCCACGAGACATTGGGCACGACCGTGAGCGTTCGCTTCCGCGGGTACGGATCGCGCACCGTGATGCGTTCTTCATCGGTATCCACCCACGGCATTTCGACGTCACTGCCGGCCGCTGCGCGGTACGTGATCTTGTAGGAGAAGGTACGCAGCTCGGGATCCTGGACGAACATCTTCCAGGTGGTCTCGTGGCTGTCGGCGTTCAGGAGGAAGGTGTCTTCCAGCCGGATGCCGTTCTTCTCGTCGTTGTACCTGGTTTGCACCTCGACGAACGGATAGTGCTCCCAGGGAAAGGCGAGGACGATGATCGGGACGTGCACGATCGAGTACAGCTCACGGGGATCGATCTCGAGGTTCTCCACGCTCACCGTCGTGGGCTGGGACTCGAGGGAGATGGGCCGCTCGGCGCCCTCGACGTTCTTGAAGCTCACCTTGTACGAGCTCTCCACGTCCCAGTCCATGTCGGCGCCGTCGAGCTTGCTCGCCCATTCCACCTGGTCGCGGTCGTGGCCGGGCTCGAGGATGACGTTCTTCGGCTGGTTGTTGTAACGCATCGTGACGTTCAGCGAGCCGATGGCGTCCTCGTCGAAGTTGGCGCGCGAGATCACCTGCACCTTGCGCCGCTGGAACCAGGGATCGTCAAGGTTGACCTTGAGGATGAACTTGTCGAGGTCGATCCCGTCCAGGAGCAACGGCCGGCACAGCCCGCTCAGGTGGCCCTGTGGGTAGATGCTGCGCTGCACCGTGGTCCTCTCGTTCATGGTGACGTTGAGGACCTTCTTGTCGACGCGGGTGTAGTCGACCTTCTTGTAGGAAAAAGAGCAGAGCGCCCCCACACCGCCGGTCGCGGCCAGGGCGGCGCCGGTCTTGGCGAGGTGCTCGGCCTTGTCCCAGCCGTCCTTGGTCTCCTTCACCGGATCGAGGCTCGGCTGGAAGAAGGCGTCCGTGATCATGTCCCGCACCTCGGCCTCCGCCTGGTCGCGGCTGGAGATGACGGATTGTGTGTCCTCGCCCTCAGGCACGAAGGTGTCGACCTCGAAGACGATGGCCCGATCGTCCTTGAGCTTGTCGATCGCTTTGTCGATCTCGACCGAGGTGAAGATGGAGTCGACCCCGAACTGCTCATCGAGGTGATGCTGGATCCGGTTCCAATCCATGTGCAGCCGGATCGAGTAGGCCGGCCGGAGCGCCAGGTAGCCAAGGGAGTACACGACGCCGATCGGCGACATCTCCCCCTGCAGCGCGTCGCGCATGACGGTGACGCCCTCCTGGCTGAGCTGGACCGAGAAGGTCGCCTGGTTGCTGCCGTAAAGGGCGGGTTTGGTCGACTGCAGGATCTTGGCCACGAACACGGGGCCGGTCGCAGCCGAGGACGAGTCGCCCCCGGCGGCCGTCCCGGAGCCGGACCCTCCGGCGCCGCCGGCCGAGGTTGACCCGCCGCTGCCGGCCTCCGGCGTCTGCTTGTCGAGCAGGATCAGCCTCACGGTACCGTCGATGACCGGGACAGGAGCGAGCCGCGGCGCCTTGCGAAGCTTGGCCTGGCTCTTCAGCTCAGAGGCGATGTCGTCGAGCGCATCCTGGTCGATCCCGAGGTTGCAGTCGAAGTTGAGGAAGCCGCCGTTTCCGGCCTCGCCCCGGTACTCGATGAGCTGAATCTGCGGGACGCGCTGGCCGCTCGCCGAATCGACGACTTGCGTCAGGTGCGGCGCCGCCGGCAGGTAGTAGAACTGCTCGGGATCTTCGTGGTCCGGAAAGAGCGAGACCCCGTTGATGAAGTAGAAGGGTGGGTTCAGATAGAGCATGCTTGGTTCTCCTTGCGCGACGATTCCTACGCCGGGATTTCCGGAAGAACCGTCGGCTCAGTGGTCGTGACTGAGTCGCTCTTCTTCTGGCTCCCGTCGGCCATGAAGTAGGTGGCCTGCCACTGGTACTCCTTCTTGGTGCGATCCTTCGGATGGAACTGCCACGTGATGGCCGTGTTGTCTCCCTTGTGGAAGATGACGTCCTTGGACTCGCTGACGCCGTTCGCGGCATCCTCGTAGTGCAGGGAGATCTTGACCAGCTTGAGCTGGTCGTAGTCGAGGAGGTCGGGAAGCACCTGAACCTCGACCGGCTGGGGCGGCGCCTCGCCGATGATGATCGTCTTGAAGGTCGGATCGTTCACCTTCTCCGCAATCGTGTCGGGGTCGGATCCGTCCTTCTTGGTGATCGTTCCCGAGTAGGTGAGCTTGCCGCCGCTCTCGTTGATGACGGGGAAGGTCCAGTCGAAGAACGCGTTGTCCTTGTTCAGGGCCACCGCCTTGATCTGGGTGTAGGCGTTGGCCTCGTCAACGTACTTGAGGTCGAGGAAGATGTTGTCGATGTCGTTCTCGAAGTCGCCGTAGGCCCGGATCGCTACTGCGGCCTGGTCGCTGAAGGGATCGTTGACGAACAGGTGGGGTGAGCGGCCCTCGACCCAGTCGACCCGGTACTCCTTGCCATCGTTCATGACGTAGTTGACCTTGTACCGGTACGGCTTGCTGGCCGGCTGGAAGATCACCTTCTGGAAGGTCTGGGAAGTGTGGTCCTTGTCGAGGGTGAACGTTTCCTCCAACAGGTCGACGCCGCTGCCCTGATCCTCGTACTGCATGGTGACCTGGGCGGCCGAGACCTCCTCCCAGTTGATGTCGCCGGGTTGGATGGTCACGGTGAGGATGCCCGTCTGGCCGACGTTGATGGTGAGCGCCTTGTCGTCGGTCTCGATGTCGGGCGACTTGAACGTCTTCGTCTCGCCCTTGTAGTTCACCTCGTAGTTGTACTTGTACTTCCACACCCCGCTTTCGACGAAGGTCTGGAACTTCTCGACGTCGTTGGCGCCGGTGAAGGAGAAGTCCTGGATGCGGCGGGTGTTGCCCGACTCGTAGTCGAGGTGGACGTCGATCGAGTACAGCGGCAGGGCTGCGAAGTCGGCGTTCGCCCTGACGTTGACCTCCAGGGTCTGGAAGAACGGGTCATCGAGGTCGACGGTCTTGGCGAAATCGCTCCACTTCAGCGGCTTGCCGTCGGGGCCCTTGAGCTCGGTGATGTTGGGCAGGGTGCCGCGCGGAGCAGGATCCCACTCCATCACCTGACCCTGGCGGAACGTCCTCCTGAAGTTGGCGATCTTCTTGACGAAGATGTCCCGCGTCAGGTGCTCGATGCCGTCCGGCACCTTGCGGTCGTCGGCCGTGACATCGGGGATGTCGCCGAGGACCATGCGCTTGACCGCGTCCTCGAGCTGCTGGAACCCCCAGTCCCGCACCGAGTTCAGGACCTTCTGATCGGTCACCGTACCCGGCTCGATGTTCACCCCGCCGAACTCGGTCGAGACGAAGGTCTGCCGGATCGTCTCGCGGTAGCTGTCGTCGCCCCAGAAGCTCCAGTCGATATCGACTTTCTGGAAGAACGACATCGACTTCGAGGCGTTGAGCCACACGGTCACCGTCAGGTCGGGTAACCGCACCGGCGTCCACAGGTCGTAGATCACCTGGACGATGCCGCCGCTCCCCTGCAGAGCCTGCTCCGCGAGCGGCGCCCCGAGGTCGGAGAGTTCGACGGTGAAGGGCGTGATCATGCCGCCGTACAGCGAGGGGGCGCCGGGATTCTGGATCTTGTCCACCAGGCCGCCGCCGCTGTCCAGAACCTGCAGCTTGGCCTCACCACGCAGGTAGCTGATCTGCCCGATCTTCACCTGCGGCTTGGGATTGACGTTCTTGTAGCGTTGATTGAGCTGGTCCTGGAGCTTCTCCGTTACCTTGGTGAGGGTCTTCGGATCGACGACGAACTCGACGTCGAAGATGAGGAAGCCCCCTCCCTTCTTGCCCCCGGCCCGGTCGATGGGGTTGCGGTACTTGAGGAACTTGAAGACCGGCTTCCCGGTCCCCGCGTCGATCCTGAAGCGGGGCGAGTCGGGAAACACATAGAACGTGTTGATCGACGCGTGGTCCCCATAAACCGTAATTCCTTCTATCGTTTGCGGCTGGTCCCATTTGAGCATGACTCATCTCCTCTCTGTTGTTGGCGAGGCCGGCGACGGAGAAGCGTTTCCCGTAGCCGACAAGGTGATCGACGGTTGGCCGGTCGTGACCAGCGGCTGTTTTGTGACGACGCCGTCGGCGTCCGTCTCTTGCCAGTCGTACTCAAGCCGGCCGGCCAGGCCCTGGCTCCTGGTGACGACGTACCACCTCTCAACCCAGTCGCCGTACCGGAAGATCACACTCCGTCCGTCCGGAGTGCCGTTTCCCGACGGCAGGTACTGCACATCAACGACGAGCCTCTTCCCGCTCTCCTTGCGCGCGGAGGCGTCCAGCACCACCTCTGCAAGCCCGAGATCCTGTGGGGAAAGCAGCCACTCCCCTCCGCCCTGCACGGGAAGCTGCACGCTGTATCGGGGGCCGCCGTCGGTGTAACTGGTGGTGACGACGAGTGGCGCCTCGCCGCCGCCGTGTACGGTCACGGGGGCCGGCTGCGAGACCGGCAGAACCGCCTGCGAGTTGCCCCACTGCACCGCAACGAAAGCGATCGGCGCCTGCGCAATGGCAAAGCCGATCCGGACCGAGGCGGGCCGCGGCACAAGGGTCGCGTCCCCGGTGCCGGCCGTGGGCAGGGCTCTGACGTGATCTCGTCCTTGACCATGCTGAAACCAGGTACCGACGTCGGCCGAGGGCGCAATCGGCAGCGCACCCTGCGCGGTTCTTTCGACCCTCACCTCGAGCGACGAACGCTCGGCCCCTTCATGAGAGCCGAGGCCCTCCTTCATCCGTTTCAGGACCTCCGCCGCCCGGTCCTTGGCGAGCTCCTCCACCCCCTCCACCGTCTGCCTCGGCACCCCGGCGGGGTGCAGCGCGGAGAGCGTGAGGCGGCCGGAGGCGAGGGCAAGGTCGACCCGGTCCCGGCAGCTTGCGAGCGGGGTCCCTTCTTGGAGGGCGGACAGGTCCTCGCGCACGTCGCCGCTGATCTTGACTGCCACCGGAACCTCGGACGGGAGG
Source organism: uncultured Thermoanaerobaculia bacterium (assembly GCA_964552395.1). GTDB lineage: Bacteria > Acidobacteriota > Thermoanaerobaculia > Thermoanaerobaculales > Sulfomarinibacteraceae > JAJDNH01. The sequence goes on along the minus strand of CAZKGM010000014.1, from coordinate 14,876 downwards.
GTTCCCCGATAGGTGACGCGCAGGAACCCGAGCTTGCCGCTGAGGGCCTCGATCACGGCCGCCTCCTGTTCGGCGTCGAGCTGCAGGTGAAAGAGGGCGGTGTAAGGGGGAAAGCCAGAGCAGGAGACGGTCGCCAGGTCGTTGAGGACACCGGTACCGTCTCGCAGGGAAAGGGCGACCTCTTCGATCGTGGCGGGCACCGGCATCAATCTGAGCCGGCGCCGCTCGATCTCGGGAAACCGCTCCGCGATCCGCCGTCCAAGCTCCTTCTGGAGGTCCAGGTCCGCTCCCCACCTCACGCCGAGCTGCAGGATGGCGCCTTGATCTGAGGTCCAGAGCGTCAACGTCGGCCGGTTGCGCGGATCCACCTCCGGGGTAGGCTCGCCGGGAACATACGAGAAGGCGTCGGGGTCGGACTCGCTCCGGTAGCAGTACAGCCCGCGGAAGGTGAAGCCGGGTGGCGCGCTCGTCATGGTGCGCCTCCCGCCGTGAGCTCGAGGCTCTCGAACGGGGAACGGGCCTCCGACCATGCCTGCGGGGTCTCGTCCGCGCCTGCATGCAGCCGGAAACGGTAGCCGGGGGTAAAGGGCGAGGGCGCGAAGTAGGTCCAGACCTTGTGCGGCTCGGAGGGGGTCAGGGCAACGACGCTGACCGTTCCCGAGGTTTCCGACCGATCCTCGGCTACGAGATCGACGGCCAGGAGCCTGGCGTCTCCCTGGAAGGTGCACTCGATGGAAACGGCGTGAGGTCCGTACTCGCGGAACGAATGGAGGCCGAGCTCGAGGCTGCGCGCCGGCAGCGGCCCCAGGGTCACGACCGCTCCCCCGGCACGGCTGTGGGCCCGCACCTCGAGTGTTGCGTCCGATGCCTCCGGCGGGAGCCCGAGCGCGACCGTCTGCCGGCCATCGTCCATCTGAAAGGGCTGGGTGATCTCGTGCTGCGCCTGCCGCCAGCGGCAGCTGCCGTCGAGCGTCGCCAGCTCGAGGAGCGAGGATGAGGCGTGGAGAGAAACGAACTGCAACGGGAAATCGGCCGGGCTGAGGTAAAGGCTGCCTCCGGTAGCGGGGGTCTCGGGGCCGGTGAGCTCGCTCACTCCCGAGGAGTCCTTCCGGATGAGATAGGTGGAGTAGGTGAAGCTCGGCGACTCGCCGGGGGCGAGGCGCAGGTGGAGCGTGATCCGGTCGTCCGGCGGCGTGAGCTCCCCGGACTCGGTCACTGCCTGGGGCCTGAACGGCAAGCGCGGTGCAGCCTTGAGGTTGACGCCAGCGGCCAGGATGCCAGGCCGCACCGGAGGCAGATTGGCGGAGACGGCCACCGGATACAGCCCGGTGGCGATCGGGGGGACGACGGTCTCGCGCAGCACCGACGTGATCCCCTCCTTTGCGACCAGGCGGCGGGCCGCCTCCAGAGGGTGGAGCGTCATGCTGAGCGGACGAAAGGTGACCATCGCCTGTCCGAGGTCCCACTCGAAACTGCCGCTCCCGACGTCGGCGGCCTGCTTGAGAGCGAAGCAGGGGCTCATCTCGTCCTCGGGAGCTGGAACGAAGGAGGCGAAGCGAGCGCGGACCCAGTCCGTCATGGCCTGCGCGAACCCGTCCGGGTCGTCGTTATCGCCAACCACCTGCACGGGCATAGCGGAACGGTCCCGGGCAAAGAACTGCACGATCTTCTCGCGGGGGATCGCCTCCTTGCCGTCTGCGAAGGACCGCAAACCGGTCAACAGCGCCTGCGGGTCGAAGCGGACTCGGACGGACAGCCGCGGTGCAATCCCCCTGATCTCCATCTCGGCCCGGGCATACAGGGCCAGGACTCCGCCCTGCAGCGCTCCCTTGAGGAGAGCAACGGTGTCCTGTGAAAGGCGCATCACCGATCGCCCGGTCGCGAGGCCGTTCCACGTCACGGCCGTGGGGGACCGGAGCTCGGCGGGAACGCCGCCGTCGTCCCCTTCAGGTATGAGGCGAAGAAACCCGCCCGCGAAGAGAACGGGATCGAGCATCGCCGCCGGATGGGCGGCCCGCAGCAGCGTCAGCCCATTCGCCATTGGGTAGTGCGGCTGGACTTTGAGGTCGAGCACGCCGTAGGGCGCGGGGGGCAGCGCGGGGTTCGCACCGCGAACCAGCTCGAGCAGAAATTGGGGACGACCGTCGCTCACGGCAACCTCGAGACCGGCCGGGGTGAGGAGCGGGTTGCCGGTCTCCTGGTATGGGTAGAAGATCTGAAACCGTTCCCCCTGAATGGGTCGCTGGAAGTCCGGAAGCCCTGCCAGAGACATCTCAGCTCACCTCGGAGGAGAGGACCCAGAGCGTGTCGCGAGACGCGGTCTTCCAGTCGCCCTCCTTCGCCTGCTGCCGCCGGATCGCCGTCACCCGGTAGCTGTACTCGCCCTGGTCCTCGCGTTTGAGAACGAAATCTCCGATCGGAACCGGGAGCTTGACGTCGGTCTCGAGCGCTTCCGGCTTGAGGCTGACGGTCACCGCCTGCTCAGACCCGCGCTTGAGCTCGACGTCGATCTCGAGGATCTGCTCGTCGGGCTTGTCGGCCGGCGGATCGAACATCTCCTTGAACGTCTGGACGTGGATGATCCGCAGGTACTGCGAGGTGTAAGGGTCAAGTATCGCGTTCCAGATCGCCTCCTTGTCGGGCAGGACGTCCACGCCGTCGAGGTCGAAGAGGGCGTGGGGAGGCTGGCCCCCGCTCGTCGGCTTGGCAGGAGCGACGACCAGCTGCACGTCCTCGCCGGGTTGGAGCTGGCGCGGAGAATCCAGGATCAGATCTTCGATACGGCCCTCGACCCTGTCGTCTCCGAACTCGAGCTCGGCGGACAGCCGCTTGATCATGACCGGGCTCTCGATGGCGTTCTTCAACGTGGCCCGCACACCGCCCGAACTCGCGTCGGGGCTTTCCTCGTAATCAAAGACATCACCCGCCAGGTTGTTCATGCGGGCAATGAGAGGCACCGTTTCACTGGGTGCGTCCGGACCGTCTCCGACGTCGACGGCGATCCGCCCATCGAACAGCAAGGAGACGGGGCTGAACAGGGCATCGAAGACGGCCTGGAAGTCCTTGATCGGCAGGGTGAGGATGTCGTGAACACCAGTCCGCAGGTCGACCTCGGCGCCCTTCCGTTCCTGGTAAGGCCCTGCCGAGCCCTCGGCCCGAGGCAGGCTGAGCTGGAGGTGCAGGCCATCCGAATCGACGAGTAGGGGCTCGAACACGGGCCCGTCCAATCCCGCGGGGAGGGAGCCCGAAAGGTACCGTTCCTTGAGCGTGGCGCCGTCGGCCTCCAGCCGATCAGGGTCGATAAAGGGAACCGCGGCGTAGTTGAGGGTCGCCTCGATGCTCTCGGGCGACGGGTCATCGTCCGGCGCAGTGAACTGCACCATCATGAACGGCACGTGGGGCGACTGAGGGACCCTCGCGATCTTGAAGACGTCGGGGAGGTAGTAGAAGAGGTACTCCTCGGCTGGATCCTGGTAGTAGACGTTCGATCCGACCTGCCGGCGGACGAGCTGAAGACCCTGGCCGGGCGCCGGCGCGATGGTCCCGAAGATGTAGCCGTTGAGAGCTGGCGGAAACACGAACGGCTTTGGCTCGATCACATCGTCGAGAGTGCGCGTGACCTGACGGAACAGGCCGCCGCCCGGAGCGGGTTGCTGCGGCTGCTGGGGAGGGGCGGCGACCGGGTGAGGTGGTTGTGCCGCCCCGCTCCGCGCGACCGGAGCATGGCGAGACACGGCCGGGCGGGCGGCGGTGGTTCCGGCCATGAACATCGGAGCCGCCATGACGAAGCGCGACGATGGGGGGGGAGGCGTACCGGATGGGACACCGACCTGCACCGCCCGCCTGACCACCAAGCGCGCACCGAGAGCCGGGTCGGTGAGCGCCTGGTAGAGACGGTCGCGCTCGGGAAGGGTGGCAAGCCTGAGAACCGCCTTTACCCCATGACCCTCGGCCGTCACCTCCTGAAAGACCATCTCCTTCTGACCGACATTGGAACCACCCACGGTGAGCTGGTGGGTGAGAATCACTGAAATGGAGTGATCGATCTCCTGGGCCCCACGACTCGCCTGCTCGATCTCGGGCGCAGGGACCTTCTCGAAGTGTGCAGTGAGGGCCCACTGATCTCCGTCTGCCGCCAGGGACAGCTGGAACTGCTGATTGTGGACCACGAGCCGGTAGCGGGGCAGAAAGAACTTCTTGGTAGCGTCCGTACCATCCTCGAACAGCACCTGATCGGTCACCTGATCGGTCGGGGAGATGGGAACCTTGACCTCGGACCGCTTGACGCCGGCAGGAGGCAAACGGACCTTGGCTATGAGATCCGCGAGCCTGGGGTTGACCAGCCTTACGGTCTGGATCTTCACCGCGGGTGACACCTTCACGTTTGGCGCCACGGCTGCGGGAGTGGGCAGCGGATTGACGCGTACGGCCTTCGCTTTCCCCGCCACGACCGGCTTCGCGACGGCGGCGATGAACAGCGGCTGGACAAGGGCCTTCCGCGCGGGTGCCGCAGCCAGATGGGCTGTCAGCGGGGCCTTGAGCATGAAGGTCTTGGCACTGGGCATGGCAATGCTCCATTCATGTTGCTGTTCGTGTCCTTCTGCGTTTCCCATTCGGTGCCGGCACCTCGACCGCTGTCGCTCGTACAGACGCCGTGCTCTCGCTTCGTCCCGCCCACCAGCGTAGGGTTCAGAGCTTGAGACTCTGTACTTAATAATGCCGACCGGCGACCGGGGCATCACCCGTTTGGGTGATGGAGCCCTCCGGTATGGCCCGAGAGCCTCAGAAACCTTCCGACAAGCCCTGTGTCGAGTACAGCTCGACCCGGATGCCCTGCGTACCGACGGTCCGACCAGGTTGCGAGCGAATGCTCCAGTCAAGCGACTCAGGTTCGCGAACCGTTATGGAAGACGGTATGGAGCCGTGCGGCCGTTACCGGCCCGATGCCGTCGACCCCCTCGAGCTGCTCGAGAGAAGCCTCGGCGGCGCCCGCCGGGGAGCCGAGTCGATCGAGGACAGCCGCAGCCTTGACGGGGCCGATGCCCGTCACCGACTGGAGCATCAGAAGCTGCATCCGCCGGATGTCGCGTGGCCGCGGCCCCCAGCGGTGAACCAGCGCAGCCTCTCGCCGGCGGATCTGCTTCGCGGCGATGAGAATCACCTTTGCCGTCTCTTCTTGACAGCTTGAATGCAGGATCGGCAGGTCGAAGACGAGGGTGAGGTTTAGCAGCGCTCCCTGCACCGCCTCCCGGGAGATACGCATCCGTTCCAGATTCTCGTCAGGCCCTTCCAGCACCATACAGACCCGGCGGTGCGCAACCGACGTCCGCAACTGGTACGCCTGGCGGAAGAGCCGCCCGCTGCACAGGGACACTGCGAAGTCGGTCATGGTCTTGCGCTCCACGACCAGGAGGTCCTGGACAATGTAGTCTCCGACGCGGAGCCGGCGGACGGTTACCTGGACGCCGCCGTTCCGCTGGAGGCACCCCGCCACCTCCGACCGGCGCTCCCTGTCGTCGACGATGATGCGGATCGGGTCGGTGCCAGCGGGCTGACAGGAAGTGAGCATGACATTCTCCTTCCTGCGTGGGTGGGACCTACCGAGATTACCCGGTTCTTCACCTCTACAGCAACTCGGAGCGCGAATTGCTTATCATCTAGGGAACGAACATCTGGTTGGGCGAGGTGACGATGCCGGCGAACCGGGAAAGCGCGTCGCCGCGGTCCCGGCCGGAGCCTGCAGGAGGCAACAGCCGATGCCGCTGAGCGGACAGCTCGAGACGATGCCGCCCACCGACATCCTTCAGTGGGCGGCCACGGGTCACAAGACCGGGCTCCTGGTCGTCGAGGGACCCCGCTTCACCAAACGCGTCCTGTTTCAGAAGGGCCTGGTTTCGGCACTGATGTCCGACGACCCCGCCGAGCAGCTGGGGGCCTACCTTGTCGGCTGGCGATACCTCGATGGGGAGGCTCTGCAACAGCTTCTCGAGGAGCAGCGGAAGCTCGGGACCATGCTGGGAGAGGAGCTGGTGCGCCGCGGGGTACTGAACCGCGAAGAGCTCCGGCGGGTGCTCGTGGTAAAGACCGAGGAGTCCATGTTCGACCTGCTGACGTGGCGGGAGGGGGAGTTCTCCTTCCTGGAGGAGGCGCGGCCGCGACGTGAGTTCGAGGGTCTCGGTGTCTCCGTTGACCACTTCCTGCTCGAGGGCATACGGCAGGAGGAGGAGCGCAAGCAGTTCGCCGCAGTTATCCCGGACTCGACCCACGTGCCTTCGCTCGCTCGCCAGCCCGCCGCTGACCCCGGCACCGACGACGTAAGACGGATCTTCGAGGCCGTCGACGGCCTCCGCAGCATCCGCGAGGTGGCGCGGGCCTGCCGGCTCCCCGAGTTCGACGTCCTCAGCGCTCTCTTCGAAGCCATCAGTGAAGGGTTCGTCACCCTCGCACCGGGATCCGACCAAACACTTACGCCTGCAACCGGTCCGACCTGGCGGAAGGCCCTGCAGGAGGCAGCGAACAGCCTCGCCCTGGGCGAGCTCCGCCAGGCCCACCGGAACCTGCGGCGAGTGAGCACCACCCCCAGCACCGACCCCTTGGCGCTCCGTGAGGCCCAGGTTCTGGAAGCTGAGATCCGCGCCGAGGTGGAGCTAATCTTCCTGGAAGGCGCCCCGGTGGCAGTGCTGGCGGTCACCCTCCAGGAGCTCGACGACATGAACACCTCACCGGAGGAAGCGTTCGCGCTCTCCCGCGTCAACAGCCGCTACACGGTGCACGAGGTGCTCTCGCAGCTGCCGGGAGACCGCCTCGACAACCTCCTGGTCCTGCACGACCTGCTGCTGCGCGGCCTGATCCGCCTCAAGCGCTGAGGGGGCCCGGCCGCAGGCCGCGGATCTGCCGTTGCTGCGCTCTCTCACCAGAAACGGTCGTACCGCGGAACCGGAGAGGGTTCAGGCAGGGACCCTGATTCCAACGTGCGCTGGTAAAGTTAATCTGCATCGGCCTGTTTGGGAATCCCATAATCGTCCGCGGGCCATCAAGAGGTGCCCGGCAACCGGCGAATGGGCCGGCACGTATGTCATGACAACTGGGGAGCCATTAGCACCCCGCTCGTCCACCGAAACTCGGGAGAGACGCCAATGCCTCTACGCCGCCTTGCCGCCCTGCTCTTGCTCGCCGCCGCCCCCGTGCTTGCGGCTGAGATCGATCCTGCCTTGGTCCAGGACCTGCACTGGCGTCTCGTGGGGCCCTTCCGCGGCGGCCGCGTGCTGGCAGTCGCCGGGGTGACCAGCGAGCCGGACCACTTCTACTTCGGCGCCGTCAACGGCGGCGTCTGGGAGACGACCGACGCCGGGCGAACGTGGCGGCCGATCTTCGACAGTGAGCCGGTGGGATCGATCGGCGCGCTGGCGATCGCTCCCTCAGACCCGAAGGTGATCTACGTCGGCACCGGCGAGGCCGACATGCGCTCCGACATCGCCCAGGGCAAGGGCGTCTATGCGTCGCGAGACGGCGGCAGGAGCTGGCGCTTCGCGGGGCTCGGCGACACTCAGCAGATCGGCCGCATCGAGGTCGACCCGCGCGACGCCAACGTGGTCTGGGTAGCGGCTCTCGGCCACCCCTACGGACCCAACGACGAACGTGGGGTCTTCAAGTCGACCGACGGCGGCCTGCACTGGCGCAAGGTGCTGGGGCCGGACGAGAACACCGGCGCGATCGACCTCGTTCTGGCGCCGGACAACCCCGACGTGGTCTACGCCTCCCTGTGGCAGACGCGGCGCCCGCCGTGGAGCGTGTACCCGCCCTCGAACGGCCCCGGGTCGGGGCTCTACGAATCCACCGACGGTGGCGAGCACTGGCGGAGGATCGAGGGCAACGGGTTCCCGGCAGCGCCCGGCCGGATCGGCATCGCCCTGGCGCCGAGCCGGCCGAGCCGCATCTATGCCCTGGTCGATGCCGATGACGGCGGCGGCCTGTACCGCTCCGACGACCGCGGCGTCCACTGGACACTCACCAGTGCCGACTCACGGGTCTGGTACCGAGGCTGGTACTTCGGACAGCTCACGGTCGAGCCGCGGGATGGCGACGTGGTCTATGTCTGCAACACCGCACTCTACCGCTCGACGGACAGCGGCAAGACGTTCGTTCCGATCGAGGGCGACGCCACCGGCGACGACTTCCACCAAATGTGGATCAACCCGGAGCACCCCGAGAGGCGGATCGTCGGCACCGATCAGGGCACGATCGTGAGCGTCAATGGCGGCAAGAGCTGGAGCTCCTGGTACAACCAGCCGACCGCGCAGCTGTACCACATCGCGACCGACAACCGGTTCCCGTACCGCGTCTACGCGGCGCAGCAGGACTCGGGCTCGATCGCGCTGCCCAGCCGCACCACGACTTGGGACGGCATCAGCGCCGAGGTGCTGATGAAGATCCCTATCGGCGGCGAGAGCCAGAACATCGCGCCCGACCCGCTTGACCCGGACGTCATCTACGGCGGCACGGTCGAGAGGCTCGACCTGCGGACCGGTCAGGCGCGGTCGATCGATCCGACCGTCGCCCACCCCGACCGCTGGCGCCGCACCTGGACCCTTCCGCTCGCGTTCTCGTTCCGGAACCCGCACGTGCTGTACTTCGCACGCCAGAAGATCTTCAGGACCACCGACGGCGGCGAGCACTGGGAGGTCATCAGCCCGGACCTGACCCGCCATGAGCCGGGGGTCCTCCCGAACCTCGATCCGGCGACCGCCGAGGACGCCTTCGGCCTCGGGCCGCGCCGCGGCGTCGTCTACGCGCTGGCACCGTCGCACCTCACCGATCACGAGCTGTGGGCCGGCACCGACGACGGCCTGGTCTGGCGCACCAGCGACGGGGGCCAGCACTGGCAGAACGTGACCCCGCCCGAGCTCGCGCCGTGGTCGAAGGTCGGCATCATCGAGACCTCCCACTTCGACCCCGAGACCGCCTACACCGCCGTCGACTGCCATCGCCTCGACGACCGGAAGCCGTACATCTACCGGACCCGCGACTCCGGCGCGAGCTGGCGGCTGGTGGTCGACGGCATCGCCGCGGACCACTTCGTCAACGCGGTGCGCGAGGACCCGGAGCGCGAGGGGCTTCTCTATGCCGCCACCGAGGAGGGGGTTTACTTCTCGCTCGACGACGGCGACCACTGGCAGTCGCTGCAGCTCAACCTGCCGGTAACCTCGGTGCGCGACGTCGTGGTCCATGGCGACGACCTGGTGATCGCCACCCACGGCCGCGGCATCTGGATCCTGGACGACGTGACGCCGCTGCGCCAGCTCACCGCGAAGGTTGCGACAGCGCCTGTCTGGCTGTTTCAGCCGGCAGCCGCCTACCGGCTGCGCTTCGCCGGCTTCACCGGCACACCGATGCCCAAGGACGAGCCGACCGCACCCAACCCGCCCGCCGGCGCCTGGATCGACTATGCGCTGAAGACGGCCCCCTCGGGACCGGTGACTCTCGAGATCCGCGACGCCGCGGGCACCGTCGCCGAGCGCTGGTCGAGCGCCGACAAGGCGCCGCGCCCCGAACCCGCCCACATGCGGATGGCGCCGCAGTGGTTCGAGGCGCCCTCGCACCTCGAGGCGACGCCCGGCATGCACCGCTTCGTCTGGAACCTGCGCTACGCCTCGCCTCCCGGGGTCGGCAGTCGCCGCTACCGCGGCGGGGTGTGGGCGCCTCCGGGGAAGTACACCGTGGCGCTGACCGTGGACGGCACGACCCTCACGCGCACCCTGACGGTTGCGCCCGATCCGCGCGTCAAGCTCGAACCCTCCGCCTACAGGGAGGAGTTCGAGCTGGCGCGCCGCGTCGAGGCACTCTCGGGCGAGGTTGCCAAGGTGATGCGCGCCGCCGCTGACGTGCAACGCCAGCTCACCACGCGGCGCAATGAAGCGACCGGAGTGCTTGCCGCGGTGCTCGACGCGTTCCAGGAGAAGCTGTCCGCACTCACCGGCGTCGACCCCGCGGTCAGCCCCGCGAACATCTGGTTTTCTCCGCCGAAGCGTGTCGACAGCCTGCGCTGGCTGTCCGGCTCGCTTCGCCAGCTCATGCAGGTGGTCGACGGCGCCGACGCCGCACCGTCGCCCGATGCTCGCGCCGCCTACGCCACGCTCCAGCCGATGGTCGACGCCACCGCAAAGGCCTGGCAGCAGCTCTCGACGACCGAGCTGGCCGCCCTCAACGAGAAGCTCCAGGCCACCAGGATGATACCGATCCAGTAGCGATTCGCTTCGCGAATCGTCGGGGTTGGGCGGGGGTCATCTTGCGTCTTGCTTCCTGGGCGGGAGGGCGGGGCTTCCTCACTTCTTCACCTCCTCACCTCCTCACCTCCATGCTCCCCCGCTTGCATCCTGCGGGGGGCGCCGCAATAATCGGTTGGAAATCGAGACCCGGAGATCAGCCCCATGCTCGACCCACTCTTTTGTCCCAGGTCCGTAGCCGTCATCGGTGCGAGCAACCGGCGGCTGACGATCGGCTACCAGATCATCCAGAACCTGCTGGACTTCGGCTTCACCGGCGCCATCTACCCCGTCAACCCCAAAGCTCCGGCCGTCCGCTCGATTCCCGCCCACGCCTCGATTCTCGACGTTCCCGGTGAGGTCGACCTTGCCCATATCATCGTCAAGAACACGATGGTTCCCGACATCATCGCCGACTGCGGGACCAAGGGCGTCAAGGTGGCCGTCGTCAACACCTCCGGCTTCTCCGAGATCGGCGGCGAGGGAATCGAGCTGGAGACGGAGATCGTGCGCGTCGCGGGGCAGCACGGGGTGCGCCTGTTCGGCCCGAACTGCCAGGGGATCATCAACACCGACCCCGAGGTTCGAGCCTACTGCAACTTCACCTTCACCCGGCCGGAAACGGGCTCGATCTCCGTCATCGCACAGTCGGGCGGCGTCGCCGAGGTGATCAACAACCGGCTCTACGAGCTCGGCGCCGGCATTCGCATGTACGCCTCGAACGGCAACGCCTGCGACATCTCGATCCCCGAGATCATCGCCTACTGGGGAGACGACCCCGGCACGCGGGTCATCGTCTGCCACGTGGAAAGCCTGTCCGACCCGGCCGAGTTCCTGCGCGTGGCCAGCGCGGTCGCCCGCCGCAAGCCGATCCTCGGCCTCAAGACCGGCCGCACGCGGGCCGGGGCGCGGGCCGTGAGCTCCCACACCGGCGGGCTGATGAAGCAGGACACGACAACCGAGCTCATCTTCCGCGAGGCGGGCGTGGTGTCTTTCTCCGATCAGGCTTCGATGTGCGAGGCCGCCTACGCGCTCGCCTCGCAGCCGGCGCCCGCCGGGCGCCGGGTCGCCGTGGTCACCAACGCCGGCGGCCCGGGCATCATCAGCACCGACGAGATCATCGAGGCCGGGTGCGAGATCCCCGAGCTCGGCGAGATAACGCAGGCGGCGCTGCGCGCGGTGCTGTTCGACGAGGCAATCGTCACCAACCCGGTCGACGTGCTGGCGACCGGCACCCCAGAGCAGTTCGGCGCCACGGTGCGGACGCTGCTCGAGGATGACGGAATCGACGCCGTCCTGGTTGACTTCATCACCCCGTTCTTCGTCGACTGCGAGGGGGTGGCGCGGCAGATCGCGGCAGCCGCGCAGGAGGCCGCCAAGCCGATCGTGGTCGTCGTGATGACCCGCAAGGAGTCGTGGGCCGGCACCCTTCGCATCCTGCGCGAGGGCGGCATCCCGGTCTTCGACCTGCCCGAGCAGGGCGCGCGGGCGCTGGCCGCCATGGTCCGCGACACAAGCCTGCGCGGACGGCCCGGGGACCAGCCAGCCGAGCTCGCCGTTTCCGGCGGCGCCGCGGCGGCGGCGATCATCGACCGGGCGCTGGCGCGCGGCCGCTCCTACCTGCCGCAGGTGCGGGCGTACGAGCTGCTGGAGGCGTACGGCTTGCGGACGCCGAAGGCTGCGGAAGCCTCCAGCCTCGAGGAAAGCCTGGAGGCGGCGGCTGCGATCGGCTACCCGGTGGTCCTCAAGGTCGAGCGCGACGACGTGGTCCACAAGTCGGACGCCGGCGGCATCGCCCTCGGCCTCGACGGCGAGGACGCGCTGCGGGCCGCGTGGACCGAGATGAAAGGCCGCTTCCCGCAGCCGGACACTCGGTTTCTTCTCGCCGCCTCCGTCCCCAACGACGGTCCCGAGGTGATGATGGGCGCCAAGCGCGAGAACGGCCTCGGCCACGTTATTGCCTTCGGCCTCGGCGGGGTGTTCGTCGAGGTGCTGGGCGACGTGGCGTTCGGCCTCGCGCCGCTGTCCGAGCGCCGGGCCCGCGATCTCATCACGAGTGTCAAGGGCTACCCCCTGCTGGCCGGCGCGCGCGGCCGGGCGGCGGTCGACATCGGCCGCCTGGCCGACGCCCTCTGCCGCCTCGGCCGGCTGGTCACCGACAACCCGCGCATCACCGAGCTCGATCTCAACCCCGTCTTCGCCTTCCCGGCGGGCAACGACCCGATCGTCGTCGACGCCCGCATCAAGATCGCTCGCGACTAAGGAGTAGCGCCGTGGCCGACTGGCTCAACCTCGGACAGACCTTCGCGGTCAACGCCTCCAGGCTCCCCGACAACATCGCCTTCATGGACGAGACGAGGCGGTTTACTTTTCCCGAGGCCAACCGGCGGATCAACCGGCTCGCCAACGCGCTGCTCGGGCTCGGGCTGAGGAAAGGCGACACCTTCTCGTGCCTGCTCGAGAACTGCATCGAAATCTGCGAGCTGTACGTGGCGGCGGCCAAGATCGGGGCCATCATCAGCCCGATCAACTTCCGCCTGACCCCGGGCGAGGTCGCGTTCATCGCCGACAACGCGGACGCCAAGGCGTTCTTCGTCCACGACCGCTTCCGCGCAGTCGCCGATGACGTCCGCGCCGATCTGCCCGCGGTCTCGAGCTGGGTCACGATCGGGGAGTCCGCGCCCGGCTACACGCCTTACGAGGAGCTGCTGGCCTCGGGCAGCGACCAGGAGCCCCAGGTCGAGGTCGCGCCCGCCGATCCCTGGATCCTGCTCTACACTTCGGGTACGACCGGCCGGCCGAAGGGCGTGGTCCGCTCCCACGAGAGCTACATCGCCTTCTTCCTCATCAACGGCTGCGACTTCCGCTTCTCATCGCACGAGGTGGTGCTCACCGTGATGCCGCTGTGCCACGTCAACACCACCTTCTTCTCCTTCACCGCCACCTACCTGGGAGGCGCGAACTACATCCACCGCGTGTCCGGCTTCGACGCCCGTGAGGTCCTCGGCCTCATCGCGCGCCACAAGATCACCTTCATCTCGCTGATCCCCACCCACTACAACCTGATCCTGTCGGTGCCGGACGAGGAGCTGGCGGCGTACGACCTGAGCTCGATCGAGAAGCTCCTGTGCTCCAGCGCCCCGGCGCGGGTCGAGGACAAGCTCAAGATCATCGACCTGTTCAAGGGCGTCCAACTGTACGAGGGCTATGGCTCCACCGAGGCCGGCATCGTGACCACCCTGTTCCCGGAGGAGCAGCTGTCACACCCCGGCTCGATCGGCAAAGAGTCGTCGGCGACCCACCGGGTGAAGATCCTCGACGAGGACGACAACGAGGTCCCCGACGGCACCATCGGCGAGCTGTACTCCGCCTCGCCGATGATGTTCGACCGCTACCACAAGCTGCCCGAGAAGACCGTCGAGAGCTTCCGCGGCCGCTACTTCTCGGCCGGCGACATGGCGCTGCGGGACCCCGAGGGCTACTTCTACCTCATCGACCGCAAGCACAACATGATCATCACCGGCGGCGAGCACGTCTACCCGAGCCAGGTGGAGTCTGTGATCGCGACCCACACCGCGGTCTTCGACGTCGCCGTCATCGGCGTGCCGGACCCCAAGTGGTCGGAGCAGGTGACCGCCATCGTCATCCTCAGGAAGGGCGCCGCAGCCACCGAAGAGGAGATCATCGGCTTCTGCAGGGAGCGCCTGGCGCGCTTCAAGTGCCCGAAGCAGGTGCGCTTCATCGCCGCCGAGGCCATGCCGCGCACCCCGACCGGCAAGATCCTCCATCGTGTCCTGCGGGAACGCTGGCCTGTGGTCTAGCCCAAACGAGAGGTCGGCTGAGGACCTCCCGAAGCGTGCAGGGGGCAGATCCGAGCGCAGCGAGCCCTCGGGGCGGGGATCATCCACTCCTGGACCGCACTGGGAGCTTCTGCTTAGCCCCGGCGGCCGCGCGGTCGCAAAGCGACCGCACGTCCCACGATTCCCGGCGGTCGCAAGGCCAATAGTGGGAATCTGCGGCTTGACGGCGACCGCCCGGGATCGCTCGAGTCGCGTCATTCAATCGTGTGGCCCATGCTCCGATCGCCAAGGGTCGAGAGCCCGGCCTTCTCCACCAATCCGGCGCCCGGACGTCTGCTCTGCAGACGCCCGTCGTCGCCTGCCTCGGAGCGGGCAAAGATCTCCACCGGTTCATCGCTCTCACGGCCCGCTCCGGTCAGGCAACGAGGCGCCTCCTTCGTCGCCGTGGCCACACAGGCGAACGCTCTTCCCGCGGGTTGCCAAGCTTGAGGTTTCCCGCAAACGCGCCGACATGGAGATCGGACTGCAGGAAACCTCAAAGCATGGCACGCCCCGCCCAACGCACCCTGCTTTGGAGCGTCTCGGCTACGTTCTCCGGATTGGCGTGGGCCCCTCCCCAGGGCCGGTCCCGCGGCAGGGCGGAGGCGGAGCGGAAGGAGGTGAGCGGCCATCCCGCCGCGGGCGACGGGGTGACCGGGCACAGGAGCCTTGGCCCGACGGTCTCGGAGGGTAAGCCTCCGAGCACGGCCTCCCCGGCGACCGCGACGGGTGCAGCCGTGAGCCGACGCGCCGGTCCGTTCCCGCCCCGCCGGCC
>CAZKGM010000013.1:75832-82336 GCA_964552395.1 uncultured Thermoanaerobaculia bacterium | reverse complement strand
GAACTGCCGACACGGGGATTTTCAGTCCCCTGCTCTACCAACTGAGCTACCTGGGCAACCAGGCGGAGGATTTATAGCGCAGGCGTCATGGACTGTCAACGCAAGACGGAAAGGCGTCGCCGAAGACCTGCTCGGCCGGCCGCACGGGCACGCCGTCCGGCACCTCGAGCTCGAGCAGCAGCATCGCCTGGCCATGGGTCTTCCCCTGTGAGTCGGTGCTCAAGCTCGCTGTGCCGCCGCCGCCAAGAGAATCGTGGAGGATGAAGTTGAGGGCCCTCAGGTTGGGCACCTCATACCGGGTCACGCCCTTACGGCAGATCCGCGCGAAGTGAGCCGCAACCCGCGCCGCCGTCAGCTCCTTCACGAGCACGTCGTACGCCTCGGCTGAGTCAGCGATGACACCGACGTTGGAGTCATCCCCCTTGTCGCCGGAGCGGGCGTGAGCGATTTGAGCGAGCCGGACTCGTGGCATGGCCGAACCTCCAGCACCAGAGGATACCACCGGGATAAGCCGGTGGCTCTCCGCCCGGACCACTGCCGCTGACATACATCTGCCCGGTCCCACCATGATCGCTCTTGATGATCTGGGCCCTGGACATCCCTTCCACTCAGGCTCGCTCCTATCGGCACCCTCTCGAGTGCCGTTGGGGCTTGATCGGAAACCGCGAAGGCGCTCAGCGCGCCAAGTTCGCTAAGAAGATACTGCTCTCTCTATCTTTGCGCCCTCTGCGCCTTGACGGTTCAATCGTCGCCCCTCCGGTGTCATTCCTGTGCGGAGACAACCCGCCTCGAAGTGGTCGGCAGGAACCGGGCTAGCCTGCCGTCGTCTCGCCGTCGCCGACTGCGGCACGAACGACGTCCGGCGGCAAGGACAGCTTGCGGCCCATCTCCTCCTTGGCACGCAACCGTTCCCACTCCCAACGGATGTTGCGACGTATGGTCTCGATGTGCTCATCCTTCAGGTGCCGAAACCGTCCCTGCAGCTCGAGGTAGGCGCTGACGTCGGTGAAGGCCGGCTCGTGGTTGATCGTGTAGCGGGTTCCGTACTCCACCTCGTAGAGAGGGAAGACGCCGGTCTCCACCGCCAGCCGCGCGATCTTGACCGAGCTCCGCTCCTCCGACTTGTGTCCAGCCGGGCAGGAGATCCATAGGTGAATGAACTTCGCTCCGCGAATCTCCTTCGCCTTCTCCACCTTGCGCACGAAATCCTCGGGGAAGGCGATCGATGCGGTGGCGGTATAGGGGATCCGGTGCTCGACCATGATCTCCACCATGTTCTTCTTCGGTTCCGCTTTGGGAGTCTCGACGGGGGTGGTCGTGGTCCATGCCCCGTACGGGGTCGCCGACGAGCGTTGGATCCCCGTATTCATGTACGCCTCGTTGTCGTAGCAGATGTAGATGATGTCGTCGTTGCGCTCCACGGTCCCTGACAGCGCCTGGAAGCCGATGTCGAAGGTTCCTCCGTCCCCGGCCCAGGCGACCACGTTGATGTCCTTCTTGCCCTGCGTATCGAGCGCCGCGCGAATGCCGGAGGCCGAGATGGCCGCTGTTTCGAACGCGACCTGTAGCACCGGAACGCTGAGCGCCTCGAACGGGTACGGCCCGTTGATCACCGCCCAGCAGCAGGCAGGGATCACCACCATGGTGTTCGGCCCGAGCGCCTTCAGCGCCAGGCGCATGCCGAGCGCCGCCCCGCAGCCCGGGCACGCCAGGTGGCCGGAGCTGAGGATCTCGCCATCGGGAAGGTGAAGGTTCCGTGGATCGTAGCTCGAGATGTCGATCGCCATGACGCCTCCTCAGCCCATCGCCAACGCGGCCGTCGCCGGGTCCCTTGCGGGCAGCACATCCCACCAGGTGACCGGATCCTGGATCCGTCCCTCCCACACGCCGGTCAGCATTTCGCCGAGGTCGTCCGGCGTAATGTCCCGCCCGCCGAGGCCGGCGATCACGCCGCACACCCGGGGCTGCTCGGCGTGGGGAAGCTCATACAACGCCGACTTGACCTCCTGGTGGAAGACACCATGGTGTCCGAAAGAGCAGTTGCGATCCAGGACCAGGACCTTGCGCCGGCCGCCGAGCAAAGAGCGCAAGACAGCTGCCGGGAACGGCCGGAAGACCCGCAGCCGGACCAGCCCTACTGGAACCCCGGCGTCGCGGAGCCGGTCCACCACAGGGCGCGCGGTAGAGGCGGCAGTGGCAGCCGTCACCAGCACCAGCTCGGCACCGTCCAGGCGGTACTCCTCGACAACGCCGTACGGCCGGCCGGTCAGCTGCCCCCACTCACGCCCGACTTCGTCCCAGACGTCGAGCGCGAGATCGTGAGCGAGGTCCATCTTGCGCCGGAACTCCATGTAACGATCTGGAAAGACGAGGTTGCCGAGTGCGGCGGGGTGCTCGAGGTCCATCTTGTGCGGCAGGTCCAGTGCCGGCAGGAAGGAGTCCACGACCGCCTGCTCCGGGATCTCCGCATCCTCGTAGGTGTGAGAGAGGAAGAACGCGTCGAGCACGACCATCGTCGGCAGCAACACTTTCTCGGACACCCTGAACGCCTGAATCACGGAGTCAACCACCTCCTGGGACGACTGGCAGTAGATCTGCATCCAGCCGGTGTCCCGCTGCGACAGAGAGTCGTTTTGGTCGGTCCAGATCGACCAGCCGGGAGCCATGGCGCGGTTGACGTTTGCCAGCACAATGGGAAGGCGGGCACCGGCGGCCCAGTGAATGAGCTCGTGCATCAGCGCGAGACCCTGGGCGGAGGTCGCCGTGAAGGTGCGCGCGCCAGCGGAGGCGGCACCGATACAGCCGGCGAGCGCCGAGTGCTCCGACTCGACCTTGATGAAGCGAGCATCGAGCTCGCCCCTCGCCACCATGGTCGCAAGCTCCTCGATAATCGAGGTCTGCGGCGTGATCGGGTAGGCGGAAACCACCTGCGCCCGGGACAGCCGCACCGCGTGCGCCACCGCTCCGTTGCCCTTGACCACCATCCTCATGATTCCACCTCCACCAGGGTCAACGCGCTGCGCGGGCACTCTTCGACGCAGATTCCGCACCCCTTGCAGTGCTCGGTATCGATGTCGAAGCCGGCCGCCCCGTTGCGCTTGTGAATGGCCACGTCGGGGCAGAAGAAGAGGCAGTTGCAGCACTCGTTGCACGTCCCACATACCAGGCAGCGGCGCGCTTCCTGCACCGCTTCTTCGTCGGTAAAGCCCTGCACCACCTCATCGAACGAGGAGCTCCGCACCTCGGCGTCGAGCTCCCTGAGCTGCGGTCGCGGCACCTGTGTGAAGTACGCGGGATTGAGCTGGTCTACATACACCGGATGACCGGCTTCGATTTGTCTCCGCCACAGTCTCTGAAGCGACGGCGCCGCCGCCGGCAGCTCGCGGCCGCTCAGACGCCTGTCAACCACCGCCGCTGCCCTCCGCCCGGCGCCGACGGCGGCCGTCACGGTGCCTTCGCCAGAGACCGCATCACCGGCCGCGAAGACCCCATCGACCGGGGTTGCAAAACGCTCGTCGGCGGCCACCCGCCAGCCATCCCGAGCAGCCTCCGGCAAGAGTCCCAGATCGGCGCTTTCGCCGATGGCGGTGACGACCCCCGCTACCGGCAGTCGGAACTCCGACCCCTCCACCGGCAGGGGCCGCCGCCGTCCCGACTCGTCGGGTTCGCCGAGACGCATCTTCAGACACTCGAGGGCGGTCACCCGGCCGCCTTCAACCACAACCTGCTTTGGCGCGGTGAGAAAGTGGAATGGGATGCCCTCCTTGTCCGCCTCCTCCACCTCCGCCGGGATGGCCGGCATCTCGAGCCGGGAGCGCCGGTACACGACGATTGGCTCAACACCGAGACGCAGCAGCGACCGTGCAACGTCGATGGCGGTGTTTCCGCCGCCGACCACCGCCAGCGGCGATGGCAGCTCGGGACGCTCGCCGGCCAGAATCCGCTCCAGGAGCGTGACCCCGCGGAGGACGTCTGGGTGGTCCTCCCCGGGCACTGCCAGCGGTCGCGACCGGTGGAAGCCCACCGCCACGATGACGGCGTCGAACCTCTCCCGCAGGTCGTCAAGCGTGATGTCGGCACCGACTTGGGTCGCGCACGTGAAGCGGACACCGAGGCTCTTCACGAGGTCGAGCTCGCGGTCCAGGATCTCCTTCGGCAGCCGGTAGTCCGGAATGCCGGTGCGAAGGTACCCGCCAGGCTCCGGCTTGTCGTCAAAGACCTCCACCTCGTGCCCGGCCAGCGCTAGGCTGTAGGCAGCGGAGATCCCCGCCGGGCCGGCTCCGACCACCGCCACGCTCTTGCCGGTCGGCTTCGCCTTCTCCGGCAGGAAGCTCTCGTCCAGGGATCTGTCGCCGAGGAACCGTTCCATCATGTGGATCGCGATTGCGCCGCCGAACTGCCCTCGGTTGCACTCGCTCTCACACGGATGTGGACAGACGCGTCCCAGCGTCGAGGCGAGGGGGTTACCGGCGCGCCACAGGCGGGCCGCGGCTGCCACGTCGCCACGGGCGATGAGATCCATGGCCTTCGAGATGTCGTTCCCCGCGGGGCACAGATGGGAGCATGCCGGAAGCCTGTCCTCGTAAAGGGGCTGCACGTACTTCCAGGTGCCGGTCTTGATCGCCGTGATCGGGTTGTCGGAGTAGGAGGTTAGGGGGATGTCCTCGAGAAACTTCGGGTTCAGCTCGACCATCTGCTTACCTCCCCACGCCCCGAGCAGCGAGAACGCGGACTCTGCGAGCGGCCTCAACTGCGGCCGCAACGTTGGCCTCCGCCTTGATCGGCACGGTTGCACGGATCGCCTCGCCGAGGCTGTCCAGGCTGACCAGGCCTGTCAGCTCGGACAGGGCACCGAGGATGGCGGTGTTGACAATCGGCGACGTGATCGAGCCCAGTCGATGCTCGATGGCGATGCGCGAGGCATCCACGGTCGCAATCTGGAACGAACCGAGATGTGAAAACTCGGCCGGCTCGTGCGCCGAGTTGACGAGAACCCAGGCGTCGTCCTTGACACCCTGCGTGACGTCCACGAGCTTCTGAGTGATGAGGCTCTGATCGAGTACGATCAGGCCGTCCGGCTCATAGATCTCGGTTCGGATCAGGACCGGCTCGCGATCGAGACGTACGAACGCCGCCACCGGTGCGCCTCGCCGCTCGGAGCCGAAGGAGGGGAATGCCTGGACATGCATCCCCTCGCGGAACGCGGCCTCGGCGATGATCTGGGAGGCGATCACCGCTCCCTGCCCGCCGCGACCGTGGATTCGGATCTCGATCATGGCGCCCTCCCTTCGTCCCCCCAATTTATGTGAACCTCTTCACGAAGGCAAGAAGTTCCATTATGAGATGCAGTTACAACTTCAACACTGGGATGAGCTCAGCTCTCGTTCTGGGCGGAGCGGATCTTGCGAAGCGCACACTCCGCGTAGCCGGAGCACCTCCGGCACACGGAATCGTCGGTCAAACCGAAGTCCTCCGGTGCGCAGACCGTGACCGACGGATCTCGTCCGGCCTCAAGCTCCGCGAGCAGCGCCTCGTCCTCGGCGGCTGGAGGCTCGCCGCCCTCGAGACGGGAGATGGCCGCTCGCACGCGCGAGTCCCAGCCCAGGTTGCGGCGCTCGACGACGGTATCCTTTGCGACCGCCACCGCGGCGCCGCGGGCCTTCTTCATCTGGAACACGAGCTTGCGGCGAGACGGGAGCCGGCGTGTGGCAAGGAAGAAGCCGTAGCCCGCCGACATGCCGACGAGGTTTACGAGCCCGTCGAGGAGGCCGAATTGGAGGCTCTGGAAGGCGAGGAACGCCCCGCCGACGATCGCGAGGTACTTGACCTTGACCGGAAGGATGAAGAAGAGCAGGAACTCGACGTTCGGATACAGGGTCGCGTACGTGAAGAGCAGGGAGGCGGCGAGGAAGATGTCGCTGGAGAGCGGGACTCCAACCATGGCGGCGGCGCCCGCCGCGCCGAGCACCGACACCAGCCAGAAGATCAGGAACCGCGGAGAGCCCCACTCCTCCTCAAGCGGACGCGCCATGATCCACAGGATCAGCATCGAGAAGAAGAACCCGATGATGCCGCTGTGCAGGAACTGGAAGGTCACGATGCTCCACGGGCGGCGCGCAATCTGACCGGGGATGAGGGCCAGCATCGAGCTCGTGCCGGGCGTCGTCGAGGTCATGAAGAAGAAGGCGAAGTGCACGAATATCAGCGCCTCCGTCAGGTGCCAGTGCTCACGTCTCATCAGCGTCTCCCGAGGCGTCGTTCCATCTCCGCCTGGGACAGGCGAAGGACGATCGGCCTCCCATGTGGGCAACGGAATGGGTCCTCGGTTGTCGCGAGGTCCAACAGAAGCGCCCGCTGCTTCTCGGGCGCCAGCGGATGGTTGATCTTGATGGCCGCCCGGCACGACAACGACGCCGCGAGCTCCTCTTCGAGCTCCTCGGCAACCCTCTCCGGCACGCCATCGAGGTCGGTCGCACGTTCCAGGAGATGGCGGACGAGGTCCCC
>CAZKGM010000013.1:57361-75732 GCA_964552395.1 uncultured Thermoanaerobaculia bacterium | reverse complement strand
CGCCTCGCCGACATCGAGCAGGAGAGGCGCCAGCAGCTGCTGCGCGGGTGCCGGCACCCCCGCCAGCTGGCGCCGGATTGCGTCGTACAGCACGCGCTCATGGGCTACGTGCTGGTCCACGATGACCAGACCCTGCTCGTCCTCGAGCAGCAGGAACGAACTCCGATACTGACCGATCAGGCGTCCGAACGGTGTGTCCGCCGGGCCGGTACGTGCCCCGGAACGGCCTGTCTCCGCGTACGCCGTTTCCGAAGCCATCGCGGTTGCGACCGCCGGCGCCCGCTCCGCGTAGACCGGGTGCGGGAACAGGGGCGCCTCCCGCACCGCCGTCACCACGCCCTCGTCGGAGGCGCGCTGCGACGGCAGGGCAGGGCCCGCGCCACTCTCCACCCGCCGCACGGAGACCCGTCCATGCGATGCCGCCACCGCCTGGCGCAGCGCGCGTTCTACGGCCCCGAAGACCTGTCCTGGCCGCGCGAACCGCACCTCGGCCTTGGCCGGATGAACGTTGACGTCGACGTCCTCCGGCGGCAGCTTCACGAACAGCACCACCCGTGCACCGCCGAACCCGGGACCGGCCTTCCGCAGCACCCTCATGACGGCTCCCACCAGGATGCGGTCGCGGACGGCTCGCCCGTTGGCAAGCAAGGTCAGCGTCGGCCGGCCGGCGCCGCCGCCCGGCGACAGGAGCGCCTCCACTTCGACGCTGCCGGCCCGCTCCGCCACGCAATAGACGGCTCCGGCCGATCGCCGACGGTCGAGGTCCCGGAATCGCTGCACGGGATCGGCCGCCGGCGGCACCTCGAACAGCGATCTCGGTCCATGCTCCAGCGAGAACGCCACATCCGGCCGTGCCAGCGCCATCGCGATAACGACCTCTTGCGCATGGCGCAGCTCGGTTTCCGGCGCGTGCAAGAACTTGCGTCGCGCGGGCACGTTGAAGAACAGGTCGCAAACCTCGACCGTTGTGCCGCGCGGCCGCGCCTCGCCCTCGACGCCGAGGACTCGTCCGCCCTCAACCGTGACCCGCGCCCCGCCCTCTGCCGGGTCGCTGCAGCTCGACAGGGCGAAGCGCGAGACCGCTGCGATCGAGGGGATCGCCTCACCGCGGAAGCCGAGGGTCGCAATGCGATCGAGGTCTTCGGCGGCCGACACCTTGGAGGTCGCGTGACGCTCGAGGGCGAGGAGCACATCGTCCCGGTCCATCCCGCAGCCGTCGTCACTGACGCGGACCACGGAACGCCCGCCGTTCCTCACCTCCACCGAGATGCGCCGGGCGCCGGAGTCGAGGCTGTTCTCGACCAGCTCCTTGACCACGGAGGCGGGACGCTCGATGACTTCTCCCGCCGCGATGCGATTCACGATCCGGTCCGAAAGCACTCGAATCCGCGTCATGCCGACATGATACAGGCGCAGCATCCCTGGGGTCTCCGGCATCCCTTCGCCCGGACGCGCACCCCTCGGTCGCCGTGTTGACGGCTGCCGCGACCTGACTGTGAACTGTCAGACCACCAGGTATGCTGACAAGATCTCCCCATCTTTGACTTTGCGTTCTTCACGGCTTCGCGGTTCAGTCGCCCCCGGTCTCGGCTACCATCTCGACATGAACCGACTCACCATCGCCGTGGTCCAGGGAGCCAGCCGCAGCGGCAGACCCGACTCGTCACGCCGCCAGTATGACCAACTGCTCGAGAACCTGGCCGCCGACATTGTGCTGCTGCCCGAGCTGGCTCTGACCGGGTACGATGCCACCGTCGATTACCGCGCCCTCGCGGAATCG
Source organism: uncultured Thermoanaerobaculia bacterium (assembly GCA_964552395.1). Taxonomy (GTDB): domain Bacteria; phylum Acidobacteriota; class Thermoanaerobaculia; order Thermoanaerobaculales; family Sulfomarinibacteraceae; genus JAJDNH01. The sequence goes on along the minus strand of CAZKGM010000013.1, from coordinate 73,952 downwards.
AGCGACGGTGCGACCGGCCGCTGGGCTGCGGCGTGGGCACGCGACCTGAATGCTCTCCTGGTCGTGGGGCTGCCCCTCGCTGCGAGGAACCTCGTCCTCAATGCGGCGCTGATGGTCCTCCCAGACGGTTCCCACCACGTTTACGCCAAGCGTCACCCGTGGGGAGGCGAAGCCGAGCAGTTCACACCGGGTACCCAGCGCCCACCCGTGCTCTCCTTCCGCGGCGCCCGCATCACGCCGCTGATCTGCTATGACATGACCTTCGCCTCCGACACGGCCTCCCTGGCCGGCAACGTCGACATCGTGCTGGTGCCATCGGCGTGGCCCTGGATGAGCCGCGCGCACGCCGGGGCCGGGCCCGACCTGGTGCGTGCCGTGGCAACTCAGCTGCAGTGCGCCGTGGCCTGGGCCAACCATGCCGGCAGGTGCCGGATCGGCACCCGCACCGACTGGCGCGTCGATCGCGGCGCCGGTCGGTCGCTGATCTCCATCCCCTACCGCCAAGCCGAGGCGCGGTGCCCGGCGCGGGGCGCCGCCGCGGCGGTGTTGGAGGTGGACCTCGACCCGTTGCGTCGCCGCCAGATCGAGAAGCTGGGAACTTAGCCCGGATCAGCTCCTCGCGATCTACTGCGACCGGCGATACGCCTGCCATCGCCGTGCTCTGTGCGTCACGCTTGCTGCAGCAAACAGCTCTTGAAACACGAACCAAGGGCACAAAGAGGAACACAAAGAAGATCCTCTTGGTTTACCTTCCTGTTTCCTTTCTTTGTGCTCTTTGTGTCTTGATGGTCCGCTCTTCTTCGGTCTCGTAACGAGCGCTCACGAGTCATCCAGGCCAGGCAGAACCTCGAAGCCCCTAGACGGGACTCTCGGTGAAAGACCTACGTCTCCGAGCCAAAGACTGACAGGTCCGGCTTCGAGTCAGGGGTCACGACCCGGTTCGGGTCGGCCAGGTCTTCCTTGATCAGGAGATCGATCAGCAGATCACGGACGCTTCCACGCCCACCCTTCTTGAACTGCCGTTTGACCTGGGCCGGCCTCAGCTCGATTCCGGTCATGTGCTTGAGGTACTGGCAGAAGACCCTCGGCCGGGAAACGAAGCTGGTCACCAGTAGAACGAGCAGGACAAAGATGCTGGCGGCAGCGCCGAGGTTCAGGATGTTCGACGGCGCCAGTTCGATCACGTTTTGGATCATGGCTTCTCCTCTTGATTGTCCTCAGGGTCGTCCAGCTCGTGCGTGTGGTCGACCTCCTCAAAGTAATCTCTCGGAACCAGCACCTCCCGCCCCTTGGCGCCGTTGAGCGGTCCGACCAGGCCCTCGCTCTCCATCATGTCGATCAGCCGCGCCGAGCGGGTGTAGCCGAGGTGGAGACGGCGCTGAATGTAGCTGGCAGACGCCTTGCGCGTGCCAACGACCAGGCGCGCCGCCTTGTCGTACATGGGATCCGTGAGGTCCCCGGTATCATCAGAGGAAGCGGTCCGCCGCCCTTTCTCGCCCTCGCCCAGGGCGGGGTGGGAGAGCACATCGCGCTGGTACTCCGGCTTGCCGAAGCGCTTGATGTAACGCACCACCGTGGCGATCTCCTTCTCCGTGACCAACGGGCCGTGCAGCCGCTGCAGGGCCGAGCTGCCCGACGGAAGAAACAGCATGTCGCCGCGCCCGAGCAGGTGCTCGGCACCCATCGCATCGAGAATGGTCCGCGAGTCGAACTTGGACCGCACCTTGAAGGCGATGCGGCATGTGAAGTTTGCCTTGATGATGCCGGTGAGGATGTCAACCGAGGGCCGCTGAGTGGCGCAGATGAGGTGGATCCCGACGGCGCGCGCCTTCTGCGCCAGGCGGGTGATCGACTCCTCGACCGCCCGTGAGCTGGTGAGCATCAAGTCTGCCAGCTCATCGATGATGATAACCACGTACGGCAGCGGTTCCAGGACCGGTTCCTCCTCACCCTCCTCCCGCCTCAGATGGTCCCGCACGCGGGCCAGCTGCACGGGATCCCGCACCAGGCGGTTGTACTGGGCAAGGTTCCGTACGCCGAGGGAGGCCAGCATGCGGTACCGCCCCTCCATCTCCGCCACTGCCCAGCCGAGAGCGTTGGCGGCCTTCTTCGGGTCGATGATGATCGGCGTCAGGAGGTGCGGAATGTCCGAGTACACGCCCAGCTCGACCATCTTCGGATCGACGAGAATGAACTTCACCTCGTCTGGTCGCGCCTTGAACAGAACCGACATGATCATGGCGTTAAGCCCCACCGACTTGCCGGACCCGGTGAAGCCGCCGAGAAGCAGGTGGGGCATCCGCTGCAGGTCGGCGAAGAACGGCCTGCCGTGGATGTCGACGCCGAGGCTCAACGTCAGCAACGAGGGCAGGCGCCGGAACTCGTCGGTGTCGATCAGCTGGCCGAGACGGATGACCTCGGGGCTGGGGTTGGGAACCTCGATGCCGACCGTCGCGCGACCCGGAACCCGCTCGATCCGGACCGACTCCGTACGCAGAGCGAGGGCGAGGTCTTCGGCCAGATTCTGGATCGCCGAGATCTTGACCCCCGAGTCGAGACGGAACTCGTAGGTGGTGATGACTGGGCCGGTGCGGATGTTGACAACCTCGCCGGCAACGCGGAACTCGCGACACTTGTCACTGATCATCTGGCCGATCTCGATCAGCGCCGAGGAATCTCGGGCCCCCGCCTCTTCCGCAGGGTCAAGGAATGACACCTTCGGCAGGTCGTACTCGGCCAACTCCTCGATGAAATCGAACTCCTCCTGCACGACCGGCCCCTTGGACGACTCCAGCGGCTGAAGGCGCTCACGCTTGGCGCCCGACCTCCGCGCCGAGGAAACGGCGGGCGATGGGCCCGGGGGCTCGGCAGCCGGCGTGGCGGCCTCCTCGCCCACCACCCTGCGGACGATCCGGAACCGGCCTCTACCGTTCAGCTCCTTGACCGTTACGCTCGACGGTGGAAACTCTTCACCCTGCTCCAGACGCGTCAGCTGCCGCTCGAGGACTCGCTGCTGGGTCCGTCGCTTCTCCTGCTCCCGTTGCCGTTCGAAGCGCTCGCGACGGCGCGCCTCCGCCCGCCCCCGGAACCTACGGACCAGGCGATCCACCGCCGCTGCCGCCGAGGCACCGGAGACGAGAAGTACGCCCACCACCAACAGGAAAAGGAGAATGGTCAGGCGCCCGGCTGTCCCAGCGAGAGCCACCAGCAGCTCGTCCACCGCACGCCCGACGAGGCCGCCGCACGAGATCGCACCGCCGCGCAGGCTGACGTCCACGCGCAGGAGGTTCGCGAAGCCCGGCAACGCGACAAACAGCAGCAACCACCCCGTGACTTTGAAGCGGAGGTTCGCGATCGCCGTCTCACGCAACAACCTCCAGCCGGCGACTCCCGACAGGACCGGGATAAGAATCGCAGCGAGCCCTACGAGACCTAGCAGGGCTGCCGACACGGTTGATCCCAGCCAACCTGCCAGGTTGTGCGGCGACGTGCGCAGCGTAGAAACGTGGAACGGGCTCGGATCCAGCGGGCTGTGAGATACCAGGGCCACGGCCAACAGCACCGCTGCCAGCAGCAGGCCGACCGCCAGCGCCTCCCGCAGAACCCTCTCCTTCACAGCCAGCCCTTCAAGCCCGCCACCAGCACCAGGAGCCCGAGCGGCAGGCAGTACCACGCGAAGCGGTAGAACACTCGGGACGTCACCGCACGCAGCACGAGACCCAGTGCCACGTAGCCGGTGACAGCCGCGGCCACGCCACCGATGAGACAGGCGATCCAGAACGAGCTGCCGGCCGCCTCGATCTTGCCGGCCTGACCGATCACCTCCACCAGCGTCGCCCCGGCAATCGCGGGCACGCCGAGGAGGAACGAGAAGCGGGCAGCCCATGACCTCTCCAGCCCGCAGCCCAGCCCAGCGGCGATGGTCGAGCCCGAGCGCGAAATGCCCGGAAACACGGCGCAGCCCTGGGCGAGTCCGATCGCAACGGCCGATCTCCAGCCGGTGGTCCGTGCATCGTGCTCGCCGCCGGGAAGCACGTAGGTCGTGAGCACGATCAAACCGGTCAGCATGAGGAAGCCACCGACCCACGCCAAACGGGTAAAGTCGGCCTCGGCCTGGCTCCTCAGGGCGAATCCCGGTATCGCGGTCGCCGCCGTTCCGACCACGAGCAAACCCAGCACTCTCGGCCCCTCCGCCCCATGCAGCCAGCGCAGCAGCGCACGGCGCTCGAACCACACAATCGCCAGCGCGGTGCCCACGTGGAGGACCGCGTCAAAGACCACGCCGGGCTGGCTGAAGCCGGGGATCAGATGTTGCGCCAACGCCAGGTGGCCCGACGAGGACACCGGCAGGAACTCGGTCAGTCCCTGCAGCAGCCCCAGCAGCGCCGCCTGCCACCAGCTCATTTCATCGTCCTTCCACCAGCACTTTGCGACAGTTCGCCCGTCAACCGGAACTCCCTGCGTTGCTGGATTCTACCACCGGGAGAGCCGGGCCCGCTCTCGCAGCGGACCTTCAGGAACGCTCCGACGACACCAGCCCGCCTCCACAATCCGCACCTGCAATCCCTGTCGTCGCCAGCCGCGCGCCGATGCGGAGAGATCGGACACATCCTCGCGCAACCACTGGAAACCCGTGGACCGGTGGACCAACACTCCGCCCGGCCGTCCTGCTGCCAGCTCGTCCAGCTCGAGGCGGCGGACGATCACGTCGGGGCGGTTCAACACCCAGTCGAACAGGGCCCCGGCGTCGATGAGCCCCGACGGATCTTGGCCGCGAGAGTACCAGAGCTTGTACAGCCCGCGGGGACTGACACTGATCTCCTTGAGGGGCTCTTCCCGTTCCATGCGGACGACGGCCACCGGCTCCCCGACTGTGAGCCCTCCAGCTACAGCCCTCGCCTGGGCGAGAAGACGTGCGTGGGCGTCAGAGACACGGCGCCAGTCCACGAGATCGGCTCGGACGACCGCCACGCCAGCCGACCCCAGAAGCAACGCGACCAGGACCGTCGCCGGCACCGCGATCTTGGTGAGGCCCGCCGGAAGCCTGGCCATGATCAGCCGCCCGACGCCGCACACCAGGAGCAGAAACCCCGCGTAGGGTATTGCCGTGTAACGCTGGGGCAGAAAGGGCACCAGGAGCGTTGGCAGCATGGGAATCAAGAGGAAGGCCGCACCGACCACGGCGGCGGGCGCCCGTTCCCGCCACGCGACAACGATCAATACCGCTACCGCGACCATGGCCAGGACACCGGTGAACTTGAGGGAGAACGCAACGGGCGCGAGCTCCTCGAGCCACAGGAACGCCGCCAGCATGTGCGGCACCTTGACGAGCGGCGCCCAGCTCACCTCGAAGTAGCCGCCGGTCGTGGGAATGAGCACAAACCTCAGCCCAACATAGAGCACCGCCGGAACGGCCATCAGCAGGGCCGGCTTGAGGGCCCGACGCCACTCCCAACCGGCGCACGCGGCAGCGACGATGAATACCAGCGCCGGCGTCACCACCCACGACTCCTTGGAGAGAACAAGAGCCACGAGGAGCGCTCCCGCCGCCGCCAGGCGCGGCACCGACCACCGTTCCTCTCGTCCCGCCCAGGGCCAGATGGCTACCAGCAGCATCCAGAGAATGAGGAGGTAGTTCTGATGACGGATAGCCGCCCAGACTGCATTCTCGTCGCCAAAGGGGGAGCAAGCCCACAGCACCGCGATCACAGTTGCCACCAGGAGCGAAAAGCCGAGCCGAAGGGAGGCCGCGAGCAGCGCTGCGGCGGCGAGAACCTGCAGCAGCAGTGTCGTCGCGTGGTACCCGGCTGGGTTCGTCCCCCAGAGAGCGCGGTCGATCATAAAGGACCAGTTGGTAAGCGGCCTGAAGAACTGACCCAGTGGTGCCAGGAGGAGGCGAGGGTTGCACATGGTCTCGTGAGCGAACTGGGCCATCTGGTAGTCGTCGCCGGTGAGCTGGAGGCGGAGCACCGGCAGGTACACGGCGAGGATTGCGGCCGCCATGGCCGCCAGGCTGAGAACCAACTTCCAGGAGGGAAACTCCCTGTGTTCAGACATCCTCAGCCGAGCCTACCTGCTCCGCCGGCTCACCGGAAGGGCCGATCTCGATCGCGAAGGGTCCGGCGACCACAGCCGGCAAGTAGGCGCTCCGAGCTGGCCGGGAACCCATCGGCGGGTCCGGCTGCTAGCCCGCCTCACGTCCCGTCGTCCCAACCGCCAACCTCACCCACGCCTCGAGCGGGATGGTGCCGGGTCGTGCCTCTGGTGGAATCTCCGCCGCCTCGAGCGCAGCGCCTCCCACGACCCCCCGCAACGCGTTGGACAGCATCTTGCGCGGCATCGTGAGGGCCCGCGCGGCAAGCTTCAGGGCCCACGCGATCTCGCCGGCGTCAAACGCCGGTGGTCGTAGGTCGAGGACGACGACGCTCGACGTGACCCGTGGCCGCGGCCGAAACGCCGACGGCGGCACGTCGAAGGCAATCCGGGCCTCGGCGTGGGCGGCGCGCTCGAGGGCCAGCAGCCCATGACCCCGAGCGCCGGGCACCGCGACCACCCGTTCGGCCACCTCGCGCTGCAGCATCACGACCAGGCGTGAGAACAGGTCATGGCGCGGCAGCAGCCGGCGCAGGATCGCCGTGCCCACCGAGTAGGGCAGGTTCGCCGCCACCTGCCACGGCGCCTCGTCGCCAAGCAGCGGCTCGAGCGGCTCGGTGAGCGCATCGGAGTACCGCAGCTCCACAGGTCCGTCGGGAAAACGCGCCTCGAGGCCGGGCAGCAGCTGCTCGTCAAGCTCGAGAGCGAGAACCTTCGAAAACCTCTCGGCCAGCGCCGTTGTGAGGATCCCCCGGCCCGGTCCGATCTCGACCACACGGTTGGGCTCGTCGGTGAGCTGCTCCACGATCGCGGCGACCACGCGTCGATCTGTCAGGAAGTTCTGCCCCAGGCGTCGGCGTCGCGAGCGTGCCATGTCAGCGCCGGCACGCCTCCACCAGCGGCGTCACGAAGGCCTGCACCGAATCGGCAAGATCGCAGCTGTCACCGAGACGGCCGATCCGATCGACGATCGCGGACCCAACGACGACACCGTCGGCAATGCGCGCGACGCTCTCGACCTGGCCCGGCGACGAGATACCGAACCCAACCGCTACCGGCAGCTTGCTCAGCTTGCGGACCGCCCGCACGTGAGCCGCGAGGTCGGCCGCGAGGCTCGGCCGCGCTCCGGTAACGCCGGTTCTTGAAACCAGGTACAGGAAGCCACCCCCGCGACGGCTCGCGGCTCGCACCCGCTCCTTGGTGGACGTCGGCGTCACCAGGAGCACCGGGTCGAGACCGTTCGCCTTCAGCGCCGGCTGAAAGCGGTCCAGCTCCTCGACCGGAACGTCGGTAAACAAAACGCCGTCGGCACCGGCAGAGGCCGCGTCCTCTGCGAACCGCTCGACACCGTACTGCAGGACCGGGTTGGCGTAGGTGAAGATCACGATCGGAATCTCCTCACCCTGGGTACGGATCGCACCGATCGTCTCCAGCACGCCTCGCGGCGTGGTCCCTGCAGCAAGGGCCCGCTCGGCCGCGCGCTGGTTGGTAGGACCGTCGGCGATCGGATCAGAGAAGGGGATCCCGAGCTCGAGCAGGTCGGCGCCGGCGCGGCGCAGCGCGCGCGCCAGATCGACCGTCCGCTCGAGCGTGGGGTCGCCGGCCGTGATGTAGGCCACGAACGCGGCACGCCGGGCCTTGCGCGCGGCGGCGAATACCGCTCCAATCCGGCTCACAGCTCCCTCCCTTCGACCCGCGCGACCTCATCCAGGTCCTTGTCGCCTCGCCCCGACAGGTTGACGAGGATGTGCGCCTTGAGCGGCATTGCCGGCGCGACCTTGGCGGCGTAGGCGACGGCGTGGGCCGACTCCAGGGCAGGGATGATCCCCTCGCTCTCCGACAGGAGGTGGAACGCTCCCAGGGCCTCCCGGTCGTCGACCCTCGTGAAGCTGACACGGCCGCTGTCCCTCCACATCGCCAGCTCCGGGCCGACCGCCGGGTAGTCCAGCCCGGCCGACACCGAGTGGGTGGGGAGGATCTGACCCTCGAGGTCCTGGAGCAGCCAGGTGTAGGTTCCGTGGAGGACGCCCGGCCGGGCGGAGCCGGCGAAACGCGCCGCATGCTCCCCATCCTCGCTCCCGATTCCGCCGGCCTCGACCCCCACCAGACGAACTCGCTCATGGGGGAGGAACGCGGTGAACATCCCGGCTGCGTTGGAGCCACCACCAACACATGCCACAACCAGGTCCGGCAGCCCGCGGGTGTCCTTGCGGAACTGGCTGAAAGCCTCGCGCCCAATCACCGACTGGAAGTCCCGGACCATCATCGGAAACGGGTGCGGGCCCAGCACCGAGCCGAGAATGTAGTGCGTGGTGTTGACGTTGGTCACCCAGTCCCGCAGCGCCTCGTTGATCGCATCCTTGAGGGTGCGCGAGCCGGTTTCGACCGCCACCACCTCGGCGCCCATCAGTCGCATCCGCCAGACGTTTGGACGCTGGCGACGCATGTCCTCCGAGCCCATGTAGACGCAGCACTCCAGCCCGAGCAGTGCGGCCGTGGTCGCAACCGCCACACCGTGCTGGCCGGCGCCGGTCTCAGCAATCACTCGCCGCTTGCCCATCTCGCACGCCAGCAGCGTCTGTCCCAGGGCATTGTTGATCTTGTGGGCCCCGGTGTGGCAGAGATCCTCGCGCTTGAGCCAGATCTGGGCGCCTCCGAGCTGCGCCGACAGCCGCCGCGCTGGGTAGAGCGGCGTCGGACGGCCGGCAAAGCGCTCTGAGAGCTCCTGCAGCCGTGACTGGAAGCCGCGGTCCCGGCAAGCCTTGGCATAGGCCTTCTCCAGCTCCGCGAGGGGCGTCATGAGGGTCTCCGGAACGAAGACGCCGCCATATGCGCCGAAATACCCGCGCTTGTCAGGTGCCGGTTTCATCCGTCCTCCCGGTCGTGACCGATGATTCTACCTTACCGCGCCTCTTGCGGCGGCGACGAACGCGGCCATCCGCTTCCCGTCCTTGCGCCCGGGCGCCGTCTCAACCCCCGAGGAGACATCGACCAGCACCGGCCGCGCAGCCAACACCGCTGTCGCGACGTTCTCCGGCGTCAGGCCGCCGGCGAGGCCGAAGCGCGCCTGTTCGGGACGGCCCGCCAGAATCCTCCAGTCGAACGGGACCCCGCCGCCGGCGCCGGAGTCGAGGAGCGGCAGGCAGCGGTCGCCGAGCCCCAGCACCCGCTCCCAGTCGATGCCGTCGGTCGCCGGCACGCACCGCAGCACGTTGCGGCCCAGATGCTCCAGCAGTCCGTCCGGCTCTGCTCCGTGCAGCTGCACCCAGTCGAGGCCGAGCGCACGACGCACCTCGAGGATCTCTTCGAGCTCGCCGTCGCGAAACACGCCCACCGTTTCGACCCCACGGAGCGACCTCACCCAGCCCACCATCTCCACCGTGACCGCACGCGGCGTCGTGGGGACGAAGACAAAGCCCACCAGGTCGGCGCCGGCCGCCACCGCCGCCTCGGCGTCCGCACGACACGTGAGGCCACAGATCTTGACCAGCGGTGCGCTCACGGGACTCGTCTTCACGTCGTCACCCCGCCAGCAGCGCTGAGAGAGCGGCACCGGGGTCATCGGCGCGCACCAGGTGCTCGCCGACCAGAAACGCATCGTATCCAGCTCGCGACAACGCTTCCACGTCGGCGCGTCCACGAACGCCGCTCTCCGCCACTCTGATGCGGTCGGACGGGATTGAGGCCGCGAGCCGGGCCACGCGATCGAGATCGACGGCGAAGGTCGCCAGGTCACGCGCATTGACGCCGATGATGCGTGCTCCGGATGCGGCGGCACGGGTCGGGTCCTCGTCCGCGAAAACCTCGAGCAGCACATCCAGCTCGAGCTCGCCTGCCGAAGCCAGCAGCTCACCGAGGAGGCGGTCATCGAGAATCCGCGAGATCAGCAATACCGCGTCGGCACCGAGGGCCGCCGTCTCCAGCAGCTGACGCCGGCAGACGATGAAGTCCTTGCGCAGGACAGGGAGCGCCACCACCTCACGAACGGAACGGATCCACCCCGGGTCACCGAGGAAGTGATCCCGCTCGGTCACCACGGAGATCGCCGCTGCACCGGCGCGCGCGTAGGCACCGGCCAGGGCGACGGCATCGAAGGGTTCGCGCAGGACCCCCGCCGACGGCGAGGCGCGCTTGCACTCGGCGATGACTACCGGACCGGCCACGGCCAGTGCCGCGAACAGCGAGCGCGTGCCCGTCCGCCGCCGGTCCTCGGCGGCCTCACGCGCCCGCTGCTCGAGGTCCGGGCTCGCCGGCACGGCGGCGAGCCGCCGCCTGACCGCACCGACGACCCGGTCGAGCACGGAGCTAGACACCGTTAGCGAGCTCCTCGGAGCGGCTCGCGAGGCGGTCGAGCAGCGCCACCGCCCGGCCCGCGCGAAGGGTCTCGCGTGCCAACGCCAGTCCCTCGCCGATCCCGGCCACCGCCCCGCCGACGTACAGCGCGGCGCCGGCATTGAGAGCGACGGCCTCGCCGGCGGCCGAGCGCTCCCCCGCCAGGACCTCGCGCAACCGCCCGGCGTTGAAGGCGACGTCGCCGCCCGCGAGCGCCCGCCCGTCACCCGCCTCGATACCGAGCGCGGCGGGATCGATGTCGTACCGGGAGACGACGCCCCCGTCGCGGACCTCGACGACCGCCGTGCAGGCCGCCACCGACAGCTCGTCGAGGCCGTCGGCCGAGTGCACGACCAGCGCGTGCGCGGCGCCGAGCTCCGCCAGCGCCTCGGCAACCAAGAGCTGCACCTCCGCGCCCCACACCCCGACGACCTGGCGGCGGACGCCGGCCGGGTTGGTGAGAGGCCCCAAGAGGTTGAACGTGGTTCGCACACCGAGGGCGCGGCGGACCGGCATCACGGCGCGCATTGCGGGGTGCAGCGGCGGTGCAAACAAGAAGGCAATCCCGATCTCGTCCACCAGCGCCCCCAGGCTCTCTGCGGGAAGGGCGAGACGAACCCCGCATGCCTCCAGCACGTCGGCAGAGCCACAGCGCGAGGACACGGAACGGTTGCCGTGCTTGGCGACCGGCACGCCGGCGGCTGCTGTCACCAGAGCCGCGGCGGTCGAAATGTTGATTGTGTCGGCGCCGTCACCGCCCGTACCGCAGGTATCCACTGCGGCCTCCGGGGCCGCCAGGGGCACCCGTACGGCTCGCGCCCTCATGGCACGCGCGGCCGCGGCGAGCTCCGCCCCACTCTCGCCTTTCATGCGCAGAGCGACCAGCATCGCGGCCGCGTGCACGTCGTCCACCGCCCCTTCCATGAGCGCGCCAAAGAAGCCCTCGACGGCAGCCGAGGACAGGGCTTCAGCGCCCATCAGTCTCTTGAGAAGGTCCCTGATGTTTGGCGCAGCGGCGCTCATGCTACGCGCCCGCCGCGCATCGGCACACCGGCGAGGCGGAGGAACCCAGCGAGGAGACGCATCCCGTCGCGCGTCAGGTAGGACTCAGGGTGGAACTGGACGCCGTGGTGCGGCCGCTCGCGGTGCTCAAGCCCCATCACCAGGCCGTCGTCTGTCCAGGCGGTCACCTCGAGTTTGGACGGCACGCTGCCGCGCTCGACCACCAGCGAGTGATAGCGGGTCGCCGTCAGCGGCTCCGGAAGACCGGCGAATACACCTCCACCGCCATGGTGAATCTCCGAGGTCTTGCCGTGGACCGGCTCCGGCGCACGCACGATACGCGCTCCGTGCACCGCGGCCAGCGCCTGATGTCCAAGACAGATTCCGAGCAGCGGCACCGCCGCGGCCCGCTCGATCAGCTCCATCGTGACACCCGCACGCTCCGGGGTGCCCGGGCCCGGGGAAATGACCACCGCTTGCGGCCCCAGGGCCAGCATCTCTTCGGCCGAGGCGGCATCGTTGCGGAGAACGTGGATCTCGGCGTCGCTCAGCTCGGCCAGCTCCTGCACCAAGTTGTACGTGAAGGAGTCGTAGTTGTCGACCATCAGGATCATCACGGCCCCTCGCTCCTTCTGGCTGCAACCTCCGCCATCGCCACCGCCTCCACCAGCGCCCGTGCCTTGTTGGCGCACTCGGCGAGCTCGCTCTTCGGCACCGAGTCGTACACGATGCCAGCGCCGGCCTGCACCTGCACCGTACCGCCACGCTCGACCAGAGTACGGATAGCGATGCAAGAGTCGAGGTCGCCTCTGATGTCACGGTAGCCCACGGCCCCGCCGTACACCCCGCGGCGAACCTCCTCAAGCTCGTCGATGATCTCCATCGCTCGCACCTTCGGGGCGCCGCTCAGGGTACCGGCAGGGAAGCAGGCGACGAGGGCGTCCCAAGCGTCCTTTCCCTTGCGAAGCTCACCGCCGACCTCGCTCACAAGGTGCATAACGTGGCTGTAGCGCTCCACCTCCATGTCGCGAGCCAGGCGCACCGTCCCCGGCACACTCACCTTGCCGACATCGTTGCGGCCGAGATCGACCAGCATCACATGCTCGGCCCGCTCTTTCGGATCCGCCAGCAGCTCGGTCGCGAGCTCCAGATCCTCCGCGGTGTTTCGTCCCCGCCGGCGCGTGCCGGCGATGGGGCAGGTGGTGACTCGGCCGCCGCGCACCCGTACCAACATCTCCGGGCTCGCTCCCAGCACTCGCGCCTGCCCGGTGTCGAACAGGAACATGTACGGCGACGGGTTGGTCAGCCGCAGCATTCGGTAAATCTCGGCGCCGGTGCAGCGCGGCATACGGCGCCATCGGCGAGACAGCACGACCTGGAAGATGTCGCCGGCCAGGATGTACTCGCGGGCTCGCCGCACCGCCTCGAGGTAGGCCTCCTCTTCCGGAGCCCCGACCCACCCCTGCCAGGACCCGGCAGGCGGGTCCGGGATCGGATCCGGGCGGACCACGCCGTTGCCCGCGATCACCGCCGCCCGCAGCAGCCCGAGGCGCTCCAGCGCGCGCTCCCAGGCACCCTCAGGATCTTTGCCGACGCGCGCCGCGACCACGAGGACCAGCCGTTGCCGAGCCCGGTCGAGAGCCACGACCGCGTCGTAGAGCCCAAACCAGCCCTCCGGCATCCCCTCCTCGTCACGGCAACTGTCCGGCAGCCGCTCGATCAAGCGCACCGCATCGTAGCCCAGGTACCCGACCGCGCCGCCGCAGAAAGGCGGTAGGCCGTCCACCGGCGCCACGCTCCCCCAGTCGGTCGCCCGGCGCAGGACCCCGAGGGCGGCTCCCGGTTGCGGCGCACCGTCCACGAACGCCGTCCCGCCGCGCAGCTCGACGACGCCGCAAGGGTCGGCGCCGATGAACGAGTACCGCGCAGCCCGCTCACCGCCCTCCACACTCTCGAGCAGAAACGGGTTCCTCTGCCTTGCCGCCAGCCGGCTCCACACCAGGAACGGGGTCACCGTGTCCGCTGTCAGCTCGAGGTAGGCTGGAACCACATCGTGCCCGCGCGCGAGCTCGAGAAACCGGTTCCGGCCCGGAGCCACGATCAGCGGCAGTTCATGACCGAGAGGTTCCCTCCTGTGCAACGACTACGCCTCCCTACTGCAACGGCCGCCCGCTGGGCCGGTCACGAAGGCCGGCGCCGGGATCCGGCTACCGTTCGCCGCGACTTCCCGCCGTCAGTGAGGCCACGTGCAGCGGCAGCTGCTCGGCCTCGGCCAGCAGTCTGGCCTCGTGGGCCATCTTGGGGTAGTGATGGGCCGCCACCTCGACAACACAGGTCGAGCGGTAGAAATCCGACACCGTCAATGGGCCACGTGCCACCGCGCCGCCGAGGGTCGGCAGCACGTGGCTGGCGCCCGATACGGAGTCGGCGAGCGCCGACGGGCTCCATGGTCCGAGGGTCACGAGCGCCGCCGTCGTCAGGCGGTCCACGAGAGCGTGCGGCGCCCCCACCAGCAGCTCGACACGACTCGGTGCCAGCCGGTTGGCGACGGCACAAGCCTCGGCGCCGCTATCGACGATCAGTACACCGGCCCATCGCTTGACGGCCTCGCGCGCCGGGTGTCCCTTGGCCAGCTTGCGCAGCTGCGCGGTGACTCGCGCGTTGACCCGCTTGGCAATGCGCTGGGAGGTCGTCAGTACGAGCCCGAGCGCATCCTCATCGTGCTCCAGCTGGGCCAGCAGGTCGCTCGTCACCTGCTCCGGCTCGGCCGACGTGTCGGCGATGATCACGATCTCCGGGAGACCGCCGCGAGAGTCCACGGCCACCCGATGTGCAACCAGGTACTTGGATGCCAGCAGCAAGGGATCACCGCCGCCGACGATGAGATCGACCGGATCTACCGAATCGGTGCCGTAGGCCAGCGCCGCCACGGCGTGCACGCCGCTCATCAGATACACGTCGTCTACTTCCAGCCGCTCCAGAAGGTAGCGCAGCGTCGGCGACCCGAGGTAGATACGCGGTGACACCGCCACCGCAATCCGCTCCGCGTCCGCCAGACGTGCGGGAACCGCCAGCATAATGAGAGAGGTCAGGTCGACGTGGTGACGGCTCGGGAGCACGATTCCCACCGATGGCACGGAATGGAGCCGCAGACTCAGCAGCGTGCCGTCGTTCTCCTGCGTGTAGCCTTCACTCACCTGCCCGCGGTGGAATCGGGTCACCGCATCGACCGAGGCATCGATGGCCCGCCTCAGATCGTCTGGAAGCTCCTCCTCGCTACCCGACGGCATGCCTGTCAGGCGAATCTCGTCGCCTGACAGCCCCTCCAGGTCGAGGGCACGGATGTGCTTGAGAAGCGCGCGGTCCCCTCGCTTACGGATCTCCGAAATGACCGATCGCGCCTTGGCGAAGGTCTGGTCGGACAGGAGCAGTTCCCGCCGTCGCTCGAGGCGCCCCAGGAACCTCTGACCCTTTTCATCCTTGACGTGGTAGACCTTCATGGGCACCTCCCGTCGCAGCCGAGTCTGAACAGGTCACATTCTGACGCAAATGCTCGGGAACGTCCACTTGAGGGGCTCTCCCGGGGAGCAGGCTCGTGTAGAATGCCGCCTCCGAGGCGGGAGGCCTGGAGATGACGGTACCTGCAATCACGATTGGCGAGCTGTCCGAGCATGTCGGCGATGAGGTTGCTCTTTGCGGCTGGGTCTTCAACTGGCGCAAGAAGGGCAAGATCCGCTTCATCATCCTGCGCGACGGCGTCGGGTACCTGCAGTGCGTCGTCTTCCGTCCGGAGGTCGACGAGGCGACCTGGGAGGCCGCCGTCGAGCTGACCCAGGAGTCGTCGCTCGAGATTCGCGGCGTCGTCGCCATCGACGAACGCGCCCCGGGTGGGTATGAGCTGAAGGTGACCGGACTGCGCCCGATCCAGGTTGCGCCCGAGTTTCCGATCGGCAAGAAGGAGCACGGGGTCGACTTCCTGCTCAGCCACCGCCACCTGTGGCTGCGCTCGAAACGCCAGCATGCGGTCCTGCGTGTTCGCTCCGAGCTGGAGATGGCAATACGCGACTTCTTCCACAGTCGCGGCTATACCCTCATCGACTCGCCGATCCTCACGCCTGCTGCCTGCGAGGGCACTTCGACACTCTTCGAGACCGACTACTTCGGGGACCAGGCATTCCTGTCGCAATCAGGGCAGCTCTACCTCGAGCCCGCCGCGGCGGCGTTCGGCAAGGTGTACTGCTTTGGCCCCACTTTCCGCGCCGAGAAGTCGAAGACGCGCCGCCACCTGACCGAGTTCTGGATGGTCGAGCCCGAGGTGGCGTGGATGCACTTTGAGGGCCTGCTCGAGCTCACCGAGGAGTTCCTGTCCGAGATCGTTGCGCGGGTTCTCGACCGCTGCGCCGACGATCTCGACCGCCTCGAGCGCGACACCTCGCTGCTCGAGCCTGCCACCCGGCGGCCGTACCCCCGCCTCGACTACGGGGATGCCGTCGAGGCGCTCAGGAACAAGGGCCACTCAACCCAGCACGGTGACGACTTCGGGGCCGACGAGGAAACCATGCTCGCAAACCTGTACGACCGGCCGGTGATGGTCACGCGCTACCCGGCCGCAATCAAGGCGTTCTACATGCAGCCGGACCCAGACGACCCGACCCGTGCCCTCGCGGTCGACGTCCTGGCGCCGGAGGGCTACGGCGAGATCATCGGCGGCTCCGAGCGTTCCGACTCCCTCGAGCACCTCGAACGGCAGATCGCCGCTCACTCCCTGCCCAAGGCTGCCTTCGAGTGGTACCTCGACGTCCGCCGCTACGGCTCGTTCCCGCACTCCGGCTTCGGCATGGGCATCGAACGCTGTGTCAGCTGGCTGTGCGGCATCCACCACCTGCGCGAAGCGATCCCCTACCCGCGGACGCTGAATCGAATTTACCCGTAAGAACCTCTTCTCACCGAGCGCCCGAGGGAGTTTTCACAGAGCTAACCAAAGTCCCTCTTGTTGCTTGCGTCAATCGGTACCCCGCCTTCTCTCGTCGCTGACGGGCGGGTAGATCTCTACACCTCCTCGCTCCCTCGCTCCCTCGCTCCCTCGCTCCCTCGCTCCCTTGCTCCCTTGCTCCCTTGCTCCCTTGCTCCCTCGACTCCTTTCTCCTCTCTCCTCCACTTGACA
>CAZKGM010000013.1:0-57261 GCA_964552395.1 uncultured Thermoanaerobaculia bacterium | reverse complement strand
GCTCCCTTGCTCCCTTGCTCCCTCGACTCCTTTCTCCTCTCTCCTCCACTTGACAAATATTAAGAGTATTCTAAAATAGTGATGGAATGATACACGGGGGCCCGCCCATGGACGACGACAGCCTGGAGTGCGTATCACCGGACATGTCGCCGAAAAAGCTGAGGCGATTGCGCGCCGAGCTTCGCGGCCGTGTCGAAGTCTATCGTCGGCTCGCGGGCCAGCACGCTTTGCTGGCGAGTGACAGCCGCCTCAAGATTCTCAGCCTGCTCAAGTGCGCGGGCGAGCTGTGCGTATGCGACCTGGCCACCGTCCTCGAGATGACGCCGGCAGCTGTCTCCCAGCACCTCAGCCGCCTGCGCTCGGGTGGCATGGTGTCCTCCCGTCGCGACGGCATGACCGTCTACTACAGCCTGGCGCATGGTCCCTGGAGCCCGGTCGCACCGCCTCCCAGCCTGCGCGAGCTGGCGGATGACCTGCGAGAGGCCTGAGGTGGCGCAGCCCCTGTTCGCTGATCGCCCCGCCCGTGCCACCTATATAGCGACCAAGCTCGCTGCTCTGGCGGTGGCTGCTCTCCTCACCTGGCCGTTGTCCCGCTGGCTCGGTCCGCGAGCCTGGTGGGCGCTCGCGATCTTCGCCGGCATTCTCGCCGTCATGACAGTGATTGTGCTCGCAGCCGGAAGCTCGGCGCAGCCCCCGCCGGTCCAAAATGGAGGCGGGGAGGAGAAGCAGGACGCCGCGCAGGAGGACGTGGTCAGGTTACCGGTGGAGGACAGCTTCGACCTGCACCCTTTCAACCCCCCCGACATTCCGGCAGCGGTGCGGGACTACCTCGAGGCGGCGCACGCCGCCGGCTTCCGGGAGATCCGCCTCATCCACGGGCGCGGTATCGGCGTCCAGCGCGAGCGGGTTCGCTCGGTCCTCGAAGACCATCCCCTGGTCGAGGCTTTTCATGACGCGCCGCCCGCAGGTGGCGGCTGGGGAGCCACTGTGGCCTACCTGCGAGACTCGGCCTGAGGCGTATCCCACACGTTGGCATTCTCCACGCCGTTCGCTAAGCTGGCAGGCGGAGGTGGTCATGTCCCACCCTGAGCTGAGACCAGACGAGATCCTCACGGAGCACCGCAGCAGCTCCAAGAGCTACGTCGGTGGTGCCTCGATCGACGGCGTGGAGACCCTACGACTCAAGCGTCTCGTGGACGACCGCGGGCTGTTCCTCGAGATCTACCGCAGCGGGGCGACCAGCGCCGGCTCGGAGGAGCTGGCCCGGTTCTTCACCGGCGTCGAGGTCGCGCAGATGAATTACTCCATCGTCGACCTCACGAGCACCGTCAAAGGCCTGCACTACCACCTCAGGCAGACGGACGTCTGGTTCTGCCCGCCAGAGAGCAAGATGAAGATCGTGCTGTGGGACCTGCGCGCCGCCTCGCCGACCTCGGGCGCGACCCAGGTCGTGGTCACAGGTGGCGGCCGAGACATGTGGCTGAAGATCCCACCCGGTGTCGCCCACGGCTACCGACCGCTGACCGACCACTGTGCCCTGCTCTACATTGTCACGCGGCCGTTCGACCTCGACGATCCAGACGAGTTCAGGGTGCCGTGGGACCACCCCGCCGTTCGCGACCTCTGGGACATCGAGAACAGCTAGAGACCCGGCAGGGAGCCCCGATTCGGCTGCAATCGCTCATGAATAATGCGGGCTAAGCGTTCAATCGTCGCCTCGCCGGTATCACGTTCCCGCGCGGAAACAACTTGACTCAAAGGGAGATGCAGGATTCGGGCTAAGGCCGCCAGTCATCGATGGCGACGGGTTCGCCGAGGGAACCGTCCGGCTTCCACGGCGCGACGAAGATGTCTTGGTCGAGCTCGATCGGCGTGTAGTGCGGCTGGCAGAGGAACATCCACTTCCCGTCCCGGGTCGGGTTTGCCTCCGTCAGGACGCGACGGAAGGGGCCCGGCAGACGGAGTGCATCGACGATCCCCTTGGAGTAGATGAGCTGGCGGTCGCCGCGGCAAAACAACAGCTGGTTGGATGGGCCGACGCGAGGGCTCCACTCCGTCGAGGGGGTGTTGATCCGTGGGTCCAGCGGCATCGCATCAGCCCGCTTGCTCGGGTCAAACAGGAAGAGATCGAGAGCGGCCTTGGGCGCAGCCGGGCGAGCAAACGCGATCTTGGTTGTGCTCCCGGCAAGGTAGACACCGCCACGTGTCTCTCCCTTCCCGAGCTTCTCCAACTCCTTCACCGCTCCCCACGGACCGCGCGGGCTCTTCCGCTCGGAGCGTCCCACCCGTGGCGGGCCGTCGCCCTCACGCACCGTCACCAGGCAGACTGTCTCGTCCTCGTTCATCCAGGTCACCCGGGCCTCCCGCGCCGTGTCGAGGCCCGGGAACTGGACTCGTTCCGGAGTCGACCAACCCGACTTGCCCAGCTTTGTGCGATAGCTCAGCTCCCTGCCGACGCCGTCCTTCGGCGACTCCGACAACCCCGGCCGCCGGGCTCCGAAAGACGGCATCTTCGGATCCCAGGCACGGCGCAGGTGTGCCGAAAAGTAGAGGACCCGTCCCCCGGACACCGGCACCGGAACGTGCTCGACACCGGACGAGTTGACGCGGGCCGGATCGTCGGCGGGCGCCTGCTCCGTGGCCTTGCCCAGCGTCGGAAGCTGCCAGCGATGGAAGGTCTCGAAGTCCATGATCTGTGCGGCGTCGAGGAGGACACGCGAAGCACCGATCATGCGTGTCGTTCCGGGTATGGGTACGACCGCAACCTCGCTGCCCGGCGACAGCTGATCAAGCAGGCCCGAGCGCCCGCGAACCAGCACCACCGAGTCCGGTGTCACCGACACCTCGGCAGTGATCCGGCCCTCGATCGCTGGGGTTGGCCTCTTCTCCTCGTGCTCCCTCCGCGTCAGCTCCCGCGGCGGCCCAACCTGGACCTCGACAGTGATCACCCCTGGCCGGTCCGGATTCGGGCTAACCTCGAGCAGGTTGCCGAAGACGTTGGTATCCGGCTGCGCGACCGGGCGATTGGGATCGACCATGCCGCAGGCCGTGACGACGAGGGCCGCCGCAAGGGCGACAAGAGTGCGAAGATGCAGGATACGACAGTTCATGAGGGGTCCCTCCCAGTCGTCAGAGCAGGATACCAGCGATGGTCGCAGTCAGCCAGGAGGCCAGGGCGCCGGCGAACATCGCCCGCAACCCGAGGCGAGCGAGATCCTTGCGGCGATCCGGCGCGAGCGCCGAGATGCCGCCGATCTGGATACCTATCGACGAGAAATTGGCGAAACCGCACAGCGCGTAGGTGGCAATCACGACCGCTCGTCGGCTCAGGAGACCGCCGTGGATGTAGGTGCCAAGGGTGCCGTAGGCCACGAACTCGTTGAGCGAGAGCTTCACGCCCAGCAGGTTCCCGACCTTCGCCGCGTCGACCCACGGCACGCCCATCAGCCACGCCAGCGGCCGCAGCACCGAGCCGAACAGGGTTTGCAGGGAGCCGGGGAAGATGCCCTGAAACTCGCCGGTCACGGGCGACATTCCTCCGGAGCCGTAGGTCACGTAGGCCCCGTGCAGAAGGGCGCCGTCAATCAGCCGGTCCCCGAAGTTGAGGAGGACGTCGACCACGGCGATCAGGGCAATGAAACCGATCAACATGGCGCCGACGTTGACCGCCAGCTTGAGGCCGTCGCTGATACCGGCGGTTGCCGCCTCGATCACGTTGTCGCCGGTCATGATCTCCGGAAACGCCGTGTCACCTGCCGTGCGCGAGTGCTCGAGCTCGGGGAAGACGATCTTCCCCATCACCAGCGCCGCCGGCGCCGACATGACGCTGGCTGCGATCAGGTGCCCGGCCGGGATCCCCATCGCGATGTAGCCTGCCAGGACGCCACCCGCAATGGTTGCGAACCCGCCCACCATCACGGTCAGCAGCTCGGAGTTGGTCATGTCGTCGAGGAACGGCTTGATCAGCAGCGGCGCCTCGGTCTGACCAACGAAGATGTTGGCGCTACAGGACAGCGTCTCGGCGCCCGAGGTACCAACTGTCCAGCGCATGAACCTGGCCATCGCCTCGATCACCTTCTGCATGACCCCGAGGTGGTAGAGGATCCCCATGAAGCCGCCGAAAAAGACGATGGTCGGCAGGACCTTGAACGCGAACTGGAAGCCGAAGCCGGGCCAGGTCGCGCCGGCAGCAGCGGTGAAGTACTTGGGGTCTGCCAAGTTACCAAACAGGAAGCGGGCGCCGTAGTCCGACAGGTTGAGAAACGCCGCCACCTTGTCGGAGAAGGCGCCGAACAGGATCCGGCCATGGATACCGTGCGAAACCAGGGCTGCGACCCCGAGAATGACCACCAGGGCGGCGCCGAACCGCTGCGCCGCTTGCGACAGCTTGAGACGCGCATTGACGATGAGCAGGATCACCAGGGCCACCAGCGCCGGCGCCAGTACGGGTGCCGCGAAGCGACCGGCGAGGACGCCGATCACGCCGGCTCCGGACGCGATCGCTGCCACCGGCCACCAGCCGCCGCCAAGCCTCAGGTGATCACGCTGCAGTAGGTACACCACGATCAGCAGCCCGAGCACGCTCATGCCGATGTAGCTCAGGTAGTCCTTGCGCAGGATGATCATCGCGAACAGGAACTGCAGTCCGATCCCCCAGGCCACGATCCTGACCTTGACCCGCGTCCTGTGGTACGACATGGCCCACGCGATCCCGAGTAGCGCGAGCATTCCCAGCACGCTGACCAGATTCGGACTCATCAGCGACTCCTCTCCGTTGAGCTTGTCGGCCGGCACCACTTTACACGTGCTCTTGAGCACCCGAGAGCATCCACCGCGCGCCGTGCCGTTACGGTGGCACGCAACCCGGGCAGCCCGAGCTATCATGGCACCGTGCAGATGTCATCAGCCGAGTTCGAAGAGGTCGTCGCCGATGCCCTCGACCAGCTTCCCCTCTCCTTCGCCGAGCTGCTGGAGAATATCGTCGTCCAGGTGCGCGAAGCGCCCGACCACGGGATGATCGAGTCGGTCGGCCTCGATCCCCGCCACCACACGCTGTTCGGCCTCTACACCGGAGTCCCTCTGGACCGCCGCGGCGAGGCCTACGGGAACGTCCTTCCCGATGTAGTCCTGCTCTTCCGTCGACCACTCCTGGCGGCATGCCCGACCCGTGACGCCCTGATCCGGCAGATCCAGCTCACCTTGCTGCACGAGATCGGTCACCATTTCGGTTTTAGCGACGAAGAGATGCACGCCTGGGACGACGAGTTCCCCGGGATCACCAACTAGCGATTCGCGCAGCGAATCGCTACCTTTGGCGCTGGTAGGCCTTGCCCAGCGCCGCCGGGCCGCCTACGCGTGACGGTGGCACGAGCGCCAACACGGCCAGCGTCAGGACGTAGGGCAGCGCCAGCAACAGCTGATATGGAACTCCCGCGAGGCCCAACCCCTGGAGGTGGAACTGGAAGCCGGTGGCGGCGCCCAGGAGCACGGTCCCGATGGCGATCGGTAACGGCCGCCAGCGCCCGAGGAGCACCAGAGCGAGGGCGAGGAACCCCCGCCCCGCGGTCATGCCCTCTACGAACGACCCGGCCGCCCGCAGGACCAGCGCCGCCCCCCCCACTCCCACCAATCCGCCGGCCACGGCGAGCACGGCCACTCTCACTGTGACCGGATTGCGACCGGCCGCCGCCACGGCATCCGGGTTCTCGCCGCAAGCGCGCACGATGAGCCCTGCCCGCGTGCGTTGCAGGAACCACCACACGAGGGCAACCAGCACCAGAGCGCCGACCTCGAGCGGCCCCCACGGCAGCGTCGGCACCAGCGCGCCCGAGAAGCCGCGCGCCTGCAGGCTGCGGAAGATGGCCCCCGTGAGGCCCGCGCCGACCAGCACCATGCCGGTGCCGGCCACGACCTGGTCGGCGCCGGAAGCGATGACCATCGCGAACAGCAGGTTGGCGAGACACCCCGCGACCGCCGCGGCCGCTAGCCCCCACCAGGGACCCAGCGGCGTCGCCGTCAGCGCCGCCGCCAGGCAGCCGCTCAGCATGACTCCCTCGATCCCGATGTTGAGCACTCCTGCACGCTCGCCGAGCAGCTCGGCCAGCGCCGCCCACAGCAGCGGTGCCGCCGCCGTCAGCACCTCGGCCGGACTCACCGCTGCCTCCTCGCCGCAAGCACGATGATCACGAGTCCTTGGATGAGCAGGGTCGCCACCGTAGGCACACCGGCCACGCGCTGCAGCCCGCCCGAGGCCGCGGCAAGGGCGCCGAAGAGGGCCGCGGCGACGGCGGTGGCGACCGGCTCGAGGCCGCCCAGCAAGGCCACAGCAATGCCGGAGTAGCCCCAGCCCGGGCTGAAGCGCTCGAACAGCCGGTGGGTCATTCCGGTGAGCTCGACCGCGCCCCCGAGCCCGGCCAGTAGTCCGGAGAGAACCAGGGCGCCGGCCTGAACTCGCTCGACGCGGATACCGCACACACGCGCCGTCTCCGGAGAGTCGCCGCCGGCACGGATCTCGAGGCCCCAGCCGGTCCGCCGCAGCGCCAGCACCAAGAGCCCGGTTGCCGCCAGCGCGAGCAGGAAGCCGAGGTTGAGGCGGCCGGGCGGAAACGGACGCCACAACCAGGCGGCACGGGGTATCGCGTCGCTCTGCGGGTAGGTGCGCGCAGCCTCTTGCAGTGGGCCGTGGACGGCCCACGACACACCCGCCACCGCAATCAGGTTGAGGAGAATCGTGGAGAGCACCTCGTTGACGCCACGCCACAGCCGTAGCGCGGCGGCGATCCCTGCCCACGCCGCCCCGGCCAGGCCGCCGGCCAGCAGCCCCAGAGGGCCGCTCCACGGCCCCGCTGGAACCGCGAGCACCGCCGCCGTGGCCGCCGTCGCGCCGGCGAGCAGCTGCCCCTCGGCGCCGATGTTCCACACCCCGGCCCTGAAGGCGAGCGCCACGGCCAGGCCGCACCACAGAAGGGGCGTCGTCCTGGCCAGCGTCTCCTGCACCGCGACCGGCGACCCGAAGGCACTCGCGAGAGCGGCGCCGAGCGCCTGCCACGGATCAGCGCCGACCGCCAGCACCACCACCAGCCCGGCGCCGGCGATCACGGCCATGGCAAGCAGCCAGCGCCTCATGCGGCCTCGCCTCCCACCCACCGCGCGAGTCGCCCCAGCGATGTCCCGCGGCCGCCCTCTCCCACCACCCTGCCGCGAGACAGCACCAGGATCCGGTCCGCGGTCTCCACCGCTTCCTCCAGGTCGGCGGTCACGACGAGCACTCCAGCGCCCGCGGCCGCAGCCACCGCCAGTTGGGCTCGAACGGTCGCTGCCGCAGTCACATCCAGCCCGCGCGTCGGGTGAATAGCCACGAGCACCCGCGGCCTCGCCGACACCGCCCGGGCAACGATCACCTTCTGTTGGTTACCTCCGGAAAGCTGCGACACGGCCTGCACGGCGTCGCCGACAACGCCGAACTCCGCCACCAGACGCTCCCCTTCCACACGAACTGCTGCCGGCTCCAGTAGCGGCCCGCGCCGCCAGGCGCCGTGACGGTGGCGGCCCAGAATCAAGTTCTCGGCCACGCTCAGCGACGGCGCTAGTCCCTCCCGGGTACGGTCTCCCGGGATCACCCACACACCGAGCCGTCGCAGCTGCGATGGCGTCGGCGAGGACAGACGCACGCCGTCAACCTCGATCTCTCCGGGGCCGTCGGAGAGTCCCGCCAGCCGCTCGGCGGCCGCCGCTTGGCCGTTGCCGTCGACGCCGGCAAGCACCACGATCTCTCCCATCCGTAGCTCCAGATCGAGTGGCTCCAACTGCGGCGGCAACGCGACGCTGAACAGACGCGCCACCACGTCGCCGAGAGCTCCCTTCTTGCGCTCCGCTGACCGGGGAAGCTCGCCCGTCATCGCCTCGGCTAGCCGCCGCGCCTCGGCGGTTGCCGGCAAGCGGTCGACCACCTGCCCCCGGCGCAGGACCACGACCCCGTCGGCCACCCGCCGCACCTCATCGAGCCGGTGCGTGATGAAGAGAACGGTTGTTCCCTCGGCCGCCAACCGACGCACGGCGTTGAAGAGCGCGTCGGCCTCCGCCGGTGTCAGCACGGCTGTCGGCTCGTCCAGGAGCAGCAGGCGGGGCTGCGACAGCAGCGCTTTGCCGATCTCGAGCCGCTGGCGCTCGCCCACGCCAAGCGCGGCAACCCGCGCCTCCAGGGGTGGCAACGGCAGGCCGAGCCGGAGCTGCATCTCCTCCCATTTCGCAAGCGAGCCCTCTTTCATCGCCAGGCGCAGGTTTTCGCCGACCGTGAAGGCCTCCACCAGCTGGAAGTGCTGGTGGACCACGGAGACTCTCGCGCGCTGGGCGTCGAGCGGGTCGAGCGGCCGGTACGGCTCGCCATCGAGCTCCAAGGTGCCGCCATCCGGACGGAGGCCGCCGCCGATAACTTCCACCAGGGTCGACTTGCCGGCGCCGTTCTCCCCGAGCAAGGCCACCACCTCGCCGGCCGCCGCCGACAGGCTGACGCCAGCGAGCGCGGTGACGCCGGGAAAGCGACGCACCAGACCGCTGAGCGCGAGTCGCGGCGGCAGGGGGGTCACGGCCCGAACCGCTCCAGCTCGATCTTTCCGCTCACGATGTCCCGGTGCGCGGCTGCGACAGCGTCCCACGCCTCCTCCGGCACCCGGGAGGAGAGCCCGGGGTTGGTCGCAAGCTTGACCACTCCCGACGCGAGGTCGAACGTGTGGACGGTGCCGGTAAACCGACCCGCCTTCACCTCACGGGCGATCCTGACCATGGCCTCCGGGATGTCCATCGCCGCGGACGCGAGGACTACGTCGGGAGCCACCGACGTCTGGTCGCCGTTGGTGCCAAAGGCCAGCACGCCGCGCTCGCGGCAGGCCTGGAAGACGCCGAGGCCCGCGGCATCGGCGTTTTGGATGATCACATCGGCCCCCTGGTCGATCAGCGACAGCGTCGCCTGGCGGGCCGCCGCCACGTCCTCCCAGTTGCCGAGGTAAATCTCCTTGACCTTGCCGTCCGGCCTCGCCTCGAGGAAGCCCTTGCGAAAACCGTCGAACACCAGGCGCACCGGC
Organism: uncultured Thermoanaerobaculia bacterium; assembly: GCA_964552395.1. Taxonomy (GTDB): domain Bacteria; phylum Acidobacteriota; class Thermoanaerobaculia; order Thermoanaerobaculales; family Sulfomarinibacteraceae; genus JAJDNH01. The sequence continues at coordinate 48,181 of CAZKGM010000013.1, read as the reverse complement.
GGAATCTCCATCCCACCCACGGCACCGGCCACACCCGAGGTTGACACCTTGCCCGCAAGCACCCCGGCCAGATAGGCCGCCTGCTCGAGACGAAACACCAGCCCAGCGACATTGGGCCTGGTGGCGAGCCCGGAGGTGATGACAAAGTCGGTGTGCGGGAACTCCGCCCCCACCGTCATCGCCGCATCTTGCAGCTCGAAACCGTGGCCGAACACGAGCGAGAACCCGCGCCGAGCGAAGTCCCGGAAGCTCTCCTCGAACTCCGCCGGCGACGAGGCCTCGAAGTGGGCGGTCTGGGCGCCGAGATCCGTCCCGATGCGCTTGAGGCCCGCGTAGGCGGCGGCGTTCCACCCCGCGTCCGACACCGGCCCTGGCGTCACCAGCGCAACCTTGAAGTGCTCCTGAGCAGCCTGGCGCCTGCACCCCCAGAGGCCAAAACCCACAACCACGAGCAGAACGAGAACGAGAGCGTGTCTCCTCATGAGATCCATGGTAGCCCGAATCCTCCGCTCGCGACCGGCTGCGACGGGCAACGGGGGTCTCGGAGCAGCGAAGCTACTCCCCGGCCGCTCACGGCCGGATGACGGCCTTGAGGATCTCCCTGCGCTCCATTGCGGCGAGGGCGTCGCCGACCTCGTCCAGGGGACGCTGGTGGTCCACGATGGGGCCCAGGTCGAGTCCCTCCTCCAGCGAGCGCACTGCCTGCCGGAAGGTCGCCGGGCGGTGGTGGTAGGCGCCGCGAATGGTCAGCTCCGAGTAGTGCAGACGATGGGTGTCGCACGAAGCCGTGGTTCCCGGCAGGCAACCCCCGAACAGGAGCACCTCGCCGCCCGGCACCACGGCACCGATGGCAGCCTCCCAGGCCGGGGGGTGGCCGGTCGCTTCGACGACCAGCTCGGGGCCCGTGCCCGCGAACCCACCACGCAGCCGCTCGGTGTCCCCTTCGCCGCCGCTCAAGAGAATCGTCTCGGCGGCGCCCAGGGCACGACCCACCTCCAGGCGTCGCGGAATGAGGTCAGCCAGCACCACCCGGCGGCGGCGCGCCGCCAGCACGGCAACGAACATCAGGCCGACGGGGCCGGCGCCGAGTACGAGCACCCCCTCTCGCCCGTCCAGAGCACACACCTCGAGGCCGTGGAGAACGCACGCCAGCGGCTCCGCCAGCGTGGCGAGCTCGAGAGGAAGGCCCGGGGCGATGCCGTAGGTGCTGCGAAGCACGAACCGCTCTGGAATCAGCAGGTACTCACCGAAGGCGCCGTTCAGGTAGACAAGATCCCGGCACAGGTTCTCGTGCCCGGCTCGGCACGCCGTACACTCGCCGCACGAAGCCGAGTTGGCGACCACCACACGCGCACCCTCACCCACGGTTTTGACAGCGTCCCCCACGGCGGCCACGACGCCCGCCATCTCGTGGCCGAACGGGCAGGGCACGGTCAGCATGCGGGGGTGGCCGCCGCGCTGCCACACCTTGAGATCGGTACCGCAGGTGGTGGCCGCACCGATCCGAAGGAGGATCTCCCCGGCCCCCGGCCGCGGCAACGGCGCCTCGCGCACCTCGAGGCGGCGCCTGCCCACCAGGTAAACGGCACGGAAGCCCGCCGGCAACGACGTCATGATTCCACCGGCTCGAGCAGCACCTTGAGTGCGCGCCGCGTCAACGCCAACTCGACCGCCTCTTCGAAGCGATCGAGCGGCAGCCTGTGCGTCGCCAGCGGCGATGGATTCAGCCGCCCCGAGAACACCAGCTCCGCCACCCGCCGCTGCTCGTCGAGCCCGCCTGAGTAGGTAGCCAGGAGCCGCTGCTCCGCCTTGAAGAAGCCGTTGAGCTCGAAACCCGCCGCCTCACCGTTGCCGGCATGGGCGAAGAGGACGGCCGCTCCGCCCGGGCGCAGCACGGAAAGGGCCTGTGCCAGGGGACCGGAGCCGCCAACGGTGTCGAAGACGGCGGCCGCGCCGTCGCCGCCGGAGGCCGCCGCCACCGCCGCGCCCATCTCGGCCGGCGGGCAGACCGCGGCAGCGCCGAGCTCGAACGCGAGACGGCGGCGCTCCTCGATCGGGTCCGAGACCACGACCTCGAGCCCGGGCAGCACCGCGCCGAGCACGATCAGGTGGAGCAGCCCCATGCTCCCGGCCCCGAGCACGACAGCACAGGCATCCTCAGTCTCGAGCCCGGCCTTGTCGATGCCACGAAGAACACATGCGGCCGGCTCCACGAACACAGCCGCGTCGTCCGCAATCCCGTCGGGCACCCGGCGAGCCGCCTGCTCGACGGCACGCCCGCGGACGAGCACGTGCTCCGAGAATCCTCCGGGCTCGAGCAGGTTCTCCTTGAAGGTGGCGCACTGGGTGTCGGCGCCGCTCCGGCACAGGGAGCACTCGCCGCACGCGACGTGGTGTGGAACCATGATCCTGTCGCCCACGGCGAACCGGGTGACGCCGTCCCCGACCGTCTCGACCTCGCCCACCAGCTCGTGACCGAGCACCATTCCGGGCGGGATGGTGTCGTTGACCAGCTTGTACAGGTCCGTCCCGCACAGCCCGCAGCAGCGCATGCGCAGCAGCAGCTCGCCGGCGCCGGGTATCGGCACCGGGCGCCGTTGCACCGCAGACCTGCCCCCCCCGAGATAGGTGATGGCGCGCATCGACGTCGGCCCCTCCGCCATGCGCCGGATCATACCGCACGCGCGACGCGCGGGCCCGCCGCCGTCAGGCCTCCGGTCGATGGACGAACCGGCTGTACAGGAGCAGCGAGGCGATGGTCACGACGCCGATCGACGAGAAGATCAGCCACAGGGTGCGCGGCTGGTTGAGCTGGTCGACCCAGTGGACGTAGAGGTTGGCGCCGAGGACACCGCCGATCGAGGACCCAATCACACCGTAGAGGAAGATGTAGCCCATGTAGGTGGCGACGCGGTCCCGCGGCGCGGTTTGCCCGACATAGCTGACGAACTTCGGGTGAGCCGTCATCTCACCGATGGAGAAGATCACGATGCCGGCAATGAACACCCAGATTCCCGTTGACACCGCGAGGATCGCCATCCCCAGGGTCCCGAACGCGATCCCCACGATCATGGTCGGCAGCGCTTTCGTCTTGCGCACGATCGAGGACACCAGAAGCTGCAGCAGAATGATGGTCCCTGCGTTGATCACCGTCACGTGCTCGACATCGAACCGCCAGCCGATGCCGAGTCCGACCGCGGCCAGGATCCGATTGACGGTATGGTCGAGGGGGCTCGCGTCGACATACGCTTTCACGTACCACAGGACCGAGTCGAACATCTGGAAGTACAGGACCCAGAAGCCCGAGTACAGGAAGATGAGGAGCAGGAACCGCCAGTGGTCGCGATAGCGGTCGAGATCGGACAGGTCCATCAAGTACACCGAGGGCACCGTGAGGTAGATGATGGACGATACGACGCGGGTGAAGAGGCTGAGACCCGGCACCAGCCACAGCACCGCGGCCCCGAGGATCATCGTGCCACCGAGCAGGGCGAGTCGCAACCCCTGCCCGCCGCGGCGGTAGGCCGGCTGCAGGAGGAGAGCGGCCGTGCATGCCACGAGCACGAGCACGATGAACGGCAGCAGAAACGGGCGCTTCGCTACGCGCGCGAAGAGGTCGTCCACCAGCGCCGGCGGCAGCACCTCCAGCTCAGGCAAGCCGTGCAGCTCGGCCAGCAGGCGATCACGGTATGCCGGGTAGCCGCGCGGGTCCGGAACCTCGACCTCGAAGACCCCGCCGGGTTTCCGGCGCACCAGGTAGTCGGGCCCAGCGGACGCCTCCTGGATTCGTATCCTCAGCGGGCGCGTCGCCGACTCCACCAGGCGGCGCAATCCCGCCTCGTCCAAACCGGCGAGCCCGAGCTCGCCGAGCACCGCGTCGGCCTGGGCGATCGTCTCCTCCGGACGGTGGACGACGAGCACCGTGTGAGTGGGCGCGCGGCTCGAGGTTTCGGTTCTCCACGGCTCCCGCGCCGTCATGTCGCGATCCATGTCCACCTCGAGCAGGGAGCCTGCGATCGTGTAGGCCACACCCGGAACAGCGGCGGTGACCGCCCTCGGCGCGGCGTACTGGCGGATGGCGCCTCCGACCAGCAGCGCCGCGAGGGCGGCCGTCGCCACCACCACCGTCCGGCGACGGTGACAGGCATGGACGACCAGGATGACCGGCGAGTAAATGATCTCGAACGCGTTCGCGAGCGTCTGGATCAGACCGGTGACCGGCGCGGCCGCCTTCTCGGCCTCCGGCTCCGGCTCCCGGTAGGCGAGCAGGGTTGGCAGGATCATCGAACCGGTGCCGAGAGCCGCAGCCACCATCACCCAGTCCCAGCCGATCGAGCTCTTCAGGAACGGCACCAGGATCAGCGGAAACAGGAACGCTCCCAGGTTGATCGACCAGTAGTAGATCCCGAATCCCAGGGTGCTGCTCTCGCGATCGGTCACGCGGGCGATGGTCCCCGAGATGATTGGCTTGAAGGCACCCGCGCCCAGACCCATCACGCACAGCGCCAGGAAGACGCCGGTGTAGCCGGTCATCTGCGAGGTCAAGAGGTAGCCGCCGCCAAGCAGGGTGAAGGCGACCAAGAGGGCCCGGCGGTAGCCGAAGCGGTCAGCCAGCGCCCCGGTGATGATCGGCAGGAAGTAGAGCAGCGGTTGGATCGTGCTCTTGATCAGCCCGACGTCCTGCTTGGCGAAGTGGAGGATGTCGGTCAGGTAGACCGAGAGGATGCTCATCACGCCGTAGTAGGAGCCGCGCTCGAAGAACTCGAACATGATCACGAGCCAGAACACCGGCCGGAACGACCTCAGGGCTCCCGGTCTCTTCGTCATGATCCTCTCCCTGTCTCGTTTCTGAAAGGATACCAGCCCTGCCCACCGTTTCCCCCACCCGGCGCGCACGTCCCTGCCAGCTGGCCGGCCCTCGGGCCCACACCCCTGCCCACGACACAGCGGTAGAGTCGCAGGCCGAACTTCGATCTTGGCAAGAAAACCAGGTAGTGAGGCTCGATCTCAAGTTATATATGCTCATTTGACAAGTTGCTCAAGCTCCGTTTAGAGTGCTTCTCAGGACCTTCGAAGAGAACTCGAGAATGAGGATTCGCCCCCGACTCTTGGTTGCTGCTGTTCTGATGGTGGCGGTGATTCTGTCGTTCTGGGGCCTTCGCCGATCGCATGCCGTGACCCAGCCGATCGCCTTCCCGCATGCCGTCCACGTCAAGGAGGTCGGGCTCGAGTGCGACGCATGCCACCCGGGCGTGAAGAGCTCGTTCCACGCGCAGCTGCCCGGCCTGTCGGTGTGCATGGAGTGTCACGAGGACAAGCTCTCGGACAACCCGGAGGAGCAGAAGGTCCGCGAGCTGGCTAGGCTCTCCCCACCACCCCAGTTCCGGAAGCTCTTCCTCTTTCCGAACCACGTCTTCTACAGCCACCGGCGCCACGTGACGGTGGCCAAGATCCCCTGCGAGACCTGCCACGGCACGATCGCCGAGTCCTCGGCTCCGCCCGGGCATCCACTGGTCCACATCAGCATGCAGTTCTGCCTCGACTGTCACCGACAGCGTGGCGTCACCGTCGACTGCATAGCGTGCCACCGATGAGGAGTGGGAGATGAAGCGCCGCACCTTCCTCAAGCTCTCAGCCGCCGCGGGCGCCGCAGCAGCTTCGGCCGGGTGCGCACGCACGTACGAGCTCCTGCCGGGAATGAACCCGCGTGGATGGGATCCACACGCGGAGACCGAGCAGACCTCGTTCTGTACTCTGTGCCCCGCCCGCTGTGGGCTCCGGGTGCGCGTTGTCGACGGACATGCACGGGCGGTGGCAGGCCTTGCCGAGCACCCCATCAACCGGGGCGGGCTGTGCCGGCTCGGCGCCTCGGCCCTCCAGCTCCGTCTCCACCCCCACCGGCTGGTATCGCCCTACCACCTCACAGACCACAAAGGGGTGATCGAGAAGACAACCTGGAATGCGGCCCGGACGGCTCTCGTCAAGGCGCTCTCCGAGAGCCAGGGCAGGGCTCTCGTTGTGGTCAGTAGTCTCGCCGGATCGACGCGGATTGACCTCTGGCGTCGCTTGCTGGGAGAGATCGGCGGCGAGGTCGTGCTCTGGGCAGGCGACGACATGGAGGCAAGCTGGGCCGAGGTGGCGAGATGGACGATGGGCGTGGACAGCCCCCCGGCCGCGGACTGGGACCGGTCCGACCTGGTAGTGACGGTCGGGCTCGATGCTCTGGCTACCGGACCATCGCCGGTGTGGGCGCAGCACGTCCTGGGTTCCAACCACGGCGCCCAGCGGTGGCTCCACGTCGGGCCCCGGCTCAACGCCACCGCGGCACGCGCCGACCTGTGGCTCGCGTGCCGACCCGGCACCGAGGCCTGGGTTTTGCTGGCGATGGCGTACGTGCTCCTGAAGCGCCAGGCGCACGACGCCGTGTTTCTCGCCCGCCACACGCGCGGGTTCGAGGACCTTGCAGGCCAGATACTGGAGCAGCTCGACCCCCGGCGCGCAAGCCGAATTACCGGTGTACCCGAGGATCGACTGCTCGAGGCAGGAGTCATGCTGTCCACCTCGCGGCGGCCGGTCTGCGTGCCGGGTGAGGAAGCGCTGTGGACGGCGAACGGCCATGTGGCAGGCTGGGCAGCGTTGGTTCTCAACGCGCTTTCCGGGTCAATTGCGACGCCGGGAGGTCTGGTCATCCGTCCTCCGTTGCCGCTGAATGACCTTCCGGGGAAGAGTGCTGCGGCACAGCCCCTCGGCCTGTGGTTGCGCCGTGTGGCAAGCGGCGATGCGGTCGAGCCCGCGGTACTGATCCTCGACCTCGCCAACCCGCTGTTTACCTTCAGCGACGGCTCCGCGGTGGGCCGCTTCTTCGCGAAGGCCAGCCAGCGCTTCACGTTTTCCCTGTTTGCCGACGAATCCGCCGTACGCTGTCATTGGCAGCTTCCGGCAGCCATGCATCTGGAGGAGTGGGGCGACTGCGCCCAGCCCCCGGGGGTTCCCTTCGACGCCTACCTGCTGAAAGCACCAGCCGTGCAGCCGCGCGGCGAGGCCCGCGCAGTGGGCGAGGTGATCGTGGAGGCAGCAGCCGACCTCGGCGTCGAGCTCCCGGCCGCCAGCTACACCGAGATCCTGGGTCACCGGGCAGCGGGTCTGGCCGGGCTCAATCGCGGCGCAATGCTGGGTGACCTCGAGCGCCTCGAGCAGGTCGCTGCCATGGAGGAGCGAGGCTGGTGGTTCGGCAACAGTGAAGGCTTCGGGATCAAGAAGCTGGCCGAGGGCGGTGGCTGGGCCGACCTCAACACCGGCACTCCCAACTGGAGCCAGTGCGTTGGAACTCGAGACGCGCTTGTGGATCTGCTTCCCGAAGCGCTCGGCAACGCACACCTGGCGCCTCCGGAAGAGCCGCCGCGGCTGGTGGCAACTCCTCATCTCGAGGTGGCGCGCGATCCCGATCTTGCCCTCACCGTGCCGTGGACACTGCGCACCGCGGGTCTGGTCGAGGGGCAGTCTTGGCATTGCTGGGCCGGGATCAACCCGGTGACGGCTCGGGAGCTGGGCGTTACGGATGGAGATCTCGTGCGGGTCCGCGTTCCGGGTGGGGCCGGCGAGGAGCTTCGGGTGCACGCAGCCGTTCTGCCGGGTTTGATGCCCGGAGTCGTCAGCTTGCCGCTGGGCTTCGGCCACCGTCCCGGACCGTCGTTTTTCGGCGGCGACGACATGCGGCCTGTCGCGCATCTCATCCCACTGCAGCTGCATGGGAAACTCCCGACCAGGATCGTCGGTGGTGTACCGGTCGATCTCGAGGTGGATCGTGGATAGGGCCCGCTACGGCATGGTCATCGATCTCGAGCGTTGCACGGGATGCGGCGCCTGCGAGACAGCGTGTGCCCAGGAGAACAACATTCCACCGTCCACACCGGAGGAAGCGGCGCAAGGTCGCACCAAATCGTGGATGAAGATCCTGGTCCAGTCCGAGGGCGAGATGCCGGATGTCGAGGTGAGCTACCTTCCCCGTCCCTGCATGCAATGCGACAACCCCCCTTGCACCCGCGTCTGTCCGGTCCACGCGACCTACCTGTCGGCGGAAACCGGGATCGTGGGCCAGCTCTACGGCCGGTGCATCGGCTGCCGATACTGCGCCAACGCCTGTCCGTACGGCGTCAAGTACTTCAACTGGCAGCGTCCCCAGTGGCCTCAACCGATGGAGGAGATGCTCAACCCGGATGTGGCAGTGAGGTACAAAGGCGTGATCGAGAAGTGCACGTTCTGCCACCATCGCCTGCAGCTCGCCCGGGACCAGGCGGCCTTCGAGGGCCGCGATCAGGTCAGGGAGTCCGATTACCAACCAGCCTGCAGCGAGGTATGCCCGACACGCGCCATCACCTTCGGCGACCTCGACAACCCGCTCCACGAGGTCCACCGCGCGGCACAGGATCCACGAGCGTTTCGACTGATGGAGGATCTGGGCACGCAGCCGAAGGTCATCTACCTGCGCAAGGGGAAATGATGAGCAGCGTTGAACAACGCCTGGAGTCGCTCCCCCCGATCCGTCGCGACCTGCTGCGACCACTGGTCGTGACCACTGCCACGTACTGGCTGGCGCTGGCGGCCGCCTTCGCGGGGACCGTCGTCGGCATTGCATGCTACGTCGTTCAGTACCGACAGGGCCTCGGCGTCACCAGCCTTCATAACCCGGTGTACTGGGGAATCTACATCATCGACTTCGTCTTCTTCATCGGCATCAGCCATGCCGGTACGCTGATCTCGGCAATCCTGCGGGTCTCACAGGCTGAGTGGCGGCGGGCGATAACTCGCTCCGCGGAGTTCATTACCGTGCTGGTCCTCGGTTTCGGTGCGATCCAACCGATCATTGACCTCGGGCGTCCGGATCGCATGCTGAACATCCTGTTCTTCGCCCACATGCGCTCGCCATTGTTATGGGACGTGGTGTCGATTACCGTTTACTTCACCGCCTCGACGGTCTACCTCTACCTGCCGATGCTGCCCGACCTGGCGATCATCCGGGACAGCGGTATCAAGTGGCCCGGCCTGTACCGAGTGCTCGCGCTCGGCTTCCCCAACCCGGACGACGACAGCGAGCGGGCCCGCCGCCTCCGCCACCGCCTCGAGCGCGTCATCGGCAGGATGGCAATCGCAGTCATCCCAGTGGCCATCAGCGTCCACACCATCATCGGTTTCATTTTCGCCCTTACCCTGCGCCCCGGCTGGCACTCCACGATCTTCGGTCCGTACTTCGTCGTCGGGGCCATCTACTCGGGCATCGCTGCACTGTTTATCTCTATGTTTCTGATTCGTAAGAACTTTCATCTTGAGCACTACCTGCGCGACATCCACTTCGAGTACCTGGGTCGGCTCTTCCTGGTCATGACCTGCCTCTGGTTGTACTTCACGGGAGCCGAGTACCTGACCGCCTTCTACGGGCATGAGGTGGCCGAAATGCGCTCCTTCTGGGACAAGTTCACGGGCGCCTTCGCGGTACCTTTCTGGGCCATGGTAGCGACGTGCTTCGTCATTCCCTTCGTGCTGATGGTCCGCCGCCGCACACGGACACCGGGCGGCTGTGCCATTGCCGGGGTCGCCGTCGTCATTGGCATGTGGCTGGAACGGTACAACATCGTGGTCGTCACCGGGGTCAACCCACGGCTCGAGGCGATCGGGCACGCCTCCTATGCGCCGTCGCTGTTCGAATGGGGAATTGCCCTCGGCACGCTGTCCGGCTTCATCACCGTCTACCTGGTGGCGGCCAAGCTGTTCCCAATGGTCTCGATCTGGGAAGTCGAAGAGGGACTGGCGACCTCCGAGGCCGAGGTTGCGGACCGGATTGGGACCTACCTGCCGAAGGAGGTACAACCGTGATTGAGAGGTGCCGGCTCGGCCCGGCCCACGGGGCTCGGCGGCTTCTGACTGCGATCATCGGCCCGATCTGCGGTCTGGGGCTGCTCATCGCCACGCCCACGCTCGCCGGCACGCCGACCGTCCTGGCCAAGCTGCAACCAACTCTCGGGCACGAGATCTTCGTCGCCAAGCACTGCGACCGCTGCCATTCGGTGTGGGGCGTCGGTTCGGCACAGGGTCCGGACCTGGGTCGCAGCGCGCTCGCATCCGACATCTTCGAGCTGGCGGGCTTCTTCTGGAACCACTCACCCAAGATGCTGGACCGGGTCAACCGGCAAGGTCTGCCATGGCCGAGCTTCGCACCGGACGAGATGGAGGCCTTCCTGTCCTACCTCTACGCCCTCAACCTGCTCGACGAACCCGGCAACCCCGAGTCCGGCCGCCGTCTCCTCGAGGACAAGCACTGCCTCGACTGCCACCGACTCGGCGGCCGCGGCGGCAGTCTCGGCAGGCCGCTGGACCGCTTCGCCGAGTGGACCAACCCCGTCCCCCTGGCACAGGCGATGTGGAACACGGGTTCGACGATGCGGTCGGCGCAGCGGCAGCGAGGCGTCCGGATGCCGGTGTTCCAGGATCGGGACATGGTTGACATTCAGGCGGCCATCCGCCGCTGGGGCGCTCACGCCTCGACCAACCTCCGCTACCTGAAGCCTCCGGACCCCGAGCACGGCAGGCAGCTGTACCGCAGCAAGCAGTGCATCCGCTGTCATGGGACCGGTTTGGACGGTGGCAACGCGGGACCGTCGCTGCTCGCGGCGTCGCGGCGGAAGCACCTGGGGGCGATGGCGGGCTCCCTGTGGAACCACGCCTTCGCGATGGAACGGGAGATGGCCGACCAGGGCATTTCGCTGCCACGCTTCCAGAGCCAGGATATGGCGGACGTCCTCGGCTACATCTACTTCGTCGGTTTCACGGGCACCACCGGCGGCAACGCCGAGCGCGGTCGCTCACTCTTCGCACAACGCGGGTGCGCCCAGTGTCACTCGGTTGCCGGGACCGGGCTGGCTCCCGGGCCCCCCGTGGACAAGCTGGCCGAGCTCGGCAGTCCGGTCGCACTGGTGACGGCGATGTGGAACCATGTCCCGCAGATGAGGCACTGGATGGAGGTGCAGGCACTGGCGTGGCCGCAGTTCCGGAGCCAGGACATCAAGGATATCTGGCTGTACCTCAGTTCCGCCAAGCCAGGCGGCCATGAACAGGAGCGGTGAGGCAGGCGGACCACAGCCGCGGCGTGAACAGCAATCGCCCTAGGATCGAACGAAAAGTCGACCGGCCGGAGACCGCATCGAAGAGGGCGCTCCGGAGCCCCGGATCATCCCTGGCCGCAGCGATGAACGGGTCCCAGCCGATGGTCCTGCCGATGGCACGAACCGCAAGCCGCGCCGCCAAACCCCATGGCTGATCCGAGATGACGTCCCGGAAGGTCTCTGCAAGGGGCCGGAATGCCTCCCGCCCTACGCCGCCGGTGGCCAGGCAGTAGGCCGCCAGACCGCCGCTCCGGATCGCCTGGTTGATTCCCTTACCCTTGAACGGTCGCAAGAGCCCGGAGGCGTCTCCAACGACGACCCAGCGATCTCCGCACAGTGGCCGTGCGGGCCGGGTTGGAAATCCTCCCCGGAACGCCGTCTCGAGCACGAAGTCGGCCGGCAGCACGGCCTGGACCTGCGACAGCTCGAGCACTTGCCTGAGCAGCCGAACACCCACATTGCGGCCAGCAACGACAACGCTGAGATGGTCACCCTTGGGAACCACCGCGGCGAACTCGACATTGGGAAGTCCGGGCAGGAAGGTGTGAATCTCCCGGCCGTCGAAGCTCTCCCCTCCCGGCTTGACGGGAAAGACCGTGACGATGGTGTCCACCCGCGCCGGCGGACGGTACGCAGAGTTCACCCGCAACGTCCTCCTGAGCGTCGAGTCCAGGCCGAAGGCGCCGACCACGGCATCGACCGAGTAGGTCCCTCCGTCGGTGTAGACGACGGCGTCTTGCGGCCGGAACTCGAGGTGGGTCACGCGCTCGGCGTGCAGCTCGACCCCGGATTCCGCGACCCTGCCGAAGAGCCAGCTGTCAAACTCGCTGCGGCGGACCACGTGCGACGCCTCCGCACTCACCTCGTCATGTAGCGGCAGGGAACTCGTGCTGCCGTGCAGAACGTACGTGTCCACGCTGCCCTTGACCAGCTCGGACGGCAGCGACAGACCGGTCGCCTCCGCAAGGACCCGGTCGAACGGCGGGCTAAGCACCCCCATGCACTGGTTGTAGTGCTCGCCGAAGTGTTTATACTCGAAGAGCAGAACCTCGGCCTCCGGAGCGAGCCGGCGCAACCCGAGGGCGGCGGCACAACCGCCGGGACCCCCACCGATGACCGCTATGGCGGACCCGGCGCCCACCGGTCTCCCGAGATCGGTGTCGAGACGCCCACGCTGAACCCCCCGCGAGCCGGTCACTTCCACCCTCCAATCACCGCCCTGCGGGCAATCCTCGCATAGGGCTCGGTGCCCTGGAATATCGCCCAGGCCATGGGACCAAGACGGCGGTCGAGGCGGGAACGTCGCAGCTTTCGGTGGAGAACGGGCCGGCGAGAGATCTGGCCGCATGCCCAAAACAGCGCCCGCGCCACCCGGTTGTCCATGTTGAACCGGCGGGAGACCCGGTCCAGGTAGCGCTGGCCGTAGTTTTCCATGACCGCTTCCGCGGCGGTGGTTCCCGTGTAGTACGCCGATCCGATCCCGTTCTTGTAGAAGCGGCTGGCGAGCAGGTCGCCGGCCACGAGCAGGCCATGAGCCGCGGCGACCCAGCCTCCCGTCTCCACATATCGCGGGCGGCACGAGCATTCCAACGAGCAGGCCGGCTTGACATACGTGCTCAGAGGTGGCGTCTCCAGCAGCGTCCGAGCGGCCAACCGCACCGCGTTTCGTCCGATGCCGGTGAGCGTAGCGCGCCCTTCCCCCTTCGGAGTCACGCCGATAAAGTCGACGCCGGGATGGAAGCCAGTGAAGACCAGGACCTCGTCTTCCGGCACCGCCGGGTCGAGGGTCACCTCCGCCTGAACGGCGCGCGCTGTCCGCGGTGGAGCGTAGCGCACAGTCTGTGCCCACCGCCCGCCAACGCTCTTGCCGTTGAGCCCATGCGCCAGGATCGCCCGATCGCCAACGAGCGCCTCGCCGCCTTCCAGCTCGACCCGCCAGCCGGGGTCCGCCCAGTCGACCCGGGTCACCCAGGCCCGGCGGAGCTCGGCCCCGGCCGCAACCACCTGCTCCTGCAGCCAGTGGTCGAACGAGGGAACGCCTCTTAGGCCTCCGCGCGAAACGGTTGGCAGCATCTCGCCCGGCGGCCGGTAGACGACGGGATCGCCTTCCGGGAGGAACCACCTGATCCCCCGCAACCGGCTCAGAATCGTCTCCTCGGGAAGCCGGAGGCCGAGCTCCTCAAGGCCCGATGTCACTTCCGCCGACAGCACACCGGCACAGAAGGCACAGCCGCGGGGCGAGCCCGCCTCGGAACCGCGGCGCTCGACCACCGTCACTCGCCAGGTGGGTCGCCCCTGGCGCAAGCGGAGCGCCGCAAAGCAACCGGCCGGCCCCCCCCCTGTGACAATGACGTGCACTCCTCATTCTACCGCCCTCCAAGAGGCGGGCCGCCGGCGACCGAGCCCCCCAACAGAGGCGACGGCGCGCGTCCACACCGGCTCTCCTGCCATGTGCCGGATCATGCGCAGGCACCGCGAGTACGGGACCCGTTGACAGCTCCTGGCCTTGGGACCACATTCGTGTCAGGAAGTGCCTATAACCTGGGAAGGAGACTAGAATGAAAGGGACGTTGTCTTTGTGCGCCGTATTGGCGGCGGCCGCGCTTATCGCCCCGTCGGCCCCGGCTCAGATGATCAGCGACTCGTTCATCATCCCTGTCGTGGCCCACACCTCGGGGACCGGCACACCACCTACTTACTGGGTGAGCGATGTCGCCATTCACAACCTCAGGAACGACACCGTGCAGGTCGGTCTCGTGTACTTTCCGTTCGACCATACCAACGACTGGGACTTCACCTTCCCCGTCACCCTGACGCTCACCGCCCGCCAGACTTTGCTCATCGAGGATGTCCTGCAAACCAAGTTCGACATCACCTCCAACTCAAAGGGCGCACTGAACATCAACTGCGAGAAGGACTTCTTCCCTTCCAACCCAGGCCAGTGCGACCTCCTCGTCACCAGCCGCACCTACAACACCGGCAGCACCGCGGGGACCTACGGCCAGACCGTTCCCGCCAACGAGCTACTTTGGAATGGGTCCACGACCCCCTCCTACATCACAGGTGCCCGCAACGACGACCGATTCCGCTCGAGCCTCGGAATCTTCAATATCTCTCTCAATCCGATCACCGTGCACTACCGGTTCCTCGGCGCCGGCGCCGCTGTGCTCAAGGAGGGAAGCGCAGATATTCTCACGGCATCCGGAAGGCAGTGGCTGTTCTCCCAGCTCGGAATCGGCAAGGTACAGGGACCGATCACGGTGGAGCTGTGGCTCGATCCGTCTGACATTACACCGGATCCCTGCGCCGCAGACGTCATCACCTACTTCACGGCCTACGTGTCCAAGGTCGACGGCAACCCCGACGGGACCGGGGACGCCGAGTTCCTGCTTGCCGTGCCAACACAGATGCCACCGGCCGGGTTCGACTGCACCGACTGAGGAGACAGAACAAACCGCTCATCGTGCCTGCGTTGATGAGGTACGATGATCGCGATGAAAGCTCGGCCAGAGACCAACACTGCCCGCCCCCACGATCCTGCAGAGGACGTCATGCCCCGCACGCTCGAGCTCGACGTCGCCCGCCGCCCCCCACACGGAGCAGCCATCATCACCGGCGGCGGCAGTGGCCTCGGGTTCGCCATCGCCCGTGAGCTCGCAAGCCGCGACTACCCCGTTGTTCTCGCCAGTCGCAGCCACGACCGCCTGACCGGCGCCGCCGAGGCGTTGCGCGCCGAGGGCGCCCAGGCGGAGGCGGTGGCATGCGACGTCCGGGACCGGGCCGCGGTCGCCCACCTGTGCGACCGCGCCGAGGAGCAGTTCGGCCACATCGAGGCGCTCGTCAACAACGCGGCAGGGAACTTCGTCATCCGTGCGGAGGACCTCTCCGCCGGCGGCTGGGAAGCGGTCCGCGGCATCGTCCTCGACGGCACCTGGAACTGCTCGCAGGAGGTGGGGCGGCGCATGCAGGACCGCGGCGGCGCGATCCTGAACATCATCGCCACCTATGCGTGGACGGGCGCGTCCGGCGTCGTCCATTCGGCGTCCGCCAAGGGCGGCGTGCTCGCCATGACCCGGTCGCTGGCGCAGGAGTGGGGCCCGTTCGGGATCCGCGTCAACGCCCTCGCGCCCGGCATCATGGTGACCGAGAACGCCGCCCGCAACCTGGGCTACGCCGACCCGTCGGTGCAGAAGCGGTTGGCGCGGCACGTCCCGCTCGGGCGGCTGGCGTCGGTCGAGGAGGTTGCCGTACTCGCCGCCGACCTCGCCGGCGACCGCCACCCCTACGTCAGCGGTGACTGCTGGACCATCGACGGCGGCCTGTGGCTGGCCGGTTTCCCAAACCTCAGGCGCGCCCTCGACCAGGCCGATTAGCGAGCGACCGCCACCTACCGCAGCTTGGCCACCGCGCCGCCCCAGGTGTCGGTGGTCGTCTCGGTCACGACGACGGAGATCGCCCTGGCATCGGCCGGCCACTGGATCGGCGACTCGAAGATCCACGTTCCCTGGCGGTCCGCCAGCCGCAACGGCATCGGCTGGCCCTGGGACACGAACGGCTCCCCGCTCCCGGTGTCGACGGCCACCGTGACCTCCATCGCCGGCGCCTTCGAGCTCAGGAGCAGCGGCAGCACCTCGGCCAGATGGCCGGTCACTAGCAGCCTCCCGCTGTACCCCCGCCGGTGGGAGCCGGTGACGTCTTTCACCACGACCTCGAGCGGCACCTCGCCGGAACTGCCATGGCCCGTCAGCAGGGCGAGCGCCCGTGCCCGGTCACTGCCATGGTGCGAGGCCAGCCGCACCACCACCGGCGCCCGCACGCTCACCCCCGGCCGGCTGATGTCAATCTGCAGGCGGTGGGCCTCGCTGTCCGGCGGCCGGCTCATCGTGTAGGAAAGGACGTAGGCGGACTGCATCCGGGTCAGATCCGTTGCCAACCTGGTCGGCGAAGTTGCCACGGCGCCGCCCGAGTCGCGCGCCGCCTGTCCGAGTGGATCCAGGGCGAAGCTCGCGGTGGTGCCCTGATCCGCGAGCGTCGCTCCGGCAGGGGACGTACCGCTTCCGCCAGTGAAGCTGGAGAACGCCTCGTGGCCGCTGGTCTCGGCCGCCGTCATCGAGTCCATTCCCGGCAGGCCGCCGCTGAACCCGAGGACGGTCCAGCCGTTGCCGGCCAGCTCCTGGCTGACCTGCTCCCATTGGCTGGCCAGCTGGACCCGCTGGTCCTCGGTCGCCGAGCGGTCCTGGCTCTGCGAATCCAGGAACTGGCTGTAGTAGGCCCACGGGTCGAGCTCGAACCCGCCCGACACGAGCACCAGGATGCGGCCCCCTCCCCTTCCCTCGCCTCTGTTCCAGGACCGCAGCTGGTCGGCCTCGGCACCCATGCGGCGCAGCTCCTCGGCGGTCGAGGTCAGGGCCAGGTGACGGACGATACCGGTGCTCGCGCCGACCGCGTCACGCCGGAAATCGCGGCGGATGCGTTCGATCGCGCTGTACAGGTGGACGTGCTTCTTCAGTCGCTCCACCGCCCGCTCGAGATCTTCCCGGGTACGGCTTCCGTTGGCCACCATGGTCGGCTCGGGATCGGCAACGACCAGGTCGACCGGACCCAGGACGACCAGCTTGCCGGCCTCGTTCCTCAGCCCCTTGATTGCCCACGTGAGCTGATCACGGTTGAGGAGATCGGCCTGCACGTAGACCGTCACCCGCGCGGGCCCAGCCGCGGCGCCTGTCTTCTCCTGGGCCGCCACCGGGGTCGGAGCCGCCGAAGCGGAGGCCTCAGGGGTTGCAGCCACCGCCCTCGGCGCCAGCGGCTCGATGCTCACAGAGTCGGCACGGACTCCATCCTCTCGAACCTCGACCTCATCCGAACGGAGATCGGTCACCGGACGTCCGTCGGCGTCGGTGGCACGGATCAGCACGGACACGCCGGTCACCTGCACCGACCCGGAGAAGACGCCGGACGGCGCACCCGGAACCGGAGTGGACGTTGGTGTCAGCGTGGCCGCGCCGGCCTGCCGAACCGGCATCGACAGGCCGAGCGCCAGCATGACGGCTGAGGCCCGGACGATTCGAGAGGTCAACGTCTTCATGCCAGCTCCTGCTCCAAGGTCTCCTGTTCGGGAGAACGGCAGCCGTGGGCCGCTCCCGCGGCCGCTCGCGAAGTGTGCTCTCCGCCAAGCACAGTAGGTCTCCCGGTCTTCATGCGAACGCGCTACCCTCCAGGCGCCGTTGCTGCCCGGAAGCCGTGCAATCCACGTTCCAGCCGGTGTGGTGTCTTCCGGAAGCACTCTCTGCGGCCCGTACCCGGGGCCCTGCCGCTGCGCCGTGTCCTCCAGGCAGGCGTCCTTGTCTCTCTCGGCGTTTCTCACGTCCCGGTGGTTCGTTCGTCAGCTCGCCGAGCGTCCAGATGTCTGTATAGGGTAGACCTACAGCCCGAGTGGGCGCCAGCGGCCGGACTCGAACTCCTGAGCCAGGGCCGGGTTGACGCGCCGCACCTCGCGTAGCGTTGCAACCGCGCCCTGGCTGTCCCCGGCCTTCTGCAGGACCTCGGCCAGGCACACTCTGTTCAGGAGCTTGCGGATTCCATCGAGGCTTTGCCGATAGGTCAGCCCGTCGTCCGCCTCGCGCAGGAGCCTGGCCGCGACTTTGAGGCGGCCGGCAGACGCTGCGCGAACGCCTCGCAAGTGGGCCAGCAGAGCAGCCAACGTCGGTACGGCCTCCTGCCGCCCCTTGTCGATCCACTCCTCGACCCGGCTCTCGATCCGGTCGCACAGCTCGTTGTCACCGAGCATCGCGGCGGCACGGTAGACCTCGAGGAGCACGGCATCACGCGGGTACCCGTCTCTCAGGCAGCCCTCACGCTCGGCGGTCTCGAGAAGCTCCTTCCAGCGATGACCGGCGGCCGGCTCCCACAGCGAGACCATGCATGTGAACGGCGTGGTGAAGTCTGTACACTCCTGCTGCTCCGACGCCCTCCGGACGTCATCGGCGGCCGCTGTGGGTCGCCGCTGCAGCAGGTGCGTTAGCACCAGGTGCTGGTACGCGGCGCAGAAGTCGGGCTTCGTGGTAACAGCCGCTTCGAGCTCGCTCTCCGCCTCGTCGTAGCGGCCGGTCAGGATAAGCAGCTCGCCCAGCGAATCATGGGGGTTCGCCTGATCCGGGGCGATGAACCGGTAGGTGAGGAAGGACTCCTCGGCCTTCTCGAAGCTGCCCTGTTGCATCTCGATGTACGCGAGCCCGTTGTAAGCCAAGACCCAGTTCGGGGCCACCTTGGCCAGGCGCTGATACACGTGTCTGGCCTCATCCGGGGCACCTCCGAACCACAGGGCCAGCGCCTTCGAGTGGAGCGCGTAAGGGTCCTCAGGATCCTGCTCCAGGAACCGGTCGAGGAGCTTGGGGATGTCCTCGCGACGGTTCTCGAGCGCGGCCTGCGCGCGCTCGAAGAAGAACCTCTCGCGTGGCGTCAGGCGATCCAGATCGGCCGCATCGACCACCGCCTTGATCCTGTCACGGCTCTTCTCGTCGCCATTCGAGTTGTCAAGTGCGAGCTGCAGCTTGGCCATCGCAAAGTCCGGATCGAGCTCCAACGCCTTCTCGAAGTGCTGCCTGGCCTCGGCCATGTAGAGTTTGTTCCGCTCCTCCATCCCCGCCTGAAACTCCGCCAGGGCCTGCGGCGACGAGGTCGTCCACTCGGGGCGGTGGCCCGCGAGCAGGCGCCATCCGCTGACGCCCGCCGTCACCGCCACGACAACGGCCATGAGGATCCACTTCTTCATCGCCTGTGCTCTCCCGCCGCCACCAAACCGGCCCTTGCCGTGGGCTCCAACCCGATCGTCTCGATCATGGTTGATGGCTTGCTACCCGCAGTTACGAGACTACTGTCTCGGAGGTTTCAGCGCTGCGAGTGAGCCGCAGGGATGTCCCGGGCGGGGGTGGCCGCAAGCTTCACGTCGGTAGGAGGAAAACACGAAGAGCACGGTGATGGCTGGTGAATTGCTGGTCGCAGCGGATTGCGTCTGAATGATGTGGGTTAAACCCCCAGGGGGCGCCAGCGGCCGGACTCGAAGTCCTGCGCCATGGCCGGGTTGACCCGGCGTATCTGACGGATCACGGCCACTGCGCCGGACGCGTCGCCGGCCTTCTGCAGCACCTCGGCCAGGCACGCCTGGTTGTACAGCTTGAACAGCCCGTCTGCGCTCCCGGCAAAGGTGAGCCCCTCGTCGGCTTTGCGCAGCAGCCCGGCCGCCTTGGAGTACCGCCCAGCCGCGGCGGCCCGAACACCCTGCAGGTGGTTCAGCACCGCCTCCCGGTACCCCGACCCCGACGTCCCCGCCTTGGCAATCGCCTCCTTCAGGGGGGCTTCCAACTGGTCACAGAGCTCGTTGTCGCCGAGCATGGCGGCCGCGATGAAGACGTAGAGCCCGCCCGGCCCTGATCCCATCTTGCCGTCCTTGATACAGCCCTCCTGCTTGGCAGCCTCGA
The DNA here is from genome assembly GCA_964552395.1 of uncultured Thermoanaerobaculia bacterium. GTDB lineage: Bacteria > Acidobacteriota > Thermoanaerobaculia > Thermoanaerobaculales > Sulfomarinibacteraceae > JAJDNH01. The sequence goes on along the minus strand of CAZKGM010000013.1, from coordinate 28,548 downwards.
GAACCTGGCTCCACTGGTGCTGCCGCATCGGCTCCCAGAGCCTGACCATACAGGCAGTTTCCGTGAGGTAAGCGCTGCACCCCTCCTGCTCTGACAGTTGCTTGAGATCCTGCTCCGCCGCCTCCGGCCGACCGTCGAGGAGATGGGTCCACGCGAGATGGTTGTAGGAGGCGCAGAAGTCCGGCTTCGTCTTCAGTGCGGCGTCGAGCTCCTGCTCCGCCTCGGCATAGCGGCCGGTCAGGTTGAGCAGTTCGCCAAGGGAGTCGTGAGGGTTGGCCTGATCCGGAGCGATGAAGCGGTAGGTCGTGAAGTTCTCCTCCGACTTCTCGAACTCCTCCTGCTGCATCGCGATGTACCCGAGGCTGTTGTACGCCAGGACCCAGTTCGGAGCCACCTTGATCAGGCGCTGGAAGAGCTTCTTCGCCGCATCGAGCTTCCCCGTATGCCACAGGACGCTGGCCTTCTCGAAGAGCGCATACGGATCCTCGGGGTGCTTGGCCAGGTAGTCGTCCAGGATCTTGTCTGCGTCCGATCCGCGATCCTCGATGGCAGCCTTGACCCGCTCGAAGATGAATCTCTCTCTCGGGTTGAGGCGATCCAGATCTGCGTTCTCCACCAAGGCCTTGATCTCGGCCTTCCTGTCTTTGCCCATCTGCTTGCCGGTCAGGAGCAGCTCGAGCCTGGCCATCATGAAGTCGGGGTCGAGCTGCACCGCCTTCTCGAAGTGCCTCTGGGCCTCGCCCGTGTACATCTTCATCGAGTCGTCCATCGCGGCCTGGAACTCGGCCAGCGCCTGCGGCGACGACGTCGTCCACTCAGGGCGGTTGCCGGCAGCCAGACGCCACACGCCCAAGGCCGCCACAACAACCACCACTGCAATGAGCGGGATCCACTTCTTCATGATTCGAGCTCTCCTCGAGGCCCGGCCGGGCCTCTCACGTTACCAACCTCGACTCCTGCTTCAGTACTCGGCACGTTGGCTACAGCCGTCATCGCCACGCCCTGCAGACTCACTCACAGGATTTACGTATCTTCCACGGAACAGGTTTCATTCCCGACCTCACATCCTCCAGCCGACGAGCAGCAGGAGACCGCCAGCACAGTGATGTCGTCGTAGGGGGCTCCGCCCTCCGCGAACGAGCTCACCGCCTCCAGTACCCGCGGCACGATCTCGTCCGGCACGTCGGAGCAGGTCTCGAGCACCCGGATCAGGCGCTCCACGCCGAAAAACTCCCCCGACGGGGACATCGATTCGAGCACGCCGTCCGAGTAGGCCAGCACTACGTCCCCCTTCTCCATCGGAGTCTCCAGTACTCGGTAACCGCCCTGCGGGAAGGCGCCGAGCGGGATCCGGTGCCGCGGCATCGCCAGCTCCTCCACGCGGCCGTCGGCGTGCCGCTTCAGCGGCGGTGGCTGGCCGGCGACCGAGTACCGCAAAGAGCCTCCCTCCGGAGCGCAGGCAAGGTAGCCGAGCGCCACGAAGCTGCCCCGGCTCAACACATTGCTGCTGTGCCGGAGGGTGTGCAGCCGCTGGTTCGCAAGGTCGAAGAGCTCCGCCGGATCCGGGTGGGCAATCGCCAGCGCGTGCAGCACCTCGTGGGCTGCCATCATCAGGAGAGCTCCGGGGATCGACTTCCCCGATACGTCCCCGTACACCAGGGCCCGAGCGCCGCCGTGCAAGCCCGGAAGCTGCGTGTAGAAGTCCCCACCCACCTCTCGAGCCGGCTGGCAGGCCGCCGCCACCCGCCACCCCGTCGCCACCTCGAGCTGCCGTGGCAGCAACGATGCCTGGATCTGCGCCGCGATCTTGAGCTCCCGCTCGAGCTCGGCCTGTCGCGTGCGTTCCTCGAGCAGGGTACCGGTTTCGAGGGCGATCGATGCCTGCTGGAAGAGGCCACGTACCAGCCTCAGGTCCTCCCACTCCAGCGTGATCTGGCCAGCGGTACCAGACAGCAGGACCAGGCCGAGGAACCTGCGCGGCGAGGTCAGGGTTCCGATCACCTCGACCCCCGACTCGCCAAGGCGCCGGCTCAGCGACTCCACTTCCGGTGACAGCATCTCGAGTGGCGCCAGCTGCTCGACGCGGACGAGACCACCGCGCCTGGCCAAGAAGTCGTTCAGCAACGGCATCTCCGGCAACCGCTCGGGAAGCGCGGAGGGACCGGCGACCCGTTCCAGGTCGGACGACCGCTGGAGGTAGAGGGCCGCGAACCGCAGCCCGAGCAGCTCCGGCAGCCGGCTCACCAGCTCTCGCACGACCAGGGTGAGATCGACCTGGGCCGTGAACGCCTCACCCATCTCCTCCATGGCGAGCTGCAGCCGTGAGCGCTCGCGGAAGAAGAACTTGTTCACCGGCTCCTGGAGGCGGTGGCGCAGGGGCTCAAACAGCAGCACGATGGCCAGCGCGAAGACGAGGGGAAAGTACGGCGCCGCCGCCAGCTGCGTACCCCGGAACAGCCAGTTGAAGGATGCGATCCCGAGCGCGTAGGCCGCCGTCACCAGCGCCGTGGTGATGGTGTACATGAGGCTCTTGCGCAGGATCACGCGAATGTCCAGCAGCTGAAAACGGATGATCGCGTAGGCAAACGTCAGAGGGACCAGAACCAGGGGAATCACGCCGTAGAAGAGAAACCGCTCCGTGTTCAGGAAGGAAGGAAAGGCGACGGACAGCACCAAGAACGGCACCACGCCGAAGACAGTGCCGAGAAACACGAGGCCCGCGCCTCGCCTCTGGCGTTGGTCGGGCAGCCAGCGGGAGCTGATCGCGAGCGCCCCCAGCCCGAACAGCATGTAGACGACCATCACCCACCAGTTGGCGGCCGGCGCTCCGCTGATCAGGGCCAGCTCCGTATTCTGCATGTGGGCCCGCGTCACGGCGCCGATGTAGACGGCGGCAGGCAGGAGATAGAGCAGCGGCAGCAGCAGTCCCTTCCGGGCGAAGGCGCCTGCAGTGAGCGCGAGCGGGTCGTGCCGCCACTCCCAGATCGGGCGCGGAAAGATCATGAAGAAGTGGAGAAAGGTCGCCGGCAGGAACAGCAGCGCCAGGGTGCCGGTGGTGAGGACGAAGCTGTCGACCCACGAGTACGAGGCCGGGCGCAGTCGGCACACCAGGAAGAGCAGGAACAGGACGCACATCATGAAGAAGACGCGGGTCGCCGGCAACCGCGGCTGACGGATGAGAACGAACAGGCCGACGAAGAAGAAGCTGAATCCCAGCAGGCAGGCCACCAGGTACATGGTGCCGCCGATGCGCCGCCTCCCCATCTGCACGGGGACCTCGCGGAGCTGTCCCCGGGACCGCACCAGGTAGGGAACCCGGTCGCCGATGCTATGCCGGTTGAGGATCTCCGCCGCGTTGGCGGGCGAATCGAGGACGTCGCGGTCGATGCCGACGATCACGTCCCCCGGCCGAATGCCGGCAGTATCGGCACCCGAGCCGGCCACCACCTGACGCACGACCAGCCGCCCGGGAGCATCCGCCTCCAGCACCACACCGTCGTACGGCTTGGGCAGGAACATGTCGGCAATCGACAGCCCGGCCAGGAGGAATGCCAATATCCCCGGCACAAGCAGCACCAGTGTCTGCCGCCACCTCGTCCCGATCATCACCCCCATGATACGTGGACCGACCCCGGGGAGTTCAAGAATGTGTGAACCTGATACGATACCCGGCAACTTAAAGCGACTCGGAGCCCCGCAACAAGGAGGAGCCATGCCTGAAGAGGATCTCCAGGGCTCGATCACGAGAGCTGTCAGCGTCGCCATCGTGCTCGCGACGGCAATGATGACCTCGGTGCTGATCTACCTCGTCATCGCAGCTGTGCTCGTCTCCCAAAGCGCGCGGGCGATGCCGGCTGGCACGGCCATGCCCTCGCTGCTGCCGCCGGTGCTGGCCGTGGTCGCGGTCATGATGCTCGTGGCCGCTGAGGTCCTGTACCGCATGCAGCTCGGGCAGCTGCGCGCGCGCACCGCTCCCGCCGACCCCGACGAGATTCTCAAGGGGTACCGCCAGACCCTTCTCGTCAGCCTGGCACTCCGGGAGAGCACCGCCATCTTCGGCCTCGTGCTCACCCTGCTGTCCGGGAGCCTCTGGTGGTGTGCGGTCTTCGCCGCCGCATCCCTGGTTGCGATGGCCCTGATCTGGCCCACCCGCCGCTTGCTGGAGGAGCTGGTCTCAATCGACTCCCCACCGATTTCCCCGACGTGACCCTGCAGCTCCGGCGGCCGTCTGGGTGTTCCCGCACCTAGACGTCTCGCAGTTCCGGCGGTCGCGAGCCAACGAGTAGGCAGGAGCGACTCCGTAGCAACCGCCGCAGCCCGCTCGAGCCGCCTCCTACACCTATTCACCGGTTGGGCGGGCTGGGGTCTCGCCCCAAGAACGGTCCCGCGGTGGGGCGGGAACAGGACAGAAGGAGGCGAGCGGCCATCCCGCCGCGGGCGGCGGGGACTATCCGCTCGCGCTTGGCTCCGACCGACGGAGCGCCGGTGCAGCCGAATCGGGGCTCCCAGCCGGGCCTCTAGAGTCCCAGGTAGATGACCGACAGGCCGGCGACGGCGATGATGCTCCCGGCGGCGACGTGGGCCCAGCGCTCGAGAGCACCCAGGCGCAGCATCTGCATTCCCTCTCGCGCCGCCATGGTGACGGCGATCATGCACACCAGGGTCGCGATGCCGAAGACCACGGCGGTGAGCACCGCCGCCCCCCACTGGCCACGGCTCGCCGGCAGCGCGAACAGCGGAATCAACGGCTCACACGGGCCGAGGACGAAGATGATGAAGAGCGTCCAGAACGTCGTGTTGGCGCCGACCTGGGCATGGTCGTGGTGGTGTGGGTGGAGGCCGTGGCTGTGGATGTGGACACCGCCGTCGTGGCTGTGCGGCTCGAGCTCTCTCCGCCTGCGCAACGCGTGTCGGGCACCCCACAACGCGTAGGCGGCGCCGAATGCCACCATCGCCCACGCCGCGACGTTGCCGCGGCCGGACTCCGTCAGCTCGAGATGGCCTATGGCGAACCCGAAGGCGATACCCAGCGTACCAAGCAGCACCGAGGAGCCGACATGACCGACCCCACAGACGGCAGTGATGACGATGGTGCGCCAGCGGCTCCACCCCCGCGCTCGGGCCAGCATGATGAACGGCAGGTAGTGATCGGGGCCGAGCAGGGTGTGGGTCACGCCGATGCCGAGGGCGGCGACGAGCAGGCTCCAGGGAAGGTGGGCCCACAGCATCAGCAGATCCTCGGCAGCTCGTGACCGGAGAGGAGGTCGAGCGGCCGCTCGCCGCCGACCGCCGTCTCCAGCAGCACCGGCGGCTCTCCGGCCGGCAGCTGCTCCATGCGACCAATCACGACCGCCCCCGCGCCATCCGGGTGCGCCCGCATCGCGGCCAGCGCCAGCTCGGCGTGGCTGCCGTCGATCCAGGCGAGCAAGCGCCCCTCACAGGCCAGCGACAACGCCTCGAGGCCCAGCAGGTCACAGACCGCCGCCACGGCGGGCCTGACGGGGAGAGCCGCCTCGACCAGACGCACCCGCAGCCCGCACCTGCCGGCCACCTCGTGGCAGACAGTCACCACGCCCCCCCGTGTGGGATCGTGCAGCGCGCGCACCGCGGCGCCGCTGTCACACAGCGCCTCCACCAGCCCGGACAGCGGCCTGCAGTCGGAGACCAGGCCCGGCGCATCGAGACCGTGACGGTGGGCCATCACCGTGGCGCCGTGATCGCCGATCGGCCCTGACACGATGACGACGTCGTCGGGCCGGATCCGGTCGTCTTTGAGAATGCGCCCCGGCGGCACCACGCCCAGCCCGGCGGTCACTGCGAACAGCCGATCGCCCTTGCCGCGCGGCACCACCTTGGTGTCTCCAGCAACCACGGTGACCCCGGCCTCGGCCGCAGCGCGCGCTGCACCCTCGGTGCAGGCGGCGACCAGACCGCCATCGACCCCCTCCTCGAGGATCAGCGCCCACGTCAGCCACAGCGGCCTCGCCCCGACCATGGCGAGGTCGTTGACGGTGCCGCAGATGCTGAGGTAGCCGAGGTCGCCGCCGGCGAAGATCGGCGGGTCGACGACGAAGGCGTCGGTCGTCAGCGCCGGCCGCCCCGCCGGCAGCTCCGGCAGCACGGCGGCATCCGTGAGCGTCGCCAGGATCGGGTTGTCGAGCGCCGGCAGGAAGACCTCCTCGACCAGCTGCCGGGTCAGGCGGCCGCCTCCGCCGTGGGCGAGCAGCACGCGCTGCGGCGGCTTCACGTGCCGGCCTCCAGCCATCTCTCGTGCCGGTACCAGGCGCTGCAGGTCCCCTCGGAAGAGACCATACAGGCGCCGACCGGCAGCTCGGGATCGCAGCCGTTCGCGAACAGCGGGCACTCCGGCGGGTCGACGACGCCGCGCAGGACCTCGCCGCACCGGCAGCCGGCGGGCTCGCGCGGGGCGGGCAGGTCGACCCGGATCGACGATGCGTCCCGGTGCGCCCACGCCGCTCGCAGCCCGAGGCCGGATCCGGGCACGACCCCGAACCCCCGCCACGCCGAGTCCGCGGGCTCGAAGAAGCGCTCGACGAGCCGATGGGCCTGCAGGTTGCCGGCCGTAGTCACCGCCCGTCCGTACTGGTTGGCGATCGTCGCGTGACCCTGGGCCACCTGCCGAGCGAGGGCGAGGACGCCCTGCACCACGTCGGTCGGCATGAAGCCGGTCACGACACCAGGAATGCCGAACTCCTCGGCCAGGAAGCCGAACATCCTCCAGCCGGTGATGACCGAGACGTGCCCCGGCAGCAGGAAGCCGTGGACCTCGAGCTGCGGATCGTCGACCAGTACCCGCATCACCTGCGGCATGGTCTTGTTGCCCGGTAGGAGGAGGAAGTTCGTGACGCCATCCGCCTCCGCCTCGGCGACTGCGGCCGCGATCGTGGGCGCGGTGGTCTCGAATCCGACCGCCAGGAACACGACCCGGCTCTGCGGCCGCCGGCGGGCCAGCTCGAGCGCGTCACGCGGCGAGTAGACAACCTCCACCCGCGCGCCCTCGGCCCTCGCCTGCTCGAGCGAGCCGGTGCTCGACGGCACCCGCATCAGGTCGCCGAACGTGCAAACGACGGTGTCCGGCAGAGCGGCCAGCGCCAGCGCGCGGTCGAGGTAGTCCACAGGGGTCACACAAACCGGGCACCCGGGCCCGGAGATGAGCCTGACAGACGGCGGCATCATCCGCCGCAGGCCGGCCTTGGCGACGCTGTGGGTGTGGGTGCCGCAGACCTCCATGAAGGTCAGCCTGTGGTCAAGGCCGCCTGCGACCTCGCGCAACTGGCCGATGAGGCCGGCCAGAGCCCGCGGGTCGGAGTACTGAGCCGAGTCGCTCACAGCCCCACTACTGCGTCCGCATACTCTCGCAGCAGCGCCAGCGTCTCCGCTGCCTCGTCGGCGTCCAGCCGTCCGATCGCGTAGCCGGCGTGGATCAGCAGCTGCTCGCCCTTGCGGGCGTCGGGCAGGAGCATCAGAGACACGGTGCGGCGGACGCCGTCCAGCTCGACGACACCGTCGAACTCGCTCCGCTCCACCAGGACCATCGGAATCGCCAGACACATCTTCTACCACCCCCTGTATTCGCCGGTAGACCGCGGCGCACCAGCGGTGGCCACTCCCCTCGGTGCTGCCGGCGTCAGGACATCGTTCGATCGAGTATATGGCACCGCCACCTCAGACCAGGAAAGGCCGCACGCCACGCGCGGCGGCCACCGCGGCGACGACCGCCTGGCCGTACGAGAGGCCGCCGTCCCCGGGAGGAGCGGCCCGCGCCTCGACCACCTGGAACCCCTCACCTCTCAATCCCGGCGCCAGCCGCGCACTCAGGATCCTGTTGACGAAGCAGCCGCCGCCGAGGGCGACGACGGCGCCAGCTGGCAGGCCCAGGCCGACGGTGAGGTCCACCGCCAGCCGGCTGAAGGTAGCGTGGAAGCCGGCCGCAACCTCTGCCGGGCCTTCGCCCGCCGCCACCCGCCGCGCCACGGCGGCGAGCAGCCTCGATGACGGCAGGACTGCAGCTCCGTTGTCTCCCGCCACCTCCGCCCACTCCTCCGGCGGAGCCGACGAGGTCGTCGCCAGCGCCTCGAGGCGCGCCGCCGCCTCACCCTCCCACCGGTTCTCGAGCGCTACCCCGAGCAACGCACCGGCGGCCTCGAACACCCTCCCAGCTCCGGTCGCCAGCGGCCAGTCCCCACCCTTGCAGAGCCTCAGCACATCCCGCAGACGGTCACCGTTCACCAGAGGCCAGAGCGGTGTCTGCGCGATCAAGTCCGCCTCACCGGCGCGCTCCAGGGCGGCCACGGCGACCCTCCACGGCTCCCGCACGGCGGCCTCGCCGCCGACCAGTGGCAGAGGCTCGAGGGAGGCGAGCCGGCGACAGCGCAGGTCTCCGGCAACCTCGAGCCACTCGCCGCCCCAGGCCGTGCCGTCCCCGCCCCAGCCTGTGCCGTCCAGCGCGAGGGCGAAGCACGTCTCTCCGGGGCCAGGGAAGCAGCCGTTCTCCGCCAGCACCGCGGCGGCGTGGGCCAGGTGATGCTGCACGCCGACCACCTCGGCGCCCCAGCGCTGGCCCAACTCCAGCGCCAGCCAGCCGCTGGCATAGTCGGGGTGCAGGTCGGCAGCGATCAAGCCCGGCTCCGCCTGCAGGAATGAGAGCAGCCCCTCGATCACCTCGCTGAGGAACGCGCGCGCTGCGACCGAGTCGAGGTCGCCAACGTGCTGCGAGGGGAACGCCTGCTCGCCGACCGTCACGCAGGCAGTCACCTGCAGGTGACCGCCGGTGGCGACTACCGGCAGCGGCGCCGCCACCGGCAGCGGCAGCGGCTCCGGCACCCAGCCGCGGGCCCGCCGCACCATCACCGGCCCGCACGGCGAAGTCCGCACCACGGAGTCGTCGATCCGCCGCACCACGTCGCGGTCGTGGAGCAGGAAGAGGTCCGCGACCCCTGCCAGCCGCTCGACCGCCTCCCGGTTGGTCCGGCACAGTGGTTCCTCCGACAGGTTCCCCGATGTCATCACCAGCGGCGGCAGACGCGGGTCGCGTAGCAGCTCGACGTGCAGCGGCGTGGTTGGCAGCATGACGCCGAGGTCGTCGAGCCCCGGAGCGACCTCCTCCGCGACCCGAGACGGCCGCCGCCTCGGCGCCAGTACGATCGGCGAGCGCGGCGACAGCAGAAGCGCCTCACCCTCGTCGTCAAGGTGGACCAGGCGACGTGCCACTTCGAGGTCACGGACCATGATCGCAAGCGGCTTGCCCTGCCTCCGCTTGCGGCGGCGCAGGCGGCCGACCACCTCCGCCGAGTCGGCGCGGCAGGCGAGCTGGAAGCCGCCGAGCCCCTTGATCGCCACGATCCAGCCCGCCAGCAACTCGGATCGGACGTGCGTGACGGGGTCCGCCATGACGGGCACCGGCTCCCCGTCGGTCCCCACGAGCCACAGCTGCGGGCCGCACATTGGGCACGCCACCGGCTCCGCATGGTAGCGACGGTCGCCCGGGTCGTCGTACTCGATCTGGCAAGTGGCGCACAGCGGAAAGCAACCCATCGAGGTACGCTCGCGGTCGTACGGGAGCTCGTGAACCAGAGAGAAACGCGGGCCGCAGTTGGTGCAGGTGGTGAAGGGGTAGTGGTAGCGGCGGTCTTGCGGTGCCTCCATGTCGCGCCGGCAGTCGGCGCAGAGGGCCGCGTCGGGCGGCACCAGCGCCCCGTCCCGTCGGCCGAGAGCGGACCGTCGCACCGTGAAGCCGACCTCGCCCTGCGTCGCACAGGGCTCGGCGGCGAGCCCGTCGAGCCGCGCCAACGGCGGCAGCTCCGCCGACAAGCGGTCCACGAACGCGGCGACCCTCGTTCCCTCCCCCTCGATCTCGATCGTCGCCCCCTGCGAGTCGTTGGTCACCCAGCCGCCGAGGCCGAGAGACGACGCCAGGCGGTGGACCGCGGGTCGGAACCCGACCCCCTGTACGGTGCCGCGGCACCGCACCCGCATCCGGGTCGTCCCGCCGTCACTCACGCCGGCGCCCCCCTCTTGGCCGCCAGCCGCGCCCGCAGCAGGTCGCACCAGGCGTCCATCCCTTCGCCGCTGACGGAGGAGGTCAGCAGGATCGTTCCCGTCGGGTTGAGGGTCGCGATCTGCTCGCGGACCGCGGCGAGATCGAACGGCACGTGCGGCAACAGGTCCGCCTTGCTGATCACCGCAACTTCGGCACGGGCGAAGATCGCCGGGTACTTGAACGGCTTGTCGTCGCCCTCCGTCACCGACAGCAGGACAACCTTGAAGTCTTCCCCGAGGTCGTAGGAGGTCGGGCAGATGAGGTTGCCCACGTTCTCGATGAACAGGACGTCGACTTCCGGGATGCGGCCCGCTTCCAGGCCCGCCTGGACCAGCCGCGCGTCGAGGTGGCAGGCGCCGCCGGTGAGAATCTGGTGGGCTGGCACTCCGAGCGCCCGGATTCTCTCCGCGTCGCGCTCGGTGGCGACATCGCCCTCGAGCACGGCGCACCGGATCTCCCCGCCGAGCTCGCGGAGGCTGGCCTCGAGCAGCGTCGTTTTCCCCGAGCCGGGGGACGAGATCAGGTTGAGCGCGAGGGTGCCTCGCTCGGCGAGCAGGGCCCGCAGCTGCGCCGCCCGCTCGTCATTGGACGCCAGCGCCTTCCGTCTCACTGTCACGATCGTCTTCATCGAGCCTCCTCGGCCTCGTACACGATCTCCAAGATATCCAGCTCGTCACCGCCCTCGACAACGAGCGGCAGCTCGCACTGTGGGCACAGCCTCAGCCACGACCCGCTTGCGCGCTCGGCGACCTCGCCACAGGCCGAGCACAGCTGGCGGGCGGGCCGCCACTCGACCTCCAGCCGCGACTGGGCATCCGGGCCTCCGGCAACCACCGCTTCCCAGGCGAAGGATAGGAGATCGGGCTCGACCGCCGCCAGCTCGCCGACCGCCAGCCGCACCCGCTCGACGCGGCCCGGGCCGTGCCCGGAGACCGCCTCACGGGATGCGCGGTAGATCTCGATCGCTATTCCCATCTCGTGCATCGGCGCTGCTTCCGCCCTTCCGGATGATACGTCGCGGCGGCAACCGGCTCCGACCGGCGGTGTGGCCTCACAACCGTCGCGGCCGGCACCAAGGTGTGTCGCCTCCAGCTACTCGCTCGCAGTCAGCCGGGCGAGGGCGGCGGTGGCCGCCTCCACTGCCCCGTCGAGAGCTCCCTCCACCGTACCCGACAGACCGATCCCGGTGCTGATGTCGGCCGGCTCCACACCGACCAGACACACGCGCCCGGGCAGGTAGCCGACCAGCTGGGCCGCGTCCAACAGCTCGCCTGCATTGCCCTCGTGGGCGCCGAGCCCACGCGGCGCCGCGTGGTGCTCCGGGTTCCACAGCACGTGGACGGTGCCCGGCGCCGCGCCAAGGGCAGCGGCATCGAGGATCAGCAAGCCCGGCCGCTGCTCGAGGTATGGCAGGAGGGCGAGACCCTGCGTGCCACCCTCGACCATCTCCACCCCCGGCATGTCGGCAAACCGGGCCTCGAGCCGCTTCAGGAGCTCGAGGCCCACGCCATCGTCACGCAGCAGCAGGTTGCCCAGGCCCAGAACCAGCAGCGGCGCCTTCCCATTACGCGGGCTAGCTGAGCCAGCTGTCATGATCGACGTCGCCCTCCTGGTAGAACTTGACACCCGAGATCATGGAGGTGACGAGGCCGTTCTTGTACTGCTGGCCGTCGTAGAACACGATGTACAGGTGGAGGATCGCGAACACCACGAACAACCACGCGAACAGGTGGTGCCACATGTGGAGCTGGAACGAGCCCCCGGCGAGCGGAATCACCCACCCGACCAGCGCGCTCCAGAAGCCGCCCGGGTTCGACTCGGAGTACATGGCGAGGCCGCTCAGCAGCTGCGCCCACCCCAACCCGATCACGAACACCGTGTACGACAGGCCGCCGAGGGCATTGTGGCCGAGGTGCACATGGCCGCGCCTGAGGTGGAGGTAGTCGCCGAGCTGGCGGAACAGGTCCTGCCACCAGCTGCGGCGCCAGAAGAACGGAAAGCCCGAGCGCGCGTAATTGTTGCCCATCCAGAACCAGTACATCCGCCAGATGAAGCCGACCGCGAAGATGAACGCGAACAGGAAGTGGATCTGGCGCACGCGCCCCATCACGAACGCCTTGTACGCCTCACCGGCCGGCGCCAGGATCGGGTGAGCGATGTATAGCCCGGTCAGGAAAAGCACGGTGATCGAGATGGCATTGGTCCAGTGAAACACGCGGATCGGCCACTGCCAGACGTAGCGGCGGCGGAAGAACCGGTGCGGGCTGGCTGCCATGTCCTCGGGGCGGAACGCTCCCACGTTGGTTGCCATGAGTCACCTCCTAGCGCACGACCACTTCCGCCAGCTTCTCGCCGTCCGGGCCGAATACGTGGGAGGCGCACGCCAGGCACGGGTCGAAGGAGTGGATGGTTCGGAGAATCTCGACCGGCCGCTTCGGATCCGCCATTGGCGTTCCCAGCAGCGCGGCCTCGTAGGCGCCGTGCTGACCCTTGCCGTCCTTCGGCGAGGCGTTCCACGTCGAGGGGACGACCGCCTGGTAGTTGGCGATCTTCCCGTCCTTGATGTGCACCCAGTGCCCGAGCGCGCCGCGCGGCGCCTCTGTGAAGCCGAACCCCTTGCACTCGGCGGGCCAGGTCGCGGGCTCCCAGCGCGAGGTGTCCGCCACCCGCTGGTCGCCGGCCTTGATGTTGGCGACCAGCCGGTCGAACTCGGCCCGCAACCAGTGTGCAGCGAGCCTGGTCTCGAGGCCGCGCGCGGCCGTTCGCCCGAGGGTCGAGAACAGCGCCGCGGCCGGGATCTTCAGCCGACCCAGGGCCTCGGTCACGACCTCCTTGAACTCGTCGCGCCCGCTCGCGAAGCCGATCAGCACCCGCGCCAGCGGTCCGACCTCCATCGCCTTGTCGCGCCACCTGGGCGCCTTCAGCCAGGAGTACTGCCCGTTCTCGTCGAGCTGCTTGTACGGCGGCTTCGGCCCGGTGTAGTTGGGCTCGGTGACGCCGTCCCACGGATGCAGGCCCTCGGTTCCAGCGGGGTAGGTGTACCAGGAGTGGGCGACCTGCTCGCGGATCTGCTCCGGATCGGTGGGGTCCACCTCGATCACCGTCGAGAGGTCCTTGTCGAGGATGACGCCGCGCGGAAACAGGAAGCTCGATGGGTCCCCGATCCCGTTCTGGGGCAGGTCGCCGTAGCTCATGTAGTTGCCGAGGCCGCCGCCGTAGGTCGTCCACTCGGGGTAGAAGGAGGCCACCGCGAGCAGATCCGGGATGTAGAGGTTCTCGACGATGCCCTGCGCCTGCGTGATCAGGCCCTTGACGTAGTTGAGCCGTTCCATGTTGATGGCGTTGTCGCTCTGCATGTCGACGGCACAGGCCATCCCGCCGACGAGGTAGTTCGGGTGCGGGTTCTTACCGCCGAAGATGGTGTGGATCTTGGCGATCTCCTTCTGCCACTTGAGCGCCTCGAGGTAGTGCGCCACCGCCATCAGGTTGGCCTCGGCCGGCAGCTTGTAGGCAGGGTGGCCCCAATAGGCGTTGGCGAAGATCCCGAGCTGGCCGGAGTCGACGAACCGCTTGAGGGTGGCGGCAACGTCCGAGAAGTAGCCGGTCGTGGCCTTGGGCCAGTGCGGCGACACCTTCTGCGCCAGCGCCGCGGTCGCGGCGGGGTCCGCACTCAACGCCGACACGACGTCCACCCAGTCGAGAGCGTGCAGGTGATAGAAGTGGATCACGTGGTCCTGCACGTACTGTGTCAGGAACATGATGTTGCGAATGATGTCCGCGTTCGGCGGCACCGTGATGCCGACGGCGTTCTCGACCGTGCGCACCGAGGCCAGCGCGTGCACCGTCGTGCAGACGCCGCAGATCCGCTCGCAGTAGGCCCACGCCGTACGCGGATCACGGTCGCGGAGGATGATCTCGATCCCCCGCCACATTGTGCCGGAGGACATCGCGTCCTGAATGGTCCCCTTGCCGTCGAGCATCGCCTCGATGCGCAGGTGACCCTCGATGCGGGTGACGGGATCGACGACGACTCGCTGTGCTGTCATGACATCCCCCCCTTACTCCTCGGCCTCGGTGTCCTGACCGCGGGAGCGATCGAGGCCCTTCTTGACCATGAACGATGCGAAGTGGGCCGCCACGCCCACCCCCGCGGCGATGGCGAGGGTGCCGCCGATGGCGTCGGGCGTGGCCTCGATGCCCGGCACCGGAATCGAGGCGAGCCGGTCGTAGAACGGGCCGTTGTCCCAGAAGTTGTTCTCGCTGCAGCCGATACAGCCGTGCCCGGAGCCGATCGGGTAGGACACGCCGTTGTTCCACTTGAAGGTCGAGCAGGAGTTGTAGGTCGTCGGCCCGCGGCACCCCATCTTGTACAGGCACCACCCCTTGCGCGCCCCGTCGTCGTCCCATGTCTCGACGAACTGACCGGCATCGAAGTACGCCCGGCGGTAGCACTTGTCGTGAATGCGCTGGGCGTAGAACATCTTCGGCCGGTGGAAGCGGTCGAGCTCGGGCAGCCTGCCGAACGTCAGGACGTAGGTCAGGACGCCGGTCATGACCTCGGCGATCGGCGGGCAGCCGGGAACGTTGATGATCGGCTTGCCGTGAATCAGCTCATGAACCGGCTTGGCGCCGGTGGGGTTCGGATAGGCCGACTGCACGCAGCCGTTCGACGCGCAGGAACCCCAGGCCACGACGAACTTGGCGTGCTCCGCGGTCTCACGGAGGACGTTCAGGAACGTGTCCCCGCCGACCGTGCAGTAGACCCCGCCGTCGTTGGTCGGTGCGTTGCCCTCGACCGCGAGCACGTACTCGCCCGGGTGCTCCTTGATGACCTTGCGCCGGATCTCCTCGACCTGCTCCCCGGCCGCGGCCTGGAGGGTGTCGTCGTAGTCGAGCGAGATCATGTTGAGAATCACGTCCTGGGCGATCGGGTGCGAGGAGCGGATGAACGACTCCGAGCAGCAGGTGCACTCGAGGCCGTGGAGCCAGATGACCGGGATGCGCGGCTTGGTCTCCATCGCCTCGACGACCTTGGGCACGAGCGACACGTCCAGGCCCATCGCGGCGGCCGTCAATGTGCAGAACTTGAGGAACTTCCTCCGATCCACCCCGTGGGCACGAAGGACGTCATACGTCGTCTTCGGTCGACCCGAGGAACTCATAACCCCCCCCTTTGCTGTAGGCGGCCGGCCGGCGACCGGCATCGGTTGCTTGCTGGATCAATCCTACGACCATGGAAATCAAGTTGTCAAGAATTATTCCTAGTTTAGATACCTGGTCTCAATATTGACAGGAGCGCGTCTCCTCGAGCGGTCGGTATCCACCCGGGCAAGAGACGTTCACAAGATTGGAACTGACTGTGGAGCCACGAAGACCGACGGCCCCACCCAAAAAGACGTCCGAGAGTCCAGTCCGGAAGCCGGATTCGCAGCGAGATTCGCGAGACGGGCGTCAGATGTGCGTTTTCTTCCCGCCGGAGCACGTCGCAGGCGTACCTGTAGGTACGTTGGAGACGCTCGACAAGGGAAAATCGCGCAGATGGCCCCGTATCGCGAATTGGAACCGGATCGGGCTTCCGGACTGGGCTCCCTCTAGCCGCGCTCCGTGAGCCAGACGCCGCCGAAGACCAGCAGTGAGCCGAGGAAGAATCGCGTTGTCAGCACTTCGTGGAGGTAGAGAGCCGCGATGACAGCGGTCATCGGCGGGATCGTGTACAGATAGACGCCCACCTTTTGCGACTCGGTGCGCTGGAGGGCGACGAAGTACAGCAGCGTGGCCAGGAACGAGCAGCCGATGCCGAGGAAGGCGATCGCGAGCCAGCCGTCGACCGCGATCTCGGACAGCGAGAACGACCGCAGCCGGCCCTCGATCCAACCCACCGGGAGCATCCACGTCGCACCGATGATGGTGACGATCGCCGTCACCCTGAGCGCGCCGAGCTCGTCGGTCAGCTTCTTGCCGAAAACCGTGAACATCCCCCACAGCACGATGCTCGCGAGGACCAGCGCGTCGCCCAGAACGTGACCCCCGAGTTCGGCCGTGGCCAGCGTATCGAAGCCCATGACCGTCAGCACGCCGAGCACGGCGACCACGATCCCGACCACTTTGCGACGCCCCACCGGCTCGTGCAGGAAGAGCGCCGCCAGGACGACGATGGTGATCGGCCCGGTAACTGCGTACAGCGACGCGTTGGACGCCGTCGTGTACTCGAGGCCGATGGTCTGGATGCCGTAGTGGAGCCCGGTGCCGAGCAGGCTGAGGCCCAGAAGCCGAACCAGCTGCCGCCGCCCCCCGATGCGAAGGGTGCGTCCCGTGACCCCGATCCACACCACGAAGCAGGCGGCTGAGATCGCGAGCCGCAGCGCCACCACCGACAGCGGCGGCGTGCTCGCCAGCGCCACCTTGGTGGCGACGAACGACACCGCCCACAGAAAGCAGGCGGTCAGCAGGGCGAGGCGGGCTGAGCCGGGCACCGGAGCGGCAGTGTATACCACGATCCGGACGGGCCGGCCGGCGTCGTCATGCCCGGACAGCACGGTGTGCGGCCGCCGTATACTCGATCTGTACCGGTCAGCAAAGAGGGAGCGATCTCCCATGAAGAAAGCCCTCGCCGCCGCCGTTCTGGTCTTGCTGGTGCTCGCCGTCCTCGCCGCGGTGCTGCTGCCGCGGCTGGCGAACGTCGAGCAGTACCGGGGCCGGATCGAGAGCACCTTGCGCGAACGTACCGGCTGGAACGTCACGCTCGGCGCCATCGACCTCTCGCTGCTGCACGGCCCGGCCGTCCGCATCCGTCCGGTCACCGCCCGCGACCCGGTAAGCCGCTCCACCCTCGAGGTGACAGAGCTCGCGGCCCGCGCCGAGCTCCTGCCGCTGCTGCACGGCCATCTCGTCGTCCGGCGGATCGACGTCCTCGGGCCCCGGATAACGCTTCCCCGGACCCCGGCCGGGCTTTCGCTCCCCGCCCTGCCCACCGCGTCACAGCCGGCCGGGAAGGCCGGCGCAGCGGCAGGCACCCCCACCCGCTTCGACGTCCAAGTGCAGGAGATCAGGGTCCGCGACGGCGCGATCACGATCTCAGGCGGCGAAGGCGGGAAGGCGCCCTGGACCCTCAGCGACATCTCGACCGACCTCGACCCCGCCACCGGGAACCTCCGCGGCTCGGCTGCGCTGCCCGAGAACGGCGGCCGCATCGGCTGGAGCGGCACCCTCGGGGGGGCGCTGACCCTCGACCTCGATGCGGTCCGCAGCGCGGCCCTGCCGCCGTGGGCGACCGGCGACCTGGTTCGTCCCGGCGCCTCGCTGTCGGGTACCGTGCAGGTCACCGGCGGCGACCGTATCGAGAGCAAGCTCTCGGCCCGCAACGTGGCCTTCCTGGCCGGTGAGACGCCGCTCGAGAACCTCAGCGCCTCTTTCACCGTCACACGATCGGGCGACCGGTGGACCCTCGAGCGCCTCGACCTGGGCATCGCGGGGGCGGCGGTCACCGGTTCCGGCCGGCTCCTCCCCACGCTGTCGCTGTCGCTCAAGATCCCGGAGGCCCCGATCGGCGACGCCCTTCGCCTCGCCCGGGCGACATTCCCGCTTCCGCTCGACATCGAGGGACCCGGGGTCTTCGCTGCCGACATCGGCCTGCGGCGGGACGCGCGGGGCGACCTCCTGACGACCGGATCGGGCACGCTCACCGCTGCCCGCGTTCGCCTCGCACCCAACCTGCCGCCGCTCGACAAGGTCCGCACCGACTTCCGGTTGAAGCGAGACGGCACCCTCGACGCGGACCCCATCGAGGGCACACTGGCGGGAGGCGCGCTGCGCCTGCGAGCCCGGGTCGCGCCGATCGCGCCGCCCGGTTCGCTGAGCCTGAGCGGCACCCTTGGCGGGGCCCGCTTGCCGGCACTGCTCTCCGGCCTCGGCGAGGCGGCCGCCAAGCTCTCCGGAACCGCCGACGCCGCCATCGCGCTCACCGCCGACCTCGGCCGAAGCACGGTCGATGCGAGCGCGCTCGGCGGCACGATCGAGGTCGCCGCGAGCCGCCTCGAGCTGCCCGGCTGGGATCTCGTGCAGGCGCTGGATCAGCAGCTCGCGTCAAGCTCATCGGTCACCGAGGGACTGGCCGAGATGGCCCTCAAGCGTCTCGGCGGCGCCAAGGAACCGAAAGGCACGACGGTCGCCGGTACGGGCACGTTCGAACGGGCCTCAGCCAGCCTCGACCTCGCCCGCATTCCGTGGCGCCTGACCGGAGTGTCGCTGGTTTCCAAGGAGCTGAGCGCCGCCGGTGCCGGCACCTTCGACCCCCTCACCGGCGCCGTGGACCTCGAGCTCTCGGCACGCCTCGGCCCCGGCCTCAGCAAGCGACTGTTGGAGCAGCTCCCGCCGCTGCGCAACCTGCGGGATGCCGAGGGCCGTCTGGTTCTACCTCTCCGCGTTTCCGGCTCCGGCGCCTCACCGTCGATCTCCTGCGACCTCCGGCGGGCCCTCATCGGGAACCTGCAGCCGAAGGACAGCGACGGCGACCGCACGAAGCTCATCAAGGGGCTGATGGACTCGCTCCTGAAGAAGAAGAAAGACTGACGCGGGTCATTCACTCGCAATCTACTGCATGAACCACAAAGGCACCAAGAACACCAAAAAAGAACACGAAGAGAGCCTCGTAGTCAGAGGGACTGCAGGCGGCTGCAGGCCAGGGGAACCAGTAGAACGGAAAGACGCCAAGCCGCGGAGAAGAGAGAGGGAACCAACGAGAGGACGCGCGGGGCAGATCGGAGCGGAGCAACCCTTCGGGGTGGGAAGACCGGGCCGCGGTCCTCCTCGAGACCGGGCTGCTCGATCCCGAAGGGGTGCGGCCGCAGGCCGCGGATCTGCACGTGTAGCGCTCTGTCCCCAGGGCCGGTCCCGCGGCGGGGCGGGAACGGGCCGGAAGGAGGTGAGCGGCAATCCCGCCGCGGGCTGCGGGGAGACCGGGCGCAGGAGGCTTGGCCCGAGGTAAACCGAGGGTAAGCCTGCGAGCACGGCCTCCCCGGCGTCCTCGGCGGGTGCAGCCGTGAACCGACGCGCCGGTCCGTTCCCGCCCCGCCGGCCCGCGCAGCGGGCTGCGGGCAACGCCCGCACGGGACATGCGATCGCGTCACGCCCCTCCCAGTGGGATCGCGCAGGGTGTTCTCCTCGCGCCTCGCCGCGCGGCGCGAGGACTTATGGGTCGCCCCGGGCCGCGGCTCGCGGCAGCCCGAGCTCGTCCAGCAGGCGGCTGAGATTCGTGAACATCGGGTGGCCGGGGAAAGCGACCCCCAGCTCGCGCTGATTGACATCGAGCAGGTTGTCCTCCGGCACGATCAGACGTGCCAGGTCGCCGTGCAGTATCGCCTTGCCGTCCTCCACCGCCTCGCCGAGCCCCGCCGACAGCTCGAACACCGGGGTCGGGAAGTCGCTGCCGGCGAAGAGCGACGCCTCCGGGAGCTTGGCGAGCTTCGGAAAGTACGGCTTGCGGAACGGCGTGCAGCAGGCCGACAGGTCGGCGAAGCAGCGGCCGCCGCGACCGCCTGCGGCAGGCCAGCGCTCGAGGTAGCCGTGTACCGCCTTGAAGTCGGAGTGCTCCAGCAGCGGCGCCAGCGGACCTGAAGCGAAGTAGGGCAGGCCGCAGTGCGCGAAGACGATCACGGCGCCCTCGCCGAGGGCCGTCTCGAGGCTCAGGTGTACCCCGGCAAGGTCGGGGCGCCGCCACCGCTTGCCGAAGCGCAGCCCGTTCTTCATCCCGTCCCACGCCGACCACGACAGGAAGTCATTCGACGCCAGACTCGGCTCGCAGGGCGGAATCGCGTACTCCGGCCCGATGTGCAGCAGCAACGGCAGCGGCCCGCCGCCTGCGCCGAGGCGGGCCAGCGCCGCCATCGCGGCCCGCGCCCGTTCGTCGGCGAGGTCGATGCCCTGCGCAGACGGCAGCCACTTGAGGAGCACCGCACCGCGGCCGACCAGCTCCCGCACCCGCTCCTCGAAGGCGGGGTCGTAAGGGTGCACCGAGGCCCCGAGCAACACCTTGTCCCCGAGCTCGTCCCGGAGGCCGATCACGTACTCGTTCGCCACCCACAGGTGCGAGAGGTCCTCGCGCCGCCGGCCGCGGTCGTCGTACACCGGATCCAATGCCAGGCAGACCGCGTGGTCGACCCCCGAGGTGACCAGCGCCTCCACGGTCGCCTCGCGCAGCACCTTGTCGCACACCCGGTCCTCGTCGATCCGCCCGTAGGCCAGGAACACCCGGTACTCGAAGCGGCTACGGAAGTACGCCGACATCCGTCCCAGCTCGGGGTGCTCGTCCCCCAGCAGCCCGACGTGCACATGACCATCGACGCGCGCCGCCTTCATGTCGCTCATCACGCCTCCTCGCCGAGCTCGATCGCGTCAACTGCTTGCAAGGCTGACACCACCGCATCGGCAGACACCGGCGGGTCGGGACCGGCGACGTCAACGACCGTGCCGTCAGGCAGGTGCGCGAACAGGCCACCGACGCTGTCGAGGTACACCGGCGTCACCCTCGCCGAGCCGCCCTTCACCTCGACCAGCAGGAAGCTCAGCAGCTGCGCCGCATCGCCGTCGGCCAGCGCCGCCTGGTCGCTGAGTGCCACGATCCGGCCGATCAGCCACTTGCCGAGGCCCAGCCGGCTCACGATCTCGCGCCCGGCGTGGGCGTAGCGCCGCCACTGCTCGGGCGTCGGGTACACCGTCTCGGCCGGGTAGTCGCTCGAGCCAAACTCGGTCGCGTGCAGGAACGCGCCGCCGCCGCCGCTGACGATGTAGTCGGGCGCCTCGCCGGCCGGCCGCCGGCCATGCTCGCGCTCGAGGTAGTCGGCGAGACGGCCCGGCGCATAGCGCTGGAAGTTGTGCTCATGCCCACACACCACCAGCCGCACACTGGGGTGTGCGGCGAGGATCCGGTGCAGCGTCGTCAGCGCCGTCTTGCCGACATGCTCCTGCTTTGCCAGGCCGGGGATGTGGAACAGCACGGTCACCGGCAGACCGGCGCGGTCGGCCTCGCCAAGGCGCCACTCCAGCCACTGATGCTGACGGTCGTCGGGCGCCACGCCGCGACCACCGTCCAATCTTCCGCCGTGCCCGCTGTCGAGCCCGATCACCACCAGCGGCACCCCCGGTTCCGCGAGCTCCCAGTAGGTGCCGGGCTGCGGCCGCAGCTCGAGCCCGTGCTCGTCCCACAGCGCGGCGTGGGTGGTCGTGCAGAACACGTCGTACAGCTCGCGGCCGCGATCGGCCGAGTAGTAATCGTGGTTTCCGGGTACCGCCCAGACCGGGATCCCGAGCCCGCGGTACGGCTGGAAGAACCCGCTCCTGAAGTCCCCCATCCTGCCGGCCGGGTAGACGACGTCGCCGTTGATGATCATGAAGTCTGGCTTGAGCGCGCGGATCAGCGGCAGGGTGCCGTACTGCGAGCGGTCGCCTTCGCCCGTGTCGCCGAGGATCAGGAAGCGGAAGCCGTCGCCGGCACTCCCTCCGTGCAGGTAGGAGAACGGGCGCGACCGGCTCGCCGGCTGCGGCGGCTGCCCGCCGGAGAACGCGTACCGCCACTCGTTGGACCGATCGCGGCGCAGGATCCGGCGCGCCGCCCAGATGTTGCCCCACCGGACCCAGAACCCCGGCCGGAACACCGCCTCCGGCGGGTAGCGCAGCGTCGCCATCGTCTACCCCGCCGTTCCGCCCGCCGCCGGCGTCCCGCGCTGCAGTCGCAGGAGCAGAGACCCCACGTCATTCAAGAAAGGGGCGCCGAAGGTCACCATCAGGGCCGTGATCAGACACCCGAACAGGTACCGCAGCCCCTGCCACGGCCGCCGGACGAGATCCTGCAGTTGCTTCCAGTCGAGGATGTAGTTGACCGGCGCCTGCGAGCTCTCGAGGACCTCCAGTGCGCGCTCGACCAAGGCCTGCGCTCGCGCCGCCGGCTCCTGGCCCTCCTCCGGCCTGGCCGCCTCCGCGGCCGTCGACTGCTCCCACTGCGTCGTCGCCGCCTCGGCCGCTGCCAGGGCCGCCTCCGGCGGCATCGCCGCCGCCTGCTTGTAGAGGCGGTCGAACGGCAGGTTGAACACGACCGCCATCAGCATCGCGATCGTGAAAGTCTGCCGCAGGTTGCGACGCCGATAGGTATAGGTGAAGTTCCTCTCGAGTTGCTCGCGTCCGGCCTCCAGCCTGACCACGTGCGGCAGCAGCTCGCTGCGCAGCGCCTGTTGCAGGCGCCGGGCATCCAGCGAGCGGCCGGCCTTCGCGGTGCCCGCCTTGACCGCTCCCCACCGCTCAAGCACACCCAGCACCCGCCGCGCTGACCGGTACCCCGGCGACCCGGGCGCCGCCGACGCCAGCTGCGCGACCAGCTCCTGCCACGACGGCGACGGCGCCGCCGCCTCGCCGCCCTGCAGCTTGACCTCGAGTGCCAACGCGTCGAGAGCGCGCTTCACCCACGGCGGCGCGGTGCGTTCGGCGGCCGACGTCAGCTCCTCCTCCCCGAGCGGCAGGAGCTCGCCGCGCGGGCGCCAGCGCCGAACCTGGAACGGCCCGCGGACGGTCATGTCCGGCAGCGCCTCCGGCCGCATGAGCTGCCGCGCCCACGGCCCCGCGAAGTCCACCAGCACCTTCGCGTAGGTCCGCGACTTGCTGCTCGACAGGAACTTGTACAGCTCCTGAAACACCTGCTCGAAGAGTGCAAGGCCGATCACGTACGCCGCCAGCGCGAGCAGCGTGGAGAGCATCGGGACCATGCCGAGGTTCATCGGCCGCCTCCCACATTTCGTTCGATCCTGAGTCGAGTTCCTTCCCGCAATATATGGGCCTCTCCCGAAGCTGTCAAAGACGCCATTGGGGGATCTCGTGAAGGCGTGCATTCGACACCTCCGACCCTGCCACCAGCCACCGGAGATTGACCGGGAACCGCACATGCGGCTAGAATGGAGACAGGTCGACCGGTCGATGAATAGATTGATGTATGCCTATTCGCCGAGGGCGCGGTACCTGCGTCGCAGCAGGGATCTCGCCGTCGACCGGATGAACGCCGGAATCGGATCGGTCGAGCACGGAGCAGAATTCGTGGCGACCAGGGCCGGGTATCAGGACGACACCATGTGGCCGAGGCTGTTCGGGTCCCCGCCACGAGGTTCCCGCCGGGTTTCGGGAGCGCCGACATGATCGCGTGCAGGTCACGGTGCCACGCGTGGCGAGAAAGCACATGAACGCGCGACGGCGCTTCCTGCTCCTCGCCGGCTTCATCAGCCTGGCAACCCTGGCTGTGGTGACCCTGGCCGTAGGGATGCTCTACCGGGTGACGATGAATGCCCGCCGCGAAGGTCTGCTCGAGCTCGCCACCGATCGCGCTTCGCTGGTCGAGACGATCTTCACTCGTTCAAGAGACCGGATGGAGACCCTGAGAGAGATCCGACAGGCGTTCCAGCTCGCACCGGGCCTCGGCAAGACCGGCGAGGTGACCCTGGCCAAGCGGGAGGGCGGCCGGATGGTGTGGCTCATCAGCAGGCGCTTCGGACTCTCCGCGGGGCCCTTCTCGGTGCCCGTCGGGGACGCACTCGCCGAACCGATGCAGCGGGCGCTGCGCGGCGAGCGTGGAACCATGATCGGCCGAGACTACCGGGGCCAACCCGTGCTGGCGGGCTACGCGCTGGCGCCGGGCCCGGGCTGGGCGGTGGTGGCGAAGGTGGACCTGGCGGAGGCTCGAGCGCCGTTCTGGCACGCGGGGCTGGTGGCCAGCGGGCTGACCCTGTTCCTGGTTGTCCTCGGTACTGCGGTGTTTATTGGCGTGACCTCGCCGGTAGTCCGAAGACTGGAGACCAGCGAGAAGCAGTACCGCAGCCTGTTCGAGGAGTCTCCGGTCGGCATCTACCGAACCACCCCGGACGGCCGGATCCTGTTCGCCAACCCGGCCCTGCTCAACATGCTCGGCTACGATTCGCTGGCCGAGCTCGGCCTACGCAACCTCGAGCAGGCAGGCTTTCAATCGGGACCTCCCCGACAGGATTTCAAGGAGGCTCTGGGACGCGATGGCGTGATTCGCGGCTACCGCGCCCAGTGGGCGAGAAAGGACGGGGAGACACTCTACGTTCAGGAGAGCGCCCAGGCCGTGTGGGGCGCCGACGGCGAGGTCCTCTACTACGACGGCACCGCCGAGGACGTCACCGAGCGGCACCTGGCGGTGCAGGAGATCGGGCAGCTGAACCGGCGCCTGCAGGATCTCATCGAGGCGATCCAGGCGCTCGCCGCGGCTCGCGACATCGAGGCCATAAGCGACGTCGTGCGGACGCACGCACGCCGACTGACCGGGGCCGACGGCGTGACAGTCGTGCTGCGGGATGGAGACCAGTGCCACTACGTCGCCGAGGACGCCATTGCGCCGCTGTGGAAGGGCCGCCGGTTCCCGATGTCGGAGTGCATCAGCGGCTGGGTGATGCTGAACCGTCGGCAGGCAATCATCACCGACATCTACCGCGACCAGCGCATCCCCACCGACGTCTACCGCTCCACCTTCGTCAAGAGTCTGGCGATGGTGCCGATCCGCACCGCCGACCCGCTCGGGGCCATCGGCAACTACTGGGCCCAGGAGCACACGCCGACCACCGACGAGGTCCAGCTCCTGCAAACCCTGGCTGACGCCGCAGCGCGGGCGCTGGAGAATGTGACGCTGCTCGAGGAGCTGGAGGAGCGGGTGCGCCGCCGCACGTCCGAGCTCGCGGCGACGAACCGCGAGCTCGAGGCGTTCGCCTACTCGGTATCGCACGACCTGCGGGCGCCGCTGCGCGCGATCGATGGCTTTTCCCAGGCGCTGCTCGAGGACTGTTCCGAACGGCTCGACGAGCTGGGCCGGGGCTACCTGGACCGCGTGCGCGCCAACGCCCAGCGCATGGGCCGGCTCATCGACGACCTGCTCAAGCTGTCCCGCGTGACGAGGGACGAGATGCGCCCGGAGAAGGTCAGCATCTCGACCCTCGCCGCGTCGGTCGTGAGGGATCTGCGCCGGAGCGAGCCGGAACGACACATCGACCTCACCATCCCCGACGACCTCACCGCTACTGCGGACAGGAGGTTGCTCGAGGTTCTTCTGTCCAACCTCCTGGGCAACGCCTGGAAGTTCACGGCCCGCCGGCCGCAGGCACACGTCGAGGTTGGCGCCGCCGACTACGACGGCGAGAGAGCCTTCTTCGTGCGAGATGACGGCGCCGGCTTCGACATGGCCCACTCCGACAAGCTCTTCGGCGCCTTCCAGCGCCTCCACTCGTCGGCCGAGTTCGAGGGGACAGGGATCGGGCTCGCCACCGCGCAGCGCATCGTCCACCGCCACGGCGGCAGGGTGTGGGCCAAGGGCGCGGTCGGGGAGGGCGCAACCTTCTACTTCACGCTTCCGGATCGGCCCCAGGATAAGCTGGAGACCGCCGAGAAGGACGAATAGGGGGAGCAATGGCAACCGAGAACAGGAGGATCCTGCTCGTCGAGGACAACCCGGACGACCAGCAGCTCACTCTGCGGGCGCTGGACCGGCACCACATCGCCAACCAGGTCGTCATCGTTCACGATGGCGTCGAGGCCATCGACTACCTCTTCGGTACAGGCGAGTTCGCCGGCCGCGATCCGGCCGACCTGCCCGCCCTGGTGCTCCTCGACCTCAAGCTGCCGCGGCTCGACGGGCTCGAGGTGCTGCAGCGCATCCGCGCCGACGAGCGCACGCGGCTGCTGCCGGTGGTCATCCTCACCTCGTCGGCGGAGGAGCGTGACCTCATCAGCGGCTACTCCCTCGGCGCCAACTCCTACGTGCGCAAGCCGGTCGACTTCGAGCAGTTCGCCGAGGCCGTGCGCTACCTCGGCCTGTACTGGCTGGTGCTCAACCAGCCGCCGCCTGTGCCGAGGAAGGCGTGATGGCCGGACCGCTGCGGGTGCTGGTCGTCGAGGACAGCGAGGACGACGCCGCCCTCCTCCTGCGCGAGCTGCGCAGCGGCGGTCTCGAGGTCGAGTCGAGGCGGGTGGAGACTGCGGAGGAGTTGACAGCAGCGCTCGAGGGGGCGCCCTGGGAAATCGTGGTCTCCGACTACTCGCTGCCTGGCTTCGACGCCCCGGCCGCGCTCGCCATTCTCAAGGCGGCCGGCATCGATATCCCGTTCATCATCGTGTCCGGGACCATCGGTGAGGAAACCGCCGTGGCCGCGATGAAGGCGGGCGCCCACGACTACCTCATGAAGAGCAACCTCGCCCGCCTGGCGCCGGCAGTGGAGCGGGAGCTGCGAGAGGCGATGTCACGCCGCCAACGGCGGCAGGCCGAGCAGTCCCTGCGGGAGAGTGAGGAGCGCTTCCGCGTCCTGGTGGAGCAGGTCAACGACACGATCTTCCGCATCGACGAGGCGGGGACCCTGGTGTACGTCAGCCCCGCCGCCGAGGAGACCTTCGGCTACCGACCTTCCGACATCGTCGGGCGGCCGTTCATCGAGTTCATCCACGAGGAAGATCATCCAGCCCTGTTGGAGGCGTTTGCGAGGGTGATCCAGGGGTCGGCGGAAACCGGTGAGGTTCGGTTCCTCGACGGGTGGGGAGGCGTGAAGTACGTTCGGTACTCGACCCGGGGCATCGTCGAGAACGGGCAGATTACCGGCGTCGCCGGCGTGCTGGCCGATGTCAGCGAGCGCCGAGAGGCCGAGGCCGCTCTGCGCGAGAGCGAGGAGCGCTACCGCTCCTTCTTCGGAAAGGACCTGACCTGCGACTTCATCGCGACCGTGGACGGGAATATCCTCGACTGCAATCCGGCGTTCCTGCGCACCTTTGGCTTGACGTCTCTCGACGAAGCCAGGCGGGCCAACATGACCGAGCTCTTCCCAGAGCCGGCGGCGCGAGCACTCTTCCTCTCACAGCTGCAGGCACAGCACGAGCTGATGTACTTCGAGCAGGAGCTCCGGCACCGAGACGGCGCCCCGGTCTTCGTTGTCGCGAACTCCGTCGGCATCTTCGACGAGCACGGCGAGCTGAAACGCATCCAGGGGTACCTGTTCGACATCACGGCCCATAAGAAGACGGAGGAGCAGCTCAGGCAAGCGCAGAAGATGGAGGCCGTAGGACGGCTCGCGGGCGGAGTGGCGCACGACTTCAACAACATCCTGCAGGTGATGCTGGGGACCATCGAGATGCTCAAGGTCCGCCAGGACCACGACCCCAAGGTGGCCTCCTCGGCCGACGAGCTGAGCCATCTGGTCGGGCGGGCGACGGCGCTCACACGCCAGCTGCTGCTGTTCGCGCGCCGCGGTGTCACGAAGCCGGAGAAGCTCGAACTCAACGAGCTCATTGGTTCCGCCGCTGCCATGCTGTCCCGCCTGGTCCGCGCCAACGTCCACTTTACAGTTACACCCACCGACGAGCCTCTCCCGATCACCGGGGATGCCGGCCAGCTCGAGCAGGTGCTCATGAACCTGGTGGTCAACGCCGTGGACGCCATGCCCGAGGGCGGAGAGCTCGAGATCAGGACAGGTGGCGGCGACGACCTGGTGTGGTTCGAGGTCGCCGACACCGGCGCGGGAATTCCCCCCGATATCCGGGAGAAGATCTTCGAGCCATTCTTCACGACGAAGGGTGCGGACAGGGGAACCGGGCTCGGCCTGTCGGTCGTACACGGCATCGTCACCCAGCACGGCGGCAGCATCGCGGTCACGAGCGACCCCGGCCGCGGCGCGACCTTCCGCGTCGAGCTGCCGTCGAGCGACTCCAGGGCGTTCGAGCCGGTCAGGCAAGTGAAGGCCACAAAGAGATCGGGGGAAGGAGAGCGGGTGCTGGTGGTCGAGGATGACCCGGCGGTCCGGGAGGCCCTCGGCGCGTTGCTGGCCTGGCTCGGGTACGATGCCACTCTGGTCGAGGATGCAGAGGAGCTGAGCAGGTTCCCTGAGTCACAGCCGTTCGATCTCCTCATCACCGACTTCATGCTTCCCGGCATGTCGGGCATCGAGGTGTCTGAAACGCTGCGGAAGCGCTGGCCGGCGCTGCGCGTGATCGTCATGTCCGGCTACGCCGAGAGCGAAGTGCTGCGCCAGGAGATCGGGGAGGGAACCGTGCGCTTCCTGCAGAAGCCAATCGACCTCAGCACCCTGTCGCGCGCCGTCCGCACCGCCCTGGACGGGCCGTGAGCGGGGGCAACGGATGATCCCGGTCACCGGCATCTCGATTGTCGCGATCTCTGCAGCCCTGAATGCGCTCATCATTCTGGCGTTGGCCTACAACGTCGGGCGCCACCGCGATCGCGCCGGGGCGCTCGAGCCGCAATTCGCTGCGTAAATCGCTCATGACAGGATCCCTACGAGGATGCGCGCAGCGCATCCATAAGGAGCGGGCGCCACAAAGCCCGTCTGAGGCTCCCCCAGTCGCGCCCCAGTCGTCACACGCGAGCTTTGCGGTGCACGGTCCCGCGGCAGCGGCGGGGCGCGAGAGGGCGCTCCTGCGCGATCCCTCCCCTATCAAAAGGGAGGGGG
>CAZKGM010000012.1:0-93647 GCA_964552395.1 uncultured Thermoanaerobaculia bacterium | reverse complement strand
CCGCAAGCTAAGCCCGCCCGGTGGGTTGCGGCGGCACGGGCCCTCCTTCTTCGTTGTCGCGCCTTGACGACGAAACAACATCGCCAGCGGCACGACGCCTCGAATCTGGGCCCGTGGCGCTCGCAACGGAAGACACTCGGGTTTCCGGCCGGGCCTCTGGCCCCGCGCCGGCAGGGAGGCTGAGATGGCTGCGTTCGAGTCCACCGAGCAGCTGTACCACGTCATGGGAGCCCTGTTCGAGCGCCTGAGAGAAGCCCCCGAGATCTCAGAGCGGCTGGTTGCCGGCAACCTGGTGGTTCGCTTCCGTTGGCGGAACCCGGATGGCGAGGCCACCGTCGACCTGCGCTCACAGCCCATCTCGTGGCAGCTCGGCGCGAGCGAGCTCGAGCCTGATGTGGAGATGCAGCAAACGGCGGATGTTGCGCATCGATTCTGGCTCGGGCGGCTCAACGTGCCGCAGGCGATCGCCACGCGGCAGGTGATCGCGCGCGGCTCGGTGCCGAAGGCGCTCAGGCTCCTGCCGGCGGTGCAACCAGCGTTCGACATCTACCCCATCGTGCTTCGCGATCTCGGTCTCGGGAATCTGGTGCCGGCCGCCGCCGGTCGGCCGAGCAGACGCAGGTTGCCATTCTTGAGCCGTCTGCTGCGCCGTGTCGGCGTCCGACTCCCCGCCGCCGACGATCCCCTCCTGGGCCTGATCCCGCTCGTGGAGGGACGGCCCGAGATCGCGCCGCCGCCCGCCGCGGAGGGTGCCTACCCACCCCTGCGCGCCCAGCGCAAGGTCGAGATGCTGCGACGCATGGAGCTCATCCGGGCCTTCGAGCAGCGGCTCTCTGAGGCCTATGCCGCCGGCGAGCTTCCCACCGAGGCGATCCACCTGTCGATCGGCCAGGAGGCGGTCGCGGTCGGCGTCTGCTCGGTGCTGCAGGCAACTGATACGATCGCCACCACTCACCGCGGACACGGTCACATGCTCGCCAAGGGTGCAGATCTCCACGGCATGATGGCCGAGATCTACGGTCGAGCGGCCGGCCTGTGCGGCGGCCGCGGGGGCTCGATGCACGTTACCGATGCTCGCGTCGGCGCCCTCGGCGCCAACGGAATCGTGGGCGCTTCCGCGCTCATTGCGACCGGCGCGGCGCTGGCGTCGAGGTTGCGAAGCGAACAGCGCGTCCACGTCGCGTTCATCGGTGACGGCGCTGTGAACCAGGGGATGTTCCATGAGGCGGCAAACTTCGCCGCGGTCTTCGACCTGCCGGTCGTGTTCGTGATCGAAAACAACCAGTACGGCGAGTTCACCGCAGTCGCACGCCACAGCCGGGTGACGCGGCTCGCAGACCGCGCGGCGGCCTACGGCTTCCCCGGCGTCCGCATCGACGGCAACGATCCGGACGCGGTCTGCGAGGCCGCCGAGGCGGCCGTCGTGCGCGCTCGCACCGGCGAAGGTCCTTCCCTTATCGAGTGCCTGACCTACCGCTGGCACGGCCACATGGAGGGTGAAACCGCAAGCTACCGAGGCGACGAGGAGGTCGAGCGCTGGAAGCAGCGCGATCCCATCGCGGCGTGGCGGCGCAGTCTCATCGAGGAGGGGCTTCTCAGCGACAGCCGCTGTCGGGAGATCCGGACTACCGCCACCGCGGCCGTAGCGCAGGCACGTGAGGCCGCCCTCGCCGCTCCCGAACCCGCCGTCGAGGTACTCTCCGAGCACGTGTTCGCACCGGAGCCCGCCGAGCTCTACCGACAACGGGAGGCTCCGCCCGGCGTCCGCCGAGTGACGTGTGCGGATGCCATCCGCGAGGCGCTCGCGGAGGAGATGCGGCGCGATGCCAGCGTCTTCCTGCTCGGCGAGGACGTCAGCCACGGCGGCTACTTCGCGGTCACGAGCGGTCTCGCCGAGGAGCTCCCCGGCCGCGTGCTCGACACCCCGATCTCCGAGTACGCCATCGTCGGCGCGGCCGTTGGAGCCGCCATGGCGGGGATGCGTCCGGTGGCGGAGATCCTCTTCTCGGACTTCCTGACCACCTGCATGGACCCGTTGGTCAACCAGGCGGCCAAGCTCCGCTACATGTCCGGCGGACAGTACGCCCTGCCTCTCGTCGTACGCACGCCGGGCGGCGCTGGCCTCGGCATGGCTGCCCAGCACAGCCAGAGCTTGGAAGCGCTCCTGACGGGCATCCCCGGCCTGATCGTCGTTGCACCGTCGACACCGGCCGATGCCAAAGGCCTGCTCAAGGCCGCCATTCGCTCCTCGAACCCCGTCCTCTTTTTCGAGAACAAGCTGCTGTACCTCGAAACCGGTGACGTCCCCGACGGCGACTGTGTCGTCCCCCTCGCCCGCGCCCGCATCGCCCGCGAGGGCTCGGATGTCACCCTCGTGGCGGTCGGCGCCATCGGAACTCTGCTCCTAGCGGTGGCCGACGAGCTGGCGGCCGACGGCATCGAGGCCGAGGTGATCGACCCGCGCACGCTCGTCCCCCTCGATGCCACGACCATCGTCCGCTCGGTGGCGCGAACGCGGCGCCTGGTGACGGTCGAGGAAGGCCCCGTCTTCCACGGCTTTGGCGCCGAGATCGTGGCCCGCGTGCTCGAGACCGTCCCGCCGCGCCGTCTCAAGGCGGCGCCGTGCCGTGTCGGCGCGGCGAGCGTCCCCATCCCGTATGCCCGCGCGCTCGAACGCGCCGCCGTACCCGACCACGCCAAGATCCGTGACGCCGTTCTGTGCGTCATGGGAGGTTGACCACGCGCGCTCAGCCGGGGCCGGAAGACACGACAGGTACCACCCGGCGCAAGAACCGGAAGCGGGCTCAGTAAACGAGTGTCGGCTCGACCTCGATAACGACCGCCTTGACCTGTGGAAACCTCGCCAGGATCGCCTCGCGATAACGCTGGACGACGGTCTCGGCGTCAGCGTCCTCAAGCGCCAGGTCGAAGACCACGTTGCACGAGTGCTCACCGCCCACCAAGCGCAGGTCGTGGAACTCTCTCACCCCGTCCATCGCTGCTGTCAGCTCTCCCAGGAAACCGCTGAGCGGCTCGTAGAGCGGATGGTTCCGGTCGACCGGGTCTACATGAACCACCGCCACTGCTCTCAGGCGGTCGGCGAGCAGGTGCTCGACCTCCTCCGCCACGTCGTGTGCCGCGACCACGTCAATCTCGGCCGACAGCTCCAGGTGGAGCGAGATCACGAGCAGTGGGCCGTAGCTGTGAACGAGGACATCGTGCACGGCCTCGACCTGCCCGACTCCCGTCGCCAGCTCACGGATCCGCACCTGTAGCTCGCGCGACGGAGCCTCGCCGATCAGCGGGTCGAGCGAACGCCGCACGAGCTGGACGCCGGCGGCAACGATGAAGCCGGCAACGATGAGCCCGCCGATCGCATCCAGCCGCTGCCAGCCGAGCCGCTCTCCCGCCAACGCCACCACAACGACTCCCGTCGCGAAGACATCGCTGCGATGGTGCCAGGAGTCGGCTTCCAGCGTTACCGATCCGATGCGCTGGCCGAGCCAAGCCGAGAAACGGGCGAGCCACTCCTTGAGCACGATGGTCACGATCAGGATTCCCAGCAGCGGCAGGGAGGCAGTGACGGACCTCGGGTGGAGGAGCCCCGCGATGGCGGTGCGCCCGAACTCGACCGCCGCGACCAGCAGCAGCAAGGCGACGATCAGCGACGCCACACTCTCCACCCGCCCGTGGCCGAACGGGTGCTCGCGGTCGGGCGGTTTGGCCGCAGCGCGGAAGCTCCAGATGACCACCACAGAGGTGACGACGTCGCTGAGCGAGTGGAAAGCATCGGCAATGAGGGAAATGCTGCCGATGAGGATGCCTGGCACCAGCTTCACGGCGAACACGGTGAGGTTGACCACGACACTGACCCAGCCCTCGAGCAAGCCGACACGCTTGCGGACACTTGGGTCCATCCAGTCGGGGTTCGGCCCCACGATCCATCGCGACAGCGCCGTCCCGATCATGCACACCCCCACACAAAGCGATTCGCTCCCAAAGGGTTCTCTTCAACCTCTCTCACCATGCATGGAAGTGTAGCCCTGTTCCAGCGTCCTTGCTGAGATCGAGACCGCTTTCGATCGTACGGAAGCCCCTCCTCCCGCGACGCTTGCTACGTCGTGTATCGTGGTGCGGGAGGCTTTCCGGTGACCGCCGACGACGCTCAGCAGCTCGATCGCTTCCTCGACAGCTACCAGCGCTACGTGCGCGAGGTGTTGAAACCGAGCCAGAACGAGGTCATGCGCTACCTGAATGAGCGCCAGCAGCCCTCGTACTGGAGTCGTCACAGGCAGCGGACCGGCGTACCCATCCCATCCCCCATTCACGCCTCGACCTCCCGCATCAAGCGACCGGAGCAGGTCGTCGACAAGATCCTGCGCAAGGCCGACGCCTTCCCTGCCGGCCTGCGAGCCGAGAGCTTCCGTTCTATGGACGATGCGCTCGGCGTTCGCGTCGTGGTCTATTTTCTGAGCCACTTGACCCTGATCGACCGCGAGATCCACGACTCCCAGGAGCTCGAGGTCTCACGCGACGAACCTCCCATGGCCTACATGAGCGCCAACGCAACGCGCATACTGAGCCTGGACCACCTCGGCCAGTCCGAGAAGGAGAGCGGCTATTCCTCGGTGCACTACACGGTCCGGCTCAGAAGGAGTAGCGTCCCCGAGCCCGATCGGCCATGGTTTGAGCTCCAGGTCAGGACCCTGGCGCAGGAGCTGTGGAGCGAGATCGAACATCATCTCGGATACAAGCCCGGCAAGGCGGCGAGCATCGCAGCACGACGCCAGCTGCAAATCCTATCGCAGCACCTCAGCGCCATCGACGAGCACTTCAACTTCCTGTACGAGGAGCTGAACCGTTTCCAGCAGGAGGTCAGCTACGGCGGCACCGACCCGCTCAACGTCGAGAACCTGCCGTCCGTGCTGGCCGAGATCGGCATCGCCTGTGCCCAGCGCGACATCAACAACATCATCAAGTTCCTCTACTCGCGCGGTGTCGAGACCGTCAATGATCTCCGGCGACTGGCCACCCCGCGGCGCCTCGACACGATCCGCCACACTTTCCTGTCGGTCACCGGCCGACCGCCCGTGTACCTGGAGGTGATCGCCACCCTCGCGGCCCTCTGCGGAGCCGAGAACGAGGTTGTGGAGATGCAGCGAATCAGGTCCCAGATCGCGTACCGGGGCGCGTGGGACGAGATCCGGAGCGAGCCGGGCCCCGAGGACGCGTGACCCTCCGGCGCCTCGCACTCCTGGTGGTCGTGGCGGCAGCTCCAGCGACTCGCCCGGCACTCCCGTACGAGGCCGGCATCGTGGACGAGACGCCGCTGATCAGGGTCGGCAACTTCTCGGCGAGCACCGCCGGCCCGGACCTCCCCGCCGGATGGCACGAGCTGACCTTCCGCCGCGTTCGGACGCCCACGACCTACAGGCTGGTTGCCGACGGGCCGCAGACGGTGCTCCGAGCCGAGGCGAAGGGCGGTGCGTCCCTGCTGTATACCAGGGTCGATCTGCCATCGGCCACCTACCGCACCGTTCGCTGGCACTGGAAGGTCGGCCGCACGCCGCGCGGCGCCGACCTCAGGCGCCGGCGCGGCGACGATGCCGCAGCCCGGCTCTACGTCGGCTTTCGGTATCGGCCCGGCCTGGTCCCGCTGCTCCAGCGATGGCAGTACCTGCTGGCCCGCAACCGACTCGGCGAGTACCCCCCCTACGCCGGAATCAGCTATGTGTGGGCTCACCGGACCGCCCCGCACACGATCCTCCGTAACCCATCGCTGAGCCGCTCGGTGGAGTACGTGATCGAAAGCGGTGAGGGGCGGGCCGGCGAGTGGGTCGAGGAGGAGCACAACGTCTACCGAGACTTCGTCCGGATCTTCGACTTCTCGCCGCCGCCGATCTCCCACATTGCGGTCATGACCGACGCCGATGACACCGCCGGTGAAAGCCTTGCCTGGTACGGCGACATCGACCTCCTGCCGACATCCGCCGCCGACTCAACTCCGGCGTTCGGAACCCCGTCGGGCTAACCCGGGATCCAGATCTTGCGGGCCGTCACCACCTCGGCGGTGCCGCCGAGATCGAGGGGCTCCGACGACTTCGCAAAGAACGCCAGGCCCTTGTAGCTCACGAGGTACTGGAACGTCTTGCCAAAGAACGACGTCTCGGCAGAGACGACCAGCGGTGCCGCGATCCGGTAAACGATCTTGAGGAACTCGTCGGGCTCGAGCCTCACCAAGACACCAGACGCCTTGATCGCCTGTGCGACAGCCGCAGCGGCACTCGCTCCAGCCGCTCCCGCAGCACCCATTGGGTCACCTCCCTAGCTCGCAGTCCAGCGTAGCAGGAAGCGTGGCTTGCGGCTGCAGCGTCAAGGCCGGTCGATGCCCTGGTCGCGCAGCTTGCGCCAGAGCGTCACTCTGGAGATGCCGAGGCGGTCCGCCGCCTCCTGCATCCGCCAGCCGCAGCGCTCCAGCGTCTCCAGGAGCACACAGCGCTCGACGGCCGCCAGCGGGTTGTCGCTGCGCAGGGCCTCGTCCACCAGGTGGATTCCGTAACCGTTGACCGGCAGGCAACCCTCGGTCAGCTCCCCACTGGCCCCGGCGACGGCCGTTGTCAGCAGCTGCTGCAGTCCACCCAGTCCAACGTCGAGAGCAACCCTGGCCAGCCGCTCGAGGCCGGCGGGTGAGGCGCCCAGGCCCGGCTTCAGGCGTTCGATCCAGGCCGCCAGCATCAGCGGCAGATCCTCGCGGCGATCCTCGAGCGGCGGCAGCGCGAGCACCTCGAAGCCGGCGCCGGCGAACGGCGCAGGATCTTCGCGGGAGGAAAGACCTGCGATGACGCGCCACTCGCCGATCCGCGGACGATGCCACCGGGAGTCTTGTCCGGCACTCTCGACGTAGAGGGTCCCCGGCGGCCAGCCAAGCTCCTGCTCAGGGTTCGTACCGCCGAAGCGGAACAGCTCGTCTGCCAGGCCCGAGGCCCGGTGGATCGCCCGCGCCACGTCCATCCGCGCCGGCTCCTCGCCAGTCACGACGACGCCTTCTGGACGGCGCGCCAGGTCGTAGACCCGCCGCCGGAGCTCGATCGCGACCGGACTGCTGCCGTCAAGGTAGAAACCAAGATCTACGGTGCGCGGGCGAAGCAGCTCGACGGCACCCGCGAACGTCCCGTCTTCATCCGCCAGTGGGATGACGGACACCTCCAGCTCGACCGCACCGCCATCTTTGCGACGGTAGATGGCCGGGAACCCGGCCACCAGCTCGGCGCCCTCCTCGAGCGCCAGGGTCAAGGGACAGGCACCCTCGCAGTCGACGCCACGGGTCGTCAGGCGGCACCGACCGTCGATGGGATCTCCCGGGCCGTAGCCCAGGAGACGGCGGGCTTGTGGGCTGACATAGACGAGGTTGCGCTCCGCGTCCATGAGGATGGCGGCGGCTTCCAGCCGCTCGACCACCCGCGGCCACGATGCCGCAAGCCCCATCCTCAACTGCCTCTCGACCTTCATGACCTGGGGAACAGCCCCTTCAAGGCGGCCATTCCGGAGGAATTCGCGAGGTATGGACGCTGCGTAGCGGTCGTCTGCTGCGATGCTCTCGTGGGCCTCTAGCGCTCCAGCTCCAGGCCCGCCTCCGCCTCCGGCTCGGGGTCGGAGAACAGGAGCGCCGCACTTTCTATCGGCACGAACATCGCGTGCTTCTGGCCCTTCACGCTCACGTGAAGGTGGTAGTAGCCGTCCGCCGAGATAGCCACCAGGACCGCCGGCGTTCCCTTGGCGTCCACCAGTGGGCAGTACAGCGACACGTTGCCGGGAATCTCCATGTTGGCACCTCTTACAGGACTCTAGCCGCCGCACAGGCCGGGTGTCAAACCGGCGATTCCTGGTATCATGAATGGGCTCAATCAGCCCATAGCGACTCTGGGCGACACGACAAGGATGCCTTGACGATGGCGCGACGATCCACAACCTCCGGAGGGCAACCGCCCGGGCCGGGAGCGCCCGGTCCGGCCGTGGCAGCGGTCCCAGACCTTTTCTCGAAGGTCCCACCGCCTGCACGACGCCGGGCCTGAACGGGATCGAGGGAAGACGCGTGGCCATCCCCCTGATGCAGCAGATCGAAGGGAAGTACGAGATCCTCGAGAAGATGGGCGAGGGGGGAATGGGGGCGGTCTACAAGGTGCGGCACCGCGTCCTCGAGGAAGTCCGCGTCATCAAGGTCATGCGACCCCAGCTCGCCACCGATGAGAAGCTGAGGGTTCGCTTCCTGCGCGAGGCCAAGACCGCGATCCGTTTGCGCCACCCCAACGTCGCTCAGCTCTATGACTGCACGGTGGACGACGACGGCAACGCCTACATGGTGATGGAGTTCATCGAAGGCGTGACCTTCGAGCAGATTCTCCAGCAGATGGGCCCCCCCCCGACCGGCCTTGCCCTCGAGATGGCCGCACAGTCGCTCAAGGCGCTGGCATCGCTGCACCGCAAGAAGGTCATCCACCGTGACATCGCCCCCGATAACCTCATGCTCTCGAGGAGCGAGGAAGACGAACCGCTGGTCAAGCTCATCGATCTCGGGATCGCGAAAACGTTGGAAGCCGACATCCACCTGACGGCGACGGGGATGTTCGTCGGCAAGCTCCGGTACTCGTCTCCGGAGCACTTCCAGCGCCAAGAGGGCGTCCCGATCGACTCCCGTTCCGACCTCTACTCGTTCGGGGTCGTGCTGTATGAGCTGCTCACGGGCCGTCATCCCATTTCCGGCACGAGCATGTCCGCTCTGATCGCGGGACATCTCTTCCATCCGCCCCGGAGCTTTGCCGAGACCGATCCCGAGGGGAGAGTTCCGGACGAGCTGCGACGTATCGTGCTCAAGGCGCTCTCAAAGGGCGCCGACGACCGCTACCAGAGCGCTTCCGAGTTCCGTCAGGCCCTGATCACAGTGCAGAAGGACTTCACCCTTACCGAGAACGACCTCGCCCGCGCACTGGCACTGATGCCGCCGCCGACGATCCGGTTCCCGGTCATACGCAGAGGCAAGACCCAGGAAGAGCTCGATCGGCAGTTCGCTCCCCTCCCGACCCCCCCGCCGGAGGCGGTCACCTCGGCCACGCCGCCGCCGATCCCGGGCAGCAGCACCTTGGAAGAGGCGGAAGCGGAGGCCGCGGCTGCCGAGCGGGACTCCGCCATCGCCGAGGCCGCAGGAGCGGTTGCCGCCCTGGTCGCTGCAGGCAAGCTGGACCGCGCCGGAAGCGAGCTCGACGCCGCAGTCGCCCGCTTCGGCGACGTCGAGCCGCTGCAGGAGGCCAAGGACAACCTGTCGTCACAGATTGCCGCACGGCGCAACCGCGAGATGAGGGTGAAAACGCTGGCCGATGAGGCGCGGCGGCAGCTCGCGAGAGGCGCCTTCAATGCGGCTCGTCAGCACCTGGACCGGGCGGCCTCGATCGACCCTACGAGCTCCGTCGTGGTCGCCGTGCGCGACGAGCTCGAGGCGGCGCTCCGGGCTCAGGAGGCGGAGCGCCAGCGCGAGCAGCAGCTCGCCTCGGCGGTGGAGGAGATCGGCGCCCTCCTCGATTCCGGCACCCTGGCCAAGGCCAGGGAGGAGCTCGAGAAGGCCGAAAAGCGGTTCGGCGGCGAGAAGGCTCTCGAGGAGCTGCGTTCGGGACTGAGCAACGCCGAGGAGAAGGAGCGGCGGCAGCGAGTCGCGGCGTTGCGAGAGGAGGCCGCCGGCCTGCTCAATGCGGGCCAACCGCGAGCTGCTGTGACAGTGCTCGAACGCGCCCTCGGTCTCGACCTGTCGGACCAGGAGACGGCCCGCCAGCTCGCCGCGGCCCGCCAGCAGCTACGGGCCGAGGAGGCGCATCAGGAGCTCGAGAAAGCCGTTGGCGCCGTCGCCCGGGCGGTCGAGACTCACCTCGCGAAGGGGCATCTCGACGCCGCATGGCGGGAGCTCGAAGCGGCTCCGGCCGCAGCTGCCGACAGCAGCGAGCTGGCGGACCTGCGCTCCAAGGTCGGAGCGGAGATCGCCGCCCGCCGTGAGCGCCAGGCCAAAGTCGAGGGCTCCCTCGACGAGGCGCGGCGACGGATCGCCGCCAACGAGCTCGACCAGGCGCTCCGGCATCTCCGCGAGGCCGGGCGTTTGGACCCGACCAACCAGGCGGTGCAGAGCCTGACGCGTGAGACCGAGGAGGCGATTCGCCGCCGGGAAGAGGAACGTCGGCGAGAGCAGCTCCTAGCGGAAGCAAGCGGCCGTATCCGCCGGCATCTCCAGGGGGGCGATCTCGAGCGCGCGGGCAAGGACCTCGAGAAGGCCGAGCAGGCGCTGGGTCCTGCTCCCCTCCTGCAGGACCTGCGGACCGATCTCGAGGCCGCCGGGCGGCGAGCGATCCAGGCGCGTCTGGACGAGCTGGCCCAGCAGGCTCGCGAGTTGGCGGCGGCAAACCGCTTCAAGGACGCCGTGGTGAAGCTGGAGGAGGCCAGCGCCCTCGCGCCCTCAGACCAGGCGGTCGCCCAGCTCCTCGCGGAGACCAAGGAGGCGCAGCGCCACCACGTCGAGCAGCAGCGGCAGCAGCAGAGAGTGGCCAAGGCGAAGGCCGAGATCGAGAGGCTCCTCGCCGCTGGCAAGGTCCAGAAGGCCGCCCGCCGCCTTGCCGCCGCGCACAAGCAGCTCGAGCCGGCGGCCGAGCTCCGGGCACTGGAGCGGCAGGTCAAGCAGGCCGAAGCTGCGCCGCGGGTCGCACCTGCACGGCACGGCCGTCGGTACCTGCTGCCGCTCGCGGCAGCGGCCGTTGTCATGGCAATTGTGCTCACGGTGGTCCTGCTCAGGAGCACGAGAGAAGAAGCGGCAGCGGGTGCAGGGGCAAGGGCCGTCCCGTCTGTCCAGACCTGCACGTTGGTCGTCGACGCTGTGCCGTGGGCCAAGATCACGAACATCACCAACGCCGATGGGAAGGCCCAGCCGCTCCCGAAGGATGCCGTCACGCCGGTGGTCCTGACCTTGCCTCCGGGGACCTATACCCTCGCCTTGACCCACCCCGATCGACCGCAGCCGCACTCGGTCACCGTCACGCTCGCCGAGGGGAAGACCGTGCACGAGGTGGCCAGGCTCTCCCAAGTCGACCTCGATACGTTCTTCAAGCAGATGGGGTGGTGAGATGGGGCACCGAAGAGCCGCACCCATGCTCATGCTTCTCGCCACCGCACTCGTCTGGTTGCTGACTGCGACGCCGGCCTGGGCCGACTTCAAGTCGGACTACTCCAAAGGCCTCGAGGCGGTCAAGGCCGGGAGCTGGGCCGAGGCCGAGCGGCTGATGTCGGCGGCGGCTGAAGGCAACCCGAAGGAAGGCCGGGTCCGGCTCTACGGAATGCATTTCGAGCCGTACATCCCCAACTACTACGTCGGGCTCGCACGCTTCCAGATGGGAGACTGCCCTGGTGCTCTGCGCGCGTGGGCGGTCTCCGAGAGTCAGGGGTTCATCACCAAGCTGCCCGAGTACGGCGACCTCCAAGCCCATCGTGCCGCGTGCCAGGAGCGCCTGGCCAGCGTCCAGCCGACGGCGCCGCCGGCGCCGAAGGTCCCGGATCGCTCCGGTCTGACCCACGCGCTGCAGGAGTCCAAGGCCGGTCTGCAGGCCGCCGAGGCCGCTGCCACCAGGCTCACCGACCTACGCAAGAGGGGTGAGTATCGACCGGTGTGGAGCTCGGACGCAGCGTTCCCGAGGCGATCCGAAGATGCCGCCGGCATCCTTGAGCAAGCTCGTGCCAAGCTCCAGGCCGGCGAGCGCTCCTCCAACGAGGCCGACCTCGCCGCGGCCGCCACCCTCGCGCAACAAGCAGCGGCTGCCTACGAGGGCATCCGACAGGACCTCGAGCAGCGCTATCGGCAAGCGAAGCTGGCGGCGCGGCGCAGCCCGACGCCGGAGCGCCGGGCGCTCAGCGTGTCTCCAACGCCCGAGCCGAGCCGGCCACCGATTCCGACCCCGAGCCCGGCGCCGGGCGCGACGCGGGAAGCCCGGCTCGAACCGAGCCCGACTCGCGGAGCGTCCCTCGAGCCACCGGCCTCTATCAAGACGGCCGCCGCCGCATTCTTCAACGCCGATTACGAAAAGACCCTGGCCGTACTCGAGGGTGTGACCTTCACCGACAGGCGCGCCGTCGCGACCTCTCACCTGCTCCGCGCCGCGGCCAGCTACGCCCTCTACCTGCGCGACGGGGAGAAGGAACAGAAGATGCGCGAGACCGCGCTGGCCCAGGCCAGGCTCTGTCTGCGCGTGCGCCCGAGCACCCGCCTCGACCCGTCGCTGTTCTCGCCTCGTATCGCCGCCCTCTTCGCCGAAGCCCGTTAGCCCGCCTCGGTGCTG
This sequence comes from uncultured Thermoanaerobaculia bacterium, assembly GCA_964552395.1. GTDB lineage: Bacteria > Acidobacteriota > Thermoanaerobaculia > Thermoanaerobaculales > Sulfomarinibacteraceae > JAJDNH01. Next base: position 81,288 of record CAZKGM010000012.1, on the reverse strand, counting down.
TATACTGCTATCACCAAGAAGCAAGTCGAGGTGTGAGTCATGGTAGGAGCTCTCTTGCTGGCGTTGGCGGCGTTGGCGTCTGCGCCCCAACCGACCCAGCCCTGGTACAGCCACTACGAGCGCGGCGTCGACCTGGTCGAGAAGGGCGACGGCGCAGGGGCCGCGGCAGAGCTCGAGCTGGCCCTGCGTCAGCGACCCGAGCCGGGGCTCAAGATTCGCACCTACGGTCTCCGCTACATTGACTACCTGCCCCACTTGTACATGGCAATGGCCGCTCATCTGCAGGGCGACACCGAGCGCGCTCGGCGCGAGCTGGAGATCGCCGAGCGGGCCGGCATTGCAGGACGGAGCGAGGTCGGGAGTCAGTACCTTCAAGCCTACCGGCTCCTGCTCCGCGATGACGAGCCGCCGGAGCCGCCGACGGGCCAACCACGGACAGCGCCCGAGGAACCGGGCCATCGGTTTCGTCTCTTCGAGCGCCGGGCGGTCGTGCTGCCGACGGCGGAGTTCCTCCGCCTTCGCAGCCAGGTTATCCACCGCTGCGGACTGCCACCGGATATCCAGGACGCCCACGCACCGTGGTACTTCCACTACGAGCTCGGTGTTTCGCTGGTGAGCCGAGGGGACCCGCAGCGTGCGCTCGATGCTCTCATCGCCGCCACCGAACGACGGCCCATCTCACAGCGAGGGGTTCGGATGTACGGTATGTGGTTCACCGACTACCGACCCTACTTCGAGATCGCGCTGGCACATGCTGAGCTCGGAAACTGGGCTTGTGTCTACGACGCCCTCGAGCTGTCCAACGAGCTCGGGGAGATCAAGGAGGAGGACGAGGATTTCGCGCGGTTCCGCAAGCTCTGGAGCGAGGCCGCGGCACATCAGCAACCGTCAACCCCCTGAAGCGCCGGCCGCATCAACGCCCGGACGCAGGGATGAGGGGCTTTTCTTGATCCGAAAGGAGGAAATTCGTGAGAACACGAACTATCGTCGGCGCTGTGGTCATCGGGATTCTGCTCCTGCCACTCGGAGTGGCACAGGCACAGGACAGACCGGAGCTCCCAAGTGCTGTCAGCTTCTCCGGCTTGCCGTTCAACTTCGCCCCGCCGGGGGCCCGCTCGCTCGGGATGGGCGCGGCCTTCATCGGCATCGCCGACGATGCCACCGCGGCTGAGGCGAACCCGGCAGGATTGACCATCCTCACCCGGCCCGAGGCGTCGGCCCACTTCCGTTTCAGCTCGTACAAGATCGACTTCTACAACGCGACGGCCTACGACTTCCAGTCGGCGTACGACCAGGGAAACGGGATCGGCACCTACGACCAGTCGGTGTCGACACCCTCGTTCTTCTCGTTCGTCAAGCCATTCCGGAAGGTCGTGCTGTCGATCTACTACCAGCAGGCGGGCGACTTCAAGGGCACCGCGAGCTTCGGCGCCTTCGACAGCTTCTTTACGGATCAGTACACGGTCACCGAAAACGTGAAGTTCCAGCTTGAGCACATCGGAGTCTCGCTCGCCTTCCGGCTCGGTGACCATGTGGCGCTCGGATTCTCGGCGCGGAACAGCCGCCTCAGCCTGAGGTCGCTCGACGAGCTTCGCGTCGACTACTGGCGCGACCTTCCCGGTGAGCCGAACGTCACCGACAACTTCGGCCTGGCCACGCGCTTCGACGATCACGACACCGACCTGACCTACAACATAGGTCTCCTCATCAACCCGAACGGCAAGCTCTCGATGGGCGTAGTCTACAAGAAGGGCGGGAAGTACAAGCTCAACGGGACCTTCGAGGGCTTCGACGTCTGTGAAGGTGCCGGCTGCTTCCCGAACCCATTCTTCGTGCCGGGACAAGTCGATGTCAAGACCACCTTCAGGGTGCCGGACGTCATCGGCGTCGGTTTCGCCCTACGTCCCACCGATCAGGTCACGTTCGCGGTCGACGCGGTGCAGATCTCCTACTCCGACCTCCGGTTCTCCGGCCAGACCGAGAAGCTCGACAACGCGGTCGAGGCGCACTTCGGCTTCGAGTACACCTTCTTCCCCGGCGGCGGCGAGGTCCCGTTCTCGATCCGAGCCGGCGTGTTCACGGACCCCGACCACGACGGCTACGCCCAGATCAAGAGCGACGACACGCACTACACGATCGGTGCCGGGGTCGTCACCAAGGGCAACTTCCAAATCGATCTCGCCTACAGCTTCAGCGACCGCGTCGACGAGGGCATCCTGTCCTTCGTCTACCGCTTCTGACGTCAAGCGGCGCAGGCGGGGGCGCACAGCCCCCGCCTGCCCCTACCTACTTCCAACTCGGCAGGCGCGACGGGGTCCACGGTGCGCCCAGCTCCTCGAGACGGTCTTCGACCCGTTTCAGGTCGACCTCCAGCAGCTGCCGCAGATCGGCCAAGCTCTTGGTGAACGCCTCCGAGGCGTAGCGGTAGCCATCCTCCTGGGTCTTGGTCGGCGGCTCGGTCGAGCTCCACTGGCCGTCGACGATCCGCTCCACCCGCTGCAGGATCGACGGCGGTGCTGGCGTCCAGCGCTTGGACCGCGCGCGGTCGCCCCTGAGGTCGGTCAGGATGCCGTTCAACCGCCCTTCGAGGCTCGCCACCTCGCCGAGCAGCGCCGGATCCGCGCCCGGGGTGGCGAGCAGGGTCTTGTGCACCAGTCGGAGGCGGTGCTGCGCCTCCTTCGCCGCCTCGAGGGCACCGTGAACGGCGCCGCGCAGGCGCACCACCTTGGCTCGGAAAGCCGCCACCGACGCCGTAACCTGCATCCGGGACGGATAGAGCGGCTTGACCTCGAAGCCAACCGGGTCGCCGACCTCCTTCAATGCACCGTCGACCATCAGGCCGAGGGTGACGGTGTAGGCGCCCGGCAACACCATCGGCCCGCGCCGGGGCTCGTCCCACGGCGCACGGTCCTCCTTCTCATCGAGGCTGACCGGCGTCGCTGCCGGGTAGCGGAGGTCCCAGGCGACGCGGTGGAACCCCTTGTCGTGCGGTCCGGTGATGCGACTGACGACGTTGCCGTCAGCGTCACGCACGGTGAGAACGACCGACGGCGGGATCTCCTCGTCCTCGGCCCGCAGCTCGTCCCAGCTCGGGTACGGCGCGGTGGAACCGGCCTCGCGGGCCTTCTTCTCGGCCTCACGCCGCCGCTCGGCCCGCGTCTTGAGGCCGTCCTTGAGGTAGTAGGTCACCTCGGCGCCGAACGGTGGATTGGGGGCGGCGTAGAACGCGTCTCCGAGAAAGCCGGTGCCGTGGATCCCGAGAGGGCTGCGAGGTACGTACAGCAGCGCATTCCTGACCGGGAACAACACCGCCTGCTGCTCGAGCACCTGTCGGCTCATCCCGCGTAGCGACGAGTAATCGTCAAGAATGTAGAAGCCGCGGCCGAACGTCGCCAGGATAAGATCGTTCTCACGCTTCTGGATAGCAAGGTCGCGGACGGCGATGGTCGGCAGCCCACCCTTGAGCTGGATCCAGCTGGTGCCGCCGTCGTCGCTGAACCACAGCCCAAACTCCGTACCGAGAAAGAGCAGGTTGGGGTCCTTGAAGTCCTCGGCGATCGCATGGGCGTAGTCGCGGTCCGGTAGGTTGGCGCGTAGCGACGTCCAGGTGTGCCCGCGGTCGGTGCTCTTCAGCACGTAGGGCGCGAAGTCGCCCTGCTTGTGGTTGTCGAAGGCCGCGTAGACCGTTCCCGGCTCGTGCTGCGACGGCACCAGGGCCGAGACGTAGCTCTTTGCTGGCACGCCGGGCACCGACTCCACTGCACGCCAGTGCTCGCCACCGTCCTCGGTGATCTGAATGAGGCCGTCATCGGTACCGGCGTACAGGAGCCCTTCCACGAGCGGTGACTCGGCCAGCGACACGATGTTCCCGTACGGCGAGGTAGAGGCGTTCTTGGCCACCGCGTCCACCTCCCATACCTGGTCCATGATGGGCAGCGCGTTGCGGTCCAGCTGCCGCGTCAGGTCCGGGCTGACCGCCTGCCAGCTCGAACCGCGGTCGTCGGAGCGGTAGATCTTCTGCGCCGCGAAGTACAGGCGGGTGTGGGAATGTGGGCTGATGATCAGCGGCGAGTCCCAGTTCCAGCGCAGCGGCGGCTCGCCGGGCGCGGGCTGTGGCTGGATGTCGATCATCTCGCCGGTGCGGCGGTCGTAGCGTACGAGGCCGCCGTACTGCGACTCGCTGTACACCGTGTCGGGGTCCTCGGGATCGACGGCCGGCCGGAATCCGTCGCCGAACACGGTCACGAACCAGTCGGTGTTTGTGATCCCCGTGTCGCTGATGGTGCGCGAGGGCCCGCCAAGGGTGGCGTTGTCCTGGGTGCCGCCGTACACGAAGTAGAACGGCTTCGAGGTGTCGACCGCGACGCGGTAGAACTGGGTTACCGGCAGGTTGCCGGCAAACCTCCAGGTGGCTCCCCGGTCCCAACTCTCGTAGAAGCCGCCGTCGCAGCCCGCGCGCAGGTGGCGCGTGTCGTCAGGATCGATCCACAGGGCGTGGTTGTCCACGTGCTTGTGGCGCTCGGGAACCTTAGTCCAGGTCTTGCCGCCGTCCTCTGTCACGTGCATGAAGGTGTCCATGGAGTAGACGCGGTTGGGGTCCTTCGGATCGCAAAACAGCTCGTTGTAGTACTGGGGGCTGCCGGAGACGTAGTCCGAACGCTTCTCCCAGGTTTCGCCGCGATCGCTGGAGCGGAAGACACCGCCCTTCCCCTCGGCCGCCTCGACGATGGCGTACAGGATGTCCGGGTCGGAGGGCGCGAGCGCGATCCCAATGCGACCGAGGCCGACATTCTCCGGCAGGCCGTTGGTGAGCTTGCGCCATGTGGCGCCGGCATCGGTCGACTTGTAGATCGCCGACTCGGGACCGCCGTCGATCAGCGACCAGATGTGCCGCTGCCGCTGGTAGGCGCTTGCGTAGAGCACATCAGGGTTACGCGGGTCGAGGATCACCTCGTTGACGCCGGTGCGCGGGCTGATGTCCAGCACCTTCTTCCAGGTCGCGCCGCCGTCGGTGGTCTTGTAAAGCCCGCGGTCCCCGCCGTCCCGCCACAACGGCCCCTGCGCCGCCACGTACACCACGTTCGAGTCCCGGGGATCGATGGCGATCCGCCCGATGTGCTCGGAGCTCGCGAGCCCCATGTTCTTCCAGTGGGCGCCGCCGTCCGTGGTCTTGTACACGCCGTCTCCGAACGAGACGCTGCGTTGGCTGTTGTTCTCACCGGTACCGACCCACACGACGGACGGGTTCCCGGGGTCGATCGTGATGCAGCCGATGGAGTACGAGCCTTCCTTGTCGAATACCGGCGTGAAGGTGGTCCCGCCGTTGAGCGTCTTCCACACCCCGCCCGAGGCCGCCGCAACCCAGAACTCTGCCGGACGGCTCGGGTTGGTCGCGATGTCGGAGATCCTGCCCGAGGTCAGGGCCGGGCCGATCCCCCGCAGCTTCAGACCCGAGAACGTCCCCGCGGAGAGCAGGTCGGCCTTCTTTTCCGCGGTCGGTTTCTTCACCTTGGTGTTGGCAGCGGAAGTGATCGCGGGTGGCACCGCGAGCAAGCAGGAAAACGCCAGGATGAGGGTCGGTCGCATCTCACACCTCCTGTATGAACCGTTCAAGGAGTTCCACTTCGATGTTCCACAACGAGCTCCGTCCGCCTCCGTCCAAGGCGCGGTGCCTCACGGCTGGCGCACCGGTCCTTCGGGAAGCCGGTATTGCTCGCCCTTTTCACGTACGACCCGCTGCAACCATCCTTCCGGATAGCCGACCTCGCGGGGACGGCCGCTCTCGTCCTTGACGTAGCCGTCGTTGTAGCGCGTCAGCAGGTCGTCCCCGAGCTCGCGCCAGCGGCGGACCACCTGCTCGCCGTGGCTGACCGAGTAGTCGGTGAGGTAGCGGACCATCAGGGCAGGATCGCCCCGCCCCAGCTCGAGCGCCGTCCGCTCGACCGCCGGCTGCAAGGCCAGAAGCGTGCCCTCGAGGTCCTTCTGCACCGCCTGGATATCCTTGATCATATAGGAGTACTTGAGGTTGGCGATGTTGGCGACGAAGTTGAAAACCCACCAGGCGGAGTCCCACGAGAAGTGCTGCAGGCTGCCAACGGCGTACGGCGCTGGCACCTCAGTGATGCCGCAGTACAGGGGCGTGTAGCAGGTCGTGAAGGTATCGTCCACGCCGTACCAGAGTACACCGCCGATCGGATCCGGAAGGCCGGATCGTGATTGGGACACGAAGGAGAACCCGGTCTGCTGCGTCGAGATGGGTCGCTCCCACCCGTACTGAGCACCGTCCACCTTCCACGAAATCGGCCGCCACCTGTTGGGATCGGCGAACGGCCCCGCATCCACGCCCTTCGTCATGTCGCTCTCGGTGCCCTCGTAGTGATCCCGCATGAGGGCCATGACGTCCGCCACTGACAGCTTGTGATCCGGCTTGACCCACAAGGGATACGGTTCGGCGTCCGGCAGGCCGCGGCTGGAGTCGATCGTCAGGCCAAGCGACGGAGCGGCGCGGCGGAGGATGCTCCACACCCGTGTCGCAGAGTAGCGGATGTGCTGGGGTGCGGGTGGATCGTAGGCGTCGTTGAACCGGAACGGCTGGCCCGACGCCGGATCGTAGTAGCCGTGTTCGACGGCGAAGGAGACGACGTTGTCCGAGTGCAGGCAGCCGTCGTGATCATCGAAGGGCACGGCGCCGATCCGCGAGCGGTTGGCGTGGCAGGAGATGAAGCCGTCCGGGATCCTGCGTGCGGCCCAGACGGCTCCATGCCCGCCCGGCCCCGGTCCGATCATCTCCAGGATCCAAGCCTCGTTCGGGTCGCCGATCGAGAACGTCTCGCCGGTCGAGGCATAGCCGTAACGGTCCACAAGATCAGTTATCACCGCGATCGCATCCCGAGCCGTGCGCGCCCGTTCCAAGGCGAGATGCATGAGCGTCCAGTACTGAAGCAGGCCGTCGGGATTGACCAGCTCCTTGCGCCCATCGAAGGTCGTCTCGCCGATCACCAGCTGGTGCTCATTGATCAGGCCGACCACGGCGTAGGTGTGCGGCACCTGGGGGATTGTGCCACGTACCTTCCCGTGCCAGTCCTTGATCTTGATCACCTCCCCCGGTGCATGATCGGCCGCTGCCGTTCGGGTCAGGTGCGGGTGGAACTCCCCATCGCAGGAGTAAGTGATGATCACTGATCCGTCCGCCGACGCACTCCGCGTCACCAGGATGCTGGTGCACGTTTCGCCGGCAGCGGCGGCCAGCCACGTCAGCCCGACGATTAGAGCGGCCACTCTCCGTCCTCTCATGGCAGCCTCCCAAGCGCGAATCTCAGTGATGGTACCACTGCAACCGGCTTCGTCCGCGAGCAAACCGCAGGCAACGGCGATTGCCCGTTGCATCCTGTTGGAGATAGAATCTCTTGGGGTAATCTCGAGCCGCAGCAGAGCGTTCGGGACGTGACGCCGCAGCGTCGGGATGGGAGTGTAGACAGTGGCAAAAGCCGACGACAGGCTGGAGGGGGAAGAGACTGCGGGGGAGCGGTCGATGCGCGTCCTCATCGTCGACAGGAGCGTCGAGGACCACGAGCCGGCCGAGGCGGGCCTCCGCCGGAGCTTCCCCAACATCGACATCGCACGCATCTCCGGACCGTCAGAGCTCGAGCGCACGCTCGACGGCGAGGAACCGGACCTCGTAGTTTCTGACGACGAGCTGGGGTGGAGCACCGGCCTAGAGGTTCTGCGCAAGGCCCGTGAACGCTGGCCGGCGGTGCCGGTGATCATGTTCCCCGGCACGGCCAGCGCGGAAACGGCGGTCGCCGGGATGAAGGCCGGCCTCAACGACTACGTGCCGAGATCCACTGACGGCGGCAACAGGCTGGCGGCAGCGGCCACGGTCGTGATCCAGCGGTCGGCGGCGAGGCGGCGAGCCGATGCTGCCGAGCGCCGCCTGCAGGAGTTTGTCGACACGCTCCCGATCGGGCTCTACCGGAGCACTCCGGACGGACAGCTGCTGGAAGCAAACCCGGCCTGCGCAGCGCTACTGGGGTATGACAGCGAGGAGGAGCTGCTCGGCCTTCACCTCGCCGATCTGTACGCCGATCCGGCCGAGCGTGAAAGCTGGATTGACAGGGTTCGCACCGATGGTGTGGCGGTCGGGGTCGAGCTTCGGCTGAGGCGAAAGGACGGCCGCACAATCTGGGCCAGGGACACGGCGCGTGCGGTCCGGATGATCGACGGCACAATTGTGTTTCAGGGTGCTTTGGAGGACATCACCGCCGAGCGCGAGCTCCACCAGACGATTCAACGCGCGAAGACGGAGTGGGAGCGCACCTTCGACGCGGTGCCAGACCCGATGATGCTGACCGACCCTAAGTACACGATACGGCGGGTCAACCAGGCCATGGCCCAGCTCCTGGGGTCGACTCCGCAACGGCTCGTCGGCGTCCCATGTCACCGCGCCTTCCACGGTCTCGACGAGCCGCCGGACGACTGTCCGAGACCGGCGCTGGCGCCCGACGAAATCCACACCACCATGTGGGGGCCCGAGCAGGGCCTGCCGGGGCACTTCATGACCAGCATGTCGCCACTGGTCGATGACCACGGTTCGAGGGTGGGTTCCGTGCACGTGCTGCGCAACGTCTCCGAGCTCAAGCGGCTGGAGACCGAGGCCCGTCACAGCGAGCAGCGGTTCCGTGCCCTGGCCGAGGCCAACCTCGGCGGCGTCTACACCATCAAGGGCAACCTGTTCAGCTACGTCAACCCTTCGCTCGCGAGCGTCTTCGGCTATACCCAGGACGAGATCATCGGCCGACTCGGGCCGACAGATCTGACCTGGCCCGAGGACCGCGACACCGTCGCGGAGCACGTCCGGCGGCGGCTGTCGGGCCAGGCGGACAGTGTCCGCTACTCGTTCCGAGGTCTTCGCAAGGACGGTGGCATGATCCACCTGGAGGTGCTCGGCCGCCGCGTCGAGCTTGGTGAGGAACCCGTTATCATCGGGACCCTTCTCGACCGGACCGAGCAGGTGAAGATCCAGAGCGCCCTCGAGCAGAGTGAGGAGCGGCTGCGAACCCTGATCGACGCCTCGCCCGACGTCATCTACTTCAAGGACGCCCGCGGTGCCTGGCTGGTGGTCAACCGCAACGGCGTCTACGCCTTCGATTTGGAAGGCAGGAGCTACCTGGGCAAAACGGACGCTGAGCTGGCCGAGGAGAACCCGGCCTACCGTCAGGCGCTCCTCGCCTGCGCAGCGTCCGACGAGGCCGCATGGCAAGCCGGCGAGATGACGCAGGTGGATGAGATCGTTCCACAGCGGGATGGCACCGAACGCGTCTATGACCTGATCAAGGTACCGCTCTTCAACGAGGACGGCGGCCGCAAGGGCCTCGTCGTGCTGGGCCGCGATGTGACCTCGCGGGTGAGCGCCGAGCGTGAGCTTGCCAGCATGCACAACCGCCTCGAGAGCCTGATCGAGAGCCTGCCCGAAGGGGTTCTCCTGCTCGACACTGCACAGCGGGTCATCGTCTCCAACCCGCCCGCGCGCAAGGCGGTTGCTGTTCTGGTGCCCAACCTCCGGATGCCGGGACCGCTGGTTCGGCTTGGGTCGCTCCCACTCGGAGCGTTGCTCGAAGATCCCGATCCCGCCCTACCCCATGAAATCGCCGTCGGTGAGGCGCCGTCGCAACAGTTGTTCGAGGTCCGCGCCCATGCGGTGACGTCGACAGGCACCGCGGAGTGGGCGCTCGTGATTCGAAACGTCACCGACGAGAGGGAAGCAGCCCAACGTTTGCACCGCCAGGAGCGCCTGGCCGCGATTGGCGAGCTCGCGGCCGGCATCGCGCACGACTTCAACAACCTGCTGCAGGCGATCACTCTGAGCGCCGACATGATCGCGAGCCGTGTCTCGCCCGAAGACTCGAGCTCCGGCTTCGCCCTGACCATCCGTCGCCAGGCCCAGCGCGGAGCCAACCTGGTCCGCCAGATCCTCGACTTCTCACGCAAGACGATCCGCCGGCCGCGGCCCGTGGAGCTGGTGGCTTTACTGACCGAGGTGACGCGTCTGCTTCGGAGCACCATCCGGGAAAGCTCAATCCTCGGGCTCGACTGCACCTCGAGCTCCCTGTGGGTGACTGGCGACTCAGCCCAGCTCCAGCAGATGATCACCAACCTCGTTGTCAACGCCGCCGACTCGATGGCGGACGGGGGACGCATCGACATCAGCGTCGGCCAGCAGACCTTCGCGAGCTGCCACAAGCCTCCCATGCCGGGTCTTCCACAGGGAGAATGGGCCGTGATCGAGATCGCCGACACGGGGAGCGGGATGACGAAGGAGGTCCAGACGCGGATCTTCGAGCCATTCTTCACCACCAAGCGCGAGGAGCACGGCACCGGCCTCGGCCTGGCGCAGGTCTACGGCATCGTCAAGCAGCACGAGGGCTTCATCGATGTCCAGAGCGAGGTTGGCCGTGGCACTCGTTTCGTGATCTACCTACCAGCCGGAGAGGAACCCGACCTCGACGAAGGTCAGGGCCACGAAAACGCGGTGACCCGCCAACCCAGCCGCGAGCAGACCGTGCTCGTAGCGGAAGACGACCCCAGCGTGCGCAACGCCGCACGCGCGGCCCTCGAGACGCTCGGCTACTCGGTGCTCGAGGCGGCTGACGGGCGGGAGGCGCTCGAGCTCTGGCGCGACCACACCGAGGATATCGTGCTAGTTCTCACGGACGTGGTGATGCCCGGTATGGGCGGCCTCGAGCTCACCCGGCGCCTGCAGGCGTTGGGAGCCTCGGCCGAGGTCGTCCTGATGACCGGCTACCCGCTCGACCCCGACTCGGGCGAGCGCATGGAGCTCGGCATCCGCCGCTGGTTGCAGAAGCCGTTTACCGTGTCGCAGCTGGCCGGAATCGTCCGCGACGCCACGAAGACCCCGCGCTGACGGGGTCAGCGCAAGGTCTTCAGGTACCGGAACAGCTCCGAGTCGGTGCTCAACAGCAGCACCCCGCGATCGTCAAGGCTCCCCTTGTAGGTGCGTAACGTCTCGAGCAGGCGGTAGAACTCGGGGTCCTGCTGGTACGCCTGGGCATAGATGCTCGTCGCCTCACCCTCGCCGGCTCCAAGGATATCCTGCGCCTTGCGGTACGCCTCCGACTGAATGCGCTTTGACTCCTCTGTCACCTGGCCAGCGATCTCAGCCTTCTTCCCCTGGCCCAGGGCACGGTACTTCTCGGCGATCCTCAGCTGCTGCGAGATCATCCGGTCGTAGACCTTCCGCAGCACCTTGTCGGTATAGGCAAGCCTCTTGATCTCGAGATCGACGAGCTGAATCCCCAGGTTCTGCTCCGTCAGCCGCTTCTGTGCCGCCTCCGTGATCTCCCGCGTCAGCTTGTCGCGCAGCCCGGGAATGGCGCTCTCCCTCTGTCCGCCCGTCTCGGTCATCGGTGAGTCCGCGGCCGAGATCGCCTCCTCACCCAGCTCCATCTTGCGGTTGGACGAACGCACGATCTCCGGCAGGCTGTGGGCCGATAGGTTGTCGCGCACCAGGCCGTCCAGAATGTCGTCGAGACGTCCCTGCGCCCCGGCCTCGTCGACCACCTTCTTGTACATGGTCAGCGCGTTCGAGACCCGCCAGCGCGCAAACGTGTCCACGGCGATGAACTTGGAGTCGTTGGTGGGGATGACCTCGGGGTCGCCGTCCCACTCCAGCACCCGCTTGTCGAACAGGTGCACCTTCTGGATCAGCGGCAGCTTGAAGTGGAGGCCGGCTTTCGTCACAGGTGCTCCGACCGGCGAGCCGAGCTGGACCACGATCGCCTGCTGCCACTCGGGGACGGTGTACGTCGCACCCGCGAAAAGCAAGAGGGCGAGAACGAGAACGATGACAACCAGTGCGCCGCGGCTCATTTACCACCTCCCGCGCCAGCCCCTCGGAGGTCGAGCAGCGGAACCATACCCTTCATGTTCTCGTCGATGACGTACACCTGGCGGAGCTTCGGCAGCACCTTGCGCATCGTCTCCAGGAACAGCCGGCGACGGGTCACCTTTGGCGCCTTGCGGTACTGCTTCAGCTGTTTGAGGAACAGGGTGGCGTCACCCTTGGCCTCGTTCACGCGCTCGATCTTCCGGCCCTCGGCCTCCTTGACCGTCTGCTCCGCCTCACCCTTGACCCGGTAGATCACCTTGTTGTACTGCTGGTAGGCCTGGTTGATCGCCTGGTCCATCTCCTGCCGGGCGCGGTTGACCTCGTCGAACGAGTCCTTGACGGGATCCGGCGGGTGCACGTCCTGTAGCTGCACCAGACGCACCGAGACCCCGCAGCCGAAGCGGTCGAGGAGCTTCTGCATCCGCTCCTTGACCTCGACCTCGATCTCTTGCCGCTTGAGCTGAATCACCTCGTTGAACGACATGTCGCCGACGGTCGCTCGCATCATGGCCTCGGAGACGTCGCGGATGGTGCCGACGACGCCCCGGACGTTGAACAGGTACGCCTTCGGGTCGACGATGCGGTACTGCACGACCCACGTCACGGTGGCGATGTTGAGGTCCCCCGTCAACATGTCGGACTCGTTCGTGAAGGTGCCCTTGGCGTACTGAGTCCGGATCCCCGCATGCGCGGTGCGAAACCCGAACTCCTCCTTGAACTGGTAGTCGGTCTTGACCTTGTACACGCGATCGATGCCGAACGGCATCTTGAGGTGCGGTCCAGACGCCGCCGTGCCGATGAACTTGCCGAAACGCAGGATGACCCCCGTCTCGTTCGGCTCCACCTGGTAGTAACCGGTGATGACCAGCGCGAGGAGCAGGATCGCGGTCACGATCAACCCGCCACTGCCCTTGAACGGCAGCTTGGGCAGCTTGCTCTGTCGCTTCTTCATCTCGATGATGATGTCGTCAAAGCTGTCGGGCATAACCTCTCCTCCTCCCCCGACCGCGGGGTCTGCACGCACTCTCACCCATACGTTGGCATTGTAGCGTCACTTCCCTCTCCCGCCCGGCGCCCCGCTCATACGCTCTCCATCGCGCCCGCAACCTCTCTCAGCTTCGACCGAATGAGCTTCAGGTCGTCCCATACCGCGCGCTTCTCGCCCGGGTTGCGCAGGAGGTAGGCGGGATGGTAGGTGGCAAGCACCGGCACGCCGCGGTAGACCGCCCAGTTGCGGCGCAGCGCCTTCATCGGCTTGGCACTCCCCGTCAGCCGGCGCGCCGCCACCAGCCCGAGGGCGACGACAACCTTGGGACGGATAAGCTCGATCTGGAGGTCGAGGAACCCGGCGCATGCTGCCATCTCGGGCTCGGCGGGGTTCCGGTTGCCCGGCGGCCGGCACTTGACGACGTTGGCGATGTAGACCTCGGAGCGGGCCAGTCCGAGCGCGACGATCATGCCGTCGAGCAGCTTACCCGCCTGACCCACGAAGGGACGTCCGGTGCGATCCTCGTCGCCGCCTGGGGCTTCGCCGATGAACATCAGCTCGGCGTCGCCGGCACCTTCACCGAAGACGATGTTGGTCCGCTTCTCGGCGAGAGCGCAACGGGTGCAGCCGTCGATGGAGGCCGCGAGGCCGGCGAGCGTTGACCCCTTCTCGCCACCCTCATCATTGTCCTGAACAGCCCTGGCCTGCCGCGGCGGGACCACCCAATCGCGCCACCCCAGATCCTGAAGGTAACGGGCGAAATCACTGGGCCTCATCGCGACGCCCGGTCCGCGAGGATCTCCCCACTCAGGCCGAGCAGGATCTCGCGCGCGATCTCCTCCTTGCTGGCACGCCGAAGGTGACGCTCGACCCCCGAGGCCGTGATCAGCCAGGCCTCGTTTTCCGGCGCTTCCATACCGACCTCCGGTGACGAGACATCATTGAGGATCACCGCGTCCGCCTTCTTGGCGCGCATCTTGGCTCGCGCACGGTCGTCCAGTCGACCGGCCTCCGCAGCGAAGATGACGACGTAGGGTCGTTGCAGGCGGGCGCCGAGGGCAGCTGCCAGATCCGGCACCGGGGTCAGCGGGAGGCTCACATCGCCGGCTCTCCGGTCGAGCTTCCCAGCGGTGGCCTCCGTCGGACGGAAGTCGGCGACGGCAGCCGCAAGGAAGGCGGCATCGGCCTCGTCGGCGCACCGCTCGAGCTCCTCGCCCATCTCGGCCGCACTGTCCACCCTGATGCACCGGATTCCCAGTGGCAGCGGCACCTGCATCGGGCCGTGGATCAGCGTGGCTGTGGCGCCGAGACCGGCGGCGACCTCCGCCAGCGCTGCTCCCATCAGTCCGGAGGAGCGGTTCGTCAGTACGCGTACCAGGTCGATCGCCTCACGCGTGGGTCCGGCGGTCACCAGGAGCCGCACGCCGGCCAACGGTCCGCGCCGTGGGAGAAGGCGCAGGGCACGGTCGACAATCACCTCCGGCGTTGCCAGGCGTCCCTCGCCCTCATCGCCACAGGCAAGCTCGCCGCTCCCCGGCTCGACAACCTCTGCACCGCGCTCCTGGAGCGTCGCAACGGCACTCGTCACGGCCGGCTGCCGCCACATGATGGTGTTCATGGCCGGCGCCAGCAGGAGGAGCCTGCGGTGCGCGAGATGGTAGGTTGTCAGGGCATCGTCGGCGACGCCCGAGGCCATCTTGCAGAGGACGTTGGCGGTGGCGGGCGCCACCAGAAGCAGGTCGGCCCAGTGTGAGAGCTCGACATGATCCACACCCGGCTCGGCACCGCGCTCCCACTGGTCGACCTCCACGGCATAGCCGGAGAGCACGGCGAAGGTGCGTGGGTGCACGAACTCGGTGGCGTGACGGGTCATGATGACCCGGACCGCGCAACCGTGCTTCTGGAGCAGGCGTAGGATCTCGACGGACTTGTAGGCAGCGATGCCCCCGCTGACGCCGAGGACGACGCGGCCGTTCACGGGGCGTCACTCCTCCGGATCAGTGTCATCGAGATCGGCGTCGTCGATGCCCTCCGGCGGGCCGTCGGAGTCCTCAACCTCGTCCTCTCCGTCTTCCTCCGCCGCCTCGTCACCGGTGTTCTCCAGGGAGTCGACTCCAATGAGGCCCAGCAGACGCTGCAGGCGTGACACCTCGTCGTCGTGGCCCTCATCGTCAGTCTCAACATCCGGCGGGGCCGCCGGCGCCGGAGCGGTCGGCAGCACGTCGGGAAGCGGCCGCCCGTCTTCCGAGCCCTCGCCGCCGACTTCCGCACGGAACTGCTCTACCATGGCTTGGCGCTGCGCCTCCAGCTCCTCTGCGGTTAGAATCCGCCACTTGACCAGGCCCTCATCGACCTCATCCTTGGCGGTCAAGGTCGGCTTGCTCCGTTGGCTCTCCTGCCGTGTCTTGGCCCCGGTGATGAGCTGCTCGGCCCGCTGTGAGACGACGATGATGTAGCGGAAGATGGAGTCGAACCCCTCGGGTAGTGTGTTC
Source organism: uncultured Thermoanaerobaculia bacterium (assembly GCA_964552395.1). Classification (GTDB taxonomy): domain Bacteria; phylum Acidobacteriota; class Thermoanaerobaculia; order Thermoanaerobaculales; family Sulfomarinibacteraceae; genus JAJDNH01. The sequence goes on along the minus strand of CAZKGM010000012.1, from coordinate 65,903 downwards.
ATTCAGCGAAGTCCTCCTCGAGAGCCTTCTGGAAAGCCTCTCGGATGGCGTCAAGGTGTGGCTTCATACGTGTCAAGCGCTGATGCTCGGCGAGGCAAATGCCGAGCATGGCCTCAACCGCCCGCTCGATACGGTCGTTGATAATAGCATAGTCGAATTCACCGGCGACCCCGAGCTCGCGGTGCGCCAGCTGCAGGCGGCGGCGGATCGCATCCGGCGGGTCCTGGCGGCGCTGCTTGAGGCGCTGCTTCAGCACCGGGTAGGAGGGAGGATAAATGAAGATCTTCACCGCTTCCGGAACGGATGTCTTGACCTGTTGCGCCCCCTGCACGTCGATGTCCAGGAAGACGTCGATACCGCGTTCGAGCCTCCTCCACACCTCCGCCCGTGAGGTGCCGTAGAGGTTGCCCGCGTACTCGGCCCACTCGAGGAACTCGCCGGCGTGCACCATCTTCTCGAAGCTGGACCGATCCACGAAGTTGTAGTCGCGGCCGTCGGCCTCGCCGGGGCGCGCCGCCCGCGTCGTGTGCGACACCGAGAAGTAGGCTCCGAGCTCCTGCTCCGCGAGCCTCTCCATGGTGCGGTGGATCAGGGTCGTCTTTCCACCGCCGGACGGCGACGAGACGATGAACAGAACGCCTTCCACTCAGCTCACCTCGCGGAACTTCTCGAGGTCATCACGCGCCCCCAACATCACCAGAACGTCCGAGTCCTTGAGGACATCGTCCGCCTGGGGGATGAGGTTGAGGGTGTCGGTGAGGGCGTCGCGGATCGCCACCACCTGGACCTGGAAGCGGTTGCGGATCCGCAGGTCCTTGAGGGTGCGTCCGATGAACGAGGCGGGCACAGCGAGCTCCATCACGGAGTACTCCGGGCCGAGAGCCACATAGTCGAGCAAGTTGGGATGGGTCAGGCGATCGGCCAGCCGGAGCGCCATGTCACGCTCCGGATAGATCACCTCGTTGACGCCGATTGCCTCCAGGATCCGCCCGTGGTCGGACGACACCGCTCTCGCCACCACCTTGACCCCCATCTCCTTGAGGTAGAACGCCGCCAGAGTCGAGGCCTCGAGGTGCTCCCCGACCGAGATCACCGCCACGTCGACGTCCTTCAGACCGAGGGCCCGCAGCCGACTCTTGTCACGAACGTCGACCACGACCGCCTGCGAGGCGTCGTCGCGCATCGCCTGGACCAGCTCTGCCTGGTGGTCGATGGCCAGAACCTCGTGGCCGTCGCGGTACAGGCGCCGGGCCAGCGTCGATCCGAAGCGGCCGAGACCGATGACGGCGAAGCGCCCCATTGCTAGACCTCCCGTGGGTACCTGATCTGGGCCTGGGCCGCCGCCAGGCGGGCGATCGGAACGCGGTACGGTGAGCAGCTGACGTAGTCCATACCGACAAGATGACAGAACTCGACGGAGTTGGGCTCACCCCCATGCTCGCCGCAGATCCCCACCTTCAGCTTCGGTCGTGTGCTACGTCCTTTCTCGATGGCCGTCTCCACCAGCCGGCCGACGCTATCACGGTCCAGCACCTGGAAAGGATCCACTGCCAGGATCTTCCGTTCCAAGTAGGCCGGCATGAAGCTGCCGATGTCGTCGCGCGAGAAGCCGAACGTCATCTGCGTGAGGTCGTTGGTGCCGAAGCTGAAGAACTCGGCAACCTCGGCAATGTCGTCGGCGGTCAGTGCGGCGCGCGGGATCTCGATCATGGTCCCGTACAGGTGCTCGATCGCATCCAGGCCGTACTTCTCACAAACCTCATGGTAGACCTTCTTCGCCACAACCAGCTGCTGGCTGAGCTCGGCCTTAACGCCAACCACCGGAACCATGATCTCCGGGAAGACATCCTTGCCTTCGGCCAAGAGCTCCACGGCGGCTTCGAAGATGGCGCGAAACTGCATCTCCGAGATCTCGGGGAACGTCACCCCGAGGCGGACCCCCCGGTGGCCCATCATCGGGTTCGACTCGTGCAGCTCCTCCGCTCGCCGGTCGAGATCCTCCGCCGAGATTCCGAGAGCTGCAGCGAGCCTGGCCCGCTCGTCGGCCGAGCTCGGCACGAACTCGTGCAGCGGCGGATCAAGCAGGCGGACCGTCACCGGCAGGCCGTCCATCACTTCGAGCGTGGCCTTGATGTCCTTCTTGACGAATGGGTACAGCTCCTCGAGGGCGGCGCGGCGCGCCGCCTCTGAACCGGCCATGATCATCTTGCGCAGGATGAACAGAGGCTTCTCGGAACCGACGCCGTAGAACATGTGCTCGGTCCGAAACAGACCAATGCCCTCGGCACCGAACTCGCGGGCGGTTTTTGCGTCCTCGGGAGTCTCCGCGTTGGTGCGAACCTTCATCACGCGGATGTCGTCGGCCAGCTTCATGAAGTCGACGAAACGGGGGTTCTCGGTGGCATCGATCATGTCGAGCCGGCCAGGGTAGACGGTGCCGCGGGTACCGTTGAGGGTGAGCACATCGCCCTCCTGGAACACCTTGCCGTCAACGCTGATGGTCTTGTGCTCGGCGTTGATCTGCAAGGCGCCCGCGCCGACGATGCAGCACTTCCCCCAGCCGCGCGCCACCAGCGCCGCGTGCGAGGTCATGCCGCCCCGGGCCGTCAGTATGCCGACCGCGGCGCGCATCCCCTCAACATCCTCGGGGTTGGTCTCCTCGCGCACGAGCAGCACGTCTTTGCCGGCCTTGGTCCACGCCACCGCGGCTTCCGCCGTGAACACGACCATGCCACTGGCCCCTCCGGGACCTGCCGGCAGACCCTTGGCGAGCGGCTCGGCTCTGGCCTCAGCTGCCGGATCGACGATCGGATGGAGAAGCTCGTCCAGCTGCCCGGGCCTGACGCGCAGGACAGCGGCGGGAGCGTCGATGAGGCCCTCGGCCAGCATGTCCATGGCCATGTTCAGGGCCGCCGTCCCGGTCCGCTTTCCGACGCGGGTCTGCAGCATCCACAGCTTGCCGTCCTGAATCGTGAACTCGATGTCCTGCATGTCGCGGTAGTGTTGCTCGAGCCGGTTTCGGATCTCAACCAGCTGGCCATAGACCTTCGACATGGCCGTCTGCAGTGACGGCAGGTGCCGATTCTGATCGTTCTTGGTCTCTTCGTTGAGGGGGTTGGGAGTACGAGTTCCCGCCACCACATCCTCACCCTGAGCGTTTGGCAGCCACTCACCGTAGAACCTGTTGTCGCCGGTCGCCGGGTTGCGGGTGAAGGCGACCCCGGTCGCCGAGGTCTGGCCCATGTTCCCGAAGACCATGGCCTGGACCGTCACTGCCGTCCCCCACTCGTTGGGGATCCCCTCGATGCGCCGGTACGCCAGCGCACGCCGGCCGTTCCAGGAGGCGAACACTGCGCCGATACCGCCCCACAGCTGCTCTCGAGGATCGTCCGGGAAGTCCTTGCCCAGAACCTCGCGAACGCGAGCCTTGAAGCGCTCGACCAGCTCGCGGAGCTCGCCCTCGGTCAGCTCGGCGTCCGAGGCGTAGCCCTTGGTCCGTTTGACCTCGTCAAGCATCCGGTCGAGCTGCTGGCGGATCCCCTGCCCCTCCTTGGCCTCGATGCCGACAGCCTTCTCCATCACGACATCGGCGTACATCATGATCAACCTGCGGTACGCGTCGTACACGAAGCGAGCGTTCCCGGTCCTGGCCACCAGTCCGGGAATCGTCGCCGAGCACAGGCCGACGTTCAGCACCGTCTCCATCATCCCCGGCATCGACTGCCGCGCACCGGATCGCACTGACACCAGCAGCGGGTTGTCAGCGCTCCCGAAGCCGGCGCCCATGATCTGCTCGACCTTTGCCAACGCCGTGTCAACCTCGCTCGAAAGGGTTCCGGGATACTCGTGCTCGTGGTCGTAGTAGTGGGTGCACACCTCCGTCGTGATGGTGAAGCCGGCCGGTACCGGTATCCCCAGATCCGCCATCTCGGCGAGGTTCGCTCCCTTGCCCCCGAGCAGGTTCTTCAGCCCTGCGTTGCCGTCGGCGGAACCACCACCGAAGGAGTAGACGTTCTTGTCAGCGCTCATTGTTCGCCTCCATCCACCTGCAGCTTGGACAGGTCGGCCAGAGTCAGGAAGTCCCGCCCCAGCCCTTTCAACAGCGCGATCCGGTTGGACCGGACCCGCTCGTCCTCGGTCATGACCAGCACCTCGACGAAGAACCGGTCCAGCGTCTCCGCCAGACGCCCCATGGCGGCAAACGCCTCGTCCACCCGTCTCGCCGCCACATGCTCTCTCAGAGCATCGTGGAAGGCCGCAGCCTCGCGGTACAGGTCGGCTTCCGCCGCCTCCACGAGCAGGGCCGGGTCGATGGCGGTTTCGGGCTGTCCATCGGTGATATTGCGAACCCTCTTGAATGCCAGCGCCAGCGCCCTGAGCTCGGGCGCCGAGCGTACCGCTTCCAGGGCGTCGGCGCGCGCCAGCAGCGACGGGAAGTGGTTCCAGCCAGCTTCCATCACGGCGTCGGCAGTATCTCCGTTCACGCCCGCGGCGTCCGTCAAGTACCGCCGGACCCGCTCCGAGAGAAAGCCCAGCACGGCTCGTGAGACCTCCTCGACATCGCTGTCCACCACCTCGCCAGCGAGCTCGGCCGCACGGCGCACCGCAGCGGCCAGGTCAAGATCCCAGCCCGCCGCGATCAGGATTCTCACCAACCCCTGAGCGGCGCGCCTGAGGCCGAAGGGATCGCGCGATCCGGAGGGGCTCTCGCCGGCTGCGAACAGTCCGGCTAGCGTATCCAGGCGATCCGCGGCTGCAACCAACCGTCCGAGCTCCGAGGCGGGGATCTCGCCGTTGAGCCCGTGCGGCAGGTAATGGTCCCTGGCCGCCGTCCAGACCTCCTCGGGCTCGCCATCGAGACGGAGGTAGTGGCCGCCCATCACCCCCTGCAGCTCGGGGAACTCCCCCACCATGTGAGTCACGAGATCCGCCTTGACGAGGCCCGCGGTTCGCCGCAGCTGCTCCGGGGCGATGGCGACACCGGCCAGCTCGGCGAGCCGGCAGGCCAGCCTCCCTACGCGCTCGGTCTTGGCAGCCAGCGAGCCGAGGGTTCGGTGGTACTCCAGGCGCTCGAGCTCGGTCACGAGCTCGGCGAGCGGACGTTTGCAATCCTCGGCGAAAAAGAAGCCCGCGTCCGCAAGGCGGGCTCCGATCACCCACTCGTTGCCCTGTTGAATGAGCCCGTCGGGGTCGTCCTTGCGGTCGACGACAGCCAGGAAGTAGGGTGCCAGGGCGCCATCAGGTCGTTCCAGGGACAGGCACTTCTGGTGATGGCGCAGGGTGGTGATGACGACCTCACGAGGCAGCTCGAGGTACCTCGCACCGATCTCGCCCCGGATGAGCCCCGGGTACTCGACCAGCTCCACGTGCTCGGCGACGAGCTCCGGGTCCGGATGGACACGGCAGCCGACCTCCTCCGCCAGCTCGCGCGCACGCTCCCGAAGGACCCTCAGGCGAGCCGCCGGATCCAGGGTGACACTGCGGTGCTCGAGCTCGGCGCGGTACGCCGCAGGCCCCGAGACACCAAACTCCTGCGGCGCATGCACGCGGTGGCCAAGGGTCTTCCGCCCGGCGTGGATGCCGAACAGCTGCACCGGCACCACATCGTCATCCAGCATGGCGACAACGCCGTGGACCGGCCTCACGAACACATACTGCCCGCTTCCCCATCGCATGGTTTTGGGAAAGCGGAGCCTGCCGAGAATCAGCGGCACTGCATCCCGTAGGATTTCCACCGTCGTCCGGCCCTGCTGTCGCACACGCGCGGCAACGTACTCGCCCTTCGGCGTCGCCAACCGCTCGAGCGCCTCGACCGGCAAGCCGACCTTGCGTGCGAAGCCTTCGGCCGCCCGGGTCGGCCGCCCGTCGCCGTCGAACGCGACCGAAGCCGGCGGCCCGCTGACCGTCTCGACATGATCCGGCTGGCGCTCTGGAAGGTCGGACACCTCCACCACCAGCCGGCGGCTGGTGGAGGCCACCGTTACGTTGGCGCCGCCAAAACCGACGGCACTGAGCTCTGTGCGAAAGCCCTCCGCGAGCTGCCGCCGGGTTTGCAGAAGCGCGCCGGCCGGGATCTCCTCGGTACGTACCTCGAGCAGGAAGTCGGCCATCACGCCCCCTCGCCCGTCGCGAACGGGTGACCCAGGCCCTCGCGCTGCTCGACATACGCCTTGGCGACCCGCACCGCGTTGCGCCGGACCCGGCCTATGAGGGCGACACGCTCGGTCACCGACACCGCGCCGCGGGCGTCGAGAAGGTTGAACAGGTGGGAGGTCTTGAGAGTGGCCTCGAGGGCCGCAACCACCAGCGGCGGCTCGTGCTCGAGACAACGAGCGGCCTCCCGCTCCCAATCGGAGAAGTGGCGTCGCAGCATCTCGATATCTGCGATCTCGAAGCCATACACGGATGACTCCCACTCCTCCTTGAGCCGGATATCGCCGTAGCGGCGGCCACCGCCCCACTCGATATCGTAGATCGAGTCCTTGCGCTGTAGGAACATCGCAATGCGTTCCAGGCCATACGTCAGCTCGGCGGATATCGGCGCCAGCTCGATGCCGCCCGCTTGCTGGAAGTAGGTGAACTGCGTGATCTCCATGCCGTCGAGAAGCACCTGCCATCCGACGCCCCACGCCCCGAGCGTTGGGGACTCCCAGTTGTCCTCCTCGAAGCGGATGTCATGCACCTTGGGGTCGATTCCGAGTGCCGCCAGCGACCGGAGGTAGAGCTCCTGCACATCGTCGGGCGAAGGCTTCAAGATCACTTGCAGCTGCAGGTGCTTGCCGAGACGGAAGGGGTTCTCCCCATACCGGGCATCTGCCGGACGGCGCGACGGCTGGACGTAGGTCACGCGGTACGGCTCCGGACCAAGGACGCGCAGGAAGCTCTCCGGGTGCATCGTCCCGGCGCCCACCTCGACGTCATACGGCTGCTGCACGACACACCCGTTGTCCGCCCAGAAGCGAGAAAGAGAGAGGATGACTGACTGCAGGTCCACGAAGCCTCCCGGACCTTGTTCGCAACGCCCTGCGGGTGCTTGCCACCGGCCCGTGACAGCGAAGAATACCATGGCATACCGAAACGCCCGCTCAGCCCGACCCGAGCGGGCGTCTCAGTGGCGAGGGAACGGCGAGCGATCGCTCGCCGTTCCGCTACTGATGGTCACGCGGCCTGCAGCTTCTTCAGCTCCTCGACCATCGCCGGCACGACCTGGAAGAGGTCGCCGACGACCCCGTAGTCCGCAATCTTGAAGATCGGCGCATCGGGATCCTTGTTGACCGCGACGATGATCTTCGACGAGCTCATCCCTGCCAGATGCTGTATGGCCCCGGAAATCCCGCACGCAATGTACAGCTTGGGGCTGACGACCTTCCCAGTCTGCCCAACCTGGTGGGAGTGGTCGATCCATCCGGCATCGACCGCGGCGCGCGAGGCGCCGACCGCCGCCCCGAGAAGACCGGCCAGCTCCCGCATGAGGGCGAAGTTCTCGGGGCCCTTGAGACCGCGGCCGCCCGAGACGATGACGTTGGCCTCGGCGACATCGATCTCGCCGCCGCCGGCATCGGCAAGCGCCGTGACCACTGCGCGAATGGACAGTGACAGGCCGTCCAGAGCCACAATCTCCGCCGAGCCTTCGACCTGCTCCGCCGCGAACACGTTTGGCCGCAGCCCGATGACCTGGGGCGTCTTGCCCGCGGTGTCTACGGTGGCGAAGGCCTTGGCCGAATACACCGGGCGCCTTGCCACCAACGTCTTCCCCTCGAGGCTCAACGCCGTGACGTCGGCGAGCCCGCCGACGCCGAGCCTGGCAGCGACGCGTGGCGCCAGGTCGCGCCCCATGGCGGTTGCCGAGAAGAAGATGGCGTCCGGCTCCATCTTCTTGGCCGCCACCGCCACCGCTTGCGCGTACCCCTCGGCAGAGTACAGCTTGAGATTGGCATCGTCCGCCACGAAGACCTTGGATGCTCCGTAGCTCCCGAGATCAGCGGCTGCAGACGCGATCCCCGAGCCGGGAAGCACCGCAGCCACCTCCCAGCCGGCGTTCGTCGCCTGGCGACGGGCCTCGCTGAGAGCCTCGAGCGACCCCTTGCGGATCGCACCGTCACGTTGCTCGATGAAGACCAGAATGCCTGCCATGATTGCCTCCTCTAAAAGGCCTTGGCCTCGTCATGGAGGAGCTGCACCAGCTCCGCCGCGGCCGCTTGCGGGTCGTCCTCGCCCGGTATGATCTTGCCGGCCTGCTTGGCCGGCGGCAGGTCGAGGCTGCGGACGTGGTAGGTCGCTTCCGGGCCGGCCAGGGCCTCCTCGTCGAGGCCTAGGTCCGAAGGCTTCATGCTCTCGACCGGCTTGCGCTTGGCCGCCATGATGCCCTTGAGCGAGGCGTAGCGTGGCTCGTTCAGCCCTTTCTGGGCGGTGATCACAGCCGGCAAGGGCGAGGACAGCAGCTCGTGCCCGCCCTCGATCTCGCGCTCGGCCGAGACCGAGCCATCGGTCCACTCCGCCTTGATGACGTCGGTAAAGTGGGGGAGGTCGAGGAGCTCGGCCAGCATCTGTCCGACCTGCGCGTTGTCGGTGCCGACGCCCTTCGTGCCGCACAGGATCACGTCAAACTCGCGGTCCTTTATCGTGGCCGCGAGCACCTTCGCGATGGCCAGGCTGTCGCCCAGCGTCGCCTCGCCGCCCACGATGTGTACGGCGTTGTGCGCGCCCCGCGCCAGGCACTCGCGAAGCCCGGCCTCGGCCCGCTGCGGACCGTAGGCGACGACAGTGACCTCACCGTCCTTCGCCTCGGTCAGCTTGAGCGCCTCCTCGAGAGCGTACTCGTCGTAGGGGGACACAATCCACTTGATCCCCGTCTCATCGATGTGCCGGCCGTCGGAGTCGATCTTGATTACCGACGCCGTGTCCGGGACGTGCGTGATGCACACAATACACTTCACGGCGAACCTCCCCTGTCACATGTAGTTGCGGGCGCATCCGGCTGACTGAGCCCTCATTCATCTCCTCCAGTGTAGCAAAATGAATGGTCATTCACCACCACTTCGGGCAACGAGCTCGACCGGAGTCACGAGCCTGCGGTAGCATCTTGGATCGTTCGCACGGTACGGTCATAAGCATCCATGACACGATGATGGCTGAGCATGCCGAGCAGACGTGATGGGGCCGGACCTTCGAGGACCGGCAACGCGCCGACGTCGGCGGCCATGAAACGGCGCACCGCAGTGTGCAAATCGTCGTCCGGCTCCAGGTAGACAACCCCCTCGGCGCCGACGCCGAGGTCGTCTGCCACCAGCAGCGGCCAGACCTCCGGTGTCGATACGACCCGTCGAACGTCGTCCATGGAGAAGACGCCGATCAGCAGCTCATCGTCTCCGACAATCGGGAAGTAGTCTTGCGCATTCTCCGACGCCAGCTCCAGGATGCGGGAGAAGGGAGTTCCCGGTGCGACCGTGATGAATGGGCGCTCGCCCTCCACCACCTCGGCCACCCGGAGCTGCTGGAGGACATCGACCTGGAACTCACCGAGGTGCGCCGGCGAGTCGATACGGCCCGGCACCTGCTGTTCGTAGATCGTCACGCCGCGCGTCAGCAAGAACGCAACCGACCCGACGAGCATCATGGGTGCCAGCAGCTGGTACGACCCGCTCATCTCGGCAACCATAATCAGCGCTGCTATCGGCACCTTTGCAACCCCGGCAAAAAAACCGCCCATCCCTACCAGGACGCAGGCGACTACCGGCGGCGCGGCCGCCGGCGCGACTTGCGCCACCAGGGCAGCAAACACGGCGCCGGTGATGCCTCCGATGATCAGCGAAGGTGCGAACACGCCACCAGAGCCGCCGGACGAGATGGTGAGCGAGGTCGCCAGGATCTTGGCCGGAAGCAGGATGAGCAGCAGCTTCAGCGGCAGCTGCTCGTGCAGCGTGAGCTGGAGCCAGCCGTAGCCCGCGCCGAGCACTTCGGGCAGCGCCACGGCGACCGCCGCGAGCAGCAGCGCACCGATCGCGGGCTTGACCCATGCCGGAACCGGAAGGCGTGCGAAGAAGAGATCACGCATCCCATAGAAGACCTTGACGTAGACAATCCCCACCAGGGCCAGAATCATCCCGAGCACGAGATAGGAAACCAGCTCGAGCGGCCGGCTGAAGCTGACCTGGGGCGTATGGAACACGACCCCCCAGCCCGTGATCGAGGCGTTGACCACGTAGGCGACGATCGAGGCGATGATCGCCGGAATCAGGGCCTCCGACTCGTACTCGTTCTCCGAGTAGAGCACCTCGATGGCGAACAGGGCGCCCCCCAGCGGAGCCCGGAACATGCCGCCGATGCCGGCGCCGACGCCGGCCACGACGAGGACCCGCCGGTCACTGGCGGAGAGGCCGAGCAGCCCCGACAGGTAGCTCGCGAAACCGGCGCCGACCTGCGCCACCGGACCCTCTCGCCCGGCCGATCCGCCCGAGCCGATGGTGAGAATCGAAGCGATCAGCTTGATCGGCGCCACACGCTTGCGCACCATCGCCCGCTCGCGGTGAAAGGAGTGGATCACTGCATCGGTGCCGTGCCCTTCAGCTTCGGGCGCGAACGTCTGTACCATCCAGCCGACGATGAGGCCGGCCACCGGTAGCACCAGGAGCAGCGCCCAGGGCCGGGATGGAGCGTGCCATGTGCTGGCTGCCAGGTGCCCATGACCGGGCGGCACGAAGCCAGTGGCCCGCCCCAGCACCTGCGTTGAGACGAACCCCACTCCCCACGTGAGGGCGACCGCACCGAGGCCGGCCACGATCCCGATCAGAACGGCGAACAGCAGCCAGCGGCCGAAGTCATAGAACTGCAGGCGGCCAACGAACTGGAGCACGGAGCGGCGCACGCCGCCGGACCACCCCGCCGCCCCTCGCGACCCATCACTCAGAGGGTCCTCCCCACCCGCGGCTCGGCGACCCACCAGAACCCGTTACCACGCCGTCAGCGCACCTTCCCCACCACCAGACAGGCGTTCGTCCCACCGAAGCCGAACGAGTTGGTCAGCGCGATCCGAACCGGCTTCTGACGGGCCTCGTGTGGCACGTAGTCCAGGTCGTCCTCCTCATCCGGCTGGTCGAGGTTGATCGTCGGCGGGATCGCGTTGTTGGTCACCGACAGCGTCGCGACTGCGAACTCCAGCCCACCCGCCGCACCCAACAGGTGGCCAGTCATCGACTTGGTCGATGACACCGCCAGGCGGTAGGCATGCTCGCCGAACACGGTCTTGATCGCGAGGGTCTCGATCCGGTCGCCGGGCGGCGTCGAGGTCCCGTGGGCATTGATGTAGTCGACGTCCTCGGGGTTGAGGCCGGCATCGTCCAGAGCCGACTTCATGACCCGCGCGCCGCCGTTGCCGTCCTCCGCCGGCGCCGAGATATGGAAGGCGTCCGAGCTCATGCCGAAACCCAGCACCTCGGCGAGGATCGGTGCGCCTCGACGGCGCGCGCGCTCGAACTCCTCGAGCACAACCACCCCCGCACCCTCACCCATGACGAAGCCGTCCCGGTCCTTGTCCCACGGCCGCGATGCTCGCTCGGGCTCATCGTTGCGCGTGGACAGCGCCCGCATCGAGGCAAACCCCGCCACGGCAAGCGGCGTGATCACGGCCTCCGAACCGCCGGCGATGATGGCGTCGGCGTAGCCGTGACGGATGTAGAGGAAAGCATCGCCGATGGCATGGGCCGAGGTTGAGCACGCGGTGCAGGTTGCCGTGTTCGGTCCCTTTGCACCGGTGCGAATGCTGATGACCCCGGAGCTCATGTTGATAATGGCGCCCGGAATGAAGAACGGCGACACCCTCCGCTGGCCGCGCTCCAAGAAGGTCGCACAGGTCCTCTCGATCAGCGGCAGGCCGCCGATCCCGGACCCGATCACGACACCGACGCGGTCGGCGTTGTCATCCCTGATCTCGAGGCCGGAGTCGGCCAGGGCCATGTCGGCCGCTGCCACAGCATAGTGGACGAAGAGGTCGAACTTCTTGACCTCTTTCGGGTCGACCCAGTCCTCGGGATCGAAGCCCTTGACCTCCGCTGCAATGCGGACGGCGTACCCCTCCGGGTCGAAGCGGGAGATCGTGCCGACGCCGCTGCGGCCCTCGAGCAGCCCCTGCCACGTGGCCTCGGTGGTGTTCCCCAGCGGGGACACCAGCCCCACGCCGGTCACAACCACCCGGCGCGCCACGGTTACTCCTCCACGTTGGCTTTGAGGTACTCCACGGCATCCTTGACCTTGGCGATCTTCTCCGCCGCCTCGTCCGGGATCTCGACCCCGAACTCCTCCTCAAAGGCCATGACGAGCTCCACCGTATCCAGAGAGTCGGCCCCCAAGTCGTCGACAAACGACGCCTCCAGCGTCACCTTCTCCGCATCTACCCCCAGCTGCTGAACGATAATCTCCTTCACCTTGGCCTCGATATCCATGCCGAGTTCCTCCCCGTGATCGTTGGCTCTGACGAGCCTGTACGTGATAGCACAGGGCCGTCGCCGGCGCAAGGTCCGCCCTGCCGCAAGGCGTGAATCCCCTCCAACACCACCTCGAGCTTCCTTGACACACGCCAAAAGGAGGAGTATTCAGCCAATAGAGACCGCAATCGGTCTCATACCGGGAGGTCGATGATGGAAGCGTACATGACCGCCAAGGAAGCCGCGGAGTATCTCAAGCTTGCCGAGCGGACACTGGTTCGACTGGCACACGAAGGCCGGATCCCGGGAGTCAAGATCGGCGGCCAGTGGCGATTCCGTCGCGCCCTCCTCGACGAGTACCTGGACACCATCGCCTCGGCGTCGGTCACATCCGCGGAGTCTCCAGTCAACCAGGTAATCGATGCCCCCCTGGCGGAGATCTTCACGGTCGACAACATCATCCCCGACCTCACGGCTCAGGACCGCGGTGACGTGATCCGCGTCATGGTCGAGCAGGTAACCCGCTTGGGGCTGGTCAACGACCCACAATGGCTCGAGGCAGCGTTGGCGGCACGAGAGCGCCTGGTACCGACCGCGGTCCCTGAGGGTGTTGCCTTCCTGCACGCCCGCCGCCGCTCCCCGGACAAGTTCCCGCGGCAGTTCATCGCCCTCGGCCGCTCGCCTGAAGGGGTCGAGTTCGGATCTCCAGACATGGGCCGCACTCGCCTCTTCTTCCTGCTCGCCCTCCGCAACGACGCCCTCCACCTCCGTTGGCTTTCCCGGCTCGCCTGGATCGTCCGCAACTCGACCCGCATGGCCCGCCTCCTGGAAGCCGCCAACGCCGACGAGATCTACCGGGCCATGCTCGACGCTGCCGAGGCGCTTCCCGGCTCGCTGCGGCCGACCGGCCGCGCCGCCGGCCGCTAGCGAGGATCCTGCGTATCCCCTTGAGTCAGGTTGTTTCCGCGCACGCATGATCCCGGCAGGGCAACAATTGAACCGCCAAGGCGCGAAGAACGCAAAGATAAGAAAGGGAATATCTTCTTAGCGAGCTTGGCGTACTTGGCAGCTTGGCGGTTCACAATCAAGCCTCATCGACACTCGAAACGGTTCCTATAAGAACGAACCTGAACGAAGGAGACAGGCAGGGCATGGGTTGTTGATTCGCGATCTACTGCCAGCGATTCGCGGAGCGAATAGCTCCCGTACAATGCACACATGAAGATCGCTCTCATCGGCAGTCACGGGGTGGGCAAGACAACTCTCTGCTTCGAGCTCGCCGCACGCTTCAAGCGGCGGGGCCTGGATGTCGACATCGTGCGCGAGGTCGCCCGCAGCTGTCCGCTGCCAATCAACCAGGAGACCACACGTGAGGCACAGGAGTGGATCCTCCACTCGCAGATGTCGCTCGAGATCGAGGCCTGCGCACGCCACGAGGTGGTGCTGTGCGACCGCTCGGTGCTCGACAACTACTGCTACCTGGTGCACGCGACCGGCGCCGCCCCGGAGTGGGAGAAGATGCTCGACCGCTGGCTTTCCACCTACGATACGCTGGTCCACGTTCCAGTCTGGGGTCGACCGTCATTCGACGGCGTACGTGCGGTCGAGCCCGGTTTCCAGCGACAGATCGACCTGCTTCTGGAAGGGATGATCGCCGCTCGCGGACTGAAGCCGTTGCGCCTCGACGCGAATGCCCACGACAGCTGGGGAAAGAAGATCCTGGAGTACACGCTGCCCAAGATCGAGCCCACGCCGCCGCTATTCTCGGCCGACGACCTGGACCTCTGAGAGACCAGCATGAGCGACCCGCACGACCCGCGAAAGCGCACGAGCCCCCTGCCACCCGTCGAGACGACGCGCGAGTTGGTGCGCGTGATCGACCAGTCGGTCGAGCAGCTGTGGTCCACGATCGAGTCGCTGGAACGTCTCCAGCCGAGAAACCTCGAGCGGTTTAGGGTCTCCATCTTCGGCTCGTCTCGTACGCGGCCGGACCACGCCCTGTACAGCGACGCCCGCGAGCTAGCGCGGCGGCTCGCGGCCGCCGGGTGCGAGATCGTCACCGGAGGCGGCGCCGGCCTCATGCAGGCGGCCAACGAGGGCGCTTCACAGGGGGAGATCACAGAGCCGGCGGACGGGGACGGTCTGCCGATCCGCATGGTCGCCGGCTCCGAGGTCGGACCCTTCGTCGAGCGCGTCTACCGCCACCGGACGTTCTTCTCCCGGCTGCACCACTTCGTTCGGCTGTCCTCTGCGTTCGTAGTCTTTCCCGGCGGTCTCGGCTCGACCCTCGAGGCAACCATGGTGTGGCAGCTCCTTCAGGTCCGCCACCTGCCGCCAACGCCGTTTCTCCTGTACGGCCAGCACTGGGACGGGCTGATAGCTTGGATCCGCGACACCGTGGTCGCGGACGGGTTCGCCGACCGCCTGGACCTCTGCCTCCCGTTGCGCGTTGACACCGTCGATGCCGCCGAGAGGCTGATCCTCTCCGAGCTCGAGCGCTTCGGTACGAAATCTCCCAGGAGGACCAGATGAACAGAGTGGTCAGAGCCCTGGCCTTCGCCCTGGCCGTCTGCGCCGTGCCCCCTTCGGCGCTCGCCTCGCCCACCCACCATGCGCTGAGGGTGAGGCTGTTCCCCACTGCCCACCGGATCGAGGTCGTCGACCGTGT
The DNA here is from genome assembly GCA_964552395.1 of uncultured Thermoanaerobaculia bacterium. Lineage (GTDB taxonomy): Bacteria > Acidobacteriota > Thermoanaerobaculia > Thermoanaerobaculales > Sulfomarinibacteraceae > JAJDNH01. The sequence continues at coordinate 50,816 of CAZKGM010000012.1, read as the reverse complement.
CACCTTCGGCGCGGATGTCCGCCAGGACGCAGACGGCGCCTACCGGTTCGTGCTGCACGCCGGGCTGCAGCCGCGGGTGACAACCGCAGGATGGACGCTCCAGCCCACGCAGGCGGCACCGCCCGCCGACTTCCTCGGTGTCAACGCCACCACCGAGACTGCTGGAGACGTGCCGCTGCTGGGCTACCGGCTCGTCGCCGCGCCCGGCGCGGGTGAGCCGGTCGAGATCCGCTACGGCGGCGTCATCAACCATCCGCTCGCGACCTCCGGCACGGAGTACCAGCGCAGCTTCTCCGAGACGCCCGGGCTGATCGACGAGCGCGGCGCCTTCCTCGCCGGCAGCTCGTTCTGGGTACCGACGTTCGGGGATGGCCTGGTGACGTTCGAGCTCGAGGTCCACGGGCTGACGCCCCCCTGGGACGTGGTCAGCCAGGGCGCCCGTGCGAGCAACGAGCCGGCGACCGAGGCGACGCGAGCGACGTCCTGGAGCTGCGCCACACCCCAGGAGGAGATCTACTTGGTCGCCGGGCCTTGGCACGAGTACGCCGGAGTCGCCGGCAAAGTACAGCTCCACGCCTTCCTGCGTGAGGACGACCCCGGCCTGGCGGACCGCTACCTGAAGGCCACCAACCGCTACCTCGAGCTGTACCAGGGGATGCTGCCCCCCTTCCCATACTCGTCGTTCTCGCTGGTCGAGAACTTCTGGGAGACCGGCTACGGGATGCCCGGGTTCACGCTTCTCGGGCCGCGGGTCATCCGCTTCCCGTGGATCCTGACCTCATCGTACCCGCACGAACTTCTGCACAACTGGTGGGGGAACTCGGCCTACGTCGATTTCAGCTCCGGCAACTGGTGCGAGGGCCTGACGGCGTACATGGCGGACCACCTGTTCGCCGAGCAGCGCGGCGAGGGCGCCGGCTACCGTCGCGCCACGCTCAAGAAGTTCTCCGACTTCGTTCGCGGCGGCAAAGACTTCCCGCTGACTGAGTTCCATAACCGGTTCTCCGCCGCTTCGGAAGCGGTCGGGTACGGCAAGAGCTTGATGCTCTTCCACATGGTCCGACGGGCCGTCGGTGACCGGCAGTTCCTCGCCGCTCTTTCGCTTTTCTACTCCCGCCACCGCTTCAGTCGCGCCTCATTCGCCGATATCGCCGACGCCCTGTCCGAGGTCACCGGCAGGGACTGGACGCGCTTCTTCGCGACCTGGACCTCCCGCACCGGGGCGCCGCAGATCGAGATCGACACGATCAAGGCGGCGCGCGCCGGCGGTACCCTCCCATGGGAGGTCACGCTCACCCTCCGGCAGGCTCAGTTTGAGGCGCCGTTCCCGGTCGACGTGCCCGTCGCCGTCACCGTTGATGGAAGATCCGACCCCATCTGGAAGGTCGCCGAGGCCCGCGGCCGGGAGTGCACGGTGACCATCCCGTGCCCATCCAAGCCCCTCCGTCTCGACGTCGACCCGGCGTTCGACGTCATGCGCCATCTCGACCCCCGTGAGGTGCCGCCGGCGCTGTCGACGCTGTTCGGCGCCAGCCGGCCGCTTTTCGTCCTGCCGGCAGCGGCCGCGGCAGCTGAGATCGACGCGTGGCGCCGACTGGCTGCCGACTGGACACGGCCACAGGAACCGCGGATCGCGCTCGACCGTGACCTCACCTCCCTACCCGCCGGATCGCTGTGGGTGCTGGGTCGGGAGAACCGCTTCGCCGGCGCGGTCGCCGGCCGTCTCGCCGCACACGACGTCGAGCTCGGCCCGTCCCAGCTCACGGTGGCCGGAGAGAGATTCGCAACGTCTGCGACCTCGGTTGTTCTGGTTGCGCGAGGAGCATACCCCTCGGACGCGATCGGCCTCGTCACGGCCGCCCCGGTCTCGGCGATCCCCGGGCTCGCCCGCAAGCTCCCCCACTACACCCGCTACTCCTACCTCGCGTTCAAGGGCCCGGAGCCGGAGAACGTGGCCAAGGGGCTCTGGCAACCGCTGGCGTCGCCGCTGGTGAGGAACCTGACCGACGGCCCGCCGGCAGAGCTGCACCTGCCCAAGCGAGAGCCTCTCGCCGAGCTGCCACCTGAAGTGGACGCGGCTTCCCTGCAACACACGGTCGACATCCTTGCCGCACCCGCACTCGAGGGGCGCGGGCTGGGAAGCGACGGTCTCGCGAGGGCCACCGAATGGGTCGAGCAGCGCCTCGCGGCGAGCGGCCTTGAGCCCGGCGGGGACCACGGCTTCGGTCAAAGCTGGAGCTGGACAGGTGGCGCCACACCGCACCATATGGTGCTGACCAACCTACTGGCCCGCCGCCCAGGCACCGACCCAGCTCTGGCCGGCCACCCGGTGCTGGTCCTCGCACACCTCGACCACCTGGGCCGCGGCTGGCCCGACGTCCGCGCGGGCAACCAGGGCAAGATTCATCCCGGCGCGGACGACAATGCCTCTGGCGTCGCCGTGCTGCTGGAGCTGTGCCGGATGGTTGCGGCCGAGCCGCCATCCCCGCGCCCGGTGCTGTTCGCGGTGACGACCGGGGAGGAGGCTGGGCTGCTCGGATCCCGCCACCTGCTGGCGACCGTCGATGCCGACAAGCTCCCGTTCGCCTGCATCAACCTCGACACCGTGGGCCGGCTCAGGAACGGCAAGCTGTACGTCCTCGGCGCCGACTCGGCCCGCGAGTGGCGCTTCATCTGGATGGGAGTCGGCTACACGATCGGGACGCCGGTGGCCGTCGTCTCCGAGCCCCTCGACAGCTCGGATCAGGGCGCCTGCCTGGAGCACGGGGTGCCGGCGGTGCAGCTGTTCACCGGTCCGAACGCCGACTACCACCGGCCTTCGGACACCCCCGACAAGATCGACGCCGCCGGCATGGCCACCATCGTCGAGGCCGCACATGAGGCGATCGCTTACCTTGCCGGGCGCAGCGATCCGCTCACCGTCACGATCGCCGGCCGGGAGGCAGTGCCGGCTCCGCCCGCCGGCGCCGCGCGCCGGGTCAGCCTCGGCACGATGCCCGACTTCGCGTTCAGCGGGCCCGGCGTGCGCGTGGCGCAGGTCCTGCCGGGATCGGCGGCGGAGCGGGCCGGGATGCGGGCCGGCGACATCGTGACCGCGTTCGCAGGAGAATCCATCGCCGACCTCCGCGCCTACTCCGGCGCCCTCAAGGCACATCAGCCGGGGGACGAGGTCCAGATCACGGTTCTGCGGGAGGGAAAACCGGTCCAGCTGACCGCACGTCTGACGGAGCGGTGACGGGCACCGGGAGCGCGCAGCCCTTCTTTCTGTCGTTCTGACGAACCGTCCCTCCCCTGCCATTCTGACGAGCCGAAGGCGAGGAAGCACCTGGGTGGCGGTGGGGCTGCGCTTCTGTTGGCTCGGTGTGTGGAGCGCGCTCCGCCCGCCTTCTCCGGGTAGGTGGCGGCCCTCCTCACCTTCTCACCTTCTCACCGGGAGGGTGGGTGGGGGTCTCCGTCACTCCGTCACTCCGTCACTCCGTCACGTCGTCACTCCGTCACCAGGTGGGTGAGTGGCTATCCGTTCAGTGGACACGCAGCAGCAGCGGGCCCTTGGCGTCACGGAGGCGGACGAAGTCGCGGGTAATCTCCTCGACCACGAAACCCTCGATCTTGGAGCCGACGTGCACCTCCTGCCCATTGATCTGGGCAAACGGGTCATCCGGACGGTAGACGAGGTAGTCGAGCTCGAGCGTGACGCGACCGACATGTGCGGTGACTAGGAACTCACGGGGCTGGGAGGCGGTCTTCCGCTGCACCTCCGCTGTCGGCGTAGGGCTGGGCGTCCGGTGCACGACAGGTGTGGCTGACGGCCTTCCAGGCCTACCGAACCTGACCCTACCCTCGCCCGACACGTCGCGCACCGTCACGAGCGGCGGCTCGGCCGGTGTCACGGTCGGCGTCGGGGGCGCCTGTGCGGCTGCCGTCGGGCTCGGCGGCGCTTCACGTCCCTCGACCCCGGTGTCTTCGGCAGACTGAGCCGCTGGCGTCGGCGTCACACCCGGAGTCACCGCAAGGGAGGACGGCTGCGGCTGCCCGGCGGCCCCAGCCGCGGCCGTTCCTGTCGGCATCGGTGTTGGCTGCGGGTCCGGAGTGTCCACCCTTGCCACGGCTCCCGCCGGTGTCGGAGTGGAGGTCGGAGACGGCGCAGCCGCAGCCACGGGCGCGCGACCACCTGCCTCCGCCACTGCTGTCGGACCGCGGCCGTGAAAACCCCACCAGGCACCCGCAGCGCCGAGACACGCGGCGCCGACCGCCACGACCAGCACAAGCGCCGATCGCGAACGCCGGCGCTCTACCGGCTCGCTCACCAGCCCCGCGATGCGCGCGCCGCGCTCCCGCTGCCGCGACTCGGCGGCCTCTTGACGGGCCTTGCGCAACGCCTCGGAAATCAGGCTCACCGCAGCCTCCCTTCGAGCTGACGAACCGCACGCCGCACCTGACGCCAGCCGAGCCGGTCGCGCCCGTCGACGTAACCGGCCAGCAGAGACGCGTCACAAACGGCATTGATCAGACGCGGCACGCCGCGCGCATACAAGTGGACGGCGCGTAGCGCCCAGGGACTGAAGGTCGGCCTACCGTTGGCGCCGGCAACCTGCAGGCGGTGGAGGATGTAGGCCTCGGTCTCCCGGCGGTCTATCGGGCCCAGGTGGTAGCGCACGGTGATGCGCTGCCGCAGCTGTCGCAGCTCCGGACGCTCAAGCTTGGCCTTCAGCTCGGGCTGGCCGACGATCACGATCTGCAGCAGCTTGCGGTCGTCGGTCTCGAGGTTGGACAACAGCCTGACCTGCTCGAGGAGATCGTCGGACATGTCCTGCGCCTCGTCGATGAAGAGAACCACATCGTCACCCGCGGCCACGCGTTCGAGCAGGAAGGCGTTGAGGCGCTCGATGAGCCGCACCCTGTCGTTGCCGCCGCCGTCAAGGCCGAGCTCTCTCAGAATCGAGCGCAGGAGCTGGATCCCGGTCATCACCGGGTTGAGGATCAGGGCGGTGGCGAAGCCGTCATCGAGGCGTTCCAGCAACGCCCGTGTCAACGTGCTCTTGCCGGCACCGACCTCGCCGGTCAGCTGGATGAAGCCGCGCCTCTGGGTGATCCCGAACAGCACGTGATCGTAAGCCTCCCGGTGCCGGCGCGAGAAAAACAGGTAGCGCGGGTCCGGCGTGATTCTGAACGGAGATTCGGCAAGGCCGTAGAAGCTCTCGTACATAACTCGTGGCCCTTGGGGCCGACCACAGATTGTACCAATGGCCGGGCCCGGGCCGCCATCGCCTCCTCGTCTGGCGCCGGGGGCAGGGCTCGCAGCGACCCGGCTAACCGGGAGGTCCCGCGGGTGTCACCTGACGACCTCCTCCCCCACCTGTTTACCGCCACGGTCGAAGCGGCCGGTCGAGACGACCTTCCCATCGGCCGCTCGCTCGTAGCACACCTCGACGGCGCCGCCGGGAAGGGCGCTACGGAAGATAGAGCGAACGACCCGCCCCGACCCATCGAGCTCATGGACCTCGGCGAGCGTCTCCCCATCCCACACCTCGACCCGCTTCGGCGCACCGTCGCGTGACACCACGCGCATGCTCCGTGCGTCGTCAGCGGGAATAATCCCGGTTGTTGTCACCGGTTCCGGAGAGCTCGGATCAAAGGTGCTCAGATCGGAGACCGTCCAGCCAGGGGCGACCGAAACCTCGGTGCTGGTGACCTCGGGCTCCAGGAGGGAGACGGCGCTGACCGCCTTTCCGTCCCGCTGCGCCGCGACATCGAAGCGGTCGCCCCACCGCAGCCGCGCCAACGCAAGGCGAAGGTGCTGGATGTCCTCGGGAACCACGCCGTTGAGGTCGACGATCCGGTCACCCTTCTGCAGACCGGCATCCGCGGATGGCGTGTCGGGCCACGCCCGCTTGACCATGATCGTACCGTTGTCGCCATCTTCGAGCGTGAGCCCGAGGCGCGGCACGACCTCGACGCCGCCGGTATCGGCGAAGACCGCCACGATGTCGGCCAGGGACCTGGCGAACGGCGCCGGCGGGCCGGCGTCGGCCCCGCCTCCTCCCATGTCCCCCATCGGGTGCCCGTGCGGCTGCCCTCCCGGTTCGGGCGCCGGCGCGGTGACCGGGCACAGGGTCGCGACTCGAATATCGGGCTCGCCGCGGCGCGCCAGCTCCTCGTGAATGCGACGGGCAATGCCGAGGCCGTAGGCGACATGCCCCGACCCCACCACAACCACCATCGCACCGTCGGCGGGCAGCTTGGCGAGGATCGAGCGTGCCATAACAACGTCCCACAGGCACTGGGCCGCGTACATCCGGTCAAACCAGGCCCCCGGCATGAGGGCAACCGAGTCGCCGAAGAACCTGCTGATCAGGTACCGGTGCTGCGGTGAGCCGGCGGTCTCGACGCCGCCCACCTCGGCCCGCTGCTCGGGCGACAGACCCTCGAGCCCGCCGTGGCTGACGGCACGGGGGATCTCGCGCGGCACATTGAGGCCGACGACGCGAAGGCCGCGCCGTTGCGCCTCGTCCATCACCGGAGCGTAGTACACCCAGTTGTAGCCGCCTCGGTCGTACCAGTCCGAGGCGAGAAGGAACGGGTCGCCGTTGAGCTCATCGCTCGTCCACCGGGCGAGCACCGCGTCATCCCCGCGTTGGAAGAACTCCATTCCCAGGACGAGGTTGGGCGCCCGATCTGCGAGGCTGTCGACGAGGCGCGCCTGCAGCTGCTTCTGGGCGATCGCAGTGTGGTCTTCGCCGAGCAGGATGACTCGGGCCGCGGCCAGGCGGTCGATCGCCTCCGCCTCGGTCACGACCTTGCCGGTCTGGGCATCGTAGAGCTGGCCCGCCCGCGCCGAGCCGGTCGAGTACGCGAGATCCGAAGAGCCGAGAGGAAGCCGATCCAGCTCCCCGGCACCGGCGGTGATCCCGACGAGCGTCATCACGCCCAAGAACGCAACCAGAGCACGAGTCATGTCTCACCTCCGAGCCGTTGGTCGATCCTCACCGTACGCCATCGGAGGCCGGTTGCCAAGGAGGCCGTTCTCGCGCCCGGTGTAGAATCGCGGACGGTCGCCAAGACGCGGCGGAGGTGGCATGAGCGAGGAAAACGGGACACTGGAGACCATTCGAGAGGCTGTGGTGACCAGCAGCTGGGATCGCGTGGAGGAGGTGTGGCTCGAGCTGCTCGAGGCGCCGCAGGTCCCGCTGCAGGAGCTGCTGGAGATACGTCGCCAGCTCTGGAAGGCGGGCCAGAAGGACCTCGCCGTGACTCTCCTCGAGGTGCTCGTGGACGCGCTCGAGGAACGCTCGGCCTGGTCCGATGCCCTGGTGGTGCTGAGCGAGCTGGTCCGCCTCGCCGGCAAGCCGGACACCTCCCTCCGTGAACGCCTGGAGAGTGCCCTGCGAGAGAGTCGCCGGGGCTGCCCGTCTCTGGATCGCGTGCTCGACCACTGCGCGGTGCGGACAGCCAGACGCCCTCTCGAGGCCCTCGAGGCCGCAGAGCAGTGGCTGGACCACGACACCGGCACCGTGGTCGAAGTCACAGGGCAGGGCGTCGGCCGAGTTGCCGACATCAACCTCGAACTCGGGAACATCAAGGTTGACATTGGAGGCGCCCGACCGGTTTCCGTCCCCTTCGGTGCCATCGCCAAGTACATTCGCCGGCTGCCCGAGGGCAGCTTTCTCCACCGCAAGGTCAGCGACCCTGAAGGCCTCGCCGCACTGGTTGCCGAGAGGCCCGGGGAGGCTCTGACCGAGCTGCTGGAGTCACTCGCAGGTGCGGCCGATGTGACGGCCATCAGGGGCGGCCTCGAAGGCCTGCTCCCAGCCGACAGCTGGACCGCTTGGTGGGGCAAGGCACGCAAGCACCCGCGCGTCATCTCGAGCGGCAACGGCTCCCGCCTCCGCTACAGCGTAGCGCAGAGCTCCGGCGACGCGGACGAGGCTTTGCTCGACGAGCTCAGTGCGGCGCTGCCGCGGCAGCGTCTGGCAACCGCGCGCCGCGCCGCCGCCCGCGGCGACGACCTCGCCCGGACGGTGGCCGAGCGGCTGCAGGCAACGCTGGTGAAGCTCGAGACGACCGATCCCGGCCTCGCCTGGGAGACGGCGGCGACCCTCGGCACGCTGCCGGGAGGCCGCCAAGCGGCCGAGGCGACCCGCCACCGGCTCCTCGAGAACGTGCCCGCCATCGCACTCCTGTCCGGCATCGAGGACCGCAGCACACGCACCGATGCCCTCCACGAGCTGCGGGAGGTGCGGCCAGAGGACTGGCCCGAGGTATGGGCCGGATGGCTGCTGCACGAGGAGCACCCGGCGATCCTGGCCGAGCTGGCCGCCGAGCTCACCCGCGCCGGCCAAGAGGAGCGTCTCGACGCCGCTCTCGAGGTGGTCTTCCGCAACCCGCTCCAGCACGCCGCTCAGCTCGTCTGGGCCCACGAGGCAATGTCCGATGAGGATGCCCCCGCAGCCTTGAAAGACAGAATGACGGCCTCCGTCCTGGAACGGATTCCGGACATGCTCGCGCGGCAGGAGTTCGCACCATACAGGGCACGGGCGAAGGCGCTGTTGGACGGCGGCCGGGCGGCGGTCCGAGTGCTGCTGGAGACTGCAACAGCGGAGCAAGCGAAGCGGTTCGTGGAGCGGATCATCCGAGTCTCGAGCCTCGAACCTGGCCGCGTCCGTCTCATTGAGCAGGCGGCGGCGAGCAGCAAGGCACAGGTTCCGACCGAGGAGGCACCGCTGATGGTGGCCACACGCGGCGCGGTCGAGGTCAAGCAGGCCGAGCTCAAGCAGTTGCTGGAGGTGGAAATCCCGCGCACGTTAAAAGGGATCACCGCCGCCGCAGCCGAGGGCGACCTGCGCGAAAACTTCGAGTACCACATGCTCCGCGATCGCCAGGAGCTGCTATCGGCCAAGGCCGCCAAGCTCCAGCACGACCTCGCACAGGTCCGCATCCTCGAGCCGGGAAGCACCGATGCCTCCCGTGTCAATATCGGCACCATCGTGCGGCTCGAGGGGGTCGGCGGCGAGGAGCTCGATCCGGTCACCATCCTCGGTCCGTGGGATGCCGACGTCAACCGCCGCGTCTTCGCCAACGGTACGGAGCTCGCCTTGGGCCTGCTCGGGCGCACCGTCGGGGACGAGGTCGAGGTGGACGGCCAGCGGGCGCGGATCACCGGCATCGAGTCGTGGACCGGGGAGTGAGTCGAAGGTCGGGCTCCGAGTTCTGAGCTGGGGACGCTTCGACGCCGGAACACGCACGCGGAGTGGTCAAGCTTCCGGCCCTCTTCTCCACCCGCGCCACGGGTTATACTTTTGTGAAGCTCCGGTGATCTTGGCGTGAGGCCGCGCTCTCACCGTTGGTGGAGGGTCGGAGAAGATGTCATCACGGTCGATACTCGTGATTGAGGACGATCCGGATATCCGGAGCTTGGTGGAGCTCCACCTGCGCGATGCCGGCTACGCGGTTTCGACCGAAGGTGCGGGTGACCTGGGTTTGCAGCGGGCCCTCTCCGGCGACTTCGACCTCATCGTGCTCGACCTCATGCTCCCCGGCGTCGACGGTCTCGAGATCTGCCGCAACCTGCGCGCCCAGGCGCCGCACATCGCCGTGCTGATGCTGACCGCCCGCTCGACCGAGCTCGACCGGGTTCTCGGCCTCGAGATGGGTGCCGACGACTACATTACCAAGCCGTTCAGCGTCCGCGAGGTGATCGCCCGTGTGAAGGCCATCTTCCGGCGCATGGAGTCGTTCGCGGCCTCTCCGGAACCATCCAACATCGCCATCGGCCCGTTCCAGATCGACGCCGACCGGCGGCAGGCCCGGCTCCACGGACAGCCGGTTGAGCTGACCGCCAAGGAGTTCGACCTGCTGACCTTCTTCGCCGGACATCCGGGGAAGGTGTTCACACGCGGCCAGCTCCTCGACCACGTCTGGGGCTACGCCCACGAGGGGTACGAGCACACCGTCAACACCCATATCAATCGGCTCCGGGGCAAGATCGAGGCAGATCCTTCACATCCGGAGTTCATCTTGACCGTGTGGGGCGTCGGCTACCGATTCCCCGCAGCCGAGGAGCTGAGCTGATGCCAAGATCACTGTACGCGCGCATGGTGGCCGTCCTTCTCGGACTGCTGCTCTTCCTGGGTGCGATCCTGGTCGCCGTCACCTTCTACACCACCCGGCGCTACGAGGAGGAGGTGGTGCAGCGGCTCAACCGCTCGCTGAGCGCCAACCTGGTGGCTCAGGACGTGCTGCTGGCGAACGGCGAGGTCAACGAGGCAGCCCTGGAGAAAGTGTTCAAGACCCTGATGGTCGTCAACCCCTCGATCGAGGTATACCTGCTGGATCTCGACGGCCACGTCGTGACCCAGTCCGTAACCCCGAACCGTCTCAAACGGCAGCGGGTCGATGTAAAGCCCCTGAAGGCCTTTCTCAGCGCCAACTCCGAGCTCCCGATTCTCGGCGACGACCCGTTGAGCGCCGACCGCCGGAAGGTGTTTTCGGTGTCGCCGATCATGGTCGGCGATCGGTACGAAGGCTACCTTTACATCGTGCTCGCGGGGGAGCACTACGACTCCGTGGTGCAGCGGCTGCGGGGCAGCCAGATTCTGCGCCTGAGCCTTGGCGTCGTGGCAACCGCCCTGCTCGTGGCGGGGCTGGCCGGAGTCATCCTGTTTAACCTGCTGACCCGGAGACTGCGGAGGCTCGCGGCGTCGATGGAGCGATTCCGGGAAAGCGGCTTCACTGAGCCGGTCGAGATCTCCTCTCCCCGGCGCGGCGCCGGGGACGAGATCGACTCCCTGGTCACCACGTTCAACGACATGTCCCAGCGCATCATCCAGCAGGTGCGGGCCCTGAAGGAGACGGACGGGCTGCGGAGAGAGCTGGTCGCCAACGTGTCTCATGATCTCCGCACCCCACTCGCATCCCTCAAGGGGTACATCGAGACGCTCCAGCTCAAAGAGGTCGAGCTCAGCGAGACCGAGCGGGAGGAGTATCTCGGCATCGCGAGCCGGCAGAGCGAGCGCTTGACCAAGCTGGTCGAGGAGCTGTTCGAGCTGGCGCGCCTGGAGTCCCATGACATGAAGCCGGAGCTCGAGCCGTTTCCCCTCTCCGAGTTGATCCAGGACATCGTCCAGGGTTTCCAGCTGGAAGCCGAGCGGAAGCACATCACCCTCGAGATGGAGCGCCCCGACGAGGTACCCCTGGTGTCCGCAGACATCGGTCTCATCCAAAGGGTGTTGCAGAACCTCATCGGCAACGCACTCAAGCACACCGAGGAGGGAGGGAGCGTCGTCATCGACGTGCAACCTGGAAAGTCGACGGTCGAGGTTCACATCAGAGACACCGGCTGCGGGATCCCTGAGGAGGAGCTGGTGCAGGTGTTCGAGCGCTTCTACCAGGCGAGCGGCACGCCCGACGCGCCGAGACGGACGGGCGGGCTCGGCCTCGCCATCGTCAAGCGAATCCTCGAGCTCCACGGCAGCGTTGTCAAAGCCGCGAGCACGGTCGGGGAGGGCACCGTCGTCTCCTTTTCGCTTCCAGCCGCCGACTAACTCCGCGGCGCTCGCCGTCACCGGCGCCCCCGTCGCTTCGCTTGCTGCCGCGGCCGAGAGCACGGGCTAGCCGTGGCCGCCTGTCGGCCTTCCACCTTCCGCACCTGAACGGCTCGGACTCCGGCGTCCGTTGCACTTTTGTAAAGACTTTGTTCCAAACCGTGAACTCTCGGTGACAACAGCGTGACGGAGATCTCCGAACCTGGGTCTCAGGCGCAGTAGAACAACAACCAAGGAGGTCGTCATCATGCGCAACCGATCAATGACCGTCTTCCGCCTGCGGGGCGTCGCCGCCCTGCTCACCCTCACCACGCTGTGGCTGATCGCCGCAGCCACACCCGCCGCCGCGGAAACCGCTTATGTCGAGCTGACGGCGGACGGGCTCGAGCCCCTCGGCCCCGGCTGGGCCTACGAAGGCTGGCTCATCGTGGACGGCACCCCCGTCAGTACCGGGACCTTCGCGGTACTGCCCGATAAAACGCTGTCCCGGTCCATGTTCACTGCCGAGGTGGCCAGCCTCGAGCACGTGAGCTCGTTCGTGCTCACAATCGAGCCCGATCCGGATCCGGACCCGGCTCCAAGCGGCGTTCACTTCCTGGGTGGTGACTTCACCTCCGGCACCGCCCACCTCACGGTGGCCCACTCCGCCGCCTTGGGCAGCGACTTCGCATCGGCCTCCGGGTCTTATATCCTGGCCGCGCCGTCCGCGGGGGACAGCGGTGACTACCACAACGGGATATGGTGGCTCGATCTGGCAGCCGGTCCGGGACCAACTCTCAACTTGCCCACCCTCCCGGCCGGCTGGGTCTATGAGGGCTGGGTGGTCGGAGCGGACGGACCCGTGTCCACCGGCCGTTTCACGCAGCCTGGCACTGCCGACGAAGACGCGGCCGGCCTGAGCGGGGGTCCCTACACACCACCCCCGTTTCCCGGGCAGGACTTCATCAATCCTGCCGCTGACCTGACCTCAGGGTACGCTGCGGTCGTGACCGTGGAGCCCGAGCCGGACAACTCCGCCGCGCCGTTCACCCTCAAGCCCCTTGTGGACGGAAACATCGACGACGTCGGCAAGGGGGCCCTGCAGGAAATGACAAACATGGCAGCGGGCTTTCCGACCGCCACCGCCAACCTGCGTGGAAGCGAGGTTGTCGGTGAGGTGGCACATGTCCTGCTTCGGTTCCAGGGCCTGGAGGACCTCGGTCCGGGCTGGGCCTACGAGGGTTGGCTCATCACCGAGAACGGCCCGGTGAGCACCGGGACGTTCACCGTCGACGGCGCCGGAATACCGTCGCGGGACTACTTCCCAACCACAGTGCCGAGCGTCGCCGGAGTGAGCGCGTTCGTGCTCACGATTGAGCCCGATCCGGATCCAGACCCGGCTCCGAGCCATACGCATCTCCTCGCCGGGGATCTGGTCGACGGCCGAGCGGCCCTGGCCGTTGGCCACCCCGCGGCTCTCGGCACCGACTTTCGGTCCGCCTCGGGGATGTACATCCTCAAGGCCCCATCTGCCGGCCAGGGTGGTGACTACCGCAACGGGATCTGGTGGCTCGATCCCGGCGCCGGACCGGCCCCAACTCTGTCACTGCCCGAGCTTCCCGACGGCTGGGTCTACGAGGGCTGGGTCGCCGGCGCCAACGGGCCCATCTCTACAGGAAGGTTCACGATGGCCACCGGCGAGGATGGAGACGGTGCCGGCCCATCTGCAGGGCCAAACCCGGGTCCGCCGTTCCCGGGCCAGGATTTCGTGAGCCCGGCAATGGACCTGACCTCGGGTTTCGCCGCGGTGATCTCGGTTGAGCCGGATCCGGACAACGGCTCCGGACCCTTCGCCATCAAACCTCTCCTCGACCGAAATATCGATGACGTCGGCGAGGGCGTGCTGCAGCCCATGGGCCGGAACACGGCCTCCCTCCCCTGGGGAACCGCGACATTCCTGACACCCGTGATGATCCCCGGTGGCGGCCACACCTCCGGCTACGGCGGAATTGGCTGGCGCTCGGACCTGGACGTCCTCAACGCAGGCAACGACAGCGCCACCTTCATGGTCCAGCTGCTGGCCGCCGGACAGGCCAACGAGACACCACAGACGATCCGGTTCGCGCTCGGCCCCGGTGCAAGCGTTCGCTACCGCGACGTCTTCAGCTCCCTGTTTGGCTTCACGGGCTCAGGAGCGCTGCGGGTCCTTCTCGACAACCCTGACCTGCGAGTCACCAGCAGAACCTACGTCGCCATGGCAAACGGTGCCGACTTCGGGCAGACGATCCCGGGACACACCCGCGCCAACGCCGTGGCGTTCGGCCAGATGCGCCACCTGGTCGGGCTGTGCGAATCCGGGACCATGGACAGCGGCAAGCGCACGAACATCGGGCTGCTCAACGCCACCGGTGGGACGGTCGAGGTCCAGCTCGACTTGCTGCTGGACGACGACAGCCTGGTCAAGCACCTCGTCATTACCCTGCAGCCGTACGAGCAGCGACAGCTGAACCGGGTATTCCCCGAGGCGGTGGAGGTCGGCTCGGCCAACGTCTGGGTCACGACCCCCGGCGGTGTCGTGTTCATCTATGGCTCGGTCGTCAACAACCGCTCCAACGATCCTGCGTTCGTCGTTCTCCAGTAGGCCAACGAGAGTCAGTCGACTTGCCGGGGCGGCCCTCCGCCCCGGCGTTGTCTCGTCCCGGCCGCCAGTTCTCACCACCCCGCAATTGCGGGGTGCGGCGGACCGAGGGAGATTGCGAGACGGGTGGGTGCGGGAGCGCCGGCAGGGCCGCCGGCGCCTCAGAGAAGAGGATCAGTCAGTTGCTACCCGATCGGTCGCAGGAACTCCAGCTCGTCTGCTGTCGGCTGGAACAGGCAGGCGCCGACGGTTCCGGGACCGACGTGCGTGCCGACAACCGGCCCGATCTCGCCCTCGAACATCTCGACGACCTGGAAGCTCTCTCCGATCGCGCTCCTGAGGCGTCCGGCCCACTTGGGCGCCGTGGCGTGACCGACGGCCACGAATACGGGCTGACTGGCATCCACGCGCTCCTTGAACAGCTCGACCAGCTTCGGTTGCACGTTGCGCCCGCCACGGACGCGATCCAGGGGCACGACCTCCCCGTCCCGCAGCCCGAGAATGGGCTTGATACCGAGCAAGGTGCCCAGGAACGCCTGCGCCTTACCGATGCGGCCGCCCTTCTGCAGGTACTCCAGGGTGTTGACCGAGAACAACAGGTGATATCGCTGCCGCTGGTCCTCGAGACGGCGAACGACCTCGTCGAGGGAAAGGCCGTGCTCGACCATGCGCGCCGCCAAGACCACCTGCAGACCGAGACCAACGGTGGTCTGCCACGAGTCGACGACGCGGATCACCGGCTGGCGATCGAGCGCTCCCTGCTCCCGCACCCGCTGGAGCTCCTCTGCGCCCCGCTCAACCGCATCGATAGCGCGCTTGGCCGTGTCCGAGAGCTTGCTCGAGATGTGGATAGAGATGATGTCACCCATCGCCACCAGGCGGCGGTAGGTCTCCAAAAACTCGCCGATGCTCGGCGGGCTGGTGGTGGGCAGCTTGGGCGCCTGCGTCAGCCGCCCGTAGAACTCGTCCGGCTGCAGGTCGATTCCGTCCTTGAAGACCTGGCTCTCGAACAGAACCGACAGCGGCACGACACTGATGTTCAGGCGCCGTGCCAGCGCCGGAAGGAGGTCGGCTGTCGAGTCAGTGACGACCTGCACGCGGTTCTCAGGAATCTTGAAGCTGAGGACGCCCTGCTCGGTGAGGCTGAGCACGCCCTGGATGACCTCGAGATCCGTCGCCGGCACGATGTCGATCAACTCGGCGAAGTTCTTCACCTTCTGGGTGGCCATCAGAATCTGGCGCTCGACGGCCGTGAACTCGAGCGCGAAGAAGCCCTCCCCCATCCGAACCTCGAGGCGCGACTTCAGGGACGGCAGGTCGCGAAACAGCTCGTCGAGCTGGAACTTCTCGTCGACCGCGTCGCTGACCAGGCTCGTCAGGTCGGTGTCTATCGAGCGCTCGGCGGCTCCCTCCTCGAGACTGATCACAAAACCACCGCCACGCAGCGAGGCTACGCGGTTGAACGCCTTGCGTCCCTTGACCCCACCCCAGTGGGCGTCGATGACGCTGCCCTCGCGGAGCCAGATTCCGGTGTCCGGCCCCACCGACAGACTGACGTGCCCGGTGATGACGTACTTCTGGAGCACGCGGAGCAGGTCGCCGATCGAGATCCTGGTGAGGTCGCCGTAGAGCGTGTCGATGCCGTCGCCGAGCTCGCCGCCGATGTCCCGTGCCAGGAGCAGCAGCCGTACCTGCTGCAGGAGGCGTTCCGGCGCCAGACCTACCGAGGAAAGGAAGAACACCACCCCCTCCGGCGGCTCCTCCGGTAGCTGGGCCGCATCGTCGAAGAGGATCAAGAACGGCGGCACGGAGAGACCGGTTGCCGTGAGTCGCTGATGGAGATCGAGCGGCTCCATGGCCTCCAAGCCGGTGTGGACCATGGTGAGGGTTGGGTTGAGACCCGCCGTGAACCGCAACGCCTCCTCGCCGTTGACGGCGTTGATCACCTCGTACCCGCCCTCATAGAGAGCAAGCCCGAGCTGCCGACGTCTCTCAGCTACGCTGTCGGCGACGAGAACCGTTGGAGTCTCAGCCACATCTCCCTCCCCAACCGAGACAGTATACATGGCTGAGTGGTGAATCCCGCACTGCCGTAAGCGCTCCCAGGCGCCGCCTTGGGCGTTGCATCGCTGGCCCTGCTCCGGTGCTTCGGCAACCTCCCGGCGCGCTCGGAGGTCCTCGGGCACGGAAGCGGTATGATGCCGCGACTGGGGGTTCGAATGAGACTGCGGCTGATTTTCACGCTCGGTGTCTCGTTGCTGGTCGCAGCACTGTCGGTCACCTCCGTCGCCGTGACGCCACCGGCGCCTGCGGCAGGAATCCGTGGCATCGTGCTGTTCATCGGCGACGGCATGGGGCTCGGTCAGGTCAGCACCGCCTCCGAGCTTCTGTTCGGGGGCGACGGCTCGCTGTTTCTGGAGAGCGCACCGGTCATCGGTCTCGTCCGCACCTTCGCCGCAGACAACATGGTCACTGACTCCGCCGCCGCTGCCACCGCCATGGCCACGGGAGCCAGGACCGACCGCCGGATGCTCGGCCTCGACCCAAGCGGGCGCCGGCTCCACAGCATCTTCGAAGCCGCAGCCAGAAGGGGCCTCGCGACTGGGTTCGTGACCACCTCCGGTCTCGTCGACGCCACACCAGCGGGGTACGTGGCGCACGCCAGCAGCCGCTACGATTTCACCTCGATTCTCCGGCAGATGCTGTCCTCGAAGGTCGACGTCCTCATTGGCGGCGACTTCACGGGCTACCCACGTACGGCACGCGACCGCCCTTACCGCGAGCTCCTGCGCCACGCCGAGCAGCTCGCCCCGACCGGGACGACGGTCGTCCGTTCAGAAGCCGCACTTGCCACCGCCAGGACCCCGGTCGTCGCTCTGCTGCCGCCGCGCTCGAGGATGCCCGAGCAGCACGGTCCGCCACTCGAGATCACCACCCGGCGAGCGCTCGAGCTGCTGGCCACGAATCCCAGGGGGTTCCTCCTGATCGTTGAGAGCCAGGTCACCGACGAGATGGGTCACGACAACAACGCCGGCGGCGTGGCGCGGGGCGTGGCCGAGCTCGATGCGGCTGTTCGTCTGGCCGTCGGCATGGTCAAGGCACGCGGCGATGTCTTGATTCTCGTGACCGCAGATCACGACACCGGCGGGCTCGCTGTCACCGACTGTTCCTTCCCCGGCGGCTCGGCTCGCGTTGCCTGGACCACGAAGGCCCACACCGCTCTGTGGGTCCCGCTGTTCGCGTTCGGCCCGGGCGCCGGCCGCTTCTCCGGGGTCCTGGACAACACCGAGCTACCCATCCGCATGGCATCACTCCTGGGCCTAGGTCTCTCCCACTGAATCCGAGAAAAGGAACCAACCACAGAGGCACGGAGAGCACAGAGAGGGCACAGAGCCAAGAAGAAGGCGCCAGAATCAGGAGGTCCTCTTCGCTTGAAGGATGCTCTCCGTGCTTCGCTGTGTCCTCCGTGTCTCCGGCGAGAAATCGTCGCCGGCGCCGGTGTATCGCGCGCTGCAGCTCCGTGGTGGTGGGAAGTGCGGGTTAAACTCCGAACATGGGGGATCCGCTGCGCCGCGTACGGCACGATCTTGTGTACTACCCGTTCCGGCTGCTGCTGGCGACCGGCAGTCGCCTGCCCCTGGCGTTGACGAGGCAGCTCGGCATCGCCGCCGGGCGCCTGTCCCTTGCACTGGCCGCCACGGATCGCCGCCGCGCGCGTGAGCACCTCGCACTGGCCTTCCCCGAGATGACGGACACCGAGCGAGACATCCTGCTCCGGCGTACGGCCCGGCACCTCGGGCTAATGCTGGCGGAGGTGCTGTGGTTGTGGCGGGCAAGCCCTGAGGGGGTCCGCAGCCGAGTCACGATGAGCGGCGCCGAGCATCTCGAAGCAGCCCGAGAGCGAGGCCGTGGGGCAGTGCTCGTGACCGGCCACTGCGGCAACTGGGAGCTCATGAACGCTCGCCTCGGCGCCGGCAGCATCCCGATGAGCATCGCCGTGCGCGAGATCTACGACCCCCGGCTCCACGACGTGGCCACGGCCCTGCGCGCCCGCTTCGGCGCGCAGGTCATCTCCCGCGGCCCGACCGCCGGACGCCGCCTGGTGGCCGCCCTGCTCGCCAACCGGGTGGTCGGCCTGCTCGTCGATCAGGACATCCGGGACATCCCTGGCGTCTTCGTCCCGTTTTTCGGTCGGCCGGCGTGGACGCCGTCCGGCGCGGCCCAACTAGCCCTCCGCGCGCGGGTACCGGTGGTCCCTGCCTTCATCTCTCGCAGGGCCGACGGCTCCCACCACGTCGAGGCACAGCCCCCGATCGAGCATGCTGGGGAACCCGGCGACGCTGATGCCGTGGCCCGCCTCACGGCCGAGGCCACCGCCGCCATCGAGCGTCAGATCCGCGCCCACCCGGAGCAGTGGGTGTGGATGCACCGCCGCTGGAGAACGCAGCCACAGGAGCAACCCCAGGGCCAAGAGTGAGGAGGACCCATGCAGCACCGTTCAGTTGAGGAGTTCCAGCGTGAGCGCGAGGAGCTGAACCGGCTCGTGCTCGACAACGCCAGCCTCGAGATCAAGCGCTTCTTCAGCCTCGACTCTCAGACCTACAGAGACGGCGCCCTGCCGGCCCGGACCAAGGAGATGCTTGGCCTGGTCGCGTCGCTCGTGCTGCGCTGCGACGACTGCATCCTTTACCACCTCGGACGCTGCCGCGACGAGGGCGTGAGCGACGAAGAGCTCAACGAGGTGCTGGGCGTCGGCCTGGTGGTTGGCGGCTCGATCACGATCCCCCACCTGAGGCGAGCGATGAGAGCGTGGCAGGAGCTCTCCCGTCCTTCCAGCTCCACCACTTGAGCAGCTCCGGGTCCGGGCTCGGCTCGGCGGCAAAGTAGACGGCGCAGCGGAAGACGTACAGAACGCAGCGGTCAATGTGGTGGCCCCGCAGCGCACACAGCCTGTCGTAGAGGCGCTGGGCATCGCCGCCGGCCAGGTCCTCTACGCGACGAATGCCGAGAGCGAGCAGATCCCGGGCTATTGACGGGCCAACGCCCGGTATTCTCAGAAGCTCCCGGCTGTCGTCCCTGATCACCATCAACGCCTCCTTCGGGTTCGACCGTGCTGACAGGTTACACCCGGGTTACACTGGATCACCAGCCCTTCGAGGCCAACGGTGCGGCGGCCGGGGCCGCGGCGCCACAATCAGGGAGCCCGCATGCAGTTGCTCGCCCTCCTTGCCCTCGCGATTCCAGCCAGCGCCCTGGTAGCCGTGGTATTCGCGGTTCTCGCCCTACGGCGCGTCGCCGACCTCAACCGCCGCCTGCGCGAGCTCGAGCTCCGTGGCGTGCCGGAGGCAGCCGCGGCGCCGGTCGCGCCTCGCCCACCGGCACCGCCGGCCCGTTCACAGGCCACTGCACCGCCCCCACCAGAGCCTACATGGCACGAGCCGCCGCCTGCGCCGTTCGAGCCGGTCCGGCAAACGCCCCCGCCGCCACCCCCTCCGGCCCCGGCGGCGCGGACACCGGTCGTCACCAGCACCACGCGATCCGCGGCTCCCAGCATCGAGTGGGAGCGGTGGATCGGAGTCCGCGGCGCTGCGGTCGTCGGTGGCGGGGTTCTCGCCCTTGCCGCCATCCTCCTCTTCAAGTACTCCATCGACCACGGGCTCATCTCGCCGGCCGTCCGGGTCAGTCTAGGGCTCATCGGAGGAGTGGTGTGTCTCGTTCTCTCCGAAGGTCTCCACCGCCGCGCGCAGCTGGCCGCCTCGAACGCGCTGGCCGGCGGGGGAATCGTGGCCCTGTACGCGTCGGTGTGGGCGGCATGCGCCCTCTACGCCCTCGTGCCGACAGCGCTCGCCGGGCTCCTGATGGTGTTGACGACGGTCGTCTGCGGGTTGCTGGCCCTGCGCCGGGACTCGCTGCTGGTGGCCGTCCTCGGCCTTGCCGGCGGCTTCGCGACGCCGCTGCTGATCAGCACCGGCGTTGACCGCCCGGTCCCGCTCTTCACCTACGTTCTGCTGCTCGACGCCGGCCTGCTGTGGCTGGCCCAGCGTCGGCGCTGGCCGGCACTGGCGCTCCTCTCTCTCGCTGCCACCGCGCTCTACGAGGTGCTGTGGATCACCGCCCGCCTCGATGCGCCCCGTCTCTGGCTCGGCCTCGCCATACTGGCCACCTTCGCCATTGTCTTCCTCATCTCCCGGCCGCGCGTACAACCCGAGGAACGCGTGTGGCGCCTCACCCAGGCCGGCGCAATCCTGATTCCTATCCTGCTCTCCTTTCACGTCGCCACCTCCGTTCGGCTCGGGCTCCGTCCGGCCCCGCTCGCCGCCCTCCTGGCCCTGCTGACCGCAGGCGCCGTCTGGATCGCCCGCGCACAGCGCCGCCCGTGGCTCGCGCTGGCTTCGGCCGCGGCCACCCTCGGTGTGCTCCTCGGCTGGCTGGGCAGCCACCGCATCGACCGCTCGCTGGCCTGGGAGCTGAGCCTGGCAACGGCCGGTTTGGCCCTGGTGGTGCACCTGGCGGCGGCCGTCCGCCGCCAACCGGAAGAGCGCGGCACCTCACTCGCCGATGCCGGGCTTACCGGCGGGCTCATGCTGGTCGTGGTCGGAACCTCGTTGACGAGCGCGCGTGCCGGCCTCTGGCCATGGCTGCTCGGCTGGCTGCTGCTCGCCGCCTTGCTGTCAAGCCATGCAGCATTGCACCAACGCCCACGCCTACAGCTCGCGGCCGCCCTCGGCCCGACCGCCGGCCTGAGCCTGTACGTCATGGCGTGGGGCATCTCGCGCCACCTGCCGTCCGAAATGGTGCTGCTGTCGCTGCTACCGGCGCTCGCCGTCGCGCTGCAGCTGGTCGCGATCGCGCAGCGTGCAAGCCCCGCTCACCGTTGGGCCGAGCGGGCCGCCGCCGCCGGCGCCCTGGCCCTGCTACCCGCGGTCATCGCCTTGATCGACCACGTGCCTACACACCCGGTGCCGGTCGCCGTCACCGCATCGCTGCTCGGCATCCTGGCAGCTCTCGCCGCCACCCGCATGAGAAGCGGCGGCTGGTACCTGGCGGCCATTGCAGCGACTGCAGTGGTTCACGCCGTGTGGTCGCCGGACGCCGTACGCTCGGAGGCCGCTTCCCTACTGCTGGTGCAGGCCCTGACGGTCGTCGTTCTGACGATGTGGCCGGTGATCTTCCACCCTGTATTCGCTCCCTCCCGCACCGCCTGGGCCGCCGCCGCTCTCACCGGTCCGGCATTCTTCTGGCCGCTGAAGGGCCTGTGGGAGGTCGCGCTCGGCGTCGGCGCCATCGGCCTGCTGCCGCTGGCCCTGGCCGCCCTCTGCCTGCTCACGATCCGCGCCGCTCAAGGTCGTCGCGAGCGCGCGCCGGTGCGGGCCGGGGCGGTGGTCTGGCTGCTCGCGGTCGCCCTGTGCCTGGTCAGCGTGGCCATTCCGCTACAGCTCGAGAAGTCCTGGATCACCCTCGGTTGGGCCCTCAACGGCCTCGCGGTCTTGTGGCTGTGGGAGCGCTTCGACCAGGTGGGGCTCAAGTACTTCGGCCTCCTGCTGCTGGCCGCCGCCACGGTCCGACTGGTGGCCAACCCGGCCCTCCTGACCTACTACCCGCGAGGCCCGTTGCCGGTGCTCAACTGGGTGCTCTACACCTACTGGGTGCCGGCGCTGGCGCTGCTCGGCGGCTGGGCCGTGCTGCGACGTCGCGAGGGGGACCGGCTGCGCGACTGGGAGCGGAGCGGCATCAGCAGACGCCCCCTCGGCGCCGCCGCCTGCGCTCTGGCTGCGGTGGCCGTGCTGTTCGTTTGGCTCAACCTCGCCGTGACCGATGTCTTCTCGACCGGGCCGACGTTGACGCTGAGCTTCAGGCGCCTACCGGCGCGCGACATGACCACCTCGATCGCGTGGGCGGTGTACGCGCTGATCCTGCTCGCCATCGGCATGCGCCGGCACAGCGTCGGGCTGCGCTGGCTGAGCCTGGGGGTTCTGGTCGCGACCCTGGCCAAGGCCTTTCTCTACGATCTCGGACACCTGCAGGACCTGTACCGGGTGGCGTCTCTGGTCGGTCTGGCGGTGTCCCTGATCCTGGTCTCTCTCGCCTACCAGCGGTTCGTGCTGTCTACCGGCCCAACGGAGGAACCATGACCATCTCGACCCGTAGTCTCCTGACTGCCGTCTTCGCCGCCGCTTCGTCCGTTGTCGCCTTGCAGGCGGCGGCCGGGGGCGACCTCCGGCAGCTGTTCCCTCAGACGGCCGCCATCCAGGTCGAGGGGAGTGGCCTCCATCGGCTGGATCTCCCGGTGCCGGTTCTGGCCGCCTGCTCCTCGGACCTCGCGGACCTCCGAATCCTCGCTGCCGACGGCCGCGAGGTTCCCTTCGCACTGGTGGCGGCACCCGCGGAGCCAGGTGTCGAAGAGGTCGTCGCCCGTTTCCCTGGCCGCCTCAAAGAGGTCGAGCGCCACGAGGAACGGCGTGCCGACGGACCACCCCTGTTCCACGAACGCTACGTGCTCGAGGTTCCACCACTCCCTCAGGGCGCCGGCGGCTGGCGCTTGGCTCTCGACGCCCGGCCCTCGCAGTTCGTCTGCCGCATCGAGCTCACCGCCGTCAGTGCCCGTGGACGACGGATGAGCCTGGTCAGCGGCGGCTCGGCGTTCAGATTGCACACGCCGCCCACGGAGCACCTGCGCTTTCCGCTGCCACAGGGGGCGCTCGGGCTCCTGGAAATCCGTCTCTCCGGGGAGAACGGCGGCTATCTCGAGCCCGGCTTCGAGCTCGAGGCGCTGCGACTCCCGCCTGCTCCGCAGCCTCTGGTCGTGCCGCTGGCGGCGCTCTCCGTCCGCCACGAGACCGGCCGGACTGTGGCCATCTTCCGCCGCCCACGCGGGGTCGTGCCCGCCCGCCTGCGGCTGCGTACCACAACCGGTGCGTTCCACCGCGTCGTTACTGCATGGGACGAAGGGCCGGCCGCGCGCGGAGAGCTCGGCCGCGCAGTCGTCTTCCGCGTCGACGCCTTTGCCCCCGTTGACGACCTGGAGATTGCGGTCACTCCGGCAGCTGGCGACAGCATCCGGCTCGAGATCGACGACCGTGACAGCCCCCCGCTACAGAGACTCTCCTGCGCGGCTCTGGTGCCGGCCCCGGTCCTCGTCTTCTCGCCTCCCGCCGGCGACGGCGCCCTTGCCCTCTACTTCGGCGGCCGACGCGCTCACCACCCAGACTATGACCTCGAGGCGTTCGCCACCGCTCCCTCCTACGCGGCGACCTGGGATCTTGGAAGCACACGAGTTGCACATCTTGGCAGGCCGTTCCGCAACCCGCACTTCGACCCCGCTCCGGCCCTCGCGTTCGTCATGCATGCCGGCGGCGAGATGGACCGGGCGCCGTACTCTCATCTGCGTCGTCTCGAGGTCCGACCTTCGGCCGAAGGCCTCGCACGGCTCGAGTTGCGGGCAGAGGATCTGTCACTGCTGCGACCCGACCTCGCAGACATCCGTGTGGTCGACGACAGCGACCACCAGTGGGCCTACCTGCTGACGGGCCGGAGCGCGTTCTCCTGGGAGGCCGTGGCGATTGAGCGCAAGCCCGTCCGCGGTCGCGCCTCACGCTACGTTCTCTCCCTTCCCGCAACGCCGATCGAGGTCCATGGCGTGGCGGTCGATAGCGAGGCCCCATTCTTCGACCGCAGCTACACTCTCGTCGGCACAATGGAAGACGGGAGCCGACGCAACCTGGCGGCCGGCCGGCTGAACCGGCCCCGCGCTCGACGCCAACCGCTGCGGGTCCCGTTGCCGAGCACAAGGGTCGTGGGCCTCGAGCTCGTCGTGCAGAACGGGGACGACGCACCGCTCGATCTCGAGAACGCCGAGGTCGGCATTCAGCACCCGGTGCTCTTTCTGCCGGCTCCCGCCGGCGTCTACACGCTGCTTCTTGGCGATCCCTCGGCAACGGTGCCGCACTACGAGCTGACCTCGGCCAGGTCGACGATCCTGGCGGTGCCGGCGTCCGCCATAGCGGCTGGGCCGGTCGAGAAGAACCCCGACTACAGCGCTCGCGCCCGGATTGCCGCCGCAACACCACTGCGCCGGCTCCTGCTGTGGGCGGCGCTGGTTGTCGCAGTCCTCGTTCTCGCCTTGTTCACGCTGCGTCTCGCGCGACAGGAAGGGGGGAACCTTCCCGAGTCCTGATCATCACTGCTCCCCTCGGGCGCGAGCCGCTGATCCGGCGTGATCACCTCGCCGACGGGCGGTCTTGGCTGGCGCCCTTGGCGTCGTGCCGGTGACCAGTGGCGACGCCCTCCCCCCAGGCGCCGTCCCATGCCTCCGGCTGGTGCCGCAGGTAGCGGTCGAAGAAGTCGAGCATCAGGGTCCGATGCCCGACCCAGTTCTTCCAGCTGCCGGCGATGCCGTGGTCCTCGCCCGGGAAGGTGACCAGCTCGACCCGGCGACCCAGGGTCTTCAGAGCCGTGTAGAGCTCCTCCGACTCCGACTCTGGCACGTTGACGTCTGCCTCTCCGTGCAGCAGCAGCAGCGGGGTATGAATACGGTCCGCGTTGTAGAGCGGCGAGTGGCCGGCGAACAGCTTCTGTGCATTCCACGGGAACGAGCCCGCCAGGGCTACGTCACCATAGGTGTAGCCCCACATCCCCGCGCCCCAGTACGGCGCGATGTCGCTGATCCCGTACATCGCCACCGCGGCCGCAAAGCGGTCGCTGGTGCTGATGAGGTACTCGGTCATGAAGCCGCCATACGAACCGCCGTAGATCCCGATGCGCTTGCCGTCGATCTCAGGGTGGGCAGCGAGGAAGGCGTCGATCCCGGCCTGGATGTCGGCCGCCGCCTTGGGGCCCCAGTCGTTGACGTGGGCGTCGGCGAACTTCAGCCCATAGCCGAAGGCGCCGTGCGGATTGACGACGAACACCGCATAGCCGTTCGCAGCGAGCACCTGATGGGTGGTGTTGAAGCGCCTCGTCGTGGGGTTGGCGCCGCCGTAGTAGTAGACAATCAGCGGCGTCTTGCCATTGTCGACCTTCGCCGTCGGCGGATACCACCAGGCGTCGATAAGGCGTCCGTCCGGTCCCGTGAACGGCGCCTTCTCCGGCACCGCGAGCTGCCAACGCGCTGCCAGCTCCTGGTTCGGGCGTTCCAGTACACGCTCCTTGCCGGAGTCCAGATCCATCACCTGCAGGTTGGGAAGGAGGCCGCGGTTCGAGGCAACAAATGCCGCCACCAGCCGGTCCGGCGACAGCGCGGGATAGGAAATCGTTTCTGCGATCGTGCCGAGACGCTCGGCGTCCCACGGAACGCTGCCCTCATCAAGGCGCACCAGCCGCGTGACCGAGCCGTCGGTCGCGGAGGCAACCAGGCCGTGCCCGTTGTGTACCCAGCTCAGGAGATCGCCACGACCGATCGTGTAGGCCGGTCCCTCGGTCTTGGTGACCCGCTCCAGCTTCTTGGTCTCCAGATCGAGAACCCAGATCTCGCGGTTGTAGACGTTGTGCTCCCCGTGCCCCGTCCCCACCTGGTCCGGCGGGCCGAAGAACGCAAGCCGCTTGCCGTCCAGGGAGGGCGTCAGGTTCGCCGGGCGGCTCTCCCACCCCGCGACGAACGTCGTCACCAGCGTGTCGGTGTTCTGGATCAGGTCGATCCAACGGATCTCGGTCTCAAACCACGGCCGTTCGTCCCGCGGCACGGTCCGCGCGTAGACAATGGCGCGCTTGGCGGCCACGAACGCCGCGTCGTCCAGCACCCAGTCTCCTGGAGCCGTGAGGCTTCGCCTGGCGCCGGTGGCGACCTCGATCAGCCACAGGTGGCGTCTGGTTTCGTAGTCCCGCAGCTTCTCACGCAGGGCCCGCCGCAGGCGCGCTGCCTTCGGGTCGCGCTTCTCGGACTTGACGCCGCGCGCCGAGGAGATCAGCAGGTGAGTACCCCCCGGCCCGAAGTGGATAAAGCCGATGTCAGGCTCGTTGCGGACGACAGTGCGCAGCGCACGGCTGGCGGTGTCGTAGAGGACGAGGTTGGTGCCGTGCTTCCCCTTCTCCCGCAGCAGCAGAAGGTCGTGCTTCGAGTCGGGTGAAAAGGCGACGGGGGATGCCGACGGATCGCCGATCGAGGAGGCGACGACGTTGCCCTCTCCGTCGAGCAGCTCGACCGAGGAGTGAGTGCCGTCTCCAGTGCGGTCGCGGGAGCGGACGCGACGGGCGACCAGCCGTCCCTCGTAGTCCACGGCGACCGGACCGATCGAGACGATCGCCCGCATCTCGTCGAAGCTGGCCGGCGCCTCCGCGCCGGAGACGTTCCAGGCAATCCCGGCCTGCGGTTGGCAAGACACGGAGAGCCGCACCTTGGGCGCCTCGCCGTCGCTCGAGCGGCGCTCTACACGGGCCAGCACCAGGTGCCGGCCGCGGGCGGCGCCGGCGATCGCCTTGAGCGACTGCCCGGAGCCTTCCTGAAAGCCAGCCACGAGCTTGCCGTCGACGTACAGGGCTCGCACATCGCCCCCGTCGAGCTCCAGGTCGAGGTGCGTCCAGCGGTCGAGGGTCGGCCGGGCCGCGAGCCAGTACACCCCCTGCCGCGGCAGCGAGATCGGCTCGCCGGCCCCCGGCTTGACCTCGCGCCAAGCGACCGAGCCTGTCGGATCGAGCACCACCTCGTCGCCGGCCTGCGGATCCGCCGTCACGGGATCGATCTCCGCGACGGGCTCAAGATTCGGCGCCAGCAGGCCGCCCTCGGCCAACGCCGCCGGCAACGGCAGCGGCCCCAGCACCAGCAGGCTCTCCGGACCCTTCACCGTCGCCCCGCCCGCGGCAGTTGCAGCCGTCGCACACAGGACCAGGCTCGCACTCAGCAGGAGCTTCCCCGACGATCTGAGCAGCATCGTTCCCGGCATCACACCCTCCTTGGCTCCGGCCCCGCCCGGCAGCCGAACCGGCGATACGCGAAAGTACCACAGAGACCCCAGCCGGATCATTCACTCGCAATCTACTGCGACTGGCTGACTCGCTCGCTTCCGCGACGCCCGCAGTCTCTCGGCAGAGCCCCGGCGGCCGTCTGGGTGCTGCCGCACCCAGACGTCTTGCGGCTTTCCCGGGTGGGTGGAACCTAATCACCCAATTACTCAATAACTTAATCACCGTGTGGGTGGGCAGGTTGACTTCCTCACCTCCTTACTCTCTTACCTGCTCACTTTCGCCGGGGGCGGCTTGCATTTCTATTCCTTGTATATTACAACTATCTGCATGAGCACGTTGGCTGAGCCTGTATCACATGCCGAGGGACCCGCGAGGCGCCTCCAACGGTTGGTGCAGGCGCTCATTCGTCGCTTCGCAGTGGCGGAGCGCACTGAGATCAGCTGCTGCGGCACAACCGTCGCACAGGCGGCCACCCTGTCGGCGTTGAGGCTGGGCGGGCCGACACGAGCCGGCGATCTCGGACGCCGCCTCGGCATCGACGCCTCCACCTTGACTCGCAACCTCGACCGGCTCGCCTCTCGCGGGCTGGTGAAGCGCGTGGCGGACGCCGAGGACGCCCGCGCCCGCCTCGCCGAGCTGACCGTTGCCGGACGCGAAGCCGCAGCGGCCGTCGCGGAGCAGGAGGAGGCGTTCGCGCGCTCAATCCTCGATCACCTGCCGGACGGTAAGGAGGCCGCAGTGCTGAGCGCCCTCGAGCTGCTGCTGGAGGCCGTCCACACCGCCACCGCCGACTGCTGCCCCGGCGTGTACGACCATTTGTTCAACCAGATCGGCCATGGGAGATGATCATGAAGGAGCAAACAGGACCTGGTACTTCGCAGACGGACGCCGAGGAAATGGTGACCAAGGTTCGCGAGCGCTACGGGCGCATCGCCACCGACGCCGGCTGCTGCTCCTCGTGCGGAGAGGCGCCCCTCCCGCCGTCGACCGTCCTCGGCTACGACCGCGCAGATCTCGACCTGCTTCCCGGGAGCGCCGACCTCGGCCTCGGCTGCGGCGCCCCCCTCGCGGCGCTCGACCTCGTCCCCGGCGAGACGGTCCTCGACCTCGGCTCCGGCCCCGGCCTCGACGCTCTCCTCGCCGGCCGTCGCGTCGGCCCGCAGGGCCACGTCATCGGCGTCGACATGACGCCCGAGATGCTGGAGCGGGCGCGGGCCACCGCCGCCGGCGCCGGCAACGTCGAGTTTCGTGCCGGCCGGCTGGAGGAGCTGCCTGTCGATGATGCCTCGATCGATGCCGTGACCTCGAACTGCGTCATCAACCTGGTACCGGACAAGGCCGCGGTGTTCCGGGAGATGGCCCGCGTGCTGCGGCCCGGAGGTCGGGCGGTGATCTCCGACATCGTGCTCGATGCCCCTCTGCCGGACGCAGTGCGCGCCGACGTTCTTGCCTACGTCGGCTGCGTCGCAGGCGCCATGGAGCGCCTAACGTACTTCGACCTGCTCCGAGCCGCCGGTCTGACGGAAATCGAGGTACTGCGCGACGTCGATTTCCTCGGCATGGTCGGTGACCAGATCCCGGAGGAGATCGCCTGCGTTCTCGAGCGGACCGGCATCACGCTCGAGGAGGTGCGCGGGCGGGTTCGTGCCGTTACCTACCGCGCACGGCGATGAGCCTCGGCGGGGCGACACATCCAATCGCAGTCGGTGTTTGACGGCGTCTGGCGGCGGTCGCAGAATCAGGAAAGGCCCGTGTGGAGGTTCTCGTGCTGCCTCGAGTGATCGGAACCACCGCCTACCTGATGTTCGTGGGGGTCATCGTCGGCCTCTTGGTGTGGTTCTTCCTCCGCTACGTCGTCGGCAAGCGGCGCCTATTCTCGGGGACGCGCACGGTCGGCACGGTGATCTTCGAGTCATTCCAGAACGCCGATGGGCAGGAGGCAATCGAAGAGATCATGTACACCAAGGAGTCGTGGCAGCAGGAGGACGGCGAGGGCGACGACATCAACCGCCACAAGGGCAAGCCCGGGTCTTCACCGGTCGACAGCTGAGTGGAAGGGCAGGTCTGGCGTCCTACTCGTTGAGCATGTGGACCGCCTTGCCGAGCGCGGCCTCGACCGCCTCCTGGAGCGCCTCCGACATCGTCGGGTGAGGATGGATGGTGGCCGCCACGTCCTCCAGGAAGGCACCCATCTCGAGCGCCAGGGTGGCCTCTCCCATCAGCTCTGACACGCCGGGTCCGACTGCGGTGACACCGAGCAGCTGCTTGGTCGTGGCATCGGCAACCACCTTGATGAAGCCGTCGGCGGCGTTGAGAGTCATCGCCCGCCCGTGGGAACGCAACGGGTAGGTTCCTGTGACGACCTCCAGCCCTTGCTCCCGCGCCTCGCGTTCGGTCAGCCCCGACCAGGCGATCTCGGGGTCCGTGTAGACGACCGCCGGGACCGCCACATTGTCGAACGCCGCCGGCTCACCGGCGATGACCTCCGCCGCAACCTTGGCCTCCTGATACGCCTTGTGCGCCAGTAGGGCACCGCCCGCGACATCGCCGATGGCAAAGATCCCCGGCGCAGTAGTTCTCTGCCGGTCGTCGACCTTGATGAAACCCTTGCTATCGAGCTCGACGCCGATCTCCTCCAGACCGAGGCCGGCAGTGTTGGCGACCCGTCCCACTGACACCAGGACCTTGTCAGCCTCCAGCTTGAGCTCCTCGTCCCCCGGGCCGAGGGCGGTGACGATCGAGGGCTCACCGGCGGTGAAGGCGTGCGCCCGATGGCTCAGGTGGAGGTCGATGCCAAGCTGCTTGAGGCGACGCTTCATCGTCTGCGCAACTTCGGGTTCGAGGGTGGGGAACAGCTCCGGAAGGAACTCCACAACCGAGACCTTGGAGCCGAGCTTGGAGTAGACCACCCCCAGCTCGAGGCCGATGTAGCCGGCGCCGACGACGACCAGCCGCTCGGGAACGGCGTCCAACGATAGCGCCTCGTGCGCACCGATAACCCGATCACCGTCGACGGTGAATCCCGGCAGCTCCATCGGCGACGAGCCGGTGGCGACCACCGCCTGCTCGAGCTCGATCTCGACTCGACCGTCGCCAGTGGTCACTGCAATCCTGCGGTCGGACTCGAAGGCCGCCTCGCCGGCGACAACCTCGACGCCGTTCTTCTCGCACAGGAACTTGACGCCGCCGGTCAGGCGCCGGACGATGCCGTCCTTCCACTTGACCAGCTTCTTCATGTCGACCGCCACATCGTTGGCGGCGATGCCGAGAGAGGCGGCATGCTGGACCTCGTGCTTGAGGTCGGCGGCGTGGATCAGGGCCTTCGACGGGATACAGCCCTCGTTGAGGCATACGCCGCCGAGCGTCGGCGCCTTCTCCACCAGCACGACATCCTTACCGAGCTGGGCGAGGCGGATGGCGGCGACGTACCCACCCGGACCCGCCCCGATCACAACCACCTGACATCCTCGTGAAACGGACCCTACAACCATGGCTCACCTACCCCTCGGCCAGAGCCCCAGGCGGCCCCGCAACTGCCGGCCAGTAGAGTACCAGACGCGGTCTCGCTCTCTCCGCACGCATCCGTTGGCGCCGGCCGCCTTGCCATCGGCGGAATCCGACCCTGTCAACTGGCGTTGCGGGTAGTGGGAGGAACCCCAACCATGAGACGAACGGTTCCTGTGAACCTTGCCATCGTGCTTGCTCTCGGCGCTGCGCCCGTTTATCCGTGCAACTGGCCACAGTTCAACTTCGACGCCAGGCACAGCGGCAACAACACCAAGGAAGTCTTCCTTTCGACGACCAACGTGCCGGGACTCACGCGGATCTTCCAGGTGTCCCTGCCGGCAGTAGCCGATGGCGCCCCGGCGTATCTCGGACACGTGTCGACTCCGGACGGCGTCCGCGATCTGCTGTTCGTTACTACCAAGGCCGGACACTGTGTGGCGCTCGACGCCCACAGCGGTGCACAGGTATGGTCGCAGCAAGCCGCGACCGGGCCAAACTACACAACCTCTTCTCCGGCTATCGATCCGAACGGTCAGTATGTCTACTCGTACGGTCTCGACGGAAAAGTCCACAAGTACGCCGTGGGCGACGGCACCGAGGCAACAACCGGAGGGTGGCCCGAGCTGGCGACTCTCAAGCCCTCGGTGGAGAAGGGATCCGCAGCCCTCGCAATCGCGACAACCGCGTCCGGGGTCTCTTACCTGTACGTCGCGAATGGCGGCTATCCGGGTGACCAGGGGGACTATCAGGGCCATGTCACCGCCATCCAGCTCGCTGACGGTAGCCAGCACGTGTTCAACGCCGACTGCAGCGACAACCCGGTTCACTTCGTCCTCAACGGCAGCCCGGACTGTCCCGACGTTCAGTCAGCGATCTGGGCTCGAGCCGGTGTGGTCTTCGACCCTGACACCGGGCTCATCTTCATGGCTACAGGCAACGGCGTGTTTGATGCGAACACCGGAGGCCATGACTGGGGGGACAGCGTCTTCGCCCTCAACCCGGACGGCACAGGCAGCGCCGGTTGGCCGCTTGACAGCTACACGCCGACCAACTACGCGCAGCTCAATGCATCCGACCTAGACCTCGGCAGCACCGCCCCAGCGATTCTCCCCGCCCCCTCCTACCCCGGCGTGCTGGCGGTTCAGAGCGGGAAGGACAGCAAACTGCGGATACTCGATCTCACCGATCTGAGTGGCCAGGGCGGTCCGGGGCACGTCGGCGGTGAGCTCAGCAGCACGGCAGTGCCACAGGGCGGAGGGGTGCTCACCGCACCGGCGGTTTGGGTGAACCCTGCCGATGACTCAACCTGGGTCTTCGTGGCGAACAACAATGGCATCTCCGGCCTGCGCTTGATGCTCGCACCGCCCGCAGCACCATCGCTCCAGCTCCAGTGGCAGAAGTCCGGAGCTCGGACCTCGCCGATCGTCGGCAACCACGTCCTTTACGTTGAGGGCTCAGGTTCGCTGGAGGCGCTGGCCCCCACGACCGGCAACGTTCTCTGGAGCACATCATGGACCAGCGTTCACTGGGAGAGCCCGGTGGTAATCGAGGGGACGTTGTACGCTACCGATGGGTCCGGCCACCTCTCTGCCTACACTGTGTCCGGCGGTTATGGTGACGTCCCCGAAAGCGATCCTCGTCACGTGTGGACCGACCTCGCAGGGCGTCACGCCGTTTCGGCCGGCTGTGGCGGCGGCAACTTCTGTCCGAGCCGGCCGGCCACGCGCGCCCAAATGGCCGTCCTGCTCCTCCGTGCCGAACACGGCGGCTGCTACGATCCCCCGCCCGCCACAGGAGCGGTGTTTACCGATGTTCCAACTGACGCGTTCGCCGCCGCCTGGATCGAGCAGCTTCACAACGAAGGGATCACAGCCGGTTGCAGCCCGACGCTGTTCTGCCCAGATGCTGCTACATCTCGTGCCCAGGCTGCGGTCCTGGTCCTCCGCGCTGAGCACGGTCCAGGGTACGAGCCACCCGCCGCAACCGGGATCTTCGCCGACGTACCGGTAGATGGGTTCGCCGCCGCCTGGATCGAACAGCTCTACCTCGAGGGGATTACGGCCGGTTGCGGGACCAACGCCGACGGCCAGCTCTTGTTCTGTCCAAACGCCCTCGTTGAGCGTTGGCAGACCGCTGCGTTCTTGTCCAAGGCATTCAGCCTACAGTGAGTCGTACCGCTCGCCAGCAGCCACCCGTGAAGAACGCGGGTTGGCCCGGATCATTCAGTCGCAATCTACTGCGACCGGCGATACGCCAACCGTCGCCGTGCTCTTCGCATCTCGCCGGTCTCGCCACGATCGCTCATGGAAGATCCGGGTCAGAGCCTCGCCATCAGCAGGCCAGGGTTCTGCACCAGCTTGACCAGATCGGTCATGAAGCGTGCGCCCTGTGCACCGTCGATCCAGCGGTGGTCAAACGAGACGCTGAGGTACATCATGCTCCGCACCACGATGTCGCCGTCGACGACAACCGGGCGCTCGGAGATCTTGTGCAGGCCGACGATCGCGAGCTCCGGCTGGCGGATGATCGGGGTCGCGAACACTCCTCCCAGGGGCCCGATATTCGTGATCGTGCAGGTCCCGCCGCGCAGCTCCTCGAGAGCGAGCCGCCGCTCGCGCGCCCGCTCGGCGAGGTCGGCGATCTCAGCCGCGAGCTCGACCATGTCCTTGCCGTCGGCGCCCCTCACCACCGGCACGATCAGCCCCTCGGGCGTGTCAACCGCGATGCCGACGTTGTAGAAGCGCTTGAGCAGGATCTCTCCCGCCGGCTCGTCGATCTCGGCGTTGAACATCGGGTGGTCCTTGAGGACCGTCACCAGCGCCTTGACGAACAGCGGCAGCAGCGTGAAACGGATGCCGAAGCGCTCCTCGATCTCGGGCTTCATGGCCCGGTACTGAGCCATCAGCTCGGTAACGTCGGCCTCATCGACATGGGTCACGTGTGCGGCCGTGTGCTTGGAGTCGCGCATCGACTCCGCAATCACCTTGCGCAGGTGGCTGATTGGCACCCGCTCGACAGCGCCGTCTGCGGTGTGCGCGATGGTACCGGACCTGACCGCCGCCGCGCCCGCCGCGGGCCGGGACGGCGCTGGCGCCTGGGCGGCGCGCCGCACGTCATCGTCGGTGATGCGGCCGCCGGAACCGGTTCCGCCGAGCTCTTCGAGGTCGACGCTGAGTCTGCGGGCGAGCGCACGCGTCTTGGGAGTCGCCAGGGGACGGCGTGCCGGCGCCTGCGCTGCCTTGGCCGCCTGTTTGGGCGCGGCGGCTGCAGGCGCGCTCGGTTCCGTCGCGGCTACGGCCTTCGCCGGCGCCGGCTCCGCCACCGCCTCTCCCTCTTCGCCGATGGTCACCAGCGGGTCGCCAACGTGGATTTCGGCGCCAGCTTCCACGTGCAGCTTGAGCACCGTCCCCGCTTTCGGCGCCGGCAGCTCGACCACTGCCTTGTCCGTCTCGACCTTGACCAGCGGCTGGTCGGCTCCGACCGCATCGCCGCCAGCGACCAGCCACTCCACGACCCTGCCCTCGTGGATCCCCTCGCCGACATCGGGAAACTCGAACACGTACGCCATCTCTCGTCCCTTCTCGAAGAACCGTCGTTGTCCGGGCTCAGAAGTCCAGGGTAGCGCGGACCGCCTTGACCACGCGTTCCCGTGTCGGCAGGTAGTGCTGCTCGAGCTTCGCGTATGGGAAGACGGTGTCGAACCCGGTCACACGCTGCACCGGGGCCTCCAGCTGCAGCAACGCGTGCTCGTTGATCAGCGCCACGATCTCGGCCCCGAAGCCGGCCGTCCGCGGCGCCTCATGAACGACGACGGCGCGCCCCGTCTTGACCACCGACTGGAGTAGGGTCTCGCGGTCGAGCGGGTTGAGTGTGCGCAGGTCGACGACCTCCGCCGAGATCCCGTCGCCTGCCAGCTCCTGGGCGGCATCCAGGCACACCCGGACCATCGCTCCCCAGGAGACCAGGCTCACGTCCTCGCCGGCATGGGCAACCGCGGCCTGGCCCAGGGGCACCGCGTAGTCGTCGGTGGGCACGGCCTCGCGGAACGCGCGGTAGATGCGCTTCGGCTCCAGAAACAGCACCGGGTCGTCGTCGCGGATGGCCGACGCCAGCAGGCCCTTGGTATCGTGCGGGTTGGACGGGATGACAACCTTGATCCCTGGGGTATGAACGAACAGCGCCTCGTACGATTCGGAGTGGCTCTCCGGCGCGTGGATCCCGCCCCCGAACGGCATCCGGATCACGATCGGCACGTAAAAGCGGCCGCGCGTACGGCTCCGCATGCGGGCCGCATGCGCAAAGATCTGGTTGAGAGCCGGGTAAACGAAGCCCATGAACTGGATCTCGGCGACCGGCCGCAGCCCGCTCATGGCCATGCCGATCGCGGTGGCCACGATCGCGTCCTCGGCCAGCGGGGTGTCGATCACGCGCTGCGGGCCGAAGCGTTCGATGAGGCCGTCGGTCGCACGGAACACGCCGCCGTCGACGCCGACGTCCTCGCCCATTACGATCACGCGCTCGTCGCGCGCCATCTCGGTCGCGAGGCCGTCGCACACCGCCTGGGCGATGGTGAGCTTCTCGGTGCTCGACGTGGGGACGGCCCGCAGCCCGGCGTCGCCGGCCTGCTCTGGCCTGGCCCTCTGCGCCGTCATGACGCCACCTCTTCCATCAGCGACCTCATCTGCTCCTCGAGGTTCGGAGGCATCTCCCCGTACATGTAGCGGAAGATGTCGGCCGGGTCCGGCGGCGCCATCGCCTCCAGCGCCTCGATCTGCGCCGCAACCCATTTGGCCGCTTCCTCGGCCAGGATCTCCTCCCGGGTATCGTCCCACAGACCCCGGGCCTGCAAGTAGCGGCGCAGGCGCAGGATCGGATCGCGCTCGCTCCAGGCTTGGACCTCCTGCTCGCTTCGGTAGCGGCCGGCGTCGTCGGCGGTGGTGTGGTCGCCGAGGCGGTAGGTAACCGCCTCGATGAGGGTCGGTCCGCCGCCGGAGTGCGCGCGCTCCAACGCCTCGGCGGTAGCTGCGTAGACCGCGAAGACGTCGTTGCCATCGACCTGGATTCCTGGGATTCCGTAGGCAATCGCCTTCTGGGCCAGGGTCTCGGACGCTGTCTGCCTCGAGCGCGGGATCGAGATCGCCCATCCGTTGTTCTGGATCACGAACACCGTTCGAGCCTTGAAGACACCCGCAAAGTTGAGGGCCTCGTGGAAGTCCCCCTCCGAGGTGGAACCGTCGCCCCCGAACGTCACCGCAACCGCATCCTCGCCTCGCAGGCCGAGCGACATCCCGAGCCCCGCGCCGTGGCCGAACTGGCTGCCCACCGGCACCGCGATCGGGAAGCAGCGCACGCCGTCGGGAAAGGCCGAGCCGCGCTCGTCACCCGCCCAGTAGGCAAGGATCAGGTGTCCCGGCACGCCGCGCATGAGCATGATCCCGTGCTCCCGAAACGCCGGAACGAGCCAGTCCTCATCGCTCATGGCGAGAGCGACGCCTGCCTGCGCTGCCTCCTGGCCCTTCAGCGGCGGCCAGGTCCCCATTCGCCCCTGCCGCTGCAGCTTCACCGCCTTGTCATCGAAGACCCGCATCCGCACCATGTTCCGGTACAGCTCGAGAATCTGGTCGTCGGTCAGCCCGGGCATCAGCTCCTCATCCACCGCGCCGTCGGGCGCGAGGATCTCGAGGCGCTCGATCACCGACTCGAAAACTGTTCTTCGTGGCATGCGGGTCCCCTCCCTGATCTGCGGCGCATCAATGAAAACAGGAGCGTGCGGTGGTCTATTTCGGAAGTGGCCCCCACCCACCAAGGAGGGTGAGGAGTGAAGAGTAAGGAGTGAGGGGACTCCCTCCCACCCGGGGACCGGATAGAGGTTAGAGGTTAGAGGTTAGAGGAAAGACCCCCTCCCACCCCAGAGAGCGCGGGCGCAGCGCGCCCCAGAGAATGGTGCGTCCGGCGGAACGTGCCATTCATGACATCTCCGCTGTACGCACTTCACGAGCTCATCGCGTTGAGGCGAAATGTCATGAGTGGCAATTCACGGGGAGGGCGGTCGACCGTGTGGCCTCGGCTTCGATGGAGGTGCCTCGTCACCTGCCCGGAGCGGGCCTTGAGGGCAATGAACCGTTGGAGATCTTTGCCCGCTCCGAGGCAGGTGACGACGGGCGTCTGCAGAGCAGACGTCCGGGCACCGGAACACATCGTCCCATATCGAGACAGATCCTCGCCCATCACCCACCAGAATGTGATACATGTCACAAGCCGGCCACCTTGCTAGCTAATCTCGTTTGACAGTTCTTATTCGCATCGTCATTCTCGAGACAGCGATTCACACACAACTCGGGGGCCGCTCATGGATCTATCAGAAGGTGCACATGGCCACCTTCAACGCGCCCGGCTGCATTCGCGTGCTGCAGCCCGATCCTCCAGGACCCGGTCGCTGGTCACTTGCGTAGCGATGGTTCTGGCTTTGGCAAGCGTCACGGGCATGGCGCAGGCTGGCGGTCAGAAGGAACCGCCGACCTATCCGCTGGCGGCAACGCAGGGCAGGCGGGTCGGGCCCAGGGCCGTATCGTCGGCCAAGAGTCCGGCCGTAGCGGCATCCGCTGAGCGGCGCTTCGTGCCAGCGCCACCGCAGCTAGCGCGGCAGACCCTGTCTCACGCAGGTTCCGTGCTGCTTCCAGAAGCGAACGACCCTACCCACATCGACTCGATCACGAAGACGTGGTCAGACGAAATCCAGGGCTGGACCATCAACATCGACTGGAGCGGTGGTACCCCACCGTACTCTGTCGTCAGAAGCACAACGCCCAGCTTCGAGTGGGCTGTGGACACGATCGGCAGGGAGATCCAAGGCAGCCCATTCTCTGATCAGATGACCCAGGACATGCTCGACAGTATGTTCTTCAACGTCACCGACCCCTCAGTGATCAGCCCGGCCGTGCAGGGACTTGGGGTACGAGCCACAGCCGGCGCCGGGGCCGCCGACTCTTGCCTACCCGTTCTGGTGGTGGGGGGATACGGTCCAGTTCGCGGCGAGCTACCTCGATCCGATCGCACCGGCCAACCTGACATTCTTCAACCGGATGAGCGCCAACGCGTCGCAGGTGCAGATTCCCAGCGGGTCCGACTACGCCAACACTGCCACGTTCACCATTCCGAGCGATGCACGAAGCAGCTTGCCGGCGACGATTCAGGCACACGCACGAATGAGCCCGGGGAGCTCGGCGGTGGTGCTGACGCCGGGCCTGAGCTACACCAACCTCCACGGGGTGGTGTGGGCGCCCCAGACAGGAAATGTGTGGGTTGCGTCAGACAGTAAGGTAGACGAGGTCAACCTGTTCCTTGACGGCCCTGTGAGCACGACATGGGTAACAGGCATCGACCACCCTTACATCTCGCGTGTCAGCGACAACGGCACTCTCCTGGTCGTGGACAGCTCACTGGGTGTCGCGACCATCTACCAGATCGATGTGAATAGCGGCACCGAAAGTGTGTTTGCACAGACCAAGGACGACGGATTCACACGGAACATCCTGCCGGTAGGGATCGGGCTGAGCGCGGACGGGCTGGTGGGTTACATCGCCGACGCATCGAGCGGCAGGGTGGTTCGCATCCCGGCCGGTGCGGGTCCGGGATCCACCACCATCACCGACTCTTGGGGCGGCAAGGACGATTTCGTGTCCCCCGATCCAGCCCCGATCGATGTCGCCCCAACCTCACAGACACTTGTGGGCGACACTGGCGACCAGGGAAGCGGCTGGGTGTGGGTCTGTCCGGTCCGCTGGACGGAACACCAATGAACTTTGTTGGCACGGGAGTTCATGTCTTGGCGGTAGATCGGGCGCTGAGCGACTCCAGCAAGATTAGGTACGTGCATACCGCCGCGCCGACAGCGACCGAGGCCTTCAACCTCAACCAGATCGGGCTCAACCAGGCGGCGTACCACGGGGCCTTCGTGTACGGGGACGCAGGAATACTCCAGGTCTATCCAGAGGACAGGGAGGGTCAGATCTACACCATCGAACCCCGCGACCCGCAGCGGGTCATCATCAACAGAGCAGGTCAGGACATCCCGTACACGTCACCTTGGCAGGAGCAGGATCGAATCATCAAGTTCATGGTGACGGGCTGGTCCGGTCTGGAGTTTCGGCTTCAGCTGATCGACCCGCCGGACACGGCGCCGTACGCCCCAGAAGGGGGGTGGGATAAGGGCCGGGCGAAGAAGCTGCCCTACGAAGGAAATGATAACGCCGAGGATCTGCAGACTGCTGACGTCGGCTTGGCCTTGAGCAAAGACAGCCCCACATGGGTAAAGCAGCTCAACGTCACCCCAGCAGGGCCATACCATACCGCAACTGTCTACCTCAAGGTGACGGACCGCTACGCGGGCGACAACTACCAGGTGGAAGTCATGAAGTGCAAGCCTGGCGGATGCGCTACCGGCCTGTTGTCCAGCCGTGTTGTCGGGCTCTCACCCATCTTCACCGCCTGGAAGAGGATCTACCTCGAACGTGACAAGATGTTCCGCAAGGGCGGGGTCTTCTACCGGAGCTACGGACCCAAGGACCCGGGGTGTGGAGGACTGAACGAGCCTCCATGTCCGTTCTGTGGGCACGACGACTATCCGGCATGCTGCGGAATTGGGGATGGGCTACCCTGCGACCAGATCGAGGTTTATGATTGGCTCGACGTTTCGCCCGGGGACACGATCGCGGTGTTTGACGAGGCGGATTGCTATCCGCATTTCAACGAAGAGCGCGAGGTAATGGACATCGAGCCAGGATCTCAACCGTACACCAAGAGAGTCACCCTTGACACACGTCTGACGCAGCCCTACTTCGCCTCTCAAGTGGATTCCGCCCGGAACATGCCAGACTTCTCGAACTACCATTCCGCCGGCATCGGCGTCATCTCCAACTGCGACCTGGCCCCCAACCAGATTAATGCCCCCAATTCCTGCTTCTACCAAGCGGACCCCCGGAGTACGGAACAGGCATTCAACGACGCCTTCATTGAGGTGTCTTCCCCCCGAGACGGAATGAGCGCTCTACCGTATCTTGGTCCACAGTGGGTCCTTGCGGCGCCCACTGTGTACTACCAGAGACTCTCACAGACGTGGTTCGCACACTCCGGTACAACACACAACTACTTCCATCTGCTGGCCGGCAGCAAGGACCAAACCGACAACAACGTGAGTCTTTGGGGTTGGACAGACCCGGACTGGAACTTCACTTACGTCTTCCGCGGCTCGTGCGAAGCCAGCGGCACCCTGTTTAGCAAGACTGCAGAGGAAGTCAATAACTTCACACAGGACACCACGGTTCACGAGCTCGGACACCAGTGGGATCTCAACTGTTGCTCCGCGGACGGTCACGACACTCGAGACGCTTGGTGCCAGGTGGCCGGCGAATGCGGGCCGGGATCGTCGGACCCCGAAAAGTGCGTTGAGGCCGCGGGCCTCAGCGGATCTATCTGGGATGGCGTCAGCCGTTTCTGCGTAGACGACCTGTTCTCGGGAGACCCCACGTGCGGAAGCGGAGTTACCGAATTCGGACTCGCCGGGACATGTCCCTTGGACGAAACCTCGATGCGCAAGGCACCGGACCCACGGTGAGGGGAGACCTGTCATGAGAATTAGGAGTTTCTTGGTGGCGGCGGCAATCGCGACGCAAGGGATCATCGTACTAGCTGGCGAGCCCATCACGGTCACGGTTGTGGCCTCCCCCGACCGCATCCCGCTTGGTGTGAATGCTGAGCTTACTGTGCGGCTGGCGAACGTGGCAGGCACGCCAGTGCCGGTAGGCTTCAACCGCCCTCCGCTCGCGGTATCCATTGAATCGCAAGCGGCAGCCAGCACCTATTGCCCCTTCTGCCGCGCGCGGTGGGGAATAGTCCGACGGCTTCTCCCTGAAGGCTGGCGGCATGTGGAAAGTCTGGCGGTACCGCTACCGACCCCGGGTTTCTATACGTTGCGAGCAGTTCTCAAACATCACTGGAACATCAATGAGAAACCGGCTGAGTACCCGGACCTGTGGTGGGGCCACGCCGTGTCGGGGCCAGTCAAGGTGGAGGTCTATGCTCCGGAAGGCGTCGATAAGCAAGCACATGAGGCGTTCGGCCTCGACCCCCTTGGATCCACCCTTCTTTACCGTGAGCTCCTTCGGCGGTTTCCCACCTCCACCTATGCGGCGTATGTTGTAAGGAGAAGGACTCACCCTGGCACCTCACCTCCGCAGCCGGACGTGGCTCTCTACGCGATGGAGCGAGGGCTCTCCAGCTTCGGCCCGACGCCTCTCCCATGCGTGACTCCCGAATCCGCAGCGTGCAAGGACCTTGGGTTCCCGCCCCCCCCAGCGGAAGGAGCGAGGCGGCAGGCCGCCTGGCTCGATCTTGTCCTGCGCTCACACCCGGGAATCTGGTTTGCGGACGAGCTGCGTTTCAAGCGAGCCTATGCGGCCTTCTTCCTCGGTGACAAGGACGGCTGTGAGGCGGGACTCGAGGACCTCGCGCAGCACGGGAAGCCGTATGTGGCCTCCAAGGCAAGGGAGTTGCTGGCGGCCATGAAGGCCAAGGGCATGCTCGGGGAGAAGGCGAAATGAGAACGCTCAGGGTTGCCATCGTAGTTGCATCTTTGTGCCTGCTCGCCGCGGCGACGGCCTCCGCTTCGAATATGGCGTTCGCTCTCAGACTGCAGCTGACGACGAGCGGGGATCAGCACCCCCACTTCCTGGCACTGCCGTACCAGTACGCACCGACGACTGCAGAAGGGCTCTGCGGGGACCTCGGTGGCAGCGACGTAGTCCAAAACGAGAACCCGTGGGTGGCGACGGTCGAGGTGGGCTCCGAGACCATCATCGTGGGTGAGCCATTCAACGTGCACGTAGTCATCACGAACCGCTCAACGACGGAGGTGGTGATGCCGGCGCCAGTAGGATTGTGTGGCAGGTTCTCTGGTCTGGTAATGTCCGGCCCGGACTCACCTGGCGGCGAGGAATCTCTCGGGGGGCTGCCGTGTCCCGCTGTTTTGCCATTCCCGGTGTTCATGACGAAGCGGACCTACGAGCCTGGTGAGAAGGTGGCCATCTGGGACACCGACCACTATCCACGTCATGTGGGCACATACATGTTCCAGTTCTCGTGCCAGGCGCCCGAGAGCGTGCGGGAGCCGCAGCGGGACTTCAAGAGTGGGAAGACCGAGGTGAATTCGGAGGTCTGGGCCGGTCACTTTGCTTCCAACTCGGTACTGATCCAAGCCGTCGAGCCTCAAGGGATCGACAAGCAAGTCTACGAGGCTTTCGGTCCCGCAGTGGTGTTCGACAGCAAGGGCCAAGGCGAGCTCCTCCGTCGCTTTCCCACGTCCACCTATGCGGCATACGTTGTTTGGAAGAGGACCTGGCCGGGCTTGGCGTCCGTCACGACCGACGTTCCACTCTACGGTATGGAGCGGGGGCCCGGCAGCTTCCCTCCAATTTCTCTTCCCTGTGTGGATCCGCAGTCAGCGGCGTGTGAGGACGTTGGCTTCCCACCCACCGGACAGGAGGGAGCAAGGCGGCAGGCCGCTTGGCTCGATCTTGTCCTGCGCTCACACCCGGGAATCTGGTTTGCGGACGAGCTGCGTTTCAAGCGAGCCTATGCGGCCTTCTTCCTCGGTGACAAGGACGGCTGTGAGGCGGGACTCGAGGACCTCGCGCAGCACGGGAAGCCGTATGTGGCCTCCAAGGCAAGGGAGTTGCTGGCGGCCATGAAGGCCAAGGGCATGCTCGGGGAGAAGGCGAAATGAGAACGCTCAGGGTTGCCATCGTAGTTGCATCTTTGTGCCTGCTCGCCGCGGCGACGGCCTCCGCTTCGAATATGGCGTTCGCTCTCAGACTGCAGCTGACGACGAGCGGGGATCAGCACCCCCACTTCCTGGCACTGCCGTACCAGTACGCACCGACGACTGCAGAAGGGCTCTGCGGGGACCTCGGTGGCAGCGACGTAGTCCAAAGCGTCGCGCGCTGGGACGAGACGACGTCGAGGTTCGTCATCTATCAGTGCGGTGGCACGGGGAACTTCGCTCTGACCGAGGGTATGTCGTACGGCGTGCGGCAGGTGGCGAGCCAGACGATCGACACGCTGCTGGTCGGGATCCACGACCCGGCGTTTTCGTTCAACATCGCCCCCACATCACAGAGCAACCTCACCTGGGTCTCGGTGCCGTACCACGCCGCCATCGTGGACCTCGGGGGCACCGACGGGGTGGTGGACGCGGAGGACCTGTGCCTGGCGATCGGAAGCGACACCCTGTTCGCGATCGTACGCTGGGATGACACTTCGCAAACCTACACCGCACACGTGTGCGGCAGCGTCTTCGACGAGCCGTTCCCGCTCACGATCGGCGAGGGATATGGCCTGGTCAACGCGTCGGGACAGACGATCCAGTGGCAGCCGGCGCACTACTGAGCCGGGACGGGCAGTGAGGAAGTGAGGACGTCATGGTCAGAGTGAGACCTCGGTGGTGGGCGATCGTCTTGGGGATTGCGGCTGTTGCCGGACCGGCATACAGCCAGAGCACCCAGTGCGGCTCGGCATTGCTGGGTGAGAAAGCACAGCCGGCAGTCTTTCAGAACATCGTGCTCGATGGTTCGTCAGTGACCCGGATGTGGGAGCTGGGTCATCTGTCCACGGCCTCGGTGGCGAACGTCTGCGGATCCGGCTGCCGCTCCCTCACCGCCTCACCTCTATGCGACGACAGCGGCGACTGCACGGCGGTGACCGGCATCGAGTGGCTCAACGGAACCTGCCCAACGGAAGATCTTCTGCCGCAGACCACGGTGCTGCTGGTGGAGAAGACGACGCAATCGGACGGCGGCCGTTGGGCGGCGATCAAGGTGGACAAGAACACTGCCGACGCCAACTACGACCTGGATGCGGCGGCGGCCGCGATCTGCGGCCCCTCGTGCGCGGCAATCGCCTCGCCGTACGTGGGCGGCGCCGGGCAGGGCATCCAAGTGATGGGCGAGAGCCACGACGCCAGCACGGTGACCCTACAGCTGGCGTGGGAGGCGCCGAGCCCCGCTGCAGAGGCGCTGAACCGCGGCGGCGAGGAGCTCATCTCGAGCTACGCGATCTACTACGCCCGGTCGACGAACGGCGGCGCGACGGCACCGAACCTCACCGGAGCGAAGACCGGCTGGACGCGCATCGCCGACACCGACGGCACCAAGACCGCCAGTGGCTACTCCACCGACACCAAGGCGAAGGTCACAATACCTCTCCAGGGATCGAACGAAGCGGTGTACGTGGCCCTCGGCGCTGAGCTCGACGGTACCGGGGACCCGGATACCGACGCCAACTGCGCGCCTTCGACCTACATCTCCCGGGGTATCCGCGTCTACAGCCCAGGAACCTCAACGCCACCGCTGGTGGCGGCCGTGACGCCCACCGAGGGCTCGGTTGCCGGAGGAATAACGCTCCTGATTTCCGGCACAGGGATGACGAGCGACACGACCGTGAGCGTGGGCGGCACACCAGCCACATCCGTCACCTACCTGGCTCCCGACTTCCTGACCGCAGTAACGCCGGCAGGAGCCGCGGGGCCGGCCGATGTCGTCGTGTCCAACACAAACGGCACCTCGACCTTGCCCGGAGGCTACCGCTACTTGGACGTGGTACCGACGAAGCTCCAGCTCTTCGACACCGAAGGCAACATGGTACATGTCCTGGAAGCTGGCGACACCGTGACCTTGTCGCCGACCTGGGAAAACCAGACCGCCGCCTCGCTGGGCCTCACCGGTCACGCTGAGGGCCTTACGGGGCCATCGGGTGCAACCTACACCATGACCGACACCGATGCCGACTACGGGAACATCGGCGTCGGCGGCGATGCCGACTGCTCAACCGGCAGCGGCAACTGCTATACCGTCGCGGTTGCAGACCCGACGCCGGAGGAC
This sequence comes from uncultured Thermoanaerobaculia bacterium, assembly GCA_964552395.1. Taxonomy (GTDB): domain Bacteria; phylum Acidobacteriota; class Thermoanaerobaculia; order Thermoanaerobaculales; family Sulfomarinibacteraceae; genus JAJDNH01. The sequence continues at coordinate 6,324 of CAZKGM010000012.1, read as the reverse complement.
CGCCCTCTGCACTGGGACATGCGCTTCACCGAGAAGCTCTCGACCGGCCAGACCAAGACCTGGACCCTGCACGTCGGCAACAGCTTTCAGGACGCGCCGCCCGGCTCCCAGGGATACGAATTCATCGAGAAGGTGCTGCACTACGGCATCACCGCGGGCTGTGACAGTCAACACTACTGCGGAGGCAATACAATCACACGGGCTCAGATGGCCGTCTTCCTGCTCAAGGCGAGGTATGGCAGCAATTACCGGCCACCAGAGTGCAGCGGCATCTTCGGCGACGTCTCCTGCCCCGCCGGCTTCGCGGTCAACTGGATTGAGGATCTGTTCAACAAGGGCATTACTGGCGGCTGCGGTGGAGGCAACTACTGTCCGGATGCTCCGGTCCTCAGGTCGCAGATGGCTGTCTTCCTACTCAAGGCCGCGTTGGGAAGCGACTACCGCCCGCCGGCATGCACCGGCATCTTCGGCGACGTGTCCTGCACCTCCCCCAAGGACTTCGCGGTCGACTGGATCGAGGACCTCAAGACCAGGAATATAACGGGGGGATGCGCCGCCGGTCCGCCACCACTGTACTGCCCGAACAACTCCGTCACGCGGGCACAGATGGCGATCTTTCTGGCCAAGGCGTTCGCGCTTGAGCTCTATGGCCCGTAGCGCCTTGCAGGCAGACCAGAGCCGCGGCCCCACCCACCCGGGGACCGGATAGAGGTTAGAGGTTAGAGGTTAGAGGAAAGACCCCCTCCCACCCCAGAGAGCGCGGGCGCAGCGCTTCCCAGAGCATGTGACGTTCAAACGGGTGTGCCGGGCGCGGCATCTTCCCTGGAGCGCGACAGGCAGCCGAGCTCGAGGGGGGGAAATGCCGACGCCGGGCTCCCACGGCCCTTGGCGATGGGAGCATCGGCCTCACGATTGGGGGAGGCGGCTCGAGCAGGCTCCGGCGGTCGCCACAGAGCCATTCATCCCTGCTTGTTGCCTTGCGACCGCCGGAGACGCGAGACGTGCGGTCACCTTGTGACCGCGCGGCCGCCGGAGCCACAGAGAACCTTCCCCCCACCTTCACAAGCGAATAATCAGCGACTCACGTCGGGTACCGGCGCCCAGTGAGGCTCGCGGTAGCGGTCGAGGAGCGCCGCCGGAACCTCCGGTGGATCCGCGATCCGCATCTCGAGCCCCAGCCCAGCTGCAAACCGAGGTTCCACCTCGCGCGCAAGCACCTCGGGCGGAACCACGGCTGCCGGCGTCAGCGCAGCCAGTACCCTCGATTTCGGAACACGGAAGATCTCGGCATAGAGGCCGGCGTCCAGGCCGAGCAGGATCGCCGCATGGACCAGTACCGAGAGCCGCCGCCGGGCCTGGGCGCAGCCGACCGCCTTGCGGCCGTCGACCACAAGGGTGTCTGCGAGCTGGTCTTCAAAGCAGATCGGTGAGCGAACGCGGGTCGCCCGGCGCGGCGCCGTCAGGCGCTGAACCGCAGCACCGACGGCTGCCAGTGCCGGCTCGAGAACATCCAGGAAGCGGCCGTACAGCCCGATGACGCCGCCGGCCCAGGGGTGGCCGACCGGCAGAGCCAACGCGACCCCCAGGTCGCCGTTGTGGATCACACCGGTACCGCCGGTGACGCGGCGCAGCACCGGGATCTTCCTCGCCCGGCAGAGGTCGAGGTCGACATCGTCGGCCGGCTGACCGTAGCCGAGGACGACCACCGGCCCGGGCCAGGAGGTCACGAGCAGCGACGGCTCGCCGTCGGCGGCGCGCTCGAGAAGGACCTCCTCCAGGGCGAGGTCCGCCGACGGCCTCCCGCGGAACCGCTCGTACACGACCAGCCGGCCATCCTGCGCGGAGTCCTTCTCAGCCATCAGAAAGCCGGATGACATCCTTCAGCGCCCGGTCCTGAAGCGGCCATCCCGCCGGCAGCAGGTCCCGGAATCCCCCCGACCTGAACCACTCTGCATCACCACTGTAGGTCGGCACGATGAGACGCGGGAAGCGCGCCAGGAGCTCGCGATCGGACAGGCGCCGCACGCCCTCAAGCTGCCGCCGACGGGCGGTGGTACGGTCAAGAGCAGCGAAGAACCCACCGGCGGCGCGCAGCTGCATCAGGAAAAGGCCTTCGTCGAGAGCCTGCGCTCCCGATGGCGGTCCTTGGTCCGCGCGCGCGATGAGGTGACGAAGGGCCCCGGCGATTCCGCGCTCGGCAACCCGCCGCCGCCAACGCTCGCCACGGCTGACAGGCGCCCTACCGGCACCCTCGAAGGAGTCGGCCAGAGCCTGCTCGACGGCCGGGTCGGCGGCCGCAAACGCCGCCAAACGGTGAAGGAACGTGGCCAGCACAGCGGTGCCGAGGGCAGCCCGGTGCTCGTCATCCGCACAGCCGAAGAACACGCGCAGGGCGTTGCGCTCGAAAAGCACCCCGCGGCGGTAGTTGCCGAGGGCCTGCGAGGTTGTCATGCCGCGGTGGCGGGCGACGGCAGCTGGGGCGGCCACTATAGGTCGGCCCGCCGCCCACAGCCGCCAGCCGAGCTCGACGTCCTCGAAATAGGCGAAGAGATCCGGATCGAAGCCTCCCGCCAGCTCCCAATCAGCGCGGCGCACTGCCAGGTTGCCGCCGCAGGCGAACGGCATCGGCTCACCCGCCTCGGGCGGGGTGAGGTCGTCAATGGCCCGTCCCTGGCCGAGCTGGAACGCATGCGCATCAAAGGTCATGACGCCGCGCACGAAGTCGTGGCGGGCGCCGTCCCAGGTGACGAGCCGTCCCGCGCACGCGGCCGCCTCGGGGTGCTGAGCGAGGACCTCGAGGTGGGCGTCAAGCCACTCCGGCGCCGCTGCTGCGTCGTCGTTGAGCAGCAGCAGAACCTCACCGCCCGACGCCTCCACACCGCGGCACACGCCGCCGGCGAAGCCGAGATTCTCCTCCGACCGCACGACACGGACCCAGGGAAAGCGGCGCCGCACCTCCTCACCGATGCCCTCGGCCGAGCCGTTGTCGACGACGATGACCTCGGCATCCGGCCGCTGCTCGAGGCCTGCGAGCGATGCCACGCTGTCGTCGATGCGCTCGCGGCCGGCATGCACGACAACGATCACCGACGCCTTCACGGCCCCCTCCGGACACGGCGTGCCCATCGCCGCAGCCGCGCCAGCCGCGGCTCGCCTACCGCCGGCGCGCCAAGATCGACGCTGCACTCGCCCCGGTGCCGGTCCCGCCACGGCCGCGCCGCGAACTCGAGCAGCGGTCGTGCGACCCGCCCCCAGGTACGGTTCACCGCCCACCTCCGCCCGGCCTCGCCCGCCCGGCTACCTCGCTCGCCGTCGCCGAGAAAGGTGTTGACCGCGGCCGCCAGCGCGGCCGGGTCCTGAGCCGGTACGACCTCGCCGGCGCCGATCTCGCGCACGATGCTCGCCATCGTGCCACCCTCGGTCACCACGACCGGCAGGCCGAGCCACAGCAGGTCGACCAGCCTGGTACGCAGGCTGAGCAACGTCTCCAGGCCCGGGCGGTGGGTCACGACGGCGAGGTCACACACCTGCGGCAGCGCGAAGCGGTTCGCTGCCGGGCGCCACGGCGCGAAGACCACGTGGCTTCCCAACCACGCTCGGCGCGCCGCCTCGGCGCGCGTCTGTGCGGCTGCCGACTGCGGCGTCAGCTCGGGGTGCGGATGCTCCACGAACACCACGCGCGCGCTCGGGTGCTGTGCGAGAACGGCCGGCAAGGCATCGAGGACGACCAGCGGGTCGTACCAGTCGTAGATCCCTCCGAAGTACAGCAGCTCGGCGGCCCCCGCGAGATCAGGGAACACCTCCGTCCGCGGTGGCGCGGGCGGAGGCTCACCTGCGGGCACCCCGAACGGCACCTCGACGATCAGGCGCTCGAGGCCGGGGTCGTCGGCGACCACCGCAGGGCTGACCCGGCCGAGCGCGGTCAGCCACCCGAGGTAGTAGCTACGCTGCTCCGACGACGAGCACAGGAAGAGATCGCCGCGCGCCATCTGCAACCGCCACGTTGCGTGGTCGGTAAGGTACGGCTGCAATCCCAGCTCGGTGTAGTAGTGCAGGTTGTCGATCAGGAAGGGATCGTAGAGGTCGATCACGACCGGCAGGTCGTCCCGCTGTTCCAGGTAGTGGTTCCCGAGGTGGCCGTGCAGCAGCACGAGATCGTGCCCGTCCGCCTGCCGGCCGAGCCGCTCGGGCACCGCCCGCACGACGGTCACGCCTTCGGGAACACCCGCAGCATCCTGCGGATCGTTGGGAACCGCCAGCGTGACTACGTGCCCTGCGTTCGCGAGCACCCCGGCAAGGTTGGTCATCCGGGTCCCGACACCGGCCGTGACACTCCGGACCGGCTCGGGACAGATGGCAAAGACGCGGCTCACTCCGCCGGCTCTCCGCGGCGGCGCTCGAGCAGCTGGTGCAGCTTCCAGGTCCTGGAGGCATAGATCTGATCGAGAATGCCGTTGAGCCGCTCGACCTCGGCCTGCAGGTCCTCAAAGCCCATCCCCTCGCCGCGCATCCGGTAGGCCTGTGCCCGCAGGCCGTCCCGCTCTCCGATGACCTCGATCAGCCGCTCGTCCAGGTTCCGCGCCGCCTCGGCCTGACGGTCCCGCTCAGCCACCAGCGACATCACTGCGCGCCCCAGCGCCGCCTCGTCCTCGAGCAACCCGTGCCGCCGCCACACCGCGGCCAACGCCACGAGCTGACCCGGGGATCCCGGCGGGTTGGCAGCGGTGATGGCCTCGGTTCCGGCCAGCACCCGATACTCGCAGGTTACCGCCGCCAGGTGCACGAACGGCGTCCGCGCGGCCAGGCGCAGCAGCAGGTCCCAATCCTCGTACAGGTCCATCTTGGTGTCGAAGCCGCCGATCTCGAGGGCGAGCTCGCGCGGCACGGCCACCGTCGGCAGCGGAATGAAGTTCACGAGCCGCAAGCGGTCGCGGTCGAACTCGCCGCCGAAGGTGCGGTGGCGAGCTGAGGGCCGCCAGCCGCCCTCGCCGTCCGGCTGCCATACCCCCTGCACGGCATCCGTGTACGGAACCGTCACGCCCCGCGCCACCGCCCGGCCCAGCGCCAGCAGGTGCTCGGGCAGGAAGCGGTCGTCATCGTCGAGGAAGACCACATGCGAGGCCGACGCCTTCTCCAAGCCGCGCTGTGCCGCCGCCGCCCGCCCCTCGCTCTCGACCCGCTCCACGACCTCCAGCGGCAGGCGCCCGACAAACCCGGAGCAGACCTCGCCGACGGGAACGCCGCCATCGTTGATCACGATGACACTCGCCGGCCGGTGAAGCTGGGCGGCGAGGGAGCACAGGGCCGCCGCCAGCAGCTGCGGCCTGTCCTTGGTGCGCACGACGACGTCGAGCGGCGCTGCCTCGCCGATCTCCTCGAGCTGGGCGGTCGGTCCCTGGGCCGCCGCCCACTCCGCTGCGCTGTGGGTGCGGACGTAGCGCAGGTCGGCCACGAAGTACGCCTCGGCCCGCCTGACGCCGGCCGGCAGGGTCAGCCGGCGCGCCGCCGCGAGCCCTTCCATCACCTCGATGTACGGCAGCACGCCGACCTGTGAGGCATACGCCTTGGCGGCCGCGAGCACATCCTCCCAGACATCGGTAACATCGACCAGCAGGTTAGGCCGCAGCACCGCCGACACTTCGTACGCCGCCAGCCGCACCGCCTGCACAGCCGCGTGCAGCTCCGTACCCGGCGCGGCCCGCTGCAGCACGCGGTACGCCGCCAGCGCCAGCGCCCGGTGGTCGGGGTGGATTTCGGCCGGAGACGGCGCCAGCAGGATCGCCGGCCGCACCTCGAGCAGCAGCGCGCGCAGCCGCTCGGCGAGCTCTTCCTCGGCCGGGTCGAGTGCGCGGTCGGTGAGCCCCCAGTGGTCTGGCTCGGGGATGCCGAGACGCCGGGCCGCCTCGGCGGCCTCGCGCCGGCGTTCGTCGGGGTCGCCCTGCGCGCCGCCATCGGTGAGGGTCACGACCCGGACCTCGGCGCCCGAGCGGACCGCCTGCGCGAGGACGCCGCCGCACCCGAAGACCTCGTCGTCGGGGTGGGGTGCGAGAACCAGAACCGGGGAGCCGTCCAGCCTGCCGGGCGCGTACGGCATCAGGTCCGTCTCGTTTTGCATGCTGAGATGGTATCAAAAGCGATTCGCTGCGCGAATCGCTGGAGACAGATCCGAGCCCAGCGGCCCCTCGGGACCGGCAGGACGGCCCGAGGTCCTCCTCGAGGACGGACTGACCGTCCCCGAGGGGTGCGGCCGTAGGCCGCGGATCTGCCCTCCCAGGGATCCCTCTCCAGGAACGGTCCCGCGGTGGGGCGGGAACGGAACGGAAG
>CAZKGM010000011.1:0-95626 GCA_964552395.1 uncultured Thermoanaerobaculia bacterium | reverse complement strand
TAGGCGGCGCCAAGACCCAGCAGAGCCTCCCTACTCTGCAGCTGCGGCGGCCGTGCGCCTGCCCCGCAGGCGCCCGTCTCGCGTCTCCCGTTCCCCGGTTCTCGTGTCGCGATCTTCCCGGGCGGGTGGGTGGGGGCCTCCGTCACTCCGTCACCGGCTGGTTGGGTGGGGGAACTTCCTCACCTTCTCACTTCCCGCACGGGGCTCCCGTGCCTCGTCCACACACCTCTGGTAGAATGCCGCTCCCGTTGCGGAGAGGTGCCGGAGTGGTCGAACGGGGCGGTCTCGAAAACCGTTGACCTTTCACGAGGTCCGTGGGTTCGAATCCCACCCTCTCCGCCAGGTCGACAAGCAAGCCCGGAGAGGTGTCCGAGTGGCCGAAGGAGCACGCTTGGAAAGCGTGTGTGGGGGCAACTCCACCGCGGGTTCGAATCCCGCCCTCTCCGCCAGCTGTGGAAGATGAGGAGCCCAGACTGGAGCCTGGGCCCTGCGCATTGCCAGCCTCCGAACCGTGTCAGGCCCGGAAGGGAGCAGCACTTAGGGGGAAACCGGCGAGTGCCGCAGGTCGCCTGGGCTCCATTCTGGGCTCCTTTGCTCCGACGCACGGGCGTTCTCTTCGCGATCACGCGGAGCCCCGGACGATTCTGCAGGCCCGGATCAGGAGCACGTCAAGCACCCGGGGAGGAGAGGACGCCGCCGGCGCGGCGAGCGCTGCAGCCTTGTGGAGGTGAGAGGTGCGGGCTCACGACGTCCAGGACCGGCGGGATCCTCTTACCTCCTGACCTTTTCACGGGTGGGGAAGTTCTTCCCTCTTGCTTCTCACGTATACTCCCCGGGTTCGGAGGAAAGGGCTGATGAGCAACGAGGCGAAGGACTTCATCCGCGAGATCGTGGCCGGTGACCTGGCCGGCGGCAAGCACCGTGAGGTCGTGACCCGCTTTCCCCCTGAGCCCAACGGCTATCTCCACATCGGCCACGCCAAGTCGATTGCGCTCAATTTCGGGATCGCGGCCGAGTTCGGCGGCCGCTGCCACCTGCGCTTCGACGATACCAATCCCTCCAAGGAGGAGATGGAGTATGTGGAGTCGATCAAGGAGGACGTGCGCTGGCTCGGCTTCGACTGGGGCCGGCACCTTTACTTCGCCTCCGATTACTTCGAGCAGCTTTACGAGTGGGCGGTGCACCTGATCCGGGAAGGCGCGGCGTACGTCGACGACCAGACGGCGGAGGAGATCCGGGCGACCCGCGGTACCCTGACGCACCCCGGGGCCCCGAGCCCGTACCGCGGCCGCCCACCGGAGGAGAACCTCGACCTCTTCCAGCGCATGCGGGCCGGCGAGTTTCCCGACGGCTCGCGGGTACTGCGCGCCAAGATCGACATGGCGGCCCCCAACCTCAACCTGCGCGATCCGGTGCTGTACCGGATCCTGCACGCCCACCACCACCGCACCGGTGACGCATGGTGCGTGTACCCGATGTACGACTTCGCGCACGGGCAGTCGGACGCCATCGAGCGCATTACCCACTCGCTGTGCACGCTCGAATTCGAGAACCACCGGCCGCTGTACGAGTGGTTCATCGGCAACCTGCCGGTGCCCGCCCGGCCGCGACAGATCGAGTTCGCGCGCCTCAACCTGACCTACACCGTGCTCTCCAAGCGCAAGCTGCTGCGGCTGGTCAAGGAGGGTCACGTCAACGGCTGGGACGACCCGCGCATGCCGACGATCTCCGGCCTGCGCCGGCGCGGCTACCCGCCGCAGGCGATCCGCGCCTTCTGCGACCGCATCGGCCTCGCCAAGCGCGACAGCACGGTCGACGTCGCACTGCTGGAGTGGGCGGTGCGCGACCACCTCAACCAGACGGCGCCGCGGGTGATGGGCGTACTCGACCCGCTCAAGGTGGTGATCGAGAACTACCCGGAGGACCAGGTCGAGGAGTTCGACGCGCCCTACTTCCCGGACGACCCCCCGAAGATGGGCTTTCGCAAGGTCCCGTTTACGCGCGAGCTCTACGTCGAGCGCGGCGACTTCATGGAGGAGCCGCCGAAGAAGTTCTGGCGCCTCGCCCCGGGCCGCGAGGTGCGGCTGCGGTGGGCGTACCTCATCACCTGCACCGGAGTCGTCAAGGACGACGACGGCCGGGTGGTCGAGGTCCGCTGCACCTACGACCCGGCGACCCGCGGCGGCAACGCGCCCGACGGGCGGCGCGTCAAGGGGACCATCCACTGGGTGTCCGCCCGCCACGCGCTGGCGGCGGAGGTGCGGCTGTACGACCGCCTGTTTTCGGATCCCGACCCCGAGGCGGCGGAATCCGGAGACGACTTTCTGGCCAACCTCAACCCGGAGTCGCTCGAGGTCGTCGAGGCGCGTCTCGAGCCGAGCCTGGCCGGCGCCGATGCCGGCGAGCGCTACCAGCTCGAGCGCCAAGGCTACTTCAGCGTCGACCCGGGTACCACCGACGCGCGCCTCGTCCTCAATCGCACCGTCGCGCTCCGCGACAGCTGGGCCAAGATCGAGCAGAAGCTCAAGGGCTGATCGCGACGCGCTCGGTCGCGCCGCGGCCCAGCATCACCTTGGCGAGGCCGGGCAACGCTCCGCCGGCTCCTGAGAAGACGGCCGCAGCCGCAGCAGGGTTTCGGATGTTGACGACATCCCAAGCCCCGGGTGCGAGGTTGCGAATGGTCATCACGGTATTCCCGTCGCTCATGCTCGCGGCCACTCCACCGCCTACGAGCTCGCCTGCCGGCAGGTAAGCGCCGTCCGGCCGGACCAGGGCCAGGCCTGCAAACATGCTCGCACTGGCGGACGAGAACGAGAGCCGCAGGCTTCCGCCGGTGTCGACCACGCTGAGCTCGGCCGGTTTCTTGCCGGACAGGGTGATTCGGAACGGCTCGGCCGCGATCCCGGGCCCGCAGACGACGAGATCGCCCGGCGACCCTTCCTTGGCCTTCAGCCGGATCTCGAAGTGCCCGTTGGGGTCGGTGGTGGCGTACGCACTGCTGAGCAGCCCGTCTGAGGCGACGCTGTTGCCCCAGACGTAAACGCCGGCGGCGGGGCGGCCGTCGGCATGCCGTACGGTACCGGACTGAGTGAGGGTCATTCTCACAACCAGGGTCACCCCGGTTGCGTCGTCGTCTTTCGGTACCTGGACGATTCGCGGGTCGGAAGCCAGCTGGTCGTGCTCTGCCGTCACCCGCCAGGAACCGGCACGAGCGCCCTCGACGCTGTAACTGCCGTCCTCTGCCGACAGCCCATGTCCAACGACGACATCCGCTGGCGCCTTTCCACCGGCGACTTTCTGGAGCAGGTACGCGGTCACCCGGGCGCGCGCCACGGGGTTGCCGTTTCCGTCAACCACGGTACCGACGATTCGTCCGCGGGGCAGATGCACCTCGACCCTCTTGTCCGGGTCGGAGAACGAAACCGACGGGACGGTGGTATCGATCTGGGGTTGCCGGGCGGTCACTCGCACGTCGTATTTGCCCGCCCTCGGCAGCACCACCATGAAGCTGCCGTCGTCCTGGGAAGAGGTGGACGCGCGTGTGTCACCGGGACGAGGTTTGAGGGGGTCGAGCCGTAGCGCGGCCCGCACCGGCTCATCGCCCCGCAGTAGCTCGCCGCGGTATAGCAGGTCGGAGAGCGACAGGTCCACGAAGGTGTTCTGAGCAGAAACCACTGTAGCTTCTGTATCCCCGAGGGTATAGGCGCGACCCGAAGGGTGGATCAGCGCAGCTGTGAACTTCCAGCTGCCGGGAGAGAGGCCCGCAAGGTGGACCAGGCCGGAGGGCGGGACCTTTGTCGATCGGACGCCGAAGATCTCGTGGCAGCACAACCGCGCACTCGCAACCAGGGTGAGACTGAGGTCGTCTGGCGTGGCCGAGTTAGCCCAGGTCACAGACACATCTGCAGATCCAAGTCGCCCCAGCTCGAGATCGTCGACCACCGTCTGCTTGCCATGCTCCAACGTCAGGTTCTGACAGCTGACAGCATGGTTCTTCGCCATCGCGATCAAAGTGAACCCACCGTCGTCAAGGCCGGACAGTCGCAGCCAGCCCCGGTTTCCGGTCACGCCTTCGGCCGTGGAGCCTGCGCCGTGCCCGGCGAGTACGCCGCGGATGGCCTTCGTGGCCTGAGCGGCCCGTACGAGCCTCAGGTGCACACCCTCCAGCGGGAGGCCGTCGTCGCTGTCTAGAGCTCGTATGAGTAGGGACGCGCCCTTCTGCAGGGATTTGGCGCCGAGGTCGGTCAGCTTTCCGGCTGGCAGGTGAAGGCCCCACCATGAGAGTGGTGCGAAGTCGGGGGTCAGAACCGAGAGATCAGTACAGCCGGCCGGTAGAGAGGCAGTCATGGCGCCCGCCGGCGATATGGCCACGGGTAACCGGAACTGCTTCTCAGCTTCGGAGCGGGCGGACGCTGGGCATTGAGCGAAGGCAATCACCGCCTGAGAGGGCAGAGCGCTCCCCCCGGCTGCCGCCAGGCGGAGCTTGAGCTCCGCGCGCGGGAACAACTTGACCTTCAGTGGTCCGCCCGAGCAGTCGGCAGATTTCACTTCGAACGGGCGCGACACCAACTCCTCAGTTTCGACCAGCACCCGAGAGCCCTGAGCGCAGGCTCTAGGCACCACCAGGACGCCCGCTGAGTCTTTGACAGCCCGTGCATCGAGCCTCTTGAGATGGCCTTGTATCCACTCGTAAACCGTTACTCCTGCGGGCGCCACGCCGGGGTCTGGGGCGAGCGACAGAGCGGGAGTCGTAGATGCGCCGTCATGACGCGATCCACCCCCGACCAGCGGCGACTGTTGCGAACCGGCAGCAGACGCGATTGCAATCAGCGCTGGTACGAGGAGAGTCCGGCGAGTGACGAGCCCTCGGAACGCGGGCACTCTCACAGATCAGAGCCCCTGCCCGCGCGCTACGCTGGTTCTATGCCCGGAGGCGGTGCCAGCGAAGAGCTCTCCGAACGTGGCCTCAGGCTGATCGCCCGCGCAGGGCTGCCCTATGCACTGGTATACGCCGCCGCCCAGATTCTGCACCGTGCACCACGCGAGCGTGCCGCCGGCGGTTTGCTCACACTGCGCAAAAGTCCCAAATGGGGGATCGTATTCACAGAAGCACTTCCAACACGGGTACATACCTGGGTGTGGGTCGATGGGCATTTCCTGGACGGACCCGGGCTCCTGTGCACTTACTGGGAATGATACGAAAGAAAGGGCTACGCCCAACAATACAAGGACAAACCACACTCCGCGCGGATGTCTCATGGTACTCCTCCTTGACGGAAACGCTACTCCTGAAACTCCAAACTGTCAAACCCATGACCGGCTATTCCTTGAGCCCTTGAGCGTAGCCGGACGCAACGATCACATCTGCACTAGGAGTGCATGACTCTTGTACCGATCAGTTTGCACCTACGGCTTGATGAAAACCCGTCGTTGACAGTCTCAAGAGGCCCGGGTGGAGAGCCCGTTCGCAGCGAAATCCGCGAGACGGGTGTCAGATGTGCGTTTTCTCGCGTCGGAGCACGCCGTAGTCGTACCTGCAGGTACGTCGGAGGCGGGCGACAAGCGAAAAACGTGCAGGTGATCCCGTATCGCGGATTGGAGCCGAACGGGCCTCTCCGGCCGGGTCTCTAAAGTGGTGCCGAAGGCCGGACTCGAACCGGCACGGCGTAAGCCACACGCCCCTCAAACGTGCGCGTCTACCAGTTCCGCCACTTCGGCACGTGCTGACATTCTAGGCTCCGTGACTGGCCGAGGCAAGGGGTCAGCCGCCCGACTGCCCGCCGGCCGGCGGCTGCGCCGGTGCTTGCTGCTGCTGGGTGCCGGTGGCCGGAGTCTGCCCGGCCGCCTCTCCGGGCTCCTTCGCGGGCGCCGTCTCGGCCGGCGCCGACGCCGCCGGTGTTGCCTTCGGCGCCGTCGCCTGGTCCATCACCGAGGTGTTGCGCTTGCCCTGCAGGATGGCGAGGGCCATCGATAGCGCCACGAAGAGGACGAACGACACCGTGGTCAGCTTGTGCATGAGGGTGGTTCCGCTGCGCGGGCCGAACGCGGTCTGAGTGCCGCCGCCGCCGAAAGCCCCGGCGAGATCGGCCCCCTTGCCCTGCTGGAACAGGACGACCATGATCAGGAACAGACAGACGAGAACATAAAGAATGACCAGCAGCGTAATCACGATGACTCTCCCGCGGCAAGCACAGCCGCAGCGCGGATGATAGCGCAAAAGGGCTCCACGTCAAGGCTTGCCCCGCCGACCAGGCCGCCGTCCACGTCTGGCTGGGAGAGGATCTCGGCCGCGTTGGCAGGCTTGAGACTGCCCCCGTAGAGGATGCGGACGGCGCCTGCGGCGCCCTGGTCGAACAGGCCGGCAAGCTCGGTACGCAGAAAGCGGTGCGCCTCCTGCGCCTGCTCGGGGGTCGCGGTGCGTCCGGTGCCGATAGCCCACACCGGCTCATAAGCGACGACGAGCTGCGCGGGATCGAGGGCGGCAAGCACCGAGGCCTGGCGGCGGAGCACGTCGAGGGTCTGCCCCGCCTCGCGCTCCTCGAGGGTCTCGCCGAGGCAGAAGATGACCGTGAGCCTCTCTTCCTGGGCTCGGAGCGCCCTCGCCGCGGCGGTCTCATCGGTCTCGCAGAACATCGCCCGCCGCTCCGAGTGGCCGACGATGACCCACTCCACGCCGAGCTCGGCGAGCATGGGCGCCGACACCTCGCCGGTGAAGGCACCCTTCCCCTGAGAATGAACGTTCTGCGCCCCGAGGCCGACCGAAGAGCCCGTAAGCAGCATCGCGGCTGCGGGAAGCGACACGAACGGGGGACACACCACGACGTCGACCGTGGTCGGCAGCCTCTGCTGGAGCAGCTGCTCGACGAACATCGCGGTGTCGACGACGCCGTGGTGCATCTTCCAGTTGCCGGCAATCAGGAACCTGCGCATCGTCATGCGACCTCCAGGGCGTCGACGGCGGGCAGCGGCCCGCCGGCAATCAGCTGCAGCGAGGCGCCGCCGCCGGTGGAAACGTGGCCGATACGATCGACGACTCCGGCACGATGCACAGCCATCACCGACTCACCACCGCCGACGACGGTGAAGCCACTACAGGCAGCCAGGGCATGCGCGACGGCCATGGTGCCCGCTGCAAATGCCTGGTTCTCGAACACGCCCATCGGGCCGTTCCAGAAGACGGTCCTGGCACCGGCCAACGCGTGTGTGAACGCCGCGCGCGTGTCGGGTCCGATGTCGACCGCCATCAGGTCGGCGGGGATCGCCTCGGCGGCGACCACCTCGACCCGACGCGGAGCGTCCAGGTCGTCGGCAACCGTGAGGTCCGTCGGCAGCAGGAGGTCGACGCCCCGCTCCTCGGCGCGCGCGATCACCTTGCGCGCGGTGTCGACCTCGCTCTCCTCGACCAACGAACGGCCGACCTCCAGCCCCTGGGCGAGCAGGAAGGTGTTGGCCATCCCGCCACCGACCAACAGCCGCTGTACGCGCTCGAGCAGCGCCATCAGCGGCGCCGTCTTGGTCGACACCTTGGCGCCGCCGACCACCGCCGCGAACGGCCGGGCGGGGTCGTCAACTAGCCGCCGCAGGGCGCCGAGCTCGGCCTCCATGAGGCGGCCGGCGGCCCGCCGTCCGGGTGGAAACAGTGCCGCCACGGCTGCCACCGAGGCGTGGGCGCGGTGGGCGGTCCCGAAGGCGTCGTCGACGTAGTGGCTGAAGCCGTCGGCGAGCCGGCGTGCGAAGTCGGGATCGTTCGCCTTTTCCCCGGGGTGAAAGCGTAGGTTCTCGAGCAGCAGCAGGCTGCCGCCGCCACCCGCCACCGCGGGGCCGACGCAGTCGTCGACGAAGCGCACCTCGCGGTCGAGCAGACGTGCGAGCGACACCCCAACCGGCCGCAGCGAGTACGCAGGGTCCGGCGAGCCCTTGGCCTTGCCGAGGTGCGAGCAGGCCGCGACCATCGGCGCACGGTCGAGCAGCCAACGGAGGGTCGGCATCGCAGCGACGATGCGCGCGTCGTCCTCGACCTCGCCGCCCGCGACGGGGACGTTGAGGTCGAGGCGGAGCAGCACCCGCGCCGTGTCGAGGGCTTCGAGGTCCTCGAGGCGCGGGAGAGTCACTGTTTCTCCCGTCCCACCATGTAGTCGAGAAGATCGACGCACCGCAGGGAGTAGGCGTTCTCGTTGTCGTACCAGCCGACGACTCGGAAGAATGACGGTGAGATCTCTGCGATCAGTGGCAGGTCGATGACGGTCGAGTGGGTTTCGCCGATGATGTCGGAGGACACGATGAACTCGTCGGCGGCGCGCAGGATGCCCTTGAGCGGTCCGGCCGCGGCGGCCGTGAACGCGTCGCGAAGAGCCCCCGCCGACGACGTGTTCTCGGCCACGAAGGTGACGTCGCACACCGAGCCGTCGACCACCGGCACGCGCAGCGCGGCGCCGGCGAGCTTGCCCTTGAGCTGCGGGTAGACGAGCCCGATGGCCTTGGCGGCGCCGGTCGAGGTGGGGATGATGTTGACGGCTGCGGCGCGTGCCCGCCGCATGTCGGACGGATGCTGCACGTCGAGGATGCGCTGGTCGTTGGTGTAGGCGTGGACGGTGGTGACCCAGCCGTGGGCGACGCCGACCGTCTCGTGCAGAACCTTGACCAGGGGCGCCAGGCAGTTGGTGGTGCACGACGCGTTCGACACGATCTGGTGAGAGGCGGGGTCGTAGGTGTCGTGGTTGACGCCCATGACGAAGGTGGCGTCGGCGTTCTTGCCCGGAGCGGTGATGATCACGCGCCGGGCGCCCGCCTCGAGATGGGCTGCCGCCTTGGCGCGGTCACGGAACAGGCCGGTCGCCTCGAACACGTACTCGACGCCCAGCTCCCGCCAAGGCAGCGTTCCCGGGTCGCGTTGGGCGAGCACCTTGACGGGGTGGCCGTCGATGATCAGCGTGCCACCCTCGACCGCGACCGGTCGCGCGAAGCGGCCGTGGACCGTGTCGTGGGCGAGCAGGTAGCCCAACATGTCCGGGGAAGTGAGGTCGTTGACCGCGACCAGCTCGAACTGCTCGCGGGCAAGCAGGTGCCGAGTCACAAGACGACCGATGCGACCGAATCCGTTGATGGCGATGCGATGTGTCATCGATACCCTCCTTCGAGGTTGACGCATGGGCAAGTATAGCCCGGATCGTTCACGGGCCGTCCCCCATGATCGGCGCGCGTTGAGCTGGACCTTCGGACTGAGTTAGTATCGGATGAGAGGTCCGGCCGAAAATCCGGTACCGTGCGTGGACGCGGCTTGGGTTCGAGATCAAGGCGCGATGAGGAAGCTGTCGCCGGGTGGCGGTGAGAAGTGTAGGCCAGGTTCTTTCGGGGAGGAAACATGGAGACTCTTCGCGACCTGTTCGAGCATGTGCTGACCTCGTACTCCGGGCGCAAGAACCTGCTGCGGGCAAAGCGCGGGGGGAAGTGGGTCGGGCTGTCGACGGAGGATCTCGGGCGTCGCGTCCACAACCTCGCCGCGGGTCTGATGGACGCCGGCGTCGTCCCCGGCGAGCGGCTCGCCCTGTTCTCGGAGAATCGGCCCGAGTGGCATGTCTTCGACTTCGCCTGCCACTTGAGCGGTGCGGTCTCGGTACCTCTGTACCCCAACCTGACGGCGGCGCAGATTGCCTACATCGTGGCGGACGCGGAGGCGAGGATGCTGGTCGCCTCGACACCAAGCATGCTCGAAACCGCCCTCGAGGCAGCAAAGCGGGTCGGCAACGTGGAGGTCGTGGTCATCGATCCCCCGGAGGACGGCCCCCCAGAAGGAGTCGGTACCCTGGCCGACCTCGAAGAGCGCGGGCGGCTCGCACTCAAGGCGTCGCGCAAGGAGAAGGGGGACCCGTTCCACGTGCCGCAGCCCGATGACGTGGCGAGTCTCATCTACACCTCGGGAACCACCGGCGACCCGAAGGGCGTCATGCTCACCCACCGCAACTTTGTCTTCAACGAGACGCGCGCGATGAAGCCGTTCGACATCGGGCCGAAGGACACAGTGCTGTCGTTTCTTCCTCTGTCGCACGTGTTCGAGCGTACGGTCGACTACGCGCTGTTCAACCGTGGCGTGCAGATCGTCTACGTCGAGGCGATCGAGAGGGTGCCCAACCGGCTGCTCGAGGTCAAGCCGACGATCATGGTGTCGGTGCCGCGCCTGTTCGAGCGCTCCTACATCAAAATCATCTCGAACCTAAGGCAGCAGGAAGGCGTCAAGCGCCGGCTCGTGGACTGGGCGCTGAAGGTGGCTCGGCGCTATTCGGAGCAGGTGTGGTCCGGCGCCAGGCCGTCGGCCGTGCTGCGCGCACAGTACGCACTGGCGAAGAAGAGGGTGTTCTCGAAGATCCTCGACCGCCTCGGCGGCCGGCTCCGCTTCGCCGTCTCGGGCGGCGCCCCGCTGTCGCGCGAGGTCGGTGAGTTTTTCTCGATGATTGGCTTGCCGATCTACCAGGGGTACGGTCTCACCGAGACCTCACCCGTGATCACCGTCAGTACCCCGGCGCAGAACCGGATCGGTGCCGTCGGCCAGGCGATTCCGGAGATCGGGGTTCTGATCGCGGACGACGGTGAGATTCTGACCCGGGGTCCGCATGTCATGAAGGGGTACTTCAACCGTGCCGAGGACACGGCGGAGGCGATCGATGCCGACGGCTGGCTGCACACCGGCGACGTTGGCTACCTCGACGCCGACGGTTTCCTGTTCATCACCGATCGCAAGAAGGACATCATCGTCACCTCGGGCGGCAAGAACGTCGCCCCGCAGCCGATCGAGGGTCAGCTGCAGGCGACCGCGTACATCAGCCAGGCGGTGGTGATCGGCGACCGCTACCCATACCTGACGGCGTTGATCATTCCCAACTTCGAGAACCTCGGTGCGCATCTGGCGTCGCTGGGGGAGAGCGGGCTCGAGGAGAAGGAGATGGCGGCGCACGCCGAGGGCTACCGGCTGGTCAACGAGGCCGTCGCCAAGGTCAACGGCACGCTCGCCCTGCACGAGAAGGTACGCAAGTTCATGATCCTGGCGCAGGAGTTCTCGCTCGCCGAAGGTGAGATCACGCCGACGCTGAAGGTGCGCCGGCGGGTGATCGCGGAACGCTACCGAGAGCTCATCGAGGGAATGTACCTGAAGACGCAGCTGACCGACCAGTACCACGCCGACTAGGAGCCCATACCGCAAAGCCCGTCTCGCACGCCTGGGAGGTGGCCGCAGCAGCTTCGGAGGTGCCCTGCGCCACACGCTCCTAGATGGATGCGCCGCGCGCATCCTCGCCGGATTCTCTTGACTTCTTCGGAACGGCTACAATAAACCCAAATGTATGAGCTCGTGTTCGAGGAAGGCGGGGTCTCCCATCGGGTCGCGATTCGCGATGGCACGACCATGGGCCGCTCCAGCGACAACGATGCGGTGCTGCGTGACTTCTCGGTTTCGCGCCATCACGCGCGGATCGAAAAGGACGGCGAGGTGTTCAAGATCGTTGACCTGGAATCGACCAACGGCGTCAAGGTCAACGACACCTTCGTGACCTCGGCGCCGCTGGCCCCCGGCGACCAGATTGCGATCGGCAACTTCGTGCTTCTCGTGGAAAGCGCGGAGGAGCGCTCCGAGGGGCTTTCTTCGGCCACCTACCTGAGGCCGCTCAAGGAGTTCAACCAGGACTACGGCCTCGAAGGCGAGGCTTCCGGAGTGCGCAAGCTCGGCGACCGGGAGCGCATCTTCGAGGTCCTTGCCCAGGTTGCGAAGACTCTGCTGCAGGTCGAGGAGCTGCAGCCGGTGCTCGAGAAGGTGATGGATCTGGTGTTCGAGCACCTGATGGTCGACCGCGGCTTCATCCTGCTCTACGACGCGGAAGGGACGCCGCGGTTGGAGCTGTGCCGTGCACGCAACTCCGAGGAGGGCGAGGAACCCGAGGTGCCGCTGTCGCGGACCATTCTCGACATGGTGACGCGTCAGAAGCTGGCGCTGTTGACGCACGACGCACAGGCGGACCAACGGTTCGACGCCGGTCGCAGCATCCGCATCCACCAGATCCGCTCCGCCATGTGCGCGCCCTTGTGGCACCGCGAGCAGGTGATGGGCGTCATCTACGTCGACTCGCCGCTGCACGTCGGTTCATTCTCAGCAGCCGACCTCGACCTCCTGACGGCGCTCGCCAATTACGCCGCCGTCGCCATCGAGCAGGCCCGTCTGCGCGAGCACATCCAGCGCGAACAGAGCGTCCGCCAGCGGCTGGAGCGCTATCACTCGCCTGCCGTCATCGAGGCGGTCTTGGCAGCGCCCGAGAGGAGCACGCCACCGGTGATGCTACGGGAGACCTCAATCCTGTTTGCCGACATCGTGAGCTTCTCGACGCGCTGCGAGAGCCTGCCGCCCGAGGACGTCGCAGCGTTTCTGAACCAGTTCTTCTCGCTCGCCGCGGAGGCAGTGTTCGCTTACGGGGGCACCCTCGACAAGTTCATCGGCGACGCCGTAATGGCGTTCTTCGGCGCGCCGCTGCCGCAGCCGGACCATGCCGAGCGCGCGGTGCGCTGCGCCGTGGCGCTGCAGAAAGCGCTGACGGTGTGGAACCGCGAGCGTGCGGTCGCCGGCCTCGATCCGGTCGAGGTTCGCATCGCCATTCACTCGGGTCCGGTCGTGGTCGGCGATATCGGCTCGGCGACCCGCGTTGACTACACCGTGCTCGGCAATACGGTCAACGTTGCTGCCCGGCTGGAGGAGTTCGTCGCCCAGCCCGCCCAGATCGTGATCGGCGAGAGCACGCAGGGGGCGATCGCGCACCTGTTCCCCACTGAGCATCTCGGCAACGTGCAGCTGAAGGGGCTGAGCCGCAAGATCGCGGCCTACCGCATCAAGGTAGAAGAGATCAGCCAGGCGGAGGTCGGGAGGGCATGAACCTCTCCGACCTCGTGTTTGTCACGTCCAACCTCGGCAAGCTGCGCGAGGCCGAGACGGTGCTCGGCGTCAAGCTCGACCACCAGGCGCTGGATCTGGTCGAGGTGCAGTCGCTCGATCTCGCCGAGGTGGTCCGGGACAAGGCGCGGACCGCGTTCGCGCGCATCGGCCGTCCAGTACTGGTTGAGGACACGGCCCTCGAGCTCACCGGTCTCGGAGGGTTCCCGGGGCCGCTGGTACGGTGGCTGCTGGTTACCGTAGGCCCGGGCGGAATCGGCCGCATCGCGCACGCGTTTGCCGACCCGCGTGCCGTGGTGCGCTGCATGGCGTGCGCGTGCGATGGCGTCGACGACGTCGTCGGCACCGGCGTGGTGCGTGGCGTGATCGCCGAGCGGCCTCGAGGCCGCAAGGGCTTCGGCTGGGACAGCGTATTCATCCCCGAGGACGGCGACGGCCGCACGTACGCCGAGATGAGCCCGGTCGAAAAGAACGCCATCTCACACCGCAGAAAGGCCTTGGAGTCCCTGAAAAAGTCGCTGTGATAGTCTCCGCCTCGTGCACGAGGCGTTGCTCGAGAAGCGAGCTTCCGAGATCCAGGGGATGTTCGCCCGGATCGCCCACCGCTATGACCTCCTCAACCGGGTCCTTTCTCTCGGCCGGGATGTGGTCTGGCGGCGTGCGCTGGCGCGCCGCATCGGCGGCGTGAAGCCACAACGTGTTCTCGACATGTGCACCGGCACCGGAGACGTGGCGCTCGCCCTTCCCGCCGGCGTGCCGACCCTGGCCAGCGACTTCTGCGTTCCCATGCTCGCCCGGGCCGCCGACAAGGCCCGTCGGCGGGGAAGGAAGCTCGCCCTGTTCGCGGCGGACGCCGCACGCCTGCCGCTGGCTGACGGAACCGTCGAGGCGGTGACGGTTGCGTTCGGGGTTCGCAACTTCGAGCGGCTGGAGGCCGGTCTGGCGGAGCTCATCCGGGTGCTGGGCGAGAATGGCAGGCTGCTCATCCTCGAGTTCTCGCGTCCCCGCGGTGTGCTGGCGCCGGTCCTCGGCTGGTGGTCGCGGGTCGTGCCGCCGCGGGTCGGGCGGTGGCTGTCCGGCGACGGCGAGGCGTACCAGTACCTCCCGGCGTCGGTGGCGACCTTTCCCGACCGGGATGGGCTGTGCCGGGTGCTGAAGGGTCTCGGGCTGGTCGCCGTCAGCGGTACGCCGCTCACCGGCGGCGTCGTGACCCTGTACGAAGGAACCAAAGCGCCGGCTCACTGAGACGGGGCCGCCGAGGGTGTCGAGGGAGGCACATGGAGTCAGACAAGATTCTGAGCGGGAAGAAGGTTGCCGACGAGATCCGCACCGAGGTTGCGCACGAGGTCAGCGAGCTCGCCGGCCGGGGCGTGACGCCGAGGCTCGATGTGGTGCTGATCGGCGACGATCCTGCCTCCAAGGTCTACGTCGGCTCGAAGGCGCGAGCCTGCGACCGTCTCGGAATGGTCTCCCACACCCATCGGCTGCCGGCGGACGTCGCTCGGGAGGAGGCCCTGGATCTGGTGAAGGCTCTCAACGCTGATCCGGAGGTGGACGGGATTCTGGTCCAGCTACCCCTGCCGCCATCGCTCGACACCCACGAGATCCTCGACGCGGTCGATCCCGCCAAGGACGTCGACGGCTTTCACCCTGTGAACGTCGGCCTGCTGCAACAGGGCAGACCACGTCTGGTGCCGTGCACGCCGTCGGGCATCATGGAGCTGCTGCGGCGGAAGGGTATCGCCGTCGAGGGGCGCCGGGCGGTAGTGGTCGGACGCTCCGACATCGTTGGCAAGCCGATGGCGATGCTGCTGCTGCATGCTCACGCGACGGTAACCGTGTGCCACTCGCGAACCCGTGATCTCGCGGCGGTCACCCGCCAGGCCGAGATCCTCATCGTGGCGGCTGGACGACGGGCCCTGATCGGTGCCGACCATGTGGCGGAGGGCGCCGTGGTGGTCGACGTCGGGATGCACCGCGTGACGGTGGCCGAGGAGGTTGAGCAGCTGTTCCCGGGGGACGAGGGGCGGCGGCGCCGGTTTGAGGAGAAGGGCTCGGTGCTGACCGGCGACGTCGACTTCACGAGGGTCCTGCCACGGGCGGCACGGATCACACCGGTGCCTGGCGGCGTCGGGCCGCTCACGATCGCCAGGCTGATGGCGAACACGGTCGCCGCCGCGCGCCAGCGGAGGGGCGTGTGAGGCCGTGCACGGTCGGGCTGACTGGAGGCCTGGCGTCGGGCAAGAGCGCGGTCGCCCGCCGGCTGGCCACCATGGGCGCGGCGGTTCTCGACGCGGACGCGGTGGTTCATGAGCTGTACCGGTCCGGAGCGGCGGGGGCGCGGGCGGTGAGAGGGCTGTTCGGGAGCAAAGTGGAGGCCGCCGACGGCTCGGTGGACAGGACCGCGCTCGCTGACAGAATCAGCGGTGATCCCGAGGCGCTCGCACGTCTCGACGCCGCAGTGCATCCTCTGGTTCACGAGCGGATCGACCGCTGGCTGGAGGATCTCCACCACTCTGCAGGGGAGCCGGTGACCGCCGTCATAGAGGCGACATTAATGGTGGAGACCGGCTCCTACCGCGGTTACGACGTGCTGGCCGTGGTGTGGTGCCGTCCACAGCAGCAGCTGGAACGGGCGGCCGGGCGAGGAATGTCCCCGGAGCGGGCGCGCCAGCTGATGGCGGCCCAGCTTCCGCTCGACGACAAGCGCCGACTCGCGGACGTGGTCGTGGACAACTCCGGAGACCTCTCGATGCTCGACGACGAGGTGGCCCGAGGCTGGTCACGGATCGTCAGCATCTGTGCCGAACGGCGGGGTCGGCTCGCAGGTCGCACGGCGCCATGCGGTTGACTTTGCGCTCGGGAGACTGATAATGAAACGGGTATCTTCTTCTCTTGACCTGCTGATCGGGTGAATCGGGGCCATGAAACGACACATCCTTCTCATCGAGTATGAACCGCGCTACGTTGATCGGGTCCAGAAGGCCCTGGAGGGTACCGGCTACATCGTGGAGGTGGCCGCCGACCTCGACGCCGCCGTGGAACGTTGTGCTCACTTCGAGCCGACCCTGGTGGTGCTGACCTCGGTCCTGCCCAGGATCAAGCTCGAGGACGCCATCACGCAGCTCCGCGCACGTGCCGGCCTGCGCGCGACCCCATTCCTGATCCTGATGTCGGGGTACCGCGGCAGTGACCCCAGGAACGATGCCGCCCGCTACGGGGCCCAGGACATTCTCGAGCGCCCATTCTCCGGCGAAGCGCTGCTACAACGGGTGGAGCGGTTGCTCACTTCGGAGGAGCCCCCGGCGACGACCCAGGCCATTCCGCAAGACATGCTGCAGACACTGCGCAAGAACGCCGGGCTCGACGGGGAGAGCGGTGCAAAGACCCTCACCTCGCACGATCTGTTCGGTGAGATCTTGTCCGACGTTGACGGCGAGGACCGCCGCCAGGAGGCGACGCCGGCTGCCCAGTCGAAAACCGAGCAGAGTGCCAAGAAACGCCTCGAGCAGACCCTCGCGGATGTGCTCTCCGAGTCGAAGAGCACGGAGCCGGTGAAGCGTGCGGCGCCGCCCTCGGAGACCGATGTCGACGCGATTCTGTCTCAGACCCTGGCCGGGCTGGACGTCAAGCCGGTTCGCAGGGCTCCCGCGGAGCCGCCGGCCTCCGAGCCGCCGGCCGAGCCCGTGGCCGCGGCGACCGAGGAGCCCTCGGCTGCGGCGCCAGCGCCCGAAGGTCCGAGTGCCGAGGTGCCACCGGCGTCCGAGCCCGAGGCGGCGGAAGCCGTCGCGCCGTCGGCGGAGGAACCGACAGCCGAGCCCTCACCGCCGGCCGCCGCCAAGGCTGCCCCACCGCCGGCGTCCGAGCCGGAGGCGGCCGCGGCAGCCGAGGTTTCCCTTGCCGAGGGCGGCACCCAGTTCGGGCAGTACGTCCTCATGGAGCACATTGCGACCGGTGGTATGGCCGAGGTCTACAAGGCGCGCATGATGGGGATGGAGGGGTTCCAGAAGACTGTCGCCATCAAGCGAATCCTGCCCCACCTGACGGACAACGACGAGTTCGTCAGCATGTTCATCGACGAGGCCAAGCTGGCGGCGCAGCTCAACCACAACAACATCATTCACATTTACGATCTCGGCAAGATCGACCGCTCGTACTACATCGCGATGGAGTATATCGACGGCTGGGACCTGAAGTCGCTGCTCGCCAGCTGTCGTGACCGTGGTGTCACGATGCCGGTCCCGCTCGCTCTGCACATCGGAACCTTGCTCGCCTCGGCTCTCGACTACGCTCACCGCCGTCGTGACTTCGAGAACCGTGACCTGGGTCTCGTCCACCGGGACGTGTCGCCTCAGAATGTGCTCATCGCGACGGAAGGCGATATCAAGCTGTGCGACTTCGGCATCGCCAAGGCGGCTTCGAAGGCGTCCCACACCCGCGCCGGCGCGCTGAAGGGGAAGCTCCAGTACATGTCGCCGGAGCAGGCGTGGGGCAAGAGCATCGATCACCGGTCGGACCTCTTCTCACTCGGCCTGGTCCTGTTCGAGATGCTGGCGGGCCGCAAGGTCTTCGCCGGGGACTCTGAGCTGTCGATCCTCGAGCAGGTCCGCAACCCGGAGGTCGAGCCGCCCTCAAAGTACAACACCGAGGTTCCGAGCGATGTCGATGCCATCGTGCTGCGCGCGCTCGAGGCCGAACGGGACCAGAGATACCAGTCGGCGAGCGACCTACAGCGAGACCTCGAGAAGGTGATGCACGAGCACGCGTGGTCGGCAACGCGGTCTGAGGTCGCGAGGTTTGCCGCGGAGCTGGCCGAGGGCAAGGAGATCTCTCTTGTAGCCGGTGTCGCAGCCGGTGCCGAGGCGCCGCAGCCGGTGCCGGAGGAGGCGGTGGTCGCGACACCTGAGGTCGAGGTGGGCGCTGCGGCGGTCGCGCGGGACGTCGAAGAGCCGCCGGCACCTCCCGAGGAGCCCGAGGAGCCCAGCTGGGCAGGCCGCGAGATGCCGGCGAAGAAGTCTCGACTGCCGTTGATCTTGGGCCTGGGGGCCCTCATTATCATCGCTGCCGTCGGCGGCTGGATCTTCCTGCGCGGTGGAGGTGGAGGCGAGACGCCGTCGCTGGTGGTGGCGACGCCGACAGCGACGCCGGCGGCTGCCGGGACACCGGTGGCCGAGGCGACCGCAACTCCCACCGAGGAGCTGAAGGCGATGGTCCGCCAACAGGCAGAAGCGATGGTCGCGGCACAGGAGACCGCGATGCGGCAGCGCCTCGAGAAGGAGCTTGCGACACCGACGCCGGAGCCGGCCACGCCGACCCCGGTTCCATCCGACACCCCAACTCCAGTTCCGACTGACACGCCGACGCCGCAGCCGACGGCAACGCCGACACCGACGCCGACCATTACGCCCACTCCGACACCGGCCGTGAAGGAGGGCGAGATCGTGTCCGGTGGCCCTCAGGTGACGCTGCCGGTGCTCATCAAGAGAGTCTCCCCGAGCTACCCACCGGTGGCCCGCCGCATGCAGTTCAGCGGCGAGGTCAGGCTGCGGGCGCTGATCGGGATCGACGGCAGCGTCGAGAACGTCCAGATCTTGCAGGTCACGCACCAGGGCGCGGGCTTCGAGAAGGCTGCCGAGGAGGCTGTTCGCCAGTGGCGGTACCGACCCGCTACCAAGCTCGGAGTGAAGGTCCGGATGTGGGTACTGATCCGCATACCATTTGAGCTACGGTGATGCTTCGTGATTCATAGGGAGGAGCGGCCATGAGTGTTCTGAGCGACGCGCAGAAGAAGTTCTACGAGGACGCGTTGAAGACGACCAAGGGAGAGATCCAGGACCTGGAGAACCTGATCCAGGAGGAGCTGGCGCGGGTGAAGCAGAAGATCGCCGACCTGCAGGCAGCTCAGAAGGCGGCGCGCCAGATGTATGATGCAGCCTGTCAGCGCTTGGGCGTTCCAAACGACCTCGAGGAGCAGGAAGGCCAAGGCTGACAGCCATCGGCCCCGCGGCTCCAGGAACCCCGGTGCAGCCGGGGTTTCGGTTCTCTCGAGGCCGGGGCGGTGCGGCTCGAAGGCCGTGCTGCCGACGGAACGCCGGCGAGATCGTGAAAGGCGCCTATGAAGAACCCCCTCAACGTTCCCCGCGGGCTCTGGGTGAAGTGTGAGTCGTGCAAGGAGATCCTCTATCACAAGGAGGTTCGTGAGAACCACCTCGTCTGCCCTCGCTGCCAGCACCACTTCCGGATGACCGCCGAGGAGCGGTTCGAGATGCTATTCGACGGTGGCAAGTACAAGCTGCTGTTTCAGAAGGTGCGGTCGGCGGATCCTCTGAATTTCGTCGACACCAAGAGTTATCGGGAGCGCGTTGCGGCCTACACCAGGCGGCTGGGACCCGGCGACGCGCTGCTCGTCGCTCGTGGCGACATCGACCGGCGGCCGGCGATCGTCGCCGCCATGCAGTACCGCTTCATGGGTGGCTCGATGGGTTCGGTTGTCGGTGAGAAGATGAGCCGGGCCATCGAGCGCTGTCTCGCCCGCCGCCTGCCGCTGATCAGCGTCGCCTGCTCAGGCGGCGCGCGCATGCAGGAGGGCGTCCTGTCCCTGATGCAGATGGCCAAGATCTCGGCCGGGTTGGCGCGCATGCGGGACCGGGGACTACCCTACATTTCCATCCTCTCGGACCCGACCACAGGCGGCGTCACAGCGAGCTTCGCCATGCTCGGCGATGTGAACATCGGCGAGCCAGGCGCACTGATCGGCTTCGCCGGCCCAAGGGTGATCGAGCAGACGATCCGCCAGACGCTGCCGGAGGGATTCCAGCGCTCCGAGTTTCTCCTCGAGCACGGCATGCTCGACATAGTTGTGCCGCGCAGCGAGCTGCTGGAGGTGGTCGCACGATGCCTCACCTGCTTCCAGCCCAGCTGAGGCGCCGGGGCCCGGGCCGCATCCACCCTTCGCTCGACGCCGTCCGTGCGGCGGCGCAAGCGCTTGGCGATCCGCAGCGCGAGCTCGCATCGGTTCGGATCGCCGGCAGCAACGGCAAGGGGTCGACGGCCGCCATGCTGGAGGCGATCCTCACCGCCCACGAGGTGAGGGCCGGCCTCTATACCTCGCCGCACCTGGTGCGAGTCGAGGAGCGGATTCGGGTGGCCGGGAAGCCGATCTCCCCGACAGCGATGTCGGCCTGTCTCGAGCGGCTGGAGCGCTTTCCGGAGCTCACCTTCTTCGAGACCCTGACGCTGGCTGCGGTGCTCGCGTTCCGCGAGGCGGGAACCGAGGTGGCGGTGCTCGAGGTCGGGATCGGTGGTCGTTGGGACGCCACCCGGATTGCGACCAGCGCGGTCGCCGGCCTCACCAACATCGGCACGGATCACAGGTCCTGGCTGGGGTCGACCCGCGAGGAGATCGCCGCCGAGAAAGGGGCCGCCCTCACTGATGTCACGGTCGCCGTGCTCGGCCCGAACGTGGACGAGGCCATAGTGCCATCTCTCGGCGTCCCTGGCGCGATCCCCGCGACCGAGCTGGTGCGGCTGACCGCCGGCGAGATGGGTGGGGTGGAAGCCGACTGGGGGGACGGTGCGGTGCCAGTCGAAGTGCCGCTCGCGGGAGCGCATCAGGTTGCCAATCTCCATCTCGCCCTCGCGCTCGCGCGCGCCGCGGCGGACATCGGCATCGCGCCGCCGCTCGATGGCCCGGCGGTGCGGCGTGGGCTCGCAGGCGTGTGCTGGCCGGCGCGGCTGTCCACGCACCGGGTGTGTGGTCGGGAGATTCTGCTCGACTGTGCTCACAACGCCGAGGCGGTGGCGGCGCTCGCCACCTACCTCGAGGGCAGGCGGCGGCGGTTCAACCTGTTGTTCTCGTGTCTCGACGACAAGCCGGTGGCCCAGATGGCGGCCCGGCTCCAGCCGCTGGTCGGGGAGGTCGTGGTCTTCGAGCTCGACGATGAGCGCGCCGCGCCGCTCGAGCGGCTGCGTGCGGCGTTCACCGGCGCCCGCGAGGCGGCGAGCGTGCTCGAGGGCCTGGAGATGCTCGAGGACCCCGTGCTCGCCGCCGGCAGCCTGCGGGTGGTGGGTACGCTGCTGGAGTATGGTGAACGGGGAGGCTAATCGGATGTCGAGCCAGCTGACTCGAGACCGGGCCGCGCTGGAGGAAGATGAGGCCGGCAGGCTCGCGCTGTTCGCGGTGCGCTCTACCGAAGCGACGCGGCGGCTTCCGGTTGCCGAGGAGGGACGGCATTTCGACTACCGTCTCGCCTTCCAGCGCGACCGCGACCGCATCCTCCACTCGCGGGCCTTCCGGCGCCTCAAGCACAAGACGCAGGTGTTCGTGCCCCACCTCGCTGATCATCCCAGGACCCGCCTCACCCACACCCTCGAGGTGTCACAGATCGGCCGCACGATCGCCCGCGCGCTCGGCCTCAACGAGGACCTGGTCGAGGCCATTGCCCTCGGCCACGATCTGGGGCACACCGCCTTCGGTCACATCGGCGAGACCGTGCTGCGGGAGATTCTGACCGGCGAGGAGCCGGCCGTGCCGCTGCCGGCCGCGGTCGTCAAGCAGGCCGGGACCTTCAAGCACAACTACCAGTCGCTGCGGGTCGTCGACCTGCTCGAGCGGCGCTACGAGCACCCCGGCCTCAACCTCACCGATCAGGTCCGCGAGGGGATCCTGAAGCACACCTCTTGGAAGAAGCGCTTTCCGTTCCCGCTACCGGCCACCGACGGCCTGTGCCTCGAGAGGGCCTGTCACCTCGAAGGCCAGGCGCTGGCGGTGGCCGACGAGATTGCGCAGCAGACCCACGATCTCGAGGACGGCCTGCGCGCCGGCGCCGTTGAGCTGGGACGGGTGGAGAGGCTGCCTGTCGCACAGCGCATCATTGACCGCATGGGCGCGGCCTACGGCGGGGAGCGCCACGCCTGGCGGCGCCAGAACCTGCTCATCCGGGCCCTTATTCATCTCTTCGTGACCGATGTCATCACCGCCGGTGCCGAGCGTATCCAACGCTTCCTCAAGCGCCGCGGCATCTCAAACCACGAGGATTTCGCTGGCCAAGCGCGCTCGCTCTCACAGACCACGATCTGGTTCTCGCGCGGCGTCGAGCCGCTGTTTCACGACCTCAAGGGGTTCATCTACCGATCGATCATCAACCACCCCCAGGTCAACCGCCAGGACTGGCGGGCGCGCCGGGTCGTCACCGGCCTATTCCGGGCCTTCTGGCTCAATCCGCGCAACCTGCCCTCCTACGTGCTGCTGCGCGCCAAGGAGGAGCTCGGCTTCACCTACCTGCGCGACCTGCCGCTGGCCTCGGTTGCGGGCGAGGTGGCCGCCCGCTACCATACAAGCCCCGGGTTCGCGCGCCTGGTGGCGGACCACATCGCGGGGATGAGCGACCGCTTCGCCCTCGAGGAGTACCGTTCCCTCGAGCAGCCGGGCATCGAGCAGCAGCTGTCGGGAGACCTGAGATGATCCTGATCGCATCCGACCACGCCGGTTTCGAGCTCAAACGGAAGGTGCGGGCGTACATGGAGGCGAGGGGGCTCGCGGTCTGCGACCTCGGCGTCGACAGCGAGGCCTCGGTCGACTACCCGGACTTTGCCCACCGCCTTGCCGCCGGCATCAGCGCGGACGAAGGCGAGTTGGGCATCCTGATCTGCGGCACCGGTATCGGCATGAGCATGACCGCCAACCGGCACCCCGGGGTGCGCGCTGCGCTCTGTCACGACGCCTACACCGCCGAGATGGCGCGCCGTCACAACGACGCCAACGTGCTCTGCCTGGGTGGGCGGGTCCTTGGCGCCGGGGTTGCCGAGCAGGTGGTCGACGTCTTTCTCGGCACCCCGTTCGAAGGCGGTCGTCACCAGCGGCGGGTCGGCAAGATCGAGATCGATGCGAAGGGAGACGGCAGATGACATCGTTGAAGGCGCAGCTGTTCTCGGTTCACAACGAGCTTGTGGCGGCCGCGGATCCGCCCTTGGCCGAGGCCCTCGAGAACGAGCGCCGGCGGCAGAACGAGGGGCTGGAGCTGATCGCGTCGGAGAACTTTGTGTCGCCGGCTGTGCTGGCTGCAATGGGCTCGGTGATGACCAACAAGTACGCCGAGGGCTACCCCGGCAAGCGCTATTACGGCGGCTGCGAGTTCGTCGATGTCGCCGAGGAGCTGGCGCGCGAGCGTGCCAAGGAGTTGTTCGGCGCCGAGCACGCGAACGTCCAGCCCCACTCGGGCGCGCAGGCCAACATGTCCGTCTACCTGGCCGTGCTCAAGCCCGGCGACACCATGCTCGGCATGGATCTTACGCACGGCGGCCACCTGACCCACGGTCACCCGCTCAACTACTCGGGCAAGGAGTTCAACGTCGTTCCCTACGGCGTCCGCAGGGACACGGAGACCATCGACTACGACCGCATCCGCGAGCTGGCGCTCGAGCACAAGCCAAAGCTCATCGTCTGCGGCGCTTCCGCGTACCCGCGTACCATCGATTTCGCGCGGTTGCGCGAGATCGCCGACGAGGCGGGGGCGCTGCTGATGGCCGACGTCGCCCACATCGCGGGCCTTGTCGTTGCCGGGCTGCACCCGTCACCGATACCGCATTGCCAGTTCGTGACCACCACCACCCACAAGACCCTGCGCGGCCCGCGTGGCGGCATGATCCTGTGCCCCGGGGAGTGGGCGGAGGCGATCGACAAGGCCGTGTTCCCAGGCATTCAGGGCGGCCCGCTGATGCATATCATCGCCGCCAAGGCGGTGGCTTTCGCAGAGGCGATGAAGCCGGAGTGGAAGGAGTACCAGCGGCAGATCGTAGACAACGCCGCCGTTCTCTGCGGCGCGGTGAAGGCGCACGGCTGGCGCATCGTCTCCGGCGGCACCGACAATCACCTCTTCCTGATCGACCTCGGCACCGACTTCATCTCCGGCAAGAAGGCCGAGCGGTGGCTGGGCATGGCGGGTATCACGGTCAACAAGAACACGGTCCCATTCGACACCCGCAAGCCGTACATCGCTTCCGGCCTACGCATCGGGACACCAGCAGTCACCACCCGCGGCATGGGACAGGACGAGATGAAGGTCATCGCCGGGCTCATCCACCGCGTCCTTGACTCCGAGGAGGACAAGGACGACCCGGTCAAGCTCGAGGCGTTCCAACACAAGATGGCCGCCATCGAGGCCGAGGTGAAGGAGCTCACCTCCAGGTTCCCGCTCTACTGATATCGATTCCCCTCCTCTGGCGTGGAGAGGAAGCGATCGGGTCCGACGGCTGCGGACGGCCGTCGGAAGACGGGGGGTTCGGAAAGCTCCAAACCGACAATCGCCGCACCAGGTCCCTCCCATGCTAGCGGTGACCGGCGTCTCGCCGGTCGCAGTAGATCGCGGCCTGATGATCCGGTCTAGGATCTGCGGAGCTCGAGCCAGTCGGCAAAGGCCTCCGGCTGCAGGCGGTTGAGAATGCGTTCGGGAGGAACCTCGGCCCGCGCCGCGATCGCACAGGCGTAGGCGTCGAGCTCGAGGTGCGACGGAGCGTGTGCGTCCGAAGCCAGGATCAGCTCGCAGCCGGCGTCGACGGCGAGGCGCGCGAGCTCCCAATCGAGGTCCTGGCGGCGCGGGAAGCCGTTGATCTCGACCGCGACCCCGTGCTCCCGGCAGGCCGAGAACACGAGCTCCCAGCGCGCCCGTACACCCTGCCGATGGTGAAACAACCGGCCGCGCGGGTGGGCGAGCACGTGAACACCGGGCGTTGCCACGGCGCGCAACAGACGCTCGGTCTGGTCCGGCCGCGAATCGAGACCCCGGTGCAGCGCGAGGAGGACGCAGTCGAGCTCGGACCGTTCCTCGGGGGGCACGTCCAGCGTGCCGTCGAGGAGGATCTCCGCTTCGAGGCCCTGGAACAGGTGGAGCTCGTCGCCGCGGCGCCGGTTCCAGCGCTCCACCCGTTTGCGCTGTAGCCGGACGCCTTCGAGGTCGAGCCCCGAGGCCACCTCGAGACCGCGGGAATGGTCGCTGACGACGGCCCACGAAGCGCCCCGCCGCGTGCACGCGCGCGTCATCGTCTCCAGCGCCGCGCGGCCGTCCGAGGCATCGGTGTGCCAATGGAAGGCGCCGCGCAGGCGTTGCGGTCGCAGCTCTTCCGGACCCGCGGCGAGGACGCGGTCGACCTCGCAGCGGGAGAGGAACCGCTGCCGCGTGGCTCTGCGCTGCGGCGGGTGGCCGGAGCTCAGGCGTTCGACGGCCGCGGCCAGCGCCCCTTCGCTGGGGCAGCCGGCAAGCTGCAAGACCAGGGGCCTGAGCCAGGCCGGCGCGCCGTCGAGGAGTCCCCGCCGCGCGGGGCGGAGACTGTCCATCGCTGCGTACCCGGCCCGTAGCAGAGCGAGGCGACGGTCGCCGGCCGGCTCGCGCTCGGCGAGGGCGAACAACGCCTCGGCGAGGTCGCCGTTACTCGGCCCCCGGGACGGGGCGGGCAACGCGCTCATCAAGGGAGAACTCCCATCCGCAGTACCTCCCCTCCGGCGCCTCCGGCGGACAGTGGAGGCAGACGGTCCTGATCCGCTCGTCGATGGCGTGCGCGAAGGTCGCGAACTCGACCTCGCCGACGCTCTTGCAGGGAAAGTCCGGCAGGCCCTTGCGTCGCCGCGTGTCCTGGACCCGGCAGCCGTCCATGAAGAAGCGCAGCCGGGCGCGGTCGTCGGACCACTCGGCGTGCTGACGGTTGATGGCCGCGTACATGCGCAGGCCCAGCGCGCGCTCGAGCGCCTCCAAGCCGCCGCCTTCCGGAATCTCGAAGGTGCTCATGATCCGTCGCGCCTCGGCCGCTGCGAAGCGCGCCCACGATCTCGTGTCGAGATCGATCGCGGTCTCGAGGTCAAACCGCTCCTCGGCGGCGAGGAACCAGCAGCCGTCGTGGGCGAGCCAGTTCTTGGCGAACATCTCTACGGCCTTGAGAAGCTCGTCGCGGGACATCTCTGAGAACGCGTTCATCGGGCCTCCCAGCCCCCGATGTTACACGTTCCCGCCCTGCCGCGGGCCCCTTCCTGGGGGAGACGCCCGGGCTCCGGCAGATCCGCGGCCTGCGGCCGCACCCCTCGGGAACCGTCAGTCCGTCCTCGAGGAGGACCTCGGGCCGACCTTCCGGCCCCGAGGGGCCGCTGCGCTCGGGTCTGCCTGCCAGGTTCTCTGAGAGGACAGTGAGCCCCCTCCCTTTTTGATAGGTGAGGGATCACGCAGGAGCACCCTCTCGCACCCCGCCGCTGCACTCGTTTCGTCGTCGCGACCACGAGGTCAGCGACTCCTCGCTCGCTGGCGGCGAGGTGCGAGGAGAACGCCCTGCGCGATCCCGCTGGGAGGGGCGTGACGCGATCGCATGTCCCGTGCGGGCTTACGCCCGCAGCCCGCTGCGCGGGCCGGCGGGGCGGGGACGGAGCGGCGCGTCGGCTCACGGCTGCACCCGCCGAGGACGCCGGAGTAACCGTGCTCGGAGGCTTACCCTCGGTGAACCTCGGGCCAAGCCTCCTGCGCCCGGTCCCCCTGCCGCCCGCGGCGGGATGGCCGCTCGCCTCCTTCCATTCCGTCCTTGCCCCGTCGCGGGACCGTCCCAGGGGAGACGGCCCTCGTGAGGCAGATCCGGGGCCAGCGGCTGCACCCCTCGGGATTAGCAGTTTGTAGGAGAGAGCTCCTTCAGCGGCAGATGCCCGGCCGGTGGTCGCAGTGCAAAACGGACCAAGGCTCGTTGTTCAGAGTCACGGGAGGTCCGGGCGGAGAGTCCGTTCGCAGCGAAATACGCGAGACGGGATTCAGATGTGCGTCTTCTCGCGCCGGAGTAATTCACCTTCTGTGAGCCCGGGTTATCCGGACGCGATCGTAGCGAGAGCGGCGAGACGCTTGGCAGGACCGGGATCTGAGCGTCGCGCTGACGCAGGCGTACTTCCTGTACGTTGAGGAGAGCGCGACGCGAAGAGCACGGCCCTGGCTGGCGTATCGTCGCTCGCAGTAGGTCGCGGCCGGATAGCCCGGGCTAGTACCTGTCGAGGTAGCGCTCCAGCTCCCAGCCGTGGATGACCTGGATGTACTCGGCCCACTCGCGGCGCTTGTTGAACAGGAAGTGCTGGAAGATGTGATCACCGAAGGCCTCGGCGAGAACGGAGTCCTTTTCCAGGTACGAGAGCGCCTCGGCGAGGTTGGCGGGCAGCTGCACGATCTTGAGGCGACGCTTCTCACGCTGGCTCATCTCGAAGATGTTGCGGTTCACCGGCTCGCCGCACTCGATGCCGTTGTCGATGCCGTCGAGCCCGGAGGCGAGCATCGCCGACAACGCCAGATAGGGGTTGCACGAAGGATCCGGCACACGCACCTCGCAACGGGTCCCGATGCCGCGCCGTGCGGGTACGCGGATCATCGGCGAGCGGTTCTTCTCCGACCAGGCGACGTTGACGGGCGCCTCGTAGCCCGGCACCAGGCGCTTGTAGGAGTTGACGAGCGGGTTGGTGACGGCAACGAAGGCGCGGGCGTGGGCGAGCAGGCCGCCGATGTAGGAGCGGGCAGTCTCGGACAGCTCCCACAGTCCCTGCGCATCGTAGAAAGCGTTGGCGCCGTCGAGGGTGAACAGTGACTGGTGCGTGTGCATGCCGGAGCCGTTCTCCCGCGCCAGTGGTTTCGGCATGAAGGTCGCGTGCAACCCGTGCATGAGCGCCACCTTCTTGACCACGAAGCGGAAGGTGACGATGTTGTCGGCGGTGGTGACGGCGTCCGCGTACTTGAAATCAATCTCGTGCTGGCCGGGTGCGACTTCGTGGTGGGCGGCCTCGACCTCGTAGCCCATCGCCTCGAGCACCAGGCAGATGTCGCGGCGCGCCTCCTCCCCGCGGTCGCGGGGACTGAGATCGAAGTAGCCGCCGGTGTCGTGGGTGGTCGGGATCGGCTCGCCTTCACCGTTGCGATGGAAGAGGAAGAACTCGGCTTCAGGTCCTGCCATCATGCGGTAGCCGAGCCTTTCGGCTTTGGTGACGATCTTCTTCAGCGCCGTGCGCGGGCAGCCCGCAAACGGCGAGCCATCGGGGTTCGCGATGTCGCAAATCAGGCGCCCGACCTTGCCGTGGTCGCTCTCCCATGGAAAGACACCGAAGGTGTCGAGGTCGGGCACCAGCAGCATGTCCGACTCCTCGATCCGGGTGAAACCCTCGATCGACGAACCGTCGAACATGATCTGGCCGTCAAGGGCCTTGTCGAACTGGCTCTGGGGAACCTCGACGTTCTTGATGATGCCGTCGATGTCGGTGAACTGCAGGCGGAGGAAGTGGACGTTCTCCTCCGTGCAGCGGGCGAGGATATCGTTGGCTCGGTGTGGCACGATGGGACCTCCATGGGTGTCATTACGCACGTTCTAGAGCCAATTTTCGACTTTGTCAAGCGACTTACCTGCATCCTGAACATAAATCTCGTGTCAAACCGCGCAAGTGCTGAGGTCAGCGTGTTTCCGTCGTATACTTGCGCCGGGAGGCCGAGATGAGCGAACGACCGACGCGCGACGACGCCTGGCGGCTCCTCAACGAGTTCACCGACAACCCCAGCCTGATCAAGCATGCGCTCGCCGTCGAGGTGGCGATGCGGGCCTACGCCGGGCGCTTCGGCGGAGATGAGGAGGCATGGGGGATCGTTGGCCTCATTCACGACTTCGATTACCAGCAGAACCAGACCGAGGAGACCCACCTCCATGTCGGCACGCAGGTCCTTCGCGAGCGGGGCTGGCCCGAGGAGTGGGTGCGCGCGGTGGCGTCGCACGCCGACTACATGGGCGTGCCGCGGGACACCGCGATGGCGCGGGCGTTGTTCGCGGTCGATGAGCTGACCGGCTTCCTGACCGCCTGCGCCTTGGTCCGCCCGGACACGGCGGTCGCCGAGGTGAAGGTCAAGTCGGTGAAGAAGAAGCTCAAGGACAAGGCGTTCGCGCGCGGCGTCAACCGCGAGGACGTTCGCCGAGGCGCGGAGGAGCTCGGGGTCGAGCTCGACGAGCATATCGCCTTCGTTCGCGACGCCATGGCGACGATCGCGGACCGGCTCGAGCTGCCGCCGGCGGAGTAGACGCGCGCCGGCTTTGCGGGGAGGAGCGCTGGATGACGACGAGGACGGACTACGAGAGGTGGTTCGAGGAGACCCTTGGCAGGCAGGCGGGGCGGCAGCGGCGGCAGCGGTTCGAGACCGTGTCCGGGCTCGAGGTCGAGCCCCTGTACGGGCCGTGGAGCCTCGACGCGGGGGTTGCGGCGCGGCTCGGGCTGCCCGGCGAGTACCCCTACACACGGGGGGTGTACCCGAGCATGTATCGGGGCCGGATGTGGACCATGCGTCAGTACGCCGGTTTCTCGACCGCCGCACTGTCCAACGAGCGCTACCGCTATCTCCTCGAGCAGGGGCAGACCGGGCTGTCGGTGGCGTTCGACCTGCCAACCCAGATCGGCTACGACTCCGACGACCCGCTGGCCGCCGGCGAGGTCGGCAAGGTCGGGGTCGCGATCGACTCGCTGGCCGACATGGAGGTCCTGCTCGACGGGATCCCCCTCGACCGCGTATCGACGTCGATGACCATCAACGCCACCGCCTCGATCCTGCTCGCCATGTACCTGGCGGTCGCGCGCCGCCAGGGCGTCGGTTGGGATAAGGTCTCCGGCACCATCCAGAACGACATCCTCAAGGAGTACATGGCGCGCGGGACCTACCGCTTCCCGCCGAGTCCGAGCCTGCGCCTGATCACGGATATCTTCGCCTTCTGCCAGACCGAGGTGCCCCGCTTCAACACCATCTCGATCTCCGGCTACCACATCCGGGAGGCGGGCTCGACCGCGGTGCAGGAAATCGCGTTCACGCTCGCCGATGGGATCGAGTACGTGCGGGCGGCCCTTGGCGCCGGCCTCTCGGTCGACGACTTTGCGCCGCGGCTGTCCTTCTTCTTTAACGCCCACAACGACTTCTTCGAGGAGATCGCCAAGTACCGGGCGGCGCGGCGGCTGTGGGCGCGGATCATGCGCTACCGCTTCGAGGCCACCGATCCCAAGGCGTGGATGCTGCGCTTCCACACCCAGACCGCGGGCTCGACGCTGACCGCCCAGCAGCCCGACAACAACGTCGTGCGGGTCGCGCTGCAGGCGCTGGCGGCAGTGCTCGGCGGTACCCAGTCACTGCACACCAACGCTCGCGACGAGGCGCTGGCGTTGCCGACCGAGGACGCCGCGCGGGTCGCCCTGAGGACGCAGCAGGTCATCGCCCATGAGTCGGGGGTCGCCGACGTCGTCGACCCGCTCGGCGGCAGCTGGTACGTGGAGTGGCTCACCGATCTACTGGAGGCGGAGGCTGAGCAGCTGATCGACAGCATCGAAGCGATGGGCGGCGCGCTCAAGGCGCTCGAGGCAGGGTTTCAGCAGCGGCAGATCTCGGACGCCGCCTACCGGGCGCAGCGGGCGATCGAAACGCACGACCGGATCGTGGTCGGCGTCAACGAGCTCACGGTCGAAGACGAAACGGCCATCCCGACCCTGCGCGTCGACGAGCGCATCGAGGAGGAGCAGGTCGGGCGCTTGCGCGGCCTGCGAGAAAGACGCGACCAGGCGGCAGTCGCTGGTAGCCTTGCCCAGCTGGAGGCCGCGGCCCGCGGCGACGACAACCTGATGCCGAGGATCATCGCTGCGGTCGAGGCGTACGCAACGATCGGCGAGATCTCCGCCGCGCTGGTCACGGTTTTCGGCGAGCACCGCGGCTCGGCGATGGTCTAGGCGATAGGGCCACAGCCCGTGTCAACCCTGCCGCCGCAGCCGCGTCGTAAGGGGGTGATACGAGTAGGCGCGATGACACCGGCTCGGGACGATCTTCCACAGGACGATGGGTTGCTGTGGCGGAGGGCGTGCGATGGCGAAGAGACCGCTTTCGGTGAGCTGGTTCGGCGTCACCAACGCCGGGTCTGGCTGGTGTGCCGCCAGTACGTCGGCGGTGATGAGGCCGACTCGGCGGCGCAGGACACCTTCCTCAAGGCGTTCCGGCGCCTGGACTCGTTTGATGGGCGCGCCCAGTTCGGGACCTGGTTGGTCCGAATCGCCATCAACACCTGCGTCGACCGGCTGCGCCGGCGCAAGCGCTGGGGGCAGCGGGTCGAGAGCAGCGAGAACGACGGGGACGACCCGCTGGCGAGAATGCCGGACGGCGCAGCCGACCCCGAGGAACGGGCGATGCAGCGCCAGGCGATAGCCCGCCTCGTCACGTGCGAAGAAGGCCTGCCGGGGCGGCAGCGCGAGATCTTCCGCCTCCGCTTCTACGCCGAGATGGAGCTTGACGAGATCGCCGACTCCCTCGGCGTCCACGTGGGGACGGTGAAGACGCAGCTACACCGGGCGGTGCACAGGCTGCGGCGGGAGCTGGGAGAGATACGATGAGAAGGCATCTGACCGAAGACGAGATCACCACGGCGGCGGCCGGACTGGCGAGCCAGGCCGAGGTGGACGAGCACTTGGCCGCCTGCATGACCTGTAGCCGGAGCGTCGACGAGTTCCGCCGCCTCGTTTCCGAAAGGCGGGCTTCGCTCGAAGCCGAGATGCCCGACTGGGGGGCGCAGAGACGGCGGATCCTGGTCCAGCTGGGTGAGCCCTGGGCCGAGGTGGTGCCGCTGCACCGCGGGCGGTGGCGGCGGACGCTGTTGGCGGTGGCCGCGGTTGTGCTCGCGGCCGTCGGCGTCTGGCTTCAGTTCGGGCGCCAGGCGCCGGCGCCGGTCAAGCCCGCGGTGCCCGTCGAGCAGATCCTGGCCGAGGTCGACGCCACTCTGGCGGATGACCAGGTCCCCGGGTTCGAGGCTCTGAGCCCAATGGTGCCGACGGCCGACGAGATGGAGTCCATGATGACCAACCCGGCGTCGTAGCGGGCGTCCCTGGAGGTGGAGCATGAAGCGAGCACTGACCCTGTTGATTGCCGTGACGGTGACCGTCGGCGGCACCCTGTGGGCGGCAGATTTCAAGATGCCTGCCGGCAAGTGGTGGCAGAACCCGCGCCTGGTCGAGCGCCTGCAGATCACGCCCGAGCAGCAGAAGAAGATGCACGACCTGGTGTTCTCGCACGCGCCACGGATGATCGACCTCAACGCCGAGGTCAAGAAGGCGGAGCTGCAGCTCGGCGACCTCGCCGAGCGCGACGACTTCGATGTCAAGGCAGTGCGGGCGGCGTTCGCCAATCTGCAGCAGGCACGGCAACGCCTGGAAGCCGAGCGCTTCGAGCTCCTGATCGGCTTCCGCCAGCTGATGACCGCACAGCAGTGGCGGCAGCTCAACGCGCTGCGGAGCGAGGTCAGGCGGCGCATCGGTGAGCGCTGGCAGCAGCGCCGCGAGCAGCGCCAGCTGCCGCCGCCCGAGGGTGGTGAACTCCCGCCCCCCGGTCGCCGCTGAGTCGCAGGACTGGCGATTGGTGATCCGCGGCAACGAGTTGATATAGTCATCGTCGATGAAGGTCCCTCGATCGACGATCGACGGCACTGGGCTGCGCGAATCGCCCCGCCTCCGCCGCGCGCGCTCGCTGGCGGCGCTTACTCTGGCACTCGCCTTCGTGGGGCCGGCGGCGGCGCAAACACCGACGCCGCGGCCCACGACCTACGCCGACCTGCCGAGCGAGACGCCGGCGAAGTTCCAGCCCGTAACGGGCTCCTTCGACCACGTTCGCCGCGAGGTCATGATCCCGATGCGGGACGGCGTCAAGCTGCACACGGTCATCCTCGTGCCGCGGGGAGCGAAGGACGCGCCGATCCTCCTCACGCGCACGCCCTATAACGCGACCCGTCTCACCACCCATGCTGACAGTGCCCACCTCGGGCCGGTCCTCCAGGGGTACGACAACGTCACCGACGTGACCGTGGACGGGGGCTACATCCGCGTGGTCCAGGACGTGCGCGGCAAGTACGGCTCCGCGGGCGACTACGTGATGAACCGGCCGATGCGGGGGCCACAGAACCCGACACCCGTGGACAACGCCACGGACACCTGGGACACCATCGACTGGCTGGTCAAGAACGTGCCGGAAAGCAATGGGAGGGTCGGCATCATAGGCATCTCGTACGACGGCTACCTCGCCCTCACGGCTACGGTGCATCCGCACCCGGCGCTCAAGGTGGCGGTGCCGATGAACCCGATGGTCGACGGCTGGATGGGAGACGACTGGTTCCACTACGGCGCCTTCCGGCAGCAGAACATGCCTTACATCTACCAGCAGGAGGCGACCGGCGACTCGGACGTGAAGTGGTGGACCGACCACTTCGACGACTACGACGTGTACATGCGGGCGGGCTCGGCGGGCGAGCTGGGGAAGCGGCACGGCATGGAGCAGCTCGGCTTCTGGCGCAAGATCCTCGCCCACCCGAGCTACGACGCCTTCTGGCGTGACCAGGCGATGGACCGGGTGCTGGCGCAAGAACCCCTCACGGTGCCGGTGATGCTGGTCCACGGGCTGTGGGACCAGGAGGACATCTACGGGGCACTCGCTGTCTACCGGGCTATCGAGCCGAAGGACATTCACAACGACAAGGTGTTCCTGGTGATGGGACCCTGGTGCCACGGCCAGCAGATCCGCGATGGCAGCTCGCTCGGCGCCATCAGGTTCGGCAGCGACACCGCGCTGAGCTTCCGCCGCGACATCCTGCTGCCATTTCTCGACTCCTACCTCAAGCAGGGCGCGCCGACCGCCGACGCGGCGCCCGTGACGGCGTTCGAGACCGGTGCCAACACCTGGCGGCGTCTCCGGACGTGGCCCCCGAGCCGCCCCGACGGTAGCGAGATGCGTCCGACTCCGCTGTACCTGGAGGCCGGTTTCCAGCTGGCTTTCGAGCCGCCGAAGGAGGGCGACGCCCCCTTCGACGAGTACGTCTCCGATCCTGCCAAGCCCGTGCCCTATCACGGCCGCCCGTCTCCCGCCATCGGCTACGCGGGAGGTGCGGCGTGGGTGCGCTGGCTGGTCGACGACCAGCGCGAGGCCTCCGGCCGGCCCGACGTGCTCACCTACGTTTCCGATGTCCTGACGAAGCCGGTCAAGATCAGCGGCAGGCCGGTTGCCAACATCACGGCCTCCACCAGCGGCACCGACTCCGACTGGGTGGTGAAGCTGATCGACGTCTACCCGGACGAGGTGGCCGCGCAGCCGGAGATGGGAGGCTACCAGCTCATGGTCTCGGCCGACATCTTCCGCGGCCGCTACCGCGAGAGCCTGGAGACGCCGGAGCCCATCGCTCCCGGAGAGCCGCTGCTCTATCGCTTCGCCCTGCCCGCCGCGAACCACGTTTTCCTGCCCGGCCACCGCATCATGGTGCAGGTGCAGTCGAGCTGGTTCCCGCTCTATGACCGCAACCCGCAGACCTTCGTGCCCAACATCTTCTGGGCCAAGCCGGACGACTACCGCAAGGCCGTGCAGCGGATCTATCACACCCCGGACCACCCCAGCTTCATAGCGATTCGCTGCGCGAATCGCTAAGGATGACTTCTCGGACCCGACCAGCGAGTGGGAACGAGAGCGCGACGATACCTACCGCTCGGGCCATGACCACGGCGTGTACGAGATCGTCAACTCCGACACCAACCTGATTACCAGCTGCATGCTCCAGGGGCGCGAGGTTGGTTCCGGTGACGTTTCGGTCTCTTCTCCACCTCCGAGAAGAAGCCCTCACGCGTGGTTTTCGACGACTTCGAGCTCAGCGATTCGCGATAGCAAACCGCAGTACACGGTGTCTTCGCCCTTCCCGCGACCTCACGGTTCGAGTGATGCCGTGGCTACTTCAGGATGAACCGGACGGTCACGTCCATCTGCACCTTGACGCGCTTGCCGTGAACCATCGTCGGTGTGAACCTCCACTGACGGACCGCGGCGATCGACACATCAGTGAGCCCGAAGGGAAGCACCTGGAGGGGTTCACACGCCGCGATCGTTCCACGCTCGTCGATCAGGAGTCGGAGAACTACGGTTCCCTGGAGGTGTGCCCGGACGGCGACCGGCGGATACTCCGGGCGCACGGAGTGCAGCACTTCGGGGGTTGCCACGTCGATCCCGGCCACCAGGGCGCCGGGATAGGACCTCGTCTTGGGGAACGCCGTCGGTCCTGCCTTGTGCCTCGAGACTGCCGAGGAAGGCTTTGTCTTCGGAGTAGTGGGTTGTCGTGGGTGCGGTGGCTGGCGGAGACGGCGCCTGGCGCGGCGGAAGGCTGGCGGCTGCCACAGCTGGGAGAGCTGGAATCTCACCGGTTGCACCATGTGAAGCGAGCCCGAGGAGTATCCGAGAGACTTCGCGGGCGACCACGGGAGGCAGAGCAGGACCGCGTGCAAGCAACAGGCCAGGACTAGAGCGATCCACAGGCGAGTTCCGACGCCGTCCTCCGGCCCTTGACGCGGATACTCCGGCTCGAAGTCAGCGGTCCTCATTGTGAGCCCCGAGAGTAGGACGCTGCCGCCGCCGGTTTGGTTCCACAGAGGTTCCAGTCGAGGGTGAGGAACTGCGGATGCGAAGGTCGGACCAGAGCGACGGCCACCCTTCAACTCGCGACTGCGCCGGTCCGCCCTTGCGCCGACACCTCGTGTCCTCCAGGCCGCTCAGTCGCGGATCACGAATGGTGCGGCCGCCAGCAGTGAGCCGACGAGGAGCTCCAGCGGCACGCCGCTGACCAGGTACGGGTAGACGCACAGGCCGACGCCGGCGACGACGAAGATCAGCCGCTGCGCACGCTTGCCGTAGACGAAGTACGCCAGGCCGATGATGCCGGCAGCGAGGCCGACGATGAGCGTTCCGAGAGAGGGCACCCGTCAGTCTCTCACAGGTCGAGCCGTACGGGAGTCTGGCGCGGCCGGAGCTCCGGCGAGACCGGTCAGCCGTTCGCTCAACCTCCACAGGCGCCGCCGGGCCTCCCAGTCGTAGGCCTGGCGGTTGGCCCGCGCCGGGCGTCGTCCGTCGAAGTACTCGCCGCTGACGCCGTTCAACTGTGGCGACGTGGCGAGGTACTCCACCGCGCTGGCGCCCTGCTCCACCGTCGTCATCGCTCCCCCGAAGTAGTCGGTGTCGAGCACCATCTTGGTGTTCATCAGGGTTGCGGGGTGGAGGCAGGTGGCCGTGATACCCGTGCCCTTCAGGCGGTCGGCGAGGTCGAACGTGAACATGACTTGCGCGAGCTTGCTCTGCCGGTACGCCCGCAGGCCGTCGTACGAGCTCGCGAGCATGACATTGTCGAAGTCGATGGGCTGCTGCCCGACCGAGGAAACGTTGACAATCCTCGCCGGGGCCGAGCGCCGCAGCAGCGGCAGCAGCTGATGCGTGAGTCGGAACGGCGCCAGGTAGTTGACAGCGAAGCGCAGCTCGAAGCCGTCCCTGCTCAGCTCGCGTCCGTCGCGGCGCGACCCCACGCCGATGCCAGCGTTGTTGATGAGCACGTCGAGGCGATCCTGATGGGCCAGGATCTCCTCGGCCAGACGTCGGACCGCGTCGAGCGATGACAGGTCGGCGTTGTAGTACGCGAGCTGTCGGTTGCGGGTGGCGGCCCGGATCTCACGAACGGTGGCCTCCCCCTTCGCCGGGCTTCGCCCGTGAAGAAGAACCGTTGCTCCGGATCCCGCCAGGTCCTGCGCGACCCGCTTCCCGAGACCGTCCGTGGCACCGGTGATCAGGATGACCCGGTCGCTGGTCTTCTTCATAGTGACACTGCCTCCGTCTGGACAACTGAGGCCGTGGCAGCGCTATTTCTCGAGGCCTTCGACTGGCAGTGTCCCGAGCTGCTGACGGTGCCGGCCGCCGACGGCCACCCGCTGCAGGTGCGCCTGATCAAGCCGAGGGGGTTCGACCCGGCGAAGAAGTACCCGGCGATCGTCTACATCTACGGCGGGCCCGCGGCGCCAGTGGTGACCGACTCCTTCGACTACTCGTTCGCCCTCAACGCCAAGTTCGACCAGATCCTCGCCGACCGCGGCTATGTGGTCATGAACATCGACCCCCGCAGCGCCACTGGCGCCAGCAAGACGGACGAGGACACCGTCGTCCGCAAGGTGTGGAGCGATGTCGAGCTCGGCGACATGGTGGCGGGCGTGCGCTGGCTCAAGTCGCACCCGTGGGTCGACGGGAGCCGCGTGGGGGTGTGGGGCTGGAGCGGCGGCGGCACCTCGACCGTGCTCCTGATGACCCGCTCGCAGGAGT
Organism: uncultured Thermoanaerobaculia bacterium; assembly: GCA_964552395.1. Classification (GTDB taxonomy): domain Bacteria; phylum Acidobacteriota; class Thermoanaerobaculia; order Thermoanaerobaculales; family Sulfomarinibacteraceae; genus JAJDNH01. The sequence continues at coordinate 58,540 of CAZKGM010000011.1, read as the reverse complement.
TCAAGGTCGGCATCGCCATTGCCCCGGTCACCGACTGGCACTTCTACGACACCAAGTTCGCCGAGACCTTCATGAAGACCCCGGCCGACAACCCGGAGGGGTATGAGCACACCTCGCTGCTGCGGTACGCGAAGGACCTGCACGGCCGCATCCTGCTCGTCCTCGGCACGCACGACGACAACGTGCACCCGCAGAACACCTGGAACTTCGTCGACCGGCTGCTCGAGGCCGGCAAGACGTTCGACGTCATGGTCTACCCGATGCGCAAGCACATCATCAGCGACCGTCCGGCCCGCATCGATCTCTACAGACGGATGCTTGAGTACTGGCAGCAGCACCTGTGAGGCACTGACGAACCCCGGCGGGACTCGGTCTCCGGGGCTCCGGCCCTCTTGAGCGCGCTAACGCATGTGACGCGCGACTATCCGGGCGAGCGGGGCGTTGTCCACGGCTGCCAGCCGGGGCGGCGTTGCATCTTCTCACGCAGCGCCTCGAGCGCCGCGTGACGGTAGAGGTCGGCCAGGGTCGGGTAGTTGTAGAGCGCCTCGGCGATGTCGAAGGCGGTGGCGTCGGCGCGCAGGTAGGCCTGACCGATGTGGACCAGCTCGCTGGCCTGGGAACCGATGATGTGGGCGCCAAGCAGGCGCAGGCCGGCGAGGTCGAACAGCAGCTTCAGCATGCCGCCGGTGTCGCCCATGATCTGGCCGCGCGGGTTGAGGCGGTAGAGCCCGCGGCCGATGACGTACTCCGTCCCGGCCCGCTCCAGGTCCTCCTCGGTGGCGCCGATGGTGCCGATCTCGGGGATGGCGTAGATGGCGAACGGGAGCGTTCCCTCGCGACCGAGCGGGCCGGGGATGCTGAAGGCGTGGCGAACCGCCTGCCGTCCCTGCTCCATCGAGGTGCTGGCCAGGGCCGGGTAGCCGATGACGTCGCCGGCGGCGTAGATGTGCGGCTGTGTGGTTTGGTAGACCTGGTTGACCTCAATCAGCCCGCGCTCCGTCGGCTCGATCCCGATCGCCTCGAGGCCGATGCCGGCCGTGTTGCCGTCCCTGCCCACCGAGTACAGCAGCGCGTCCGCCTCCAGCATGTCCCCGCTGATGGTCTCGCAGCGAACGGACGGCGGCCCCCCCTCGACCCTCGCGATCCGCCGGTGGCGTTCGCCGTGGCGGATGGTGATACCGAGGCGCCCGAGCTCCTGCTCCAGACGCGCGGCGATCTCGCGGTCGAGGTACGGCAGGAGCTCGTTGCGCGTGTCCACCAGGGTCACGGCGACGCCGAGGGCGGCGAAGATCGAGGCGTACTCCACCCCGATCACGCCCGCGCCGAGAACGATCATGGTGCGAGGGATACGCGGTAGCTTGAGGATGGTGTCGCTGTCGAAAACGACCGTGCCGTCGAAGGTGACGTCCATGGGGTGGTTGGGCGAGGTGCCAGTGGCGATGACGAAGACCTCCCCGTCGAGCTCGTGCAAAGCGACACCGTCGTCGTCCAGCACCGCGACCCGCCGTCGGTCGAGGAAGCGACCGTGGCCGCGGAAGACCTCGATGCTGTAGCGCCCGAGGGTCCGGTTGATGAGCGCGAGCTCGCGCTGCACCACCATGTGCTCGCGGTACATGAAGTCCGAGACCGTGATCTCTTGGGCGATCTCGGTGCGGATGCCCTCCAGGCGGTGGTGGGTGTGGGCCCACACGAAGAGGGCGCTCTCGCGCAGGGTCTTGCTGGGGATCGTTCCCCAGTTGATCCGTGTACCGCCGACCACGTTGGCGCGCTCCACCACGGCCACCTGCCGCCCGGCCTTGGCGGCCAGAATCGCGGCCCGCTCGCCGGCCGGCCCGCAGCCCAGAACCACAAGGTCGTACGCTTTCGCCATCGCTCCCTCCCGTACACCCGCGTAGTGTAGCCCGCGCTATCCGGGCTCAGGCAGATCCGCGGCCTGCGGCCGCACCCCTCGGGGACGGGGAGCCCGGCCTCGAGGCGAGCCTCGGTCCTGCCTTCCGGCCCCGAGGGACCGCTGCGCTCAGGTCTGCTGCCCAGGTTCTCCGAAATGATCCAGATGCGCCGGGTCGCCCACGGCGCTTCAGTGTGTGAGTCGCCCTTGACCAGGCCTGCGGTGCGGAGGGACACTGAGATCGGCAACGCCCGGCCCGTGCCGGGAGCCCGGTTGTGCCAGGCTGGGGGGGCTGGCGCCGGGACTCGAACGTCTGTCCTGAGTGGTGCGGCGGCTGTGCCGCGCAGCGACATGACGGGGAGCCTGGAGCTGATGAACATCTACCTCCCAGTGGCCGGGATGGACATCAACATCCTGTGGGTCGCTTGCGCCGGGATCGGCGTCGGCTTTGTCCAGGGCTTGCTCGGATCTGGCGGCTTTCTGCTGACGCCGATCCTGATCATGATGGGCGTCAGCCCCGCGGTCGCCGCCGCTTCCGGGATCAACGCCATCGCCGGCGCCAGCGTTTCGGGCGCGATCGCCCACCTGAGGGTCGGCAACGTGGACATCGGAATTGGTGTGCTGATGCTCATTGGCGGGGTCTCAGGCGGCGCGTTGGGGACCTGGATCGTCAAGCTGCTGCGCGCGGTAGGCAACCTCGACCTCGTGATCGTCTCCTGCTACGTGGTCCTGATGGCGGTGATCGGCGTGATCGTCTTCGTTGAAGGGCTCACAAGCCAGGTGCGGGGCACGCCGAAGGGCGGAGAGCCGTCGCGCGTCGTGCGGCTGCTGCGAAGGCTGCCGCTGCAGATGCGGTTCAAGGCCGCGGGTACTCAGACGTCGGCCCTGGCGCCGTTCCTGCTCGGCGGCTTCGTCGGTGTTCTAGCGGCGATCATGGGGGTTGGGGGAGGCTTCATTCTGATCCCCGCCATGACCTACCTCCTGGACATGCCGATGCAGGTCGTGGTCGGGACGAGCCTGTTCCAGATGCTGTTCACTTCGAGCTCGGTAACCCTGATGCAGGCGGCCATGAACCACACCGTGGACGTTGTGCTGGCGGCGATTCTGCTCATCGGTTCCACGCTCGGGGCGCAGCTGGGAGCCCGCGCGGCGCAGCGCCTGAGAGCCGACCAGCTCAAGGTCGTGTTCTCGCTGCTGGTCCTTGCGATGTCGGTCAAGATGCTAAACGGTCTCCTGGCGGCGCCTCTGTTTCTTCTTCAGGAGCTGGTCGGCCGGCGATGAGAGTTCGCCCGCTTGGGACCATGCTGGGGCTCTTGCTCTGTCACTTCGCCCTCGGCGCCGGGCCTCGGGATGTGGCGCAGCAGGCGAACCCGCTGCAAACGCTCGAGGTGTCCGACCACGACATCCAGGTGACACCCCGCTACGCCGGCGAGCGCGTCAAGGTGTGGGGCAGGGTTGAGCCCGGCTGCGACGTCGTGGTCGAGCTGACGTCGCCGGGCCGGACGGTGACATTCTCACGGATGGGCAAGGTCGGGCCGTTCTGGATGTCCGTCGGCCGCGTGCAGTTCGGCAATGTGCCGCGGATGTACAAGGTCCAGAGCAGCGGTCCGCTCGAGGTGATCTTGCCTGCTCAAGAGCACCTGCGATATCGCCTCGGGCTCAGGGGTCTTCGCCGGTCGCTGACGGTCAAGGGGGGGACCGACGCCGAGCTTCATAAGAACGAGCTCATTGCGGCGCGCAAGGCGGCCGGCCTCTTCGCCTTCACAGACGGCGGCGTCACCTGTCGCGACGGCCGCTTCGCAACCAGCTTCTTCTGGCCTGCCGGCGTTTCCTCGGGCCGCTACACGATCGAGGCGTTCGCGATCCGCGACCGTTGGGTCGTCGGCACCCGATCCGTCTCGGTCGAGGTTCACGAGATCGGGATCGAGGCTTTCGTCAGCACCTTCGCCCATTCCCACGGCGTGCTCTACGGCTTGGCCGCGGTGAGCTTGGCAGTCGTCGTAGGCTTCCTCATGTGCCTGATCTTCGATGTGCTGGGACGGCTGGGCGCGATCCATGCAGCGAGGAAGCGAAACAGACCGACCAACGTCTGACCCTACTGTGCACCCGTCGCCAGGGGAAGCGTGAGGGAGATGGTGGTTCCACTGCCGAGCAGGCTCTCGGCCCGGATCTCGCCTCCGTGCCTCTTGATCAGCCCGTAGCTGATCGAGAGCCCGAGCCCGGTTCCTCCCTCGGTGTCTTTGGTCGTGAAGGAAGGGTCGAAGAGGTGGGCGAGGTCCTCCGGCGGAATCCCGGTGCCGGTGTCGGAGACGGTGACGCTGGCCCGTTCGCCCTCCAGCAGGGCGGCCTTCACCGACAGCGCGCCTCCGTGGGGCATTGCCTGGATTGCGTTGTGGAAGAGGTTGACGAAGACGTGCCGGAGCTGGTTCACCGCGCCCCGGACCTGGGGCATGTCCGGCGGGATCCCGTTGGAATACGAGACGTGGGCCTCGTCCATCTGATCCTGGAGAAGCTGCCGCGCCGACTCCACGACCTCGTGCAGGCTCACGTCGGAGAGGACGAAGTCGTGGTCGAGGGTGAACTCCAGGAGGGTGGCGACGGTCTCCTTACCGCGCTGGGTCTCGGCGGACAGGGCCTGAAGCAACCCGCACTGCTCGCACGCCTTGGCCTCCGGGCACTGATCGAGAAAGGAGCCGACGTGGCTCGTGATGGCGTCGAGGGTGGCGCTGAACTGCCGCGCGAAGCCCGAGGTCACGAGACCGATACTCGCGAGGCGATCCGCCTTGATGACCTGCGCCTCGCGGGCGCGCAGCTCCGACAGCATGCGGTTAACGGCGACCGACAGGTCGGAGAACTCGTCGTGGTAGCGCCGCTTGGGGTTCATGAGCGAGAAGTCGCCGGCGGCGATGCGGCGCGTGGACTCTTCCAGGCGCTTCAGCGAGTCGGTGATAGTGCCGGCCAGGAGGCTGGTGATCCAGAAGATAATGACCAGCATCAGCGCCGAGAACACGAACGGGAGCTTCTGAGACAGACTGAGAACACGGTCGGCCGCAGCGGCTTCGCGTGCCTTCATCGTGCGCAGGAGGTTGAGGAGGCCGGAGGCGGAGGCGTCCATCTGCTCCTGCAACGCCTTCTTTTCGCGTGCCGACGCCGCGCCGCTTCTGGCCAGGGCCAGCCCGTCGTCGAGGAGCTGGACGTAGTGTCCCATCTGATAGTTGAGGAGGGCGAGATCCTTCTCGCCGGTGGCCCCCATGATCTGGGCCCCCTCCTTCATGAAGAGGTCGAAGGCGTCCTTCGCGCTCGCGGCCGCCGCTGCCAGGTTCTTCTGATCCGGGAAGTCGAGCCTGGCGGTGTGAGCGGCACGCTGAATCTCCAGCGAGAGACTCTGACTGACGTCGAGGAAGTGGAGCTTGCTCCGCGCCTGGAAGAGGATGACAAGGTTGATGAGGCCGGTGATCGCGAGCAGGAAGAAGCACAGCAGGAAACCGGCCACGATGCGCAGGCGGATGCTGACCCGGGGCCGCGCGAGAAACGTCGTCTCCACCCGGCGCAGCCGTTCGGTCTCGGCTTGTCCCATCTCATACTGAGGCGTGTCGCGGCTCGGTTCCCTCATTGCGCCACCGGACGAGGGTACCTCACACCTCGAGTCCATGCCAGTCGACCATCACCGGTTGAACGGCCCGGCGGTACGGCGCGGGAGGATGCGGTTGACCTCCTGCCCCCGGCTGAGCACAATGGCCGGCATGTCGCCATCCCGTTCGGTCCCGTTACCCGAGGAGTTTCCCCTTCAGACGGAGATTGTGGTCAGGTTCCGCGACGTCGACGCCATGGGCCATGTCAACAATGCGGTCTACCTGACCTACCTCGAGCAGGGGCGGGTCGCCCTGTTTTCCAAGCTCGGGTTCACCGCCACGTCGAGCCCGTCGGCGCTCGAGCAGTTCCCGTTCATTCTCGCCGAGGCGACCTGCCGCTACCTGTCGCCGGCGGCGGTCGGCGAGACCCTTGTCGTCCACATTCGGGTCGCCCGCACCGGGGCGAAGAGCTTCGACCTCGAGTACCTGATCACCGATCAGCAGTCGGGCCGGCCGGTGGCCACGGCGCGCACGGTCCAGGTCGCGTTCGACTACGCGGCGGGCAAGACGATCGAGATCCCGCCCAACCTCAGGAGCGCTCTCCAGCGTTTCGCGTAGTGAACTGCTCTTGACCCGGGCGGGAGCGCGCGGGAGACTGACGCCAGCGGTTCCGATGCGGGGAGTGGAGGGGAAGATGTCCGGAGAAGATGCAGCCTGTGTGTTCTGCGAGATTGTCGCGGGGATAGCGCCGGCCCATGTCGTCGAGGAGGACGAGCTGTCCCTGGGTCTGCTCGACATCAACCCGTTTACCGAAGGGCACTGTCTGGTCATCTCGAAGCGGCACGTGCCGTGGTGGCACGACCTGACCGAGGAGGAGACGGTGAGCCTGTTCACGATGGCGAGGCGAGTGGCGCGGCGGCTCGACCGGTCGTACTCGCCGGACTTCGTCTGCCTCTACGCGCGCGGCCGGCGGATCCCGCACACCCATCTCTTCCTGGTGCCGACGATCCGGGGGGACGTCCTCGACGCGTCGTTCAACGCTCTCGAGAAGTTCCAGGAGTCGCCCCCCAAACTGGCCGCGATCAGGGAGTCAGACCGCCTGGCCGAGGCGGCGCAGAGGATCCGCGAGACAGCCGACTGACCCGGATCCTGTCTGTCCCCGCGGGTCACATTGTCTGCGTGGAAGAACTCGACAGAGACTGGACTACGATTCAACCGCCAAGGCGCGAAGGGCGCAAAGTTAAGAAAAGGAATATCTTGTTAGCGAGCCTGGCGTACTTGGCGACTTTGCAGTTCACTACCGATTTTCTGAAATTTGTGAGAATCCGTGAAATCCGTGGTTGAGTTCTTCCCACGCCGAGTTGGGGATCAACCGAAGCGGCCGGTGATGTACTCCTCGGTCTTGCGCTCTCTCGGGTTGGTAAACAGCTGGACCGTCGGCCCGAACTCGATGATCCGGCCCTCGAAGAAGAACGCGGTGAAGTCGGAGATCCGGGTTGCCTGCTGCATGTTGTGGGTGACGATGACGATCGTGTACTGCTGCTTGAGCTCGTTGATCAGCTCTTCGATGCGGGCGGTGGCAACCGGGTCGATAGCGGAGGTGGGCTCGTCCATCAGCAGTACCTCCGGCTCGACCGCGATCGCGCGCGCGATGCAGAGACGCTGCTGCTGACCGCCCGAGAGAGCGGTCCCGGAGCGGTGCAGCTTGTCCTTGACCTCGTCCCACAGGGCGGCGGCACGGAGTGCCTGCTCGACCCTGCCGTCGAGCTCGGAGCGGTTCACCTTGTAGTGGAGGCGGAGGCCATAGGCGAGGTTCTCGTATACGCTCAGGGGGAACGGCGTCGGCTTCTGGAAGATCATGCCGACCCGCCGTCGCAGCTCGATGAGGTCAACTCCCGGCGCGAGGACGTTCTCGCCGTCAAGCAGCACCTCGCCGCTCGCCCGCTGGTCGCGGTAGAGCTGGAAGATGCGGTTGTACACCCGGATGTGGGTGGACTTGCCGCAGCCCGACGGGCCGATGATGGCGGTCACCGTGCCCACGGGGATCTCCAGGCTGTTGTCATAGAGTGCCTGATGATCGCCGTAGAAGAAGTCCAGGCCGCGCACGGAGATCTTGGTCTCGCTGGCCGCCGGCGCCGCGTGGGGCTTGACGGCAGGCTTCAGCCAGGGCTGGGTGAGGGGAGGCGTGTGGGGGACGGAGGGGCTGTTCATCACTTCTTCTCCCGAGCCAGGGCGCGCGATACGATGGTCAGCACCAGCACGCCCGCGGTAATCAGAAAAGATGCGCCCCAGGCGGCTTGCTGCCAGTTGGGGTACGGCGACATTGCGTAGTTGAAGATCGTGACGGTGAGGTTGGCGGTCGGCCCGTTGAGGGACTGCGGCCAGTACGGGCTGTTGAGGGCCGTGAACAGCAGCGGTGCGGTCTCGCCGCTGACCCTCGCCACCGCCAGCAGGACGCCGGTGAGGAGCCCCGCCTTGGCGGCACGGAACAGGATCTGAATCGTGCTGCGCCAGTGCGGCGCGCCGAGCGCGAGCGCGGACTCCCTCAAGGCGTTGGGAACGAGGGCGAGCATGTCCTCGGTAGTGCGCGCCACGACCGGCGTGATCAGCAGCGCCAGCGACACGGCGCCGGCCCAGCCGGAGAAGTGGCCAACCGGGCGGACCATGATCGTGTAGACGAACAGCCCGACGATGATTGACGGGATGCCCATCATCACGTTGACCAGAAAGCGGACCAGCATCGCGAACCTGTTGCCACGGCCGAACTCGGCCAGGTAGACCCCCGCCATGAGCCCGATAGGGACTCCCAGGGCGCACGCCAGCAGGGTCATGAGGGCGGTGCCGATCATGGCGTTCGCGAGCCCGCCTCCCTCGACGCCCGGCGGCGACGGGAGGCTGGTCAGGAACTCCCAGTTGAGGGCGCTGGCGCCGTGGCGCAGAATGATGAAGAGGATCCATCCCAGGGCGACGATGCCGAGCGCCGCCGACAACGCTGCCAGCGTCTTGACGAGGGCGTCGGTCACTTTGCGCGGCCAGGAGGGGCGGCGCCTCACTTGTCGGTCCCGAGACGGCGCGACATGCGCTTGAGCCAGAGCTGGGCCGCGATCTGGATCAGGAACGTGATGACGAACAAGATCAGCCCGAGCTCGACCAGCGCCGACAGGTAGAGCGGTTGTGAGGCCTCGGTAAACTCGTTGGCCAGCGTCGACGAGATGGTGTTCCCGGACGCGAACAGCGACGCGGCGATGCGGTGGTCGTTGCCGATCACGAAGGTCACCGCCATGGTCTCGCCGATCGCCCGCCCGAGCCCCAAGAAGACGCCGCCGAGGACGCCGCGCATGCCGTGGCGCAGGGTCACCTTGCGGGTTACCTCCCAGGTGGTGGCGCCCATGCCGTAGCCCGCCTCCTTCATCACCGTCGGCACCAGGGCGAAGATGTCCCGTACCACTGCGGTGATGAACGGCAGCACCATCAGCGCAAGGACGAGGCCGGCGCTGAGCATGCCGATGCCCATCGGCGGCCCGGAAAACAGCGGCAGGTTGCCGAAGACCCTCTGCAGGTAGGGCTGCACGTGATCCGCCATGAACGGGGCGAGCACGAACAGCCCCCACATGCCGTAGATGATGCTCGGAATGGCGGCCAGCAGCTCGATTGCGTAGCCGACGGGGCGGGCCACCCTGGGATGCGCCATCTCCACCAGAAAGAGGGCGATAGCGAGGCTGAGGGGGACGGCGATGAGGAGCGCGATCGCGGTCGAGACGAGGGTGCCGAAAATGCTGCTGGCGGCGCCGTAATCGCCGGTGACCGGGTTCCAAGCCGCCGAGGTCAGGAAGCCCCAGCCGAACTTCGCGAGGGACAGGTGCGAGTTCCTGACCAGCTCGGCGAAGATCGCCACCATGGCGACGAGCACGAAGACCGCGCAGGTCAGCGCGGTCCCGTGGAACGTACTTTCGGCGAGGGCTTGCGCCCTGGTGTGGACCCTTCTCTGCATTGTCCTACCCGGGAAGGCAACCACCTCGGCGATGGCCGCCCTCCTCCCCCGATCAGCGGTCGTTACTTCCACACGGCCTGACCGCCGGCGAGGATGTCGGCGCGCCAGCTCGTCTCGACGAGGTCAACCACGGCCTTCGGCATCGGGACGTAGTCGAGGTCCTCGGCCATCTTCTGGCCGTTGGCGTAGCACCAGGCCCAGAAGCTCAGCACCGCCTTGGCCTTCACCATGTTGGTTTGGCTCTTATAGAACAGGATGAAAGAGGCGCCGGTGATCGGCCAGCTGTCGGCGCCGGGCTGGTTGGTGAGCACCAGGTAGAAGCCGGGCGCGTCCTTCCAGTCGGCGTTGGCGGCGGCCGCCTGGAAGCTTTCGCTGGTGGGATCGACGAAGTTGCCGGCGGCGTTCTGCAGCTTGGCGTAGGTCATCTTGTTCTGCAGGCAGTAGGCGTACTCGACGTAGCCGAGCGAGCCCTTGATGCGCTGCACGTAGGCAGCCACGCCCTCGTTGCCCTTGCCACCGACCCCGACCGGCCAGGACACCGCTTTTGCGGTGCCGACCCTGGTGTGCCACGCGGGGGACACCTTGTCGAGGTAGTTGGTGAAGATCCAGGTGGTGCCGGAACCATCCGCGCGGTGCACCACGGTAACCGCGAGGTCGGGCAGCTTCACGCCGGGGTTGACCTCCGCGACCCGGGGATCGTTCCACTTCGTCACCTCGCCGAGGAACATGTCGGCGAGCAGGGTGGGTGTGAGCTTGAGCTGTCCTGGCGCCATTCCGGGGATGTTGAGGACCGGCACCACGCCGCCCATGATCATCGGCCACTGGATGAGCCCGATCTCGTCGAGCTCCTGCTTGGTCAGGGGCGCGTCGGAAGCCCCGAAGTCGACCGTCTTGGCCTTGATCTGGGCGATCCCGCCACCGGACCCGATCGACTGGTAGTTGAGCTTGACCCCAGTCTGCGCGGCGTAGGCGGCCGCCCATCTGGCGTACACGGGGTAGGGGAAGGTCGCGCCGGCCCCGTTGAGGGTCTTCTGTGCCGCGGCCATTCCGGCCGTCAGGGCGAGTGCCACGAGGGCGATCAGCGTCAGCCAGCCAAGTCTCCGTGTCATCGTCGTGTCTCCTTGCTTGGTCGTTGTTCCGGTGCCGGGTCGGCGACTCCGGCCCGTCCGGCGAAACCCTTGTAGGGCGACGATGTGAACTTGGTGTGAAGGTGTCAAGAGGCCCGGCCGGCACCCCCGTTCGGCTGCAATCCGCGATACGGGATCATCTGTGCGTTTTTCGCTTGTCGCCCGTCTCCAACGTACCTGCAGGTACGCCTGCGACGTGCTCCGGCGCGAGAAAACGCACATCTGACACCCGTCTCGCAAATTTCGCTGCGAACGGGGGCGCCGGCCGGGCCTCAAGAGGTCTGAAACAACCGGTTCTTGGTGCGCCATGCGGACCGCTACGGCGGTAGCCGGTTCAGCGTTAGCTGAGGCGTCAACGAGTAGATTGGGGGAGGCGTCTCAGCTCAGAAATACCGGGAGAGGCGGAGCCAGATGCGGCGGCCGGGGGCGGCGTAGGCACCGAGGGGGCTGACCGGGACGCCTCCGTACTCGGTTCTGCGAGGCCCGGCGCCTGCCTGCAGGCCGGCGTCGAGCTGCAGGTTCTGGAGCCAGTCGAAGGTTACCCTGAGAAGCAGCATCGAGCTGAGGTCATCGAGGTTCACGATGGCGGTCGGTTTGAGGGTCAGGCGCGGCGTCCACTCGAGCTGGAGCCCGGCGGCGAGCTCGTCGCGGCCGAGGTTGAAGAGCTCGCCGCGCGCGAGACGGCCAACGAGGGGAACCGGCAGCGCGGCCACGTCGCGGTCGAGGGAGTCGACCCCGAAGCCGTTGCGGAAGTACTCGACGAAGCCGTACGCGTTTCTTCCTCGCCACACCCACGAGCGGTCAAGGTTGGCGACGAAAGAGGTGGCGCCGCCGCCGCCCGAGAGAGCGGTGTAGGCGACGTTGACCCGCCACACACCGCCACCGAGGTTGCCGCTGGCGCCGGCGCCGGCCACCGTGTCACCGTAGTGCCTGGCGCCCATGAGCTCGATCTCGGTGCTGCCGGCGAAGTGGTGCCACTTGACCGCCAGCGAGCTGGCATCGGCGGCGACCGGTCGCCCGGGCCCCGGGCGGCGCGGCACCACAATTGCCTGCAGGTCGTCACCGCCGGCGAGCAGCCACTGCGCGGTGAGCATGTCGGTGCCGGGCTTGTAGTCGGTGTCGATCACGGTCGGCGGGAATGGGTTGAACAGGTCCAGGACCTGGAAGACGAGGCCGCCGCCCCAGCTCAGCGCCTGCCGCCCGAGACGCATCACGAACCGGTCCCCGGTGTAGCCGACGGAGAGGCGATCCAGCCGCCCGAACAGGAGCCGTGAGCCGGTGCTGGAGAACGTGTGGCTGAGGTCGAGCCACTGGCGCTCGTCGGACGGCGTCGGCACACCGAGAAGGAAGCCCGCGAGCTCGCTGCCGAGCGGGTTGTTGCGGGCTCCGACACTGTCCCCGTCGAGCGCCAGCAGCTGGGCGTCCGCCGCCAGGTCCCAGCGGGAGCGGCGCCACACGGTGTCGAGCCGAAGGTCGAGCGTCGAGTCGTCGGCGTGGGAGCCGGCGAGCAGCGCGCCGAGGTCGTCGGGACGAAAGAGCTGCAGCGACGACTGCAGCTTGACGTGCCCGTGCAGCTCCGGTCCGCCGCCGGCAGCGATCGCGGTCGTGCTCATCACGGCCAGGAGGGCGAGGACCGCCCGTCTCAAGCGGCCACCGTGTCGTCGACGACCCGCCCGTCGCGCAGCATCACCCGCCGCCTGGCGAACTCCATCACCATCGGGTCGTGGGTGGAGATGATGAACGTGATCCCGTGCCGCTCGTTGAGCTCCCGCATCAGCTCGAGCAGGCTCGAAGCGGTCTGCGAGTCGAGGTTGGCGGTGGGCTCGTCGGCGAGCACCACCGCCGGGTGCGACACGATCGCGCGCGCCACCGCGACTCGCTGCTGTTGGCCGCCGGACAGCTCCGCCGGTCGCCGGTCGGCGAGACCCTCGAGGCCGACCTCGTGGAGGATGTCGCGTGACAGCCGGGCGCGGCCGGTGGCGTCGATACCCTGCAGCTCCATCACCAGCTCGACGTTCTCGCGCGCGGTCAGAACCGGTATCAGGTTGTACGCCTGGAACACGAAGCCGACGTGGTTCAGGCGCAGGTCCGCCAGCTCGCCCGGGGGGAGGGTGTCGATCCGGCGGCCCCGCAGGTAGACCTCGCCAGCGGTCGGCGAGTCGAGGCCGCCGATGAGGTTGAGGAGGGTGGTCTTGCCCGACCCCGAGGGACCGACCAGGCTTGCGAACTCGCCCTCGGCGATGCTCAGCTCGATGTCGGTCAGTGCGTCGACGGCCAGGTAGTCGGGCCGGTAGGTCTTGGACAGGCCGTGGCAGGCAACGATGTCGGTCATGGGCGAGCTCCTAGTTCCTGGTGATGGCTTCGATCGGGACCCGGCGCGCAGCTCGCCAGGCCGGGTAGACGCTGGACAGCACCCCGAGGACGACGACCAGGCCCACCGCGCCGATCACGTCGCCGGCAGCGGCAGCCGGGTAGATGACCTTGCCCATGCCCCACATCTCGGCGCCCTGGGCGAGGAACGACAGGTTGATGCCGCCGTGCAGCAGGGCCAAGGTCCCGGCGGCCAGGCCGACCCCGGCCACGGTCCCGGCGGCCAGCAGGAGGCAGGACTCGAACACCACCTGGGTCAGGATCAGGCGGGGCCGCATACCGAGCGCCTGCAACATGCCAAACTCGCGGGTTCGTTCCATGACCGCCATCAGCATGGTGTTGATCAGGCCGAACGCCATCGCGACATACATGACGATGAAGAACATCCAGATCCACGCCTGGCCGAGCGCCACCATTGCCTGCGCCATCGGCTCGAGGGTTGTCCAAGGCTGGACCTCGAGGCCGGGGGCGGCCGCGCGCAGACGCGCCACGAAGGAGGGAAGCCGGCGGCGGTCGCGGAGCATCACCGCGACTTCCGACACCCGGTCCCCGAGACCGAGCATGGTGGCGGCGGTCCCGCGGCCCACGAACACGTAGGCCATTTCGGTGGCCTCCCGGTCCCCTTCGAACAGCCCGACGACGCGGAACCCCAGGTCGGCGACGGAGTGATCGGTGCCCTGGCTCATCACCACCACCCGCTTGCCGAGGCCGGTGCCGAGCCGGTCAGCGAGGGCGCGGCCGATCAGGATCCCGTGGTCGTCGGGCGAGTCCAGGTACCTGCCCCGGTGCACCGCGTCGGCGATGAACGATAGCCCGCGCTCGGCCGCGGGGTCGATGCCGACCAGCGTCACGCCGGCGGTGTCGTGCTCGCTCATCACCACCGCCGGCACCCGAACGCGCTGGGCCCAGGCCTCGACCTCCGGGTTGTCCAGGAGGCGTATGACGGCGCTGCCCGGGGTACTCATGGTGTGGTCGACCGAGGGGTCGTCGCGGTAACCGGGAGCGTGCGCCTGGAGGTGGCCGGTGAGGGTGAAGATGGCGTTGTGGACCACGTCGTTCTCCCACCCCCGGGTGAGGGCGGCAAAGAAGATCATGGCCCATAGGGCAACGCCGATGGCGACCAGGATGATCAGGGTCCGGCGCCGGTTGCGGAGCACACTGCGGCGGGCGAGGCGGAGCAGGAGGGCAAGCTGAGCCACGGTCACACCGCCTTCATCGCGTCGACCGGACGGAGCCGGCGGATGCGCCGGGCCGGGAACAACGCCGCGGCCATCGTTGCGAGCAAGATCGCCGCCGGTCCGAGGGTCAGGGAGAGGAGATCCAGCCTGGGGTAGAGGCGGGCGGGTAGGCTCCACTGTGCGAGCAGCTCCTCGCTCGACGAGAATGCGATGCCGTGCACGCCGGCGTAAGCGGTCAGGCCGGCACCGGCGAGCGTGCCGAAGGCGAGGCCGAGCAGCAGCAGAATCGCCGACTCGAGAACCACGACACGGCTCAGGAACCTCGGACGGGTGCCGAGTGCGAGCAGGACGCCAAGCTCCCGTGTGCGCTCGAGGACCGACATCAGAAAGGTATTGAGGATGCTGAAGGTGACCACCAGGACAAGCGCGGTGTACAGGAACCACCCGACTGCGGCGTCCATCGCGATCCCCTGCTTGAGACCCTCGAGGAGCTGGTCCCAGCGCAGCACCACCAGGCCGCGGTGCTGGGCGAGAGTGGTAGTTATGGCGGCGGCGACGTGGGGGACCGCCTCGAGGCCGCTGGTCCGGACCACGATCGTGTGGACCCGGTCGCCGAGCAGGAACGAGGACTGGAACGAGGCGAGCGGCATCTCCACCGTCTGGCGGTCGAGCTCGGGAACGCCGCTCGAGAAGATTCCGACGACCTTCAGAGCGGCCACCGCCAGCGAGCCGTCGAGCCCCTGACCGAGGACCGTGATCTCGTCACCGACCGTGAGCGAGAGGTTCGAGGCCAGGGCCTGCCCAACAACCGCCTCGTCGGCGGACGGTCCGGACAGGTAGTGGCCCTTCCGGATCGTGCGCGGGATGGTCGATACTGACGGTTCCTTCGTCGGCTCGACGCCGACGATCATGGCGCCGTAGGTGCGGCTCGCGGAGGACACCAGGGCGTACGCCTCGGCGCGACTGGCGATAGCGGTCACTCCCGGCACCGTCGCCACTCGGGCCTCGACCTCGGCGGCATCGCCGATAGCAGTGCGCAGGCGCTTCTTGGCGTGGTAGCCGTGAGCCTGGACCTGCAGATCGCCGGTGAACACCCCGATCGCGCCGCGGATCATGGCGCCGTAGCCTCCCAGCTGCATCGACACCATGAACACCAGGACGACGGCGGCGAAGGCGACCGCCGACAGGGTCAGCAGCGTGCGCCGTGGGTTGCGCCACAAGTTGCGCCAGGCCAGCCGCAAGTAGAGGCGGAAGCCGGGCCGTTGCGGCGAGAGGGGCGAGCCGGCGTCGCGGGCGGTCACTGCCGCTCCCAGTCTGGGCGCGGGTTGCGCAGGTTCGACAGGGTGAAGAGCGCGTCGGGCAGGGACAGCCCGAAGGAGGCCTTGCGGTAGGTGATTTCGGTCCAGTGATCGGTCTCGTCCAGTTTCTCCATGCGCATGGTTGTCATGTAGAGCTTGCCGCCGAGCTTGCCGATCTTGACAGCCCGCAAGCGCTTGACCGGCTTGCCATCCTGGTCAAAAAACGTCTCCTCCAGGAGCAGGCGATCGTCGCGGATGGTCAGCCTCTCCTTGCCCCAGATGACCGGGGCGTCGGGGCGCGGGATCGACTCGATCACGTACACGGTGTGGCCGCCCTGCTTCCGGGTCTCGACCAGGCGATGGGTGAAGTTCTGGATGATCTGGTCCGACTTGGCAAGGTCGTTGTAGGAGAAGTCTGACCCCATCCAGCTCTGCGCCATCATGCTGAACGGCAGCTTGATCACGCGGTTGAGCTTGGGGGAGAAGATCCACATGTCGTCACCGACCTTGAGCGTCGCGCTGCCGGCGTCGCGGGCGGGCTTGACGAAGCGGACTAGCGAGTCCTTTTCACCCCGTGTCCAGGCCCGCATCAGGGAGCTGCGCTCCCAGTCGGGGCGGTGCACGGTCATCTCGACGACCGCGAACGAGGAGACGTCCCGCCAGTAGTCGATGGCCCCCTTGACGATGGCCGCGGGGTCATCCGCAGCGGAGGAGGGGATCGAGGCCGCCAGGATGGTGAGGGCGGCTGCCAGAACCATGGAGACGCTGGGTGCGGAAGCCTTCATGTTGTGTTCCTTGCCCTTTCTTCTGAACCAGCTGCGTTTGCCGAAGGTTCGATGGCCATCCCACGCAGCATCACGTCGACGAAGTGCTTTCCCGCCGCCACCGCATCGAAGCCGGGATCGAACCAGGCCTGTAGGAAGAGCGCGTCGAGGGCGCCGACAATGGCCGCCGCGGTGTGGTCGGGATCGACGTCGGCCGCGATCTCGCCGGTGGCCTGACCCTCGCGGATCACGTCCGCCAGCACTCCACGGTAGCCGGCGTACAGCTTCTTGAACTCCTCCATGAGGCGGTCTCTGAACTCTGGGGTCGCCGCCGCCGACCAGAACTCCATCGTCAACGGGTAGAGGTACAGCGCCTCCTGACAGGAGGCCAGCGTGGCATCGGCGAACTCCCGCAGGAATGCCACGGCCGAAGCCGGACGAGGCTCGAGGCGGGCCGCGACGGCATCGAGCGTGCCCAGTCCAAAGGCGTCAAAGACGGCGAGGAAGAGCTCCTCCTTGCTACGGAAGTACTCGTAGACCGTTCCCTTGCCGATGCCGGCGCGGTCGGCGATATCGGCGACCCTGGCGGCTCGAAAGCCGCGCTCGGCGAACACGGTCGCGGCAGCCTCGACGATGGCGCGCGTCTTCCGATCCCTGAGATCCGGCCGTGGTGGACGTGGCGTCATGGCTCCTCTCCCGCCGTCGGTCTAATAATCCGACCGACCAGTCGGTCATGTTATAGGGCCGATCAAGCCGAATGTCAAGACCCGGGAGCAAGGTGGCTCTGCGGTACCATCCGGTGCGGGAGGCTGGCATGGAGCCATCGACGGTGTGGGAGCAGCAGTTCGAGGTCCGGGCATACGAGGTCGACATGCGGGGGCACCTGGCCGTTCCAACCTTGTGCGACTGGCTGCAGGAGGCGGCCGGGCAGCACGCCCGGGCCCTCGGCTGGGCGATCGAGGAGCTGGCGGCGAGCGGGCTCACGTGGGTGCTGTCGCGCCTTCACCTACGGCTCGACGCCCAGCCGGAATGGGGCTCGGTGGTCCGGCTCGTGACTTGGCCGGCCGGGGTGCACCGCTTGTACGCGATACGTGACTTCCGCGCCTTCGACCCCGGGGGCGAAACGGTCGCAGTGGCCACCTCCGGTTGGCTGCTGCTGAACCTCGCGTCCCGCCGGCCGATCCGGCCGCCGGCGGAGATCGAGAGGGTGGCGCAGGCTGCGCCCGGACGGGCCCTGGTGGACGACTTCGCCCGTTTGCCCTCCGCCGAGGCGGGCGAGCGCGTCGCGGAGTTTACCGCCCGCTTCTCCGACCTCGATGTCAACCACCACGTCAACAACGTCGCCCTGCTGCGCATGGTGCTCAACGGCGCGCCGAATGCAACGCTCGCCTCCTGCGCGCCGGCCGAGGTCGAGGTGGAGTTCCGGGCCGAGGTGGCGGTCGGAGACACGCTCGAGGCGGTCGTCGCACGGACCAGCGACGGGGAAGGCCGTTTCGTGCACAGCCTGGTCCGCACCTCCGACGGCCACGAGGTGGTGCGAGCCCGGACATGTTGGGTAGGTGTGGAGGAGTAGAGTGGAATCCGACGGGGGGCCGGCACCGCGACGATCGCCTGGTCCCCTGTAGGAGGGATGTCATGGAGCCTTTCAAGTATCACGTCTACGTCTGCACCCAGGAAAAGCCGGACGAGATGCCGTGCTGCGCGGCCAGCGGCAGCCAGCAGGTGCTGGAGGCGTTGCGCTCGGCAATCCACGAGGCCGGCCTGCACGACAACGTCCAGATCACGACCTGCGGCTCGCTCGGCCTGTGCGAGCGTGGCCCCAACATGGTCGTCTACCCCGAGGGCGTGTGGTACTCCCGGGTCCAGGTCGACGACGTGGCCGAGATCGTCCGCGAGCACTTCGGAAGTGGTCGTCCGGTGGCCCGGCTGCAGAGCGGCGAGGCGGCGGCGCTCAAGGAGGAGATCCTGGAGAACAAGAGGCGCTTCCTGGCGGCGATGGCGGCGCGGACCGGGAGCTGACCTGACCGCCGAGGCGAAGGCAGGCTACGAGCCGTTGAGCGCGTCGTGCACGGCGCGGGCGAGGGTCGCGAGGCCGTAGGGTTTCTGCAGGAAGCGAACGCTGCCTTCTCGGATGGCGGCGCGAACCGTCTCATCCTCGGTGTACCCCGACATGAGTATCACCTTCATCTCCGGCCAGCGGGCGGCGAGCTCGCGGGCCAGCTCGGCGCCGGATAGCGTGGGCAGGACCAGGTCGGTGAGAAGGAGGTGGACGGGCCCGTCGGGCGGCAGCTCGTCGACGTCTTCGGCGCTGGCGGCGGTCAAGACCTCGTAGCCGAGGCCCGTCAACATCTTCTCGAAGGCCTCGCGCGCGTCGTCTTCGTCTTCGACCACCAGCACGCGCTCGCCGTTCCCACGCGGCAGGTCCTTCGGCTCGCCGGTGGCGCCGCCGGGAGACGCGGTCTGCGATACGGCCGCGCGAGGCAGCAGGATCCGGAACGTGCTGCCCTCCCCGAGGACACTCTCGACTTCGATGCGGCCGCCGTGATGAGAGACGATACCGTGCACGACCGACAAGCCGAGGCCGGTGCCCTTGCCGGCCTCCTTGGTGGTGAAGAACGGCTCGAACAGCTTTTCGCGGGCGTCCTCGGGGATCCCCTCGCCGGTGTCTGCGACCTCCAGCCAGACCGTGCCGTCGTCGCCCGAGCCGGACCGGATCGTGACCACTCCGCGGTCGGCTATTGCGTCGCCGGCGTTGATCGTTAGGTTCATCAGGACCTGGCCCAGCTGGCCGCGGTCGGCCTTGACGGGGAGTGGGCCCTCCGCCGTCTCGAGCGTGAGGCGGATGTTCTCGCGCAGCAGGCGGCGCAGCAGGCTGACGGCGTCGTCGATCACCTCGTTGAGGTCCAACGCCTCCGTCCGGCTCGCCTCGCGGCGCGAGAACAGCAGCAGCTGGTGGGTGAGAGCGGCGCCGCGCTTGATCTGGTCCTCGAGCTCCTCCGCCGTGGCCGCGATCGACCGCTGGTCTCCGGGCGCGATGCTCAGCACCTGCGCCTGCAGCAGCATCGCCTGCAGCAGGTTGTTAAAGTCGTGGGCGACGCCGCCGGCGAGGCGGCCAACGGCCTCCATCTTCTGCGACTGCCTGAGCTGCTCCTCAAGCCGGTGGAGCTCCGTCACGTCGCGGTTGATGCTGAGAATGGCTGGACGCCCTCGGTAGTCGATGACCGAGGAGTTAACGAGCAGGTCGATCGGCGAACCGTCGCTCTTCACTTGGATTGTCTCGAAGTTCCGCAGGCCGCCCTCGCGCAGCAGCTCGCGGATCTGTGCCTCGCCTCGCGCCACGTCCTCGCTGATCGTCTTGAGGCTCATCCCAACGAGGTCCTTGTGGGGAATGCCGTACAGCTCGCAGGCGCGGGGGTTGGCCTCGAGAATGGCCTCGGTGTCGGGGTCGAAGATGATGATGGCGTCGTTCGCGCCCTCGAACAGCGCCCGATACTGATGCTCCGAGGCGGCCAGCTCCTCCTCGGCGCGCTTGCGGTCGGTGATATCGACGATCAGGCCACGGAACCCGACCACCTGGCCGTCGTGGGCGATCGCGGAGTTGTAGATCAGGGCGGGAAACGTGGTGCCGTCCTTGCGGACGAGCGAGTACTCGCGGATGTCGACGTTTTCGCCCGCGGCCAGCTGTGCCATCCGCCAGCGTGCGTCGGCGCGGTCCTCAGGCAGCAGCACATCCGAGAGAGAGATGCCCTTCCTGGCATCCTCCCGTGTGAATCCGAACCTCCGGAATGCGGTCTCGTTGGCGAACAACACTCGGCCTTCGAGGTCTGTTTCGAACACCGGTTGCGGGAGGAAGTCGGTCAGCTCCCGATACCGCGCCTCGGAAGCGGCCAACGCCTCCTCGGCGCCCTGGCGGCGCTCCTCGATCTCGAGAGCCAGGAGCGCGAAACCGAGGTCGGCGGTCAGCTCCTCGAACAGGGCGACAACCTCGTCACCGAACACCGCTGGTTGCCCGGCGTAGACGTTCATTGCACCCCAGGTGCGGCCGCCGACGAGGATCGGAAACGAGCCAACCGAGCGGTAGCCGCGCTGCTTCGCCGCGTCCCACCATGGTGCGAACGACGCATCGGTCGATGTGTCGTCGATGACGACCGGCCGTGCCTCCCGCACCGCGGTACCGCAAGGGCCGCGGGCTCGCGGCGAGCCATCGAGGCGGATGCCTACGAGCTCCGTGTACCCCTCCTCGGCGCCCGCTTTCGCGACCGGATCGACGGTCTGTGCCGCGAGGTCCGCACGGCCGATCCAGGCCATCCTGAACCCGCCCTCCTCGACCGCAATCCGGCAGCTTTCGCCCAGCAGGGCGTCATGGTCGCGCTCGTGGACGATGAGGCGGTTGACCTCGCGAATCGTGCGCAGAACACGGTTCAGGAACTGAAAGCGCTCGTCGGCGGCCCGGCGCTCGGTGATGTCGTTGGCGGAGACGATCACCAGCCGCCCCCGTGACGTCTCGACCGGTGCCGAGGAGATCAGCAAGCTCCGAGGCTCCACGGCCTCGCCGCGCATAACAGGAGCGACCCATTCCACTCCGTAATGGGGAGTACCGGTTTCGACGGTGTCCAGCACGGCCCGTCTCACGACACAGCGCGAGCAGTCGGGTCCGAAGCCGCAGCCGCGCGGGTCGTCAAGGGCATGAAGACAGCCGAGAGCATCGCCGGTCGTCATTCCCTGCAGCTCGCTCGCCAAATGCCCGGTGATGTCCTCGGCGGCGCGGTTGGCTTTCACGACTCTTCTTTCACTGTCCACCAGGAAGATCGCGACCGGTGCGCTCTCGAACACCGCGTTGAGCTCGGTCCGGCTGTCCCGCAGCGCGCGATCGCTGCGCCGCGTTCTTTCGCGCCGGCGCTGTCGTTCGACCGCGCGACGCACGGCAGTGCCCAGGCGGCCAAGCTCATTCTTAGGGATGTAGTCGGCTGCGCCGTTCTTGATGCTGTCGATGTCGTCCGGCTCGTCAACCCTGTCGGAGACAAAGATGATTGGTATCTCGAGGCCTGCAGCGGCAACCGCATCCAGCGCTTCCAGCGGGCGAAACGAGGCCAGAGTAGGGTCGGCGAGAATGATATCGAAACGGCTGTTGAGCGCGGCGCGGAAGCCTCGCTCACCGTCAGCCACGATGCCTTCAACGACGACTTCCTGGCTGCGAAGCTCCTCCAGCATCAGCTCGGCATCCTCGCGCCGGGCCGCGAGAATCAGCGCTCGCAGCGGCTCAGACAATCGCATCCCGCCTTTCCGGCATTCTGCAGCCTGCCGGCGGCGTGTCGAGAGGGGCCGAGGCCTCGAGCACGGCGCCGCGAGCGCTCGCGCGCCGTCCGGTCGAGATGGTCAGGAGAGACAATAAGGCCCCGAACTCCGGTCAACCCTATCAGGAAACATCACATGGCAGTTCTTCATTCCTCTGGTCGGAAGTGGTCCATCATTGATCGATCGCCACGTAGCCGTCGCCGAGAGCCACGTCGGTCGAACCGAGCATGCGGCCGATTTCGCCCTCGTCTTCCGGGATGAGGTTTCCGGCTACCAGGCGAACGAAGCGGTCGCGTCCTTCGTGTTTCGCGAGGTAGAGGCCCAGGTCGGCAACGGCGATAAGCTGCTCCATGGACAGATCCCGATCGAGGTCGGGGTAGAACGGGTACGACGCCACGCCGATGGAGCAGGTGCGGCGGATCGTCGTGCCGTCGATCGTGGTGAGGTTGGCGCTGGCCACGCGCTGCAGCACTCTCTTCGCCACGGCCGCCAGGTAGGCGCTGTCGGTGTTCACCAACACCAGCAGGAACTCCTCGCCCCCCCAGCGGACGGCCAGGTCTCGGGGACGGATACACCCCGTGAGCACGTCGGCGATTCCGCGCAGCACGAGGTCGCCGGACTCGTGCCCGTGCCGGTCGTTGACCTCCTTGAAGTGATCGACGTCGAGCATCAGCACGCCGAGTGAAGAGCCGTGCTCCATGCCTCGCCGGAACGGCTGGCCCTCTGCCGCGGCCGCTCGCAGCTGCGCGAGGTCCTGGATCACCGGCTGGATCGTCTCGAACAGGTAGCGGCGGTTGCGCAGCCCCGTCAGGGGATCGCGCAGGGACAGCTCCTTCATCTCGGCCGCCAGCTCGGAGAGGGAGCGGGTACGATCCTCGACGGCAGCCACAAGCTGACTCTGTCGCCGGCGAAGCTGGCGCGTTCTCACCCGATGGCCGGCGCCTACGGCTGCGATAAGCATGAGAGCGGCGATCGCGAGGAAAGGCGTCGTCTCGTAGAAGTGAGGCCTGACCCGGAGGTCGAAGGAGGCGCCGTCCCGGTTCCACACCCCGTCGCCGATGCAGGCGGTGACGCGGAAGCGGTATTGGCCATATGGGAGACGGTTGAAGTAGGCGGTCCGCCGGCTTCCGGCGTCGATCCAGTCGCGGTCGAGGCCTTCCAGGATGTACCTGAAGCGGACGCGCTCGGAAGTCAGGAATTGGGGGCGGTGTAGTGGATCTCGAAGCTGCGGGACCCAGCCGGCGCGACGGCCTTCGAGCCGAGGGCGTAGGAGGTGCCGTCGAACAGGGCCTGTTCGATGAGAACCGGCGGCGCGGACGGCTTACCGCCGAGGCTGGACGGATCGACCGTGACGACGCCGTGCACGGTTGGAAACCACAGACGGCCGTCGCTGGTCCTGCAGCCGGCAGGCTGTGAGCCGCCATTGCACTCGCGGCTGAGCATCCCGTCTGCACGCCCGTACAGCGTGCTGTGGACCGTGTGGACCGCGCCGCGGGCGAAGGCGTCGACCTCGGCCTTCGCCACCCGCATGATGCCCCGGTTGGAGCTCACCTACAGATTGCCGGAGTCGTCCTCAAGGACCTGGTGTACGTTGTCCTCGGCGAGGCCGTCGCGGATCGTGAAGGCGAGCGTCTTGCCGTCGGCCAGCCGGATGAGGCCGCCGGTAGTCGCAAACCAGAGCGTGCCGTCCGCCTCCTCGTGCGCCGCCTTGACGTTCTCCTGGTTGGCCGAGAGTCCGAGGTTGAACCGCTTGACGCCGTTGCCGACGAGGGTGGCAACCCCACCGCCTCTAGTGCCGATCCAGATGTACCCATCCCGCGTCTGCACCATCGCCTGGACGGTGACCTGGGGCAAGCCCTCGTCCGGGGTCCAGACGCGGTGGGCGTACTGCGTCATGGTCTTAGTCGGGGACAGGGCCAGAGCAACGCTGCCCACCACCATCTGGCCGGACACCAGCACGATCACGCCGGCGAGCAACGCCCTCCGGCGGCCGGACGCTTCCTGCTGCATTGTCTTCATCGCACCGAACCCCCTCCGGTGCGCCCTGACTCGGCCCCTCCTCCTCATCACCAGGCGAAGTACCTGCCTCCACTCTACTCCGCAGCCGGGACGAGCGCCAGCGGCCTGCAGAAGCTCTCCTTCTGCCGGCTGGGGTCGCGATTCTCACCGCGACCCTGTGTGCCCCGGCCCCAACTCAACGAGGGAGCCGCTGCCCGCTTCTTGCGGCGACGTGTGAGCGGGGCGATCTCCGGCCTCGCCGGAATCTAGGAGAGATGTGTGGGAGGGGAGCCTCGAAAACGCTCCAGCGGACCTCGGCCGGCCCCCCGCCGCCGCCGGCGCACGACGCCGGTCATGCCTCCCTCTGCATTTCGTCGGGAGTGGAGCGGCCGTTCCTTCCCGCCAGCAGGAGGATGAACGGCAGGAAGACCACAAAGGCGATGGTGAGCATGAAGAAGACGTCGACGTAGGCCATGGCGGCGGCCTGCCGGCGCACGATGCCGTACATGATCCCCCCGGCGAGCTTGCGGCTGGTAACCGGGTCGTGGCCGGAGGCGGCGAAGATGGCGTGGGCGGCCTCCGCCAGCCGCTGCTGAAAGCGGTGCGAGTAGGGCGTGAGGTGCTCCACGAGATGGGTCTGGTGGTGCTGGGCACGACGAGCCAGCACGGTCGCCGCCATGGCGATGCCGACCGAGCCGCCCTCGTTACGGAAGAGGTTGAAGAGCCCGGTTCCCTGGCCGGTCTGCTCGCGTGACAGGCGAACGAAGGCTGCGGCCGTGATCGGCACGAACAAGAAGCCGAGGCCGAAACCTTGCAGGAGCCTCGACAGCATCAGGAAGAAGAAGTCCACCTGCAGGTTGAGGTCGTGGAGCAGCCACAGGGCGGCAATGTTGAAGAGCGCGCCGACGAGGACCAGGAGGCGCGTGTCGACCTTGCCGACCAGGTTGCCGACGATGACCATCGCCAGCAGCGAGGCAATACCGCCCGGCGACAGAACGAGCCCGGCCCAGGTGGCGGTGTAGCCCATCAGCTGCTGGGCAAAAAGCGGCAGCATCGTGAACGACCCGTAGAGGCCGAAGCCGAGCACGAACATGAGGAAGGTGCCGCTGGCGAACTCGCGGTTCCCGAACAGCCTGAGGTCGACCAGCGGGTTGGCGGCGGTGAAGGAGCGCCAGATGAAGAGAGCCACGCCCACCACCGCGCACATGGCGAAGAAGGTGATGAAGTTGCTGTGGAACCAGTCGTAGCGCTGGCCGCGGTTGAGCATCACCTCGAGCGAGCCGAGCCCGAGCGCGATGAAGGCGAAGCTCCAGTAGTCCACCCGTCCCTTCGGGCGCCGCATGTAAGCCGGGTCCTTGATGATGAGGAGTGCCAGCAGGATCCCGAGAATACCGGCCGGGAGGTTGATGTAGAAGACCCAGCGCCAGGTCATTGTGTCGGTGATGTAGCCGCCGAGGGTCGGCCCGATGATCGGTCCGAACACCACGCCGACCCCGAACAGCGCCATCGCCTTGCCATGCTCTTCCTTGGGGAAGGACTCGAGCAGGATGGCCTGGGACATCGGCACCATGGCGCCGCCGGCGAACCCCTGCAGCACGCGCATGATGATCAGGAACGGCAGCGTTGGCGCCGACCCAGAGCCGAGGGACGCAAGCGTGAAGATGCCTAGGCAGGTGATGTAGAAGCGCTTGCGCCCGAAGCGGTTGCCGAGCCAGCCGGTGATCGGCAGAATGATCGCATTGGCGACCAGGTACGACGTGATGACCCAGGTCACCTCGTCGACGCCGGCGGAGAACGTCCCCTGCATGTGGGGCAACGACACGTTCGCCACCGAGGTGTCGATGACCTCCATCAGGGTGCCGATCATCGCCGTCAGGGCGATGAGGTACTTATTGGACGCGGCGTTCCCCATCCCCCGCCCTCTCCGTGGCCCCGGACCTGCTGCCGCCGACTTCCCGATCGGCATCGACGGTGTCAACGGCAACGTGAACCGACAGCCCCAGGCGCAACGGCTGCCCGGCCATCGAGGTCGGGTCGACCGCGATCCGGACCGGTAGTCGCTGCACGACTTTGACCCAGTTGCCGGTCGCGTTTTCCGGCGGCAGCAGGGAAAAGGCTGCTCCGGTCCCGGCGCTCAGGCTGTCGACGACGCCCCGGTACTCCCGCTTCGGGTCGACGTCGGTGTGAAAGCGCACCGTTTGACCGGGGCGGATCCTCGCCAGCTGGGTTTCCTTGAAGTTGGCCTCGATCCAGAGGTGATCCCCGTGCAGCGGAACCACCGCGAACAGGGGTTGCCCCGGCGCCACCACCTGACCCTCCTGGGCCGTGCTCTCGCTGACGAGCCCGGCCACCGGCGACAGGATCGTGCAGTAGGAGCGGCGAAGTTGCGCTGCGGCGACGCCGGTCTCGGCCTGCTTGACACTCTTCTCGCTCACGTCGAGGCTCGCCTGAGCGGCGGCCTGCGCCTTCTGCTTGGCGGCAAGGCGCGCAGCAGCTACCTGCTCCGCGGTCACCGCCTGATCGTAGGCGCGCTTCGGAATCGAGCTCCTCTTGACGAGCTCGGCGAAGCGGGCGAGGTCGGCCCGCGCCAGCTCGAGGGCGCTGGAAGCCGCCTGGACGTCGGCCTGCGCCTCGGCGATCTTCGCTCGGTTCCTGGCCGGGATGGTCCGCGCCTGGGCCAGCGCCGCCTGTGCCTGGTCGACCTCGCGGTCGTACTGCTCGGGGTCGATCGTCGCCACCACCTGCCCCTTCGCCACCGGCTGGTTGTCGTCGACATCGAGGTTGAGGATGGTGCCGGGGATCCTGGACGAGATCTGGTAGATGTCGCCGGCCACGTAGGCGTCGTCGGTGCTCGGGTACAGCTGTGCGTTCTTCCAGTAGAAGAACCACGTCACGACCCCGCCGGCGACGAACAGCAGGATCACCGCGAGGCCGATCCACTTCTTCATGAGCTTGCTCCTTTGGCTTCGGCGCTCGGCGCCAGGCTGCGGTAGAAATCGACCAGGCTTTCGCCGGAGAGCGCGAGCAGACGGCCTTGTTTGAGGTAGGCGTTGTAGTGCTGAGCGATCAGGGCGAAGCGGCTCTCGGCCAGGAGTGCCTCCGCGTCCAGCACGTCGGCCGTCTTGGACATGCCGGCCCGGTACTGATCCTCCTCGATGCGCAGGTTCTCCTCGGCCGCGGCCACGTTGGCCCGCGCCGTCTTCGCCTCTCGCAGGGCCTGGCGATACTCCCGGTAGGCCTTGTCGACGCCGTTCGCGGCCCGGCGTCGTGCCTCCTCGAGGTCTCGCTGCGCCTTCGTCACCTCGAGCGAGGCCCGCTCGCGTTGGGTGGCCCGGGCGCCGCCGTCGATGAGGTTCCAGGAGAAGCCGACGAAGATGTAGTTCGAGTTGGGATACAGCATGTAGGGGTTCTGCTCATAGGTGTGCGCGGCCTCGGCGAACACCTTCGGCCGGCCGGTCAGCTGCTGCAGTGCCTCCTGCTTGGCGGCGGCCGCCACCTTGGCCCGCGCCGCCCGGATCACCGGGTTGCGGTCGAGGGAGGCCTTGACCAGCTCGTCGAGTGATCCGGCCAAGGGCGGCGGCGCGGGCAGCCGATCGGGCAGCGTCACGGCGTCGGCCGGCGCCTCCCCCATGATCCGTTCGAGCTCCCGAACTGCCGTGGTCTCCCGATCGGCCAGCTCGAGCGCCCGGTCCTTGACCGTGCGTAAACGCACCTGGGTCTCGAGCAGATCGTTGCGCGCCACCATGCCCTGTCCGAACATGTCGCGAACGACCTTGAGATGCCCCTGTACCGCCTCGATTCGCTTCGCAACCGCGGCCTGCCGCGCCTTGGCGATCATCGCCTGCAGGTAGGCCCCCATGCCCTCGAGCTGGGCGGCGACGATGCGAGCGTCGCCGGCGTCGCCAGCGACGTCCTCTAACGCACGCGCCGCCTCGATCGACGAGCTCCTCACGCCACCGTCCCACAGCAGGTAGCGGGCGGCGAGCTGGGACTGCGCGTAGGTGTTGTCGTTCAGGGGCGCCTCGAAGTCGCCGAAGACTGCAATCACCGGGCTGTCACGATCCGTGAAGCCGCCCGAGAGGTCGAGCGTGGGGTAGAGACGGGCGCGGGCCTGGCGGGTCTGCTGGCGCGAGGCCGCGACGTCGAGGTCGCGGTCGGAGGCAGCCAGGGAGCCCTTCGCGACCCGCTGCAGCGCCTGCGACAGGCTCAGGACAGCGGTGGCGTCGGCGCCGGCGGCCGCGGCCGTGAGTGGTGCCGCCACGAGAGCGTACGCGGCAAACAGGCGGACGGCCTTCATGACGCGGCTGCCGTACCGTGGAGGAAGGCCCGAATGGCGCGTTGGATGCATGTTTCAATGTCCTCCCGTGGATGGTTCCGGTGAGCGTAGAGGGCCGCCGTAAGGGTGTCATTGAAGAGATGGACCAGAAAGTCAGGCTCCTCGCGCCGCAGACTGCCGTCGGCGACGGCGCGCTCGATGATTCCTTGTAGCCGGTGCGTGGCCTCCCTCATGACGCCGCCGATCCGCCGGCTCGATCGCGACCTCACGCCCCAGTTGCAGCGCACCCTTTCTGCCAGGAACACGGGCAGGAACGCTGGCGCTTCGGTAAACATCCGCGCCCGCACCCGGGCGACTGCCGTGAGCTGATCGAGGGGATCCGTGAGGCTGGCCAGCGCCTCCTCGAGCCGTGCCTGGAACGTGCGAGCCCGGTGGAGAATGACGGTCTCGTAGAGGGTCTGCTTGGAAGGGAACTGCTCGTACAGGCTCTGCATCCCCAGGTCTGCCTCCGTGGCCACCATCAGCATAGTGGCCTCGTGGAACGGGCGGCGTCCGAACACACGCTCGGCGGCCTGGAGCACCAGCTCTCGGCGCAGTGCCTTCTCCCTGGCTCGTCGTGTGCTCAATCCAGCACCTCCTGCAGCAGCAGTCGCCAGGCCCAGCGGGAAACCAGCCGCCTTGTCGGCCCTGCGGCTGGGGTTGCTGCTCGCATCTCTGCAGATCCCGCTGCGTAGTGCAGGTCGGAATCAGGGTTCTGAAAATAGAATCGTGATTCTCAGCTGTCAAGACCCGGTCCCCGTCACCGGCCCGAGAGGCTGGTCCCGGGGGCTGCTGCGGAGGACCGCTCGTGCCAGAGCACGTAGTGCGGGAGGGAGGGAATGTCGGAGATGATCCTCCCCGCCGGCTCGCCCGACCTCCTCGACCGCCCGTGGTGCTGGATCAACCCTCACAACTTCCTCGACTACGCGGACCTCGTGCAACACCGGGAGGAGTACAGCCGTCTGCTGGCCGAGCTCGACGCTGCGAGCGAAGCCCCACTACTCGCCCCATGGGTCGCCGCCAGCCTCCACGAGCTGGAGAGAAAGCTCTACCCCAAGAAGCAGTTGCTGCCGCATGGGAGCCGACGACTGTCGATATTGACAGCGGAACCTCTGGGCCCTATCATGATGTGTATAGATCGTTCCACTTAGAACGATCAAAGTGTGGAGGTTGACCTCGGTGGCACGCCGATCGACAACCCGGGAGCGCCTGGTCAGGACCGCGGCTGAGCTGTTCTGGCGCCAGGGATACGCCGCGACCGGCGTTAACGCGATCATGCAGCAGGCGGGAGCGACCAGCGGCAGCTTCTACCACTTCTTCCCGACCAAGGAGGACCTGCTGCTGGCGGTGCTGGATCACGTCGGCGAGGTGCTCGAGGGCGAGGTGTTCGGGCCCGCAACGGCCGCGACCGAGGACCCCATCGAGCGCATCTTCTCGGTTCTCGGCTACTACCGCCGGCACCTCGAGGACAACGGCTTTGGGCTCGGCAGCCCGCTCGGGACCCTTGCCGCCGAGCTCGGCGGCAGCCACCCCCAGGTCAGACCCAAGCTCTCGGAGCTCTTTGCCACCTGGTCGGACGGAATGGAGGCGTTGCTCGCCCGAGCCGGCGATCGCCTGGCGGTGGGTGTCGACCGGGGGGCTCTGGCAGGGCTGATCCTGTCGGTCGTTGAGGGCGCGGTGATCCAGGCCCGCGTTTCCCGCAGCCTGGCGCCGCTCGACGTCGCAACGGCCCAGCTGCGGTGCTACGTCGGGCTGCTCGCAAGCCGGGGCCAGAAGACCGTTCAGCCGCCAACGCGCAAGCCGAGTCAGCAGCGGAGGGCGTCGCGGGAGCTTGACTGGAGGGCGTGGTGAGGCGGCCGCTGCGACCGCGCCCGGCGACGGTTGGTGAGGTCGGCGGATGACAACCGAGGACGACGTCCGAAGCCTCGTGAGTCGCGTGGTGGATGCCGCCCTCGGCGCCAAGGGTGACAATCCCAGCGGCGGGGGCGAGGCCATCGCGATCGGCGCCGATCACGGTGGCTTCCGTCTCAAGCAGCTCCTGATCGAGCACCTGCAGCAGCAGGGACTGGCGGTGCACGACTGCGGCTGCAGCGGCCCCAATTCGGTGGACTACCCCGACTTCGCCCACGAGGTGGCTCGCCTGGTAGCCGGTGGTTCCTGCCGCTGGGGCATCGTCATTGACGGCGCCGGGATCGGCTCGTGCATGGTGGCCAACAAGGTGCCGGGCGTTCGCGCCGCCCTCTGCCACGACCTGTCAACGGCCCGCAACAGCCGCGACCACAACCATGCCAACGTGCTCACGCTCGGCGCCGGCCTGGTGGGTGACAGCCTGGCCCGGCAAATCGTCGACGAGTGGCTGCAGACGCCGTGGGGACCGGGCCGCCACGCACGGAGAGTCGGTTTGATTACCGACATCGAGCAGCGCTACCTGCGGCCGAGGGACGGCTCATGATCGATCGCGACGAGCTCATCGAGGTGGTAACGCGCCAGGTGCTTGCGGCACTGGAGGGGCGGGACTCGGAGCAGGGCCTCGAGCACGCCGACCAGGTGGTTGCCAACGGGGCGGCCCGCCTCGGCTACTGCGGCAACGGGGCGGATGTTCCAGAGGGCCTCGCCGCCTACATCGACCACACCCTGCTGCGCCCCGACGCGACCCCGGCGGACATTGATCGCCTCTGTGACGAGGCGGTCGAGTACCGTTTCGCCGCCGTCTGCATCAACCCGGCGTGGGTGGCCCGTGCCGCCCGTAGGCTGCGATTGAGCCGGGTGACGGTGGCTTCAGTGGTCGGCTTTCCGCTCGGAGCGAACACGCCCGAGATCAAGGCGATGGAAGCGCGCCGGGCGCTTCGAGAAGGTGCGCGTGAGATCGACATGGTCATCAACATCGGTGCTCTCAAGGGCTCAGACCACGACCTCGTGAGGCGGGACGTCGCCGGTGTCAGCGATGCCTGCCGGGAGGTGGGGGCGCTCAACAAGGTGATCATCGAAGCCGCGTATTTGACCGACGAGGAGAAGGTTGTCGCCTGCCGGCTGGCGCAGGTGGGCCACGCCCACTTCGTAAAGACCTCGACCGGGTTCGGGCCCGGCGGAGCGACGGTGTTCGACGTTGCCCTGATGCGGGAGACCGTAGGCTCGAGGATGGGGGTCAAGGCCGCAGGAGGGATTCATACCGCGGAGGAGGTGCGCCAGATGATCACCGCCGGCGCCACCCGGATCGGGGCATCGGCGGGCGTGCGCATCGTGACCGGCGAGGATGGAGGCTCCGGTGAATCATATTGATCTTCGTTCGTACGTGTTTCTCGACTCACTGCAGCCGCAGTACGCGGCGTTCCTCGGAACCATCGCGCAGGGCTTCCTGCCGCTGGCCGCCGACGCCTCGCTGTACGTCGAGATCTCACCGGGGATTGAGATCAACCGCCTCACCGATGTCGCCCTGAAGGCGACGCATGTGCGCCCCGGGATGCAGATCGTCGAGCGCTACTACGGCCTCCTCGAGGTGCACTCGGAGTCGCAGGCCGATACCCGGGCCGCCGGCGCCGCGATCCTCGCCGAGCTCGGCCTGACCGAGGCAGACCGCCGCAAGCCGCGGGTGCTCTCCAGCCAGGTGATCCGTCACCTCGACGACCACCAGGCGCAGCTCATCAACCGCATGCGGCACGGGCACATGATCATTCCGGGGCAGACCCTGTATGTGCTCGAGGTGGAGCCAGCGGCGTACGCCGCGCTGGCCGCCAACGAGGCGGAGAAGGCGGCGGAGATCAACATCCTCGAGGTGCGCGCGTTCGGCTCCATGGGTCGCGTCTACCTCGGCGGCGAGGAGCGAGACATCGATGTCGGGTGGCGGGCGGCGGCGGCGGCGATCGAGGGTGTGGAGGGACGGCAGGAGGACAACCAGTGAGAGCAAGAGCCCTCGCCTCCGAAACACGGATCGAGGACATGACAACGACGGTTCCGAAAGGAGAGCTCAATGGCTGAGGCGCTAGGCATGATCGAGACTCGGGGTTTTGCGGCCATGGTGGAGGCCGCCGACGCGATGGTCAAGGCGGCCAAGGTCGAGTTCGTGTCATACGAGAAGACCGGCGGCGGCTATGTCACGGCGATCGTGCGCGGCGACGTGGCGGCGGTCAAGGCAGCGGTGGATGCGGGCGTCCGCGGCGCCCAGACCGTGGGTGAGGTCGTTTCCACCCATGTCATTGCCCGGCCGCACGCCAACATCGATACCGTCCTGCCCCTCGGCCGCGCGGACCAAGCCGCCGGCGAGGCCAAGGGCAAGGGCTGATGCTGCTCGGCCGAGTAGCGGGCACTCTGGTGGCCAGCCGCAAGGACGAAGGCCTGGCCGGGCAGAAGCTCCTCGTCGTACGCCAGCTCGACGTCGACGGGTCCGAGAGCGGGGGCCACGTGGTGGCGGTGGACGCCGTCGGGGCAGGGCTCGATGACGTCGTCCTGTGGGCCTCGGGGTCGTCGGCGCGACAGACGGAGGCCACGCGCGACCGGCCGTGCGACGCCGTCATCATGGCCATTGTCGACAGCTGGGAGGTCGGGGGCGCGGAGGTCTACCGGAAGACGCCGGCGGACGGCGAGTGGGCGAGCTGACCGGAGCCATGGCGATGGGCGCCCGACGGTCCTTCGGGGCGGTCATCGAAGGTTGCCCCGTCGCTGCGGCCGGCGTGAGGAGCGGGGGGTGAGATCGATGGGCGATCAGCCATGCTGACGGTACCGGAAGAGGAGGTCCAGGGCATCATCGAGCGGGTGCGCCTGAAGCTCTCCGGCCCAACCGTGGCCCCGTCGCCCGCGGCCGGTCCGGCCGCGACTCCCGGCGACGGCATCCACGCTACCGTCGACGCGGCGGTGGCCGCGGCGACAAGGGCGTTCCAGGGCTATCGCTCGATGGGTCTGAAGCAGCGGCATCGGATCATCGATGCCGTGCGCCGTGAGATGCGGGCCCGGGCGCGGGAGCTGGCGCAAATGGCCCATGATGAGACCGGCCTCGGCCGTGCCGATGACAAGGAGCTGAAGAACCTGCTGGTCATCGCCAAGACGCCCGGCCCGGAGGACCTCGAGCCGCAGGTGTGGAGCGGGGACAAGGGGCTGACCCTCACCGAGTACGCACCGTTCGGCGTCATTGGCGCGATCACTCCCACTACCAATCCAACCGCCACCATCATCAACAACTCGATCGCTGCGGTGTCGGCCGGCAACGCTGTGGTTTTCAACGCCCACCCCAACGCCAAGGCGGTCTCGGTGCAGTGCATCCGATGGATCAATCGTGCGATCACCAGCGCCGGCGGCCCTGCGGATCTCGTCGCGGCGGTGCCGGAGCCCACGATCGAGACCGCACAGCGTCTCATGCGCCACCCGCGGGTGCGGATCCTGCTGGTCACGGGCGGGCCCGGCGTCGTGGAAGAGGCGCGCAAGACCTCGAAGCGTGCAATCCTCGCCGGGCCGGGCAACCCGCCGGTGGTGGTCGATGCCAACGCCGACATCGAGCTCGCAGGACGAGAGATCGTGCGCGGGGCCTCCTTCGACAACAACCTCATCTGCACCGACGAGAAGGAGGTGTTCGTGGTGGCGTCGGTTGCTGATGGCCTGCTGCGGGCGATGGCGGCAAACGGAGCCCACGTGCTCGCCGAGCACGAGCTGAGGCGCCTCGAGCGGGTGATCTTCGCCGAGCTCGGCGAGGGCGAGCGACCGGGGCGCATCAACCCGCGCTGGATCGGCCTCAACGCGGGCACGATCCTGGCGGAGATCGGTATTCGCGCCAACGGCAACATTCGGCTGGCGGTGGCCGACGTGCCGAAGGAGCACAGCCTGGTCTGGACCGAGCAGATGATGCCGGTGCTGCCGGTGGTGCGTGTCAGGGATGTCGACGCAGCCATCGACCTTGCGATTCGCGCCGAGCGCGGCTGCGGCCACACGGCCTCGATCTACTCGCGTGACGTCAACGCCATTACCCGCATGGCGCGCGAGATCGATGTCAGCATCTTCGTCGCCAATGCCGCCAACCTGGCCGGGCTCGGTGACGGCGGCGAGGGCTTCAGCTCGTTCTCGATCGCAAGCCCCACGGGTGAGGGTCTGACCCGCCCTCGCAGTTTCTCGCGTGAGCGCCGCATGACGGTCGCCGGCGGCCTGCGGATCGTATGACCATGTACCCGGCTATCGCTCTCCTCGAGTTCGACTCCATCGCCATCGGCGTCCGCGCCGGCGACGCCATGGTCAAGCGCGCCCCGGTCGAGGTGGCCTATGCCGGCACCGTCCACCCAGGAAAGTACCTGGTGCTGGTGGGCGGCGATGTGGCGAGCGTGGAGGAGGCTTTCGCCGCCGGGCTGGCGGCGGGTGCCGAGGCGCTCGTGGACCATGTCTTCCTGCCCGGCGTTCACCCCGATGTGCTGTCGGCCCTGCGTGGCGTGCGGGGGCGGATCCTCGGCGAGGCACTGGGGGTGGTCGAGACGCGCACGGTGGCGGCCACCGTTGGAGCAGCTGATCGTGGCGTCAAGGGTGCCGAGGTGGGCTTGCTGGAGATCCGTCTCGCGGACCGCCTCGGTGGCAAGGCGTACTGCGTGTTTACGGGCGACGTGGCCGATGTCGAGGCTGCGGTCGACCTCGCGGTCGCGGTGTTCGAGAGCCCCGATACCCTGGTGGCCAAGGTGGTGATCCCGCAGTTCCACGAAGACATGCTCTCCAACCTCGAGGCAACGCCCGAGTTCCAGGACCGCATCGGCGGAGGTGGCTGAGATGCAGCTGGGTCGTGTCATCGGCACCGTCGTTGCGACCGCAACCTACCGCGATCTGGAGGGCGTGCCGCTTCTCATCGTGCAGCCGCTCGCTCGCGATCTCGAGGCGCGCGGCAGGCCGCTGGTGGCCGCCGATGCCGTGGCAATGGCGGGGCCCGGCGAGCTGGTGTACTTCGTTGCCAGCCGCGAGGCGGCGCTTGCCTTGCCGGTCACCTTCGTTCCGGTCGACCATGCCATCGTCGGCATCGTCGATACCGTGGACGGAAGCGGGTCATGAAGATAGGCCGCATCGCGGGCACGGTAGTTTCGACCATCAACTCGCCGGTGTTCGACGGACGCCGGCTCCTGATCGTCGATCTCCTCGGCGCCGATGGCGAACCGGCGGGAGGGTACGTCATCGCCATCGACACAGTCGACGCCGGTGCCGGGGAGACCGTACTCGTGCTCGACGAGGGCAACTCCGCGCGCCAGGTGCTCGAAGCGCCGAACGCCCCGGTGCGCGCGGTCGTGGTCGGCATCGTCGACGAGCTGACGGTGGACGGCCGCCGCCTGCTGTGACGCGCACCGGGCGGGGCCCCGACGGTACGGAACCCGGCCCCCGGTGCCACGTATCACACGTCATGGCACCACATCGGACCATGGCGACGAACGCGTGCCGCAGCGTCCACCGGCCGATGCCAGGGCGCCGCGCGGTTGCCAATGTGACCGGTCGGCTTCGGTGGCGAGCGCTGCTCTGGATTCTGGCCGTCACCTTCGCCGCGGCGGCGCCGGCCGCGGACGCGTTCCCGACCGGCCAGCTGGTTGAGGGTGTGACCTGTCGGAAGGACCCTACCCAGACCTACACCCTCTACCTCCCTTCCGCCTATACCACCGAGCGCAGGTGGCCAACGCTGGTGATCATGGATCCCAGGGGACGCTCGGTTCTGGCGGCCAAGCTCTTCCGCGAAGCGGCGGAGAGCTACGGCTGGATCCTGCTGTCCTCCAACGACACCCGCAGCGACGAGCCCACCGGGCCGAGCATCCAGGCCATCAACGCTCTGCTGCCCGACGCGGCGTTCCGCTATGCCACCGACCGCAGGCGGCTGTACATGGCGGGCTTTTCCGGCACCGCGATCCTCGCCTGGGTGGCGGCGACACAGACCGGCAAGGTCGCCGGGGTCATCTCCAGCGGCGGCCGGGAGGCGCCCGGGACGTTCTCAAGCGCCACCTCGTTCGCAAGCTTCGCCACCACTGGGGACGCGGACTTCAACTACTGGGAGATGCGGCGCGTCGATGCTCTGTTCGACGAGAGGGGGCTTCCGCACCGTCTGGAGGTTTTCCCGGGTCCCCACAGCTGGATGCCTGAGCCGTTGGCACGCCAGGGCGTCGAGTGGATGGAGCTGATCGCGATGAAGCAGGGGCTGCGCAGCCGCGACCAGGTGCTGATCGAGCGGCTGTACGCCGCGGACCTGCAGGCCGCGAATGAGCTCGAAGCCGGCGGCGATCTGCTGGCGGCTCTGCGCCGCTACCGCGCCGTGGCGACCACCTTTGATGGCTTGCGGGATGTCAGCGGCCCCCGTGCCGCTGCCAGACGGCTGGAGCGTGATCGCAGGGTCAAGGCCGCCGTCAAGAACGAGCGGCACTGGGAAACCTACGCGGACCATTACCTCGACCGTATGTGGAAGGTGCTTGGGACGCTCGAGCCCCGGAATGCGGTGCCGGCCGCCACGCGGCTGATGGCGGACCTCCGCCTCGACGAGTTGCTGCAGCGGGCCGGGAAGAGCGGTGTAGAGGGGGCCACCGCGCGCCGTCTCCTCGAATCCGTGTTCACCCGCACTTCCTTCTACATGACGCGTGGTCTCTTCGCGGCCGGCCGGTACGCCGACGCGGAAACGGTGCTGACGGTGGCCGCCAAGATCAAGAACAACCGCCCCGACGTCTGGTACAACCTGGCCTGTGCGCGAGCCCGGATCGGGCGTACGACGGACGCGACCACCGCGCTGCGA
Source organism: uncultured Thermoanaerobaculia bacterium (assembly GCA_964552395.1). Lineage (GTDB taxonomy): Bacteria > Acidobacteriota > Thermoanaerobaculia > Thermoanaerobaculales > Sulfomarinibacteraceae > JAJDNH01. The sequence goes on along the minus strand of CAZKGM010000011.1, from coordinate 22,028 downwards.
CGCGCCGTGGAGTGCGGCTATCGCGATTTTGAGCACATGGAGGGCGATGCCGACCTCGCCTCGCTCCACGGCGAGCAGGGCTACCAGCAGATCGTGGCGCGGCTGAGAGCCGCCTCGGGACGGTAGCCCGGGTGGTCCATTGAGGCGGCCGGTTGCGGCCGCCGCGCTGGCCAGGGCACGGTAGGATGGAAAGGTGCGCAGTACCCCTCTTGCCGGCTCCGCTGAAGGTAGGCGCGGCTTTCGGCTGATCGTGGAGCTCCAGGTGTGGCTGGTCATCCTGCCGACCTCGGCCCTGCTCGCGGTCGGCATCCTGATGCTGGTGTTCTGGCGGGAGCGTCTCAACGTTCTGTTCGGGATCCTGGTCACGGCGCTGGTGGCGTGCCTGATTACCGGCACGGTTCTGGGGCTGGTCCTGCTGCGGCGAGAGGCTGCGGTCTCCAGGCTCCAGCTCGACTTCGTGTCAAAGGTCAGCCACGAGCTGCGCACTCCCCTGACCTCGATCCGCATGTTCGCAGAAATGCTGCGGACCGGCTCCAGCACGGATCCGGAGGAGACGAAGGTGTGTCTGGAGACTCTAGAGAGGGAAGCGGTGCGACTCGGGGAGCGGATCGAGCGCCTGCTCGATTGGGGCAGGATGGAGTCGGGCAGGCGCGTCTACGAGCGGCATCCGACTGCGGCCGCGGAGATCGTCGAAAGGACTCTGCAGGCCTTCAGCGCCGCCACGGTCGGCAAGCCGGGCAGGGTCGAGGTACAGTTGGAACCCGACCTCCCTCTGATCAATGTGGATCGGGAAGCGATCGTGGACGCGCTCATGAACCTCCTCTACAACGCCCACAAGTACAGCGGTGGGAACAAGCCGATCACGCTGACCGTGGCGATGCGGGGACGCACGGTGCACTTCGCGGTCACAGACGAGGGCATCGGTATCCCGCGCAAAGAGCACCGCCGCATCTTCGAGAAGTTCTACCGTGCCGACGACCGCCTGTCGCGTTCGGTCGAGGGATCGGGTCTCGGCCTTGCTATCGTGCGTCACGTGGTGAAGGGCCACAACGGCCGGGTCGAGGTTCAGAGCGAGCCCGGCCGGGGCAGCACATTCACGATCATCCTTCCGCATGCGAAGGCGCTGGCCCGCAGCATGGCTGCGGGTCCCGACCGTGTCGGCGCAGGGCTGGCACCGTGACCACCGGTGCGCCGCGCATCCTGGTCGTGGAGGACGACCACTCCATCCTCCTGGGTTTGAGAATGAGCTTCGAGCGTGAGGGCTATGTCGTCGGCGTGGCCGAGGACGGCGAGGTCGGCCTGCGACGCGCGCGTGGGGAGGAGTGGGACCTCATCGTCCTCGACGTCATGATGCCGAAGCTGAACGGCTACGAGCTCGTGTGCGCTCTGCGCGCCGAGCACGATCGGACGCCGGTGCTCGTTCTCAGCGCTCGCGCGGCGGACGTCGACAAGATCATGGGCCTCAACCTGGGTGCCGACGACTATGTCACCAAGCCGTTTTCGGTCGGCGAGCTGCTGGCGCGCATCCGCGCCCTGCTGCGGCGACGGGATCAACCCGGCGAACCGCTGTGGTCGTTCGGCGATGTCGAGGTCGACCCGGCGACCCGGGAGGTCCGCCGTGCGGGGTCACCGGTCGCCTTGACGGCGATGGAGTTCGGGGTGCTGGCGGCGCTGCTGCGCGCGAGCCCGCGCGTGCTGTCTCGAGAGCAGATCATGGACGCGGTGTGGGGACCGCTCCACCACGGTACAGCGCGCAGTGTCGACAACTTCATCGGTCAGCTGCGTGCGAAGCTCGAGGGCGACCCTGCTGCTCCGCGCCACCTGCTGACGGTGCGCGGCGCCGGCTACCGTGTCGTGCGCTGAGCGCGAGTCGGTGACGCGGGCCGGATCCTGACATCACCGTGACACGCCGCTGACACGCGGGCACCATAACTGTTGCGTGAGAGTGCTGCTCGTCAACCCAGCCTTCCCGACAACCTACTGGGGCTTCCAGTACAGCCTGCGCATTATCGGCAAGCGGGCGTCGCTTCCACCGCTGGGGCTGGTGACTCTGGCCGGAGTCCTGCCGACTGCGTGGGAGCTGAGGCTGGTCGATCTCAACCTAAGCCCGCTCCGCGACGCGGACATCGCCTGGGCCGACGCGGTCCTCGTCGGTGGCATGCTCCTCCAGCTCGACTCGATGCGAGAGGTCATGGCCCGTGCCCGCGCGCTCGGCCGGCTCGTGGTGGTCGGCGGTCCCGCCCCCAGCGAGGCTCCTGCTCTCTTCGACGGCGCCGATGTAGTGTTTTGTGGCGAGGTTGAGGGACGGGTCGAGGAGCTTGTGGGAGCCATCGAAGCAGGTGCTCCGGGTCCTTTGGTGCTGGCGCCGCCGCCCGATACCTTCCCGGACCTGGCGACGGTGCAGACTGCACGCTTCGATCTGCTGAAGCTGAAGGGCTACGCCTCCATGAGCCTGCAGTACTCCCGCGGCTGTCCGTTCCGCTGCGAGTTCTGCGACATCATCGAGCTCTTCGGTCGGGTGTCGCGGGTCAAGAGCCCGGAGCAGGTGCTGGCCGAGCTGGACCTGCTGTACGAGCTGGGATGGCGGGGGTCGCTGTTCTTCGTCGACGACAACTTCATCGGCAACCGCCCGGCGGTGCGGCGGTTGCTGCCGGCGGTTGCCGCCTGGCAGGAGGCGCACGGTCGGCCTTTCGACCTCTACACCGAGGCCAGCCTCGACCTCGCCCGCCATCCCGAGATGGTGAGGGAAATGGTCGTGGCCGGCTTCTCCGCGGTGTTCGTCGGTATCGAGACGCCATCCCGTGAAGCGCTCCAAGCCTGCGGCAAGCTGCAAAACCTGAGGGTCGAGATCTCGGACGCCGTCGACCTCTTGACCCGTTCCGGCCTCGAGGTGATGGGCGGTTTCATCGTCGGCTTCGACTCGGACGGCCCGGAGATCTTTGCCGCCCAGCGTGAGCTCCTCCGCACCGCACCGATCCCACTCGCCATGATCGGCGTCCTCAGCGCGGTTCCCGGGACCGCTCTTTGGCGGCGGCTCGAGGACGAGGGAAGGCTGCGTGGCTGTCCTTCCGGGGACCAGTTCGAACGTCCCAACTTCCGCCCGGTGATGGACGAGGAGGTCCTGCTGCGGGGCTATGCCGATCTGCTCCGTGACCTCTACGCTCCGCGCGAGCATTACCGGCGTTGCGCTGCCTTCCTCGAGCGCGTTGGCCGGACTCCACCGGTGCGAGGCCGTATGCTCGAGGACCTCGCAGCGTTCTTCAACGGCATCCTGCACGTCGGCATCCTCGGCCGCCGCCGCCGGCAGTTCTGGGTTCTCCTCTGGCACTCCCTGACGCGAGCGCCGAGGGCGTTCCGCCGCGCGGTGACCTGCGCCATCAAGGGCGAGCACATGATCCGCTACACCACCGAGCACGTGTTGCCGCGCATCGCCGCCGCGGCGGCGGAGGCGCGAACCGAGAAGAGGCGCCGGACGGAGGCGCTACTACCGGTGCGGCTGCCGGCCCCGAGGGCCGGCGAGCACGCCTCGGCCGCCGCGGGCTGACGCCGGGCCGTTCCCCACCTGCGACAGCAACTTTCCCGGCCGTGGCGGCCTCGGCGCCAACCCGAGAGCACAAGAAGGGCGTGATCCGGAGGGAAGCGGTAGACTCGCGCGGCGCAGGCCGCCGCTCGGTGGCGCGCCTGGGGAGAACGGAGAGCCGCGCCGATGGGGAGAGCCGAGCGCTGGGGCGTCAACCGAACCGTGATCGCGCTGTCGATCGCCCGTCTGGGCGATGCCGTCGGTAACAGCATCCTCTTCATCGTGTTGCCCCTGTACGTGGCAAAGCTGTCGGCGCCGGTGTTCCGGGTTCCCGAGACGGTCAGGGTGGGTCTCCTGCTTTCGCTGTACGGCTTGGTGGGCGCTGTCCTGCAGTCGGTCGCCGGCGCCTGGAGCGACCGTCTCGGGCGCCGCAAGCCGATGATCATGGCGGGGCTGGTGGTGATGGGCGCCGGCACGCTGGGCTTTCTCTGTGCCACACGCTTCATCGACCTGCTACTGCTCCGCATGCTGCAGGGGATCGGCGTCGCGCTCACGATTCCTGCGTCGATGGCACTGATGGCCGCGGCCACCAAGCGGGAAACGCGGGGCAGCTCGATGGGCATCTACAGCACCATGCGCATGGTGGGGTTCGCTGCTGGCCCCCTGATCGGCGGTCTGCTGCAGGTGCACGTCGGCTTCGCGGCAGCGTTCATAGTCGGTGCGGCCTTCGTCTTCCTGGGACTCGCCATCGTGGCAGTTTGGGTCAAGGAGGCGCCGGTACCGCCGGCGACCGATGCGGCGGGCCGGTTCCGGATCATCGACCCTAAGCTTCTCAGCGCCGGCATCGTCGGCGCGGGGCTTGCGACCTTCCTGATGGCGAGCTCCTTCTCGATGATGACGACCCTGGAGAACGAGTTCAATCAACGCCTGCATCAGACCGCACTCGGCTTCTCGGTCGCGTTCAGCGCGTTGATGGTGAGCCGCCTCCTGTTTCAGGTTCCGCTGGGGCGACTGTCGGATCGTGTCGGCCGCAAGCCGCTGCTCGTCAGCGGTCTCGTCCTCATGGGCCCGGCCACGGCCCTGCTCGGGTTCGCGGCCACGACGCTGCAGCTCACTGGCCTGCGCCTGTTTCAGGGCTTGGCGGCCGCAGCTATCGCGGCGCCCGCATTCGCGGTGGTCGCCGACCTCTCGACCAGCGGCGGTGAGGGCCGGCAGATGAGCATCGTCACCAGCGGCTTCGGGCTCGGAATCGCCCTCGGACCGCTCATTGCCGGCGTCCTTGCCGTGCACTCGTTCGAGATGCCGTTTATCATCGGCGGGGTGATGTCGCTCATCGGCGCCTGGGTCGTGGTGCGCTGGGTTCCCGAGACCGTTCACCGCGGGTAGTGTCGAGACGGCGCGCGGCCGCCCGGATCGCCCATGAGTGATCGTAGCGAGGCCGGATGGCCCGGGCTACTCGAGGGAGAAGGGATCGCGGCCGGTCTGCTGGATGTAGGCGTCGACGATTCTAAAAATGATCGCCCGGCTGACGTCATCCAGCTGGACGAAGCGGACCCCCATTCCCGGAGAGTGTGTGGAGCCGGTCTCCGGCTCCCGCACCCAGGCCACTTCCGCCTCGCCGGTCACGAGCTCGAGGTCGTTGCCGACTGCGAGCTCGAAGCGGAACCGCGATCCCGGTGGCGCCAGCGAGTCGGAGCTGATGAACATGCCGCCGAGGGAGATGTTGGTCACGCATTCGGACACGAACGACGACATGTTGGAGAACTCGATGCGGACGTCACCGTTGAACGGCGCTCTCGGGTCGCGTCGAGTGTTTTCCTGTCGCTCCACGTGGGGCTCCCTGTCGCTACGCCACGGCGGCAGAACGCCTGCCGCGGAGTGTGAGAGGAGACTTCTCTCACATCGTACCCTCACCGGGATCGAGTTTCAATCCAAGCCCGAGGAAGCTGTCCCGCCAACACCGGAAGGGCGCGGCTCCTACCGGCCGCTCGTCCAGTCGCTGAAGGGGTCCCACGGTGGCAGCACCACGGCCTTCTGGTCAGCCAGCGTCAGAAGCTCTGGTGGCACGAATCGCTTGTTGATGATGACCTCGAAGACATGCTTGTCGAACCAGCGGGCGCCGATCGTGAACCACCCCTTGTCACCGGAGTCGGTGCCCCAGGAGTTCTCGACCTTCCACTTGGTCGGGGCGCCGGCCCGGACATCCACTCCAGTGAAGACCATGGCATGGTTGGGAGTGCCGTTGTTGTAGGCGAGAGTATCCGCCTTGTCCATCGAGAAGTCGATGCCGAACAGATCGGTAGCGTCCACGATGCCGTCGATCCAGAGGCCCTTCTTGTAGTCTCCGTCGGCGGAGGAGTTGGCGCCGAACCACACCGGCTCGTCGGCGAGGACGGACTTGAGGGTCATGTCCTCGATCTCCTTCATGGTGGCGTTGACCGCCTCGAGGTCGGGCCGATCGGCCATGTTCCGCTCCCAGGCCCACTCGAGGTTGGCGTGCATCGGCTGTCCCGGATAGTTGACGAAGCGCACGAAGTCGTTGAGGTCGGTGCCCAGGAACCTCTCGTAGAAGGAGCGCGGCGTGTAGGTCTCGAGTTCACTGACCTTGCCGTCCTTCGTTTCATAGCGCCAGGTGAAGGTCTGCGGGGGCTGACCGAGACAGAGCACGAGGATCTTGTAGACGTCCTTGAGGGCCTCCGTCTTGATCTGTCGGAGGCCGGCGACCTGGGTGCCCTCTCCGGCGGCCTTGCGGATCTGCGCGACGGCCTTGCGCAGGCGCGCGGCCATCAGCGCGTTCATCTCGCGCGTGTGGGATGCCGCGTAGCCGTTTGGCATGACGCTCTCCGGTACCGCGCCGTACTTCTCGATCAGCGCCTGCACGTAGTTCCAGTTCCCGCCATCACTGATCACGTGCTTGAGCAGCGTGTCCATGCGGCGGCTGTGCAGCGGCTCGTTCCGCAGCACGATGGCCAGCTCGAGGGACCGGTTCGCGGCCTCCAGCTTCTGGTAGAACTGCTCGTACGCCTGCGACAGCGTGAAGTCCTTCATGTTGTACTTGTTCATGACTACCGGGCGCAGGATGTTCAGGCCCGCAAACAGCCAGCAGCGGCCGGAAGATGCCTGATCGGTGATGGACCCCGGGTGCTCGATCTCGTGCGTGAACAGGCTGTCCGTGCGGTTGACCACGTCCTGGTTGACGGTCAGGGAACGAAGGCTGTGCGCCGCCAGGGCATTGCGGGTGGCCCGCATCTGCGGCGTCATCTCGAACGAGCTCTGTAGCTCGCCGAGCGCGGCGGAGCTCAGTCCCGCCTGTGCCGAGGGCGCCTCGCCCGCTACGGGCGTGTACTGCGCCAGCGCAGGTACCGCCGCCGCGGCCACGATGAGAATGAACGACGTGACAATGCTCTTCATGGATCCACTCCTCCCGGCTCGTGCGTTGTGCGCGGTATTCCCTGGTACAGCCTTCCGGACGCTCCCGGCCAAGGGTCGGGCTCGGTCACTCGTCGGGGCACCTGGGCTGCCGCGTTCTCGTGTTTGCTGAACCGTGGCGGGGGCCCGCCACCGCTCGGGGGGTCGGGCGCGTCTCGGTCCTCATGATTCTACGCTGGTCGGGCGCTCGAGGTTGCGTCCCTCGCCAGGCTTCATGAAACCGCGGCACTCCCGCTCGCCGCATACTACATATGGCTGCCTTCCGCCCTCCGTGGGATTCGTGGTTAGGCTCTTCTTCTGACCTTGCACTCCCGGTGGCAGCAGCTTCGGGATTCGCTTGCGGCCATGGCGTGTCGCCGTCCTCTTCCAGTCATGCAAGCGGTGGTTTGGGGGCGGGGTCGGTGGTATGGGGTCCTACTCGTCGATGAAGGACATGGCCGCCTCGGGGTAGCGTGCGCCCACTACCAGGTCCCGCGGCACCACCTCGTCGATGCGAGCCAGCTCGTCGATCGACAGCTCGACTTCAGCCGCTGCTGCGTTTTCGTCCAGGCGCTCGGGGCGCCGGGTTCCCGGGATCGGCACCACCTCGGGCCCCTGCGCCAGCACCCAGGCGAGAGCGAGCTGGGCCGGCGTGCAGCCCTTGGCGGCGGCAAGCTCTTCGATCCGCCTGACCAGCTCGAGGTTCTTCGCGAAGTTCTCTCCCTCGAAGCGCGGGCTGAAACGCCGGTAGTCGTTCGGGGCCAGGTCATCGAGGCTCCGGATGGCGCCGCTCAGGAAGCCGCGGCCGAGCGGGCTGTACGCGACCAGACCGATACCGAGCTCCCGGCAGGCGGGCAGCACCCGATCCTCGGGGTCGCGGCTCCACAGCGAGTACTCGGACTGAAGAGCGGTGATCGGATGCACCGCGGCCGCTCGGCCGATGGTGGTTGCCCCCGCCTCCGACAGGCCCAGGTGGAGCACCTTGCCCGCCGCCACCAGGTCGGACATTGCGCCGACGGTTTCCTCGATCGGGACCTGGGGGTCGACACGGTGCTGGTAGTAGAGATCGATGTGATCAACGCCGAGACGTTGCAGGCTGGCATCGCAGGCACGCGCGACGTACTCGGGGGTGCCGCACACGCCGCGGAAGCTCGCGTCCTCTCCCCGCAAGATGCCGAACTTGGTCGCCAGGACGACCTCGTCCCGGTGGCCGCGTAGGGCGCGTCCCACGAGCCGCTCGTTCTTTCCCTGTCCGTACATGTCGGCGGTGTCCCAGAAGGTGATGCCGCGGTCGAGGGCGTGATGCAGGACCTCGATCGAGTGGGTCTCCTCGCTCGGACCGTAGAACTCGGACATTCCCATGCATCCCAGCCCGACAGCCGGCACCGTCAGGCCGCTCTTGCCCAGCTCACGCGTTTGCATTAAGGGCTCCTTTCTTTTCTGGGCCGCCCGCTGCCAGTGCAGAGCTGCCATGCCCAGCACGTCGCGACCCGGTACGTACAAGCGATTCCTGCCGCACTTCATTTCGCTCACCCGTTTGGGTGATGACCCGGTCGGTGGCCCACCCTGTTCCTAAGGGCCGGTGGAGTCATGGTGAAGGAGCAGCAGTCGCCGCAGGAGGTTCTGCGCGGGGTCAAGAGACTGATGACCTCCAGTCTGGCGGGAAACGAGCTCGTGTGGGAACTGGGCGCCCTGGCACTCCCCTGATCGTCAGCCATCGGTGGGGCTCCTCCCACTCCTGGCTGGTACCCGTCACCATCGAGGATCGCCTGGCCTGGAGGGTCAAGGCTCGCTCCGCCGCCGGCGAGCTCCGCAACATCATGGTGGCCCCTGGCTCGGTCTGGGAGCAGGTCGACCTCGGGGGCGCGAACGGCGACCGGGTGACGCAGGCCGATGCATGATGTGCCACCCGAGTCGCATGAGCGGGGACGGTCCCCGTCTGGTCCTGGCCGACCCGGTAGCCGCCGGTTGGATGACATTCAGCCGAGCATGCTCAACAGTGCCCGTCGTCTGGCGGCAGATGGAAGCCGGACGAGTCATCGGGCCCCCGGACCGGCGCCAGCGCCTGCAGCACCAGCCTCACGAGCTCGCTCTGCCGGCGGGTCCCGGTCTTGCGGAAGACGCTCGAAAGCTGCGAGTGGACCGTGTTGCGAGACAGGCCGAGCGTCTCCGCTGCGTCGGTGAGGCTGCTGCCACCCAGCAGCTGCATGACCAACCGCACCTCGGCCTCGGTGAGACCGAACAGATCGCCGACCAGGTGGTCGATCGGGCTGTGCGATCTCTCGGGGTCGGTGACGAACAGTACCGCGACCACGCCGCCGGCGTCGGCCGGCTGGCAGCGCCTGGGCAGCGGTAGGACCACGACCTGGTAGTCGGAGCGCCCGGAAGGCCTGGCGAGCCGCAGGGCCTTGCCCGCGGGGCCGGAGGTCGAGCCGTCGGCGCCGCCGGCCTTGCGGATGGCGGCGCGGAGAGTTGTGGTGTCATCGTGCCTCGCGGCGGCCGGCCCGTCTTTGAGGATCGCGAACCCGTCATCGTCAGCCCCGATGTGGCGCGCCTCGCGGTTGGTCAGCAGGGGCCGGCCGAGGGCATCCAGGAGCACGACCCCCATGGCGACCCGATCGAAGGCGCCGGCCGTGAGCTCGGCCAGCTGCTCCGCCTGAGCGACCCGGTTGCGGACCGTGACTGCACGCTCCATGTGGGGCAGGAGCTGGCGCAGGAGCTGGTACTCGGTCTCGGAGAAGGCCGGTGAGCCGGCGCCGCGGGCCATCCACACGCCGGCGAAGAGATCAGGTTCCTTCACGAAGGCGGTCCCCGCCATCTCGAGCAGACCGGCCGGTCGCAGCAGGTTCCGGTACACACAGGACCGCTCGAACGCCGTATCATCCAGAGCCAGCCGGCTCGAGATCAGCATGCCTGCGGGCCGCACCAGCGCCTCCTGCAGCAGCTCGTCGCCACCGATGTGGTCTCGGTTGTAGGCGGCAACGAGGTCGGCGGAGAGGCCGGAGGAGGCGATGATGCGGACCAGGCCCGCCGAGGGGGGGCCGCACTGCAGGAGGACAGCCGCCGCCTGCAGCAGCTCGGCCGCGGCCTCTAGCGCCCCGCTCCAGCCCGCAGGCTCGACCGCGGCGTCGTACAGACGCGGGATGACGTTCACCGCTTCCAGCTTCGGGGCTGGGAAGCTCTGACGGTCATGGGCGTAGCCGCCGCCGTCCATTGATGCCTCCAAGAAGGCCACGGCTGCGAGGCCTCTCGGCCGCACGCGCAGCCCCGCCGCATCGGCGAGTTGTTGAGCCTGAGCTGCAGGTTCAGCATTAAAGGTAGCCGATGTGGGGCGTCAGGGTCAAGTATGGAGGGGTGACTGTAGTCACATGTGCCGAAATGGAACGAGTCGACTGAATGAAGGACCCAAAAGGTCATCACACCCGGCACAGCCCGGTCTCGTCCCGAGCGAGCGAGGCGGGACCAAGGGACCCGGAGGGCGCTCTCGAGCGACCTAGCTCGTGGTAGCCGGCGCCCCCAGAATGCGGCGCACGACGTTCAGCAGCTCCTCAACCTGGAACGGCTTGGCAATGTAGGCATCCGGCGGCGGCACCTGACGGCGCCTACCGATAAAGTCCTCGAACTGCCTGAGGACGCCAGTGACCATCACGACCGGGATGCCGGCCAGCTTGGGGTCTCCACGGAGCTCGCGGTAGACCCGCACGCCGCTCGGCGCCGGCATCGAGATGTCCAGGCAGATGAGGTCGGGAAGCTGCGCCCGCGCTATCTCGAGGCCGGCCTCGCCGTCGGCCGCGCACAGGGGCTCGTACCCGTGATCACGGAAGACTGTTTCCAGGTAGGTGACCACATCGGCGTCGTCGTCGATGATGAGAATGCGGCGGGGTGTGGATTCGGGTGTCATTGGTTTCTCCTTCGCAGCTCGGCCAGCACGGCCTCCAGGGTGTCCTGGTCGGCAGTGTCCAGAAGGTCCAGGGCGCGCCGGCGCAGCTCATCGGTGGGATCGACGCGCTCGTCCCGGTCAGGCACCTTCACTCCGAGCAGCTCGCAGACGTGGCGCAGGTACTTCTCCGGCGTGATCGGCTTGTCCAGGCACAGCGACGGTCCGACCATCGAGCTGCCGGCCAGAGCCTCATCGAGGTCGCGACGCACGCCCGCGTCGTGGGCGTGACCGGAGACAATCACCACCGGAATGCGCCTCAGCTCCCGGTCGCGGCGCAGCTCGGCGAGGAGGCGGATTCCAGACTTGCCCGGCATCACGAGGTCGAGAGAGATGAGGGCGGGCGGCTGGCTGCGAATGAGCCGCATCGCCTCCTCGCCGTCGCCGGCGGTGAGCACCTCGAAGCCCGCGTCCTCGAGCACGGAGGCCAGGTAGACCGCAACGTCCGGCTCGTCGTCGACGACTAGGACGGTGAGGTCGCCCGGAGCGCGCTCGGCTCCGGTGCCGCCCTCGGAGGCCTGGGAACGCGGGGTGTCGGTGCGTGGCTTCATGACGTTGTCTCCGTACCCTGCGGCCGTGGCAGCCGCGTCCGTGGGAAGCTGAGGCGGAAGGTGCTGCCCTGCCCCGGCGTGCTCTCCAGAGTAATCGAGCCGCCGTGCTCCTGAACGATCTTGCGGGTCAGCAGAAGGCCGAGGCCGGTGCCGCCCTTGCCCTTGGTCGTGAAGAAGCTGGTGAACGCCTTCTGCTTGACCTCGTAGTCCATGCCGCAGCCGCTGTCCACAACCTCAAAGATGATGCTGGCGTCGGCCTCGCGCAGGCGAACCTCGACCCGACAGCCGGCGTCCTGGCTGACCAAGCAGGCGTCGATTGCGTTGGACACAAGGTTGGCAAGACAGCTGTGGATGGCCTCCGGGTCCATCCAGGCCGCTTCCACCGACTCGTCGACAGTACCCGCTAGCTCGATTCCGTGCTGGGCCGCGCTGTCGCGAAACAGCGTCACCACCTCGTGGACGATCTGGGCCGGCCGCACCAGCTTGGGCTCCGGGTGGTCGCCGCGAGAGAACGCCAGCAGGTTCTTCGCCAGGTCGGATACTCGCGACATGTTGCGCTCGAGCATCTCCCAACCCTGGCGGATGCGTGCCTGGTCGCCGCGCTTGAGCCCGGACGAGGTGACGTACATGCCGCCCTCGAGGCCGGTGAGGATGTTCTTGATGCCGTGAGCCAGGCCGGCCACGGTCTGCCCGACCGCAGCCAAGCGCTCGGCCTCGAGCTTCTCCCGCTCGAGCTTCTTCAGCTCGGAAAGGTCCTGTGCGAACACCGCGGCGCCCGAGAATCGGTTCTCGACCGATAGGGCGACGGCGCCGATCCGTGCCGGCAGCTTCTCGCCGGATGCGGTGGACACCAGCGCATCATGGACGAGCGCCTGCCCCGTCTCGCTTCTCAATACCGGAGCCAGCTCGGGCGGCAGCATCCAGCGTGGCACTGGGCGCCCCACCAGGTCGTCGCGGGAGACTCCCCACAGCTGCTCGGCGGCCCGGTTGAGCATGACTACCCGCCGGTTCTCGTCGGTGACCGCGATCGCGTCCAGGGAGCTCTCGAACAGCGCCCGCCGGATCTCGTTGGCGCGCCCCAGCTCGTCGGCCAGGGCCCGCACTTCGGTAACGTCGAGCGACATGTGCATGACGTGCCGGACCTCGCCGCTGTCATTGAGGAGCGGCGTCGTGAACGCCAGGTAGTGGGTGACCTCACCATCGCGAGCAACCCCCACGTGAGGCGCAGTGTGCGGCTCGCCGTCGCGGAACGTCTGCTCCACAAGACAGCCCGTGCACCGATCGGGGCTTCGCTTGAACAGCTCGTGGCAGTGCTCACCGGTGGGCTCGCCGAAGGTTCGGCGGAACTGCTCGTTGGCTCTGACCACGCGGAAGTCGCGGTTGATGACCGCCACGAAGCAAGGGACCTTCTGGAATAGGGCCTGGTACTCCCGCTGCAGGCGCTTGGTGGCCGTGAGGTCGGTGGTGATGACGGCGGCGAAGGCGATGTCCCCGGCCCTGTCGCGCAGCGGCCCGACCTGTACCAGGTAGTTGACGGTGTGCCCCTCCCGATCACGCCCCACCTGCTCGAGGACCCGCCGACGGCCGTCGTTGAAGGTGCTCAGCGCCGCGCAGATGCCGCACGGCTCGGAGCGGCCCTTGAGCACCTCGTGACACTTTCGTCCCCGCGCCTCGCCGAACAGCTCGGCGAAGGCACGATTGTGGTCGACGATAGCCAGGGTCCGGTCGAGGACCACGACGCCGGCGAGGAACTGGTCGACCAGCTCGGCACGCCACTCGGGACGCCATGCCACGGCGGTCATGGCGAGACCCCCACCTGGCGACCCAGCACCGCCCGCACCGTCCGCAGCAGGTGCTCGATGTCCACCGGCTTCTCGATGAAGCTCGCCGGCGCGGGCAGGCGGTTGGCGTCCCATATTTGGTTGAGCAGCTCGTCGTTGGCGTTGAGGCCGCTCAGAATGACGACCGGTACGGAGGCCAGACGCGGGCGCTTCATGATCTCGCCGTAGAGGGCGAGGCCGGTGTGCTCCGGCATCAGGATGTCGAGGCAGATGAGGTCGGGGGACGCCTGGTCGAGCAGAGCGGGTGCGGTGGCAGGGTCGGTGGTGGCCACCACCCGGTAGCCGTGATCCTCGAGCGCGACGCGCAGGTAGGTGATGATGTCCTCCTCGTCGTCGACGATGGCGATCAGCGGTGCGTGCGTGGAATCTGGCTCGCTCATGGCACCTCCAGCCGGGCCAGTGCTACGACCCCCGGCTCCGGCGCAACCGTGCGATCGCGGTGGCAGGTCGTACAGCGGCTGAGGTAGGGAGTGGTGACGCCGGTCTTCTGCTCATGGCGGGTGTGACAGCCGATGCACAGCGTGTGCATGGCGCGGCGGTAGCCGGGAGCGAAACCCGGCGGCAGCTTCGAGCGGTTGATGGCGACGGCGGTCGTGCTGACGTCCCGGCCGTGGCAGGCCGGATCGTCGCAGGCGAGCGCCAGGGCGCGCGTGCGCGCCTTCCCCGCCGTGTGGCAGCGGGCGCAAGAGGCGTTGCCTTTGAGGGCAGCGACGTGCGTCTGGTGGGCGAAGGTGTCGGTGACCGCGTACATGTCGCGATGACAGGCGGTACACGCCGTTCCCCGGTCGTGGCGGAGGTTGCGGTGGTGGCAGTGCCCGCACGAGGCCGGACCGCCGAGCCGCTGCTGGTGGGCCTGGTGCGGGAAGACGACCGTGCGTCCGTCCCGCCCGCCGCCGACGAGCAGCGCGGCCTCGACGCCGTCCGGACCGGCCGCGACCTGCTCTCGTGTCAGGAGCTCGAGCTGATGACCGGGTGTCGGGTTGCGCTTGACCTCGCGGATCTGGACGGTGCGGGCGGCAGGGACCGGCCGCGACCAGCCGCTCGCCGAGCTCGGGGCGTCGGCTTCCACCAGCGCCACCCCGAGCACCATGCCCAGCGCGAGGCCGGCGGCTCCCAGGTGGGCGCGCGAGAACCATGGCCCGCCGAAGAAGGTCCGGGAAACCGGGTCGCGCATGGGCGGTGTGAAGTGATCCGGGATCGTGGGACGTTCCTCCCACACAGGGAATCGTTCGACGAAGAACAGGAACACCAGGGCCATCGCTGCCACCACGCCGGCGGAGACAACGATCTCGGTGAGGGCGGGAACGTAGTGACGGCCGCCCGCCGCCAGGTGCGCGATGCCACCCACGTCGGCACGGTAGAGGACGAGGCCGCCGACTCCGAGAGCGGCGCCGGTCGCGATGGCGGCGTGGCTCTTGCGGGCCGCGGGCAGCAGGAACAGGAACGCTGGTACCACCGCGCTGATGCCGAGCTCGAGAACAAAGAGTGCGGACGCCCACGAGCCTTCGAACAGGTGCCCGAGCTGGTGGCGCCACGCCAGGTCGCCGAGGCGGAGGGTGATGTAGAGCAAACAGACAACCGCCGCTGCTCTCGTGAGTCCGTCCAGCAGAGGCCATTCCGGCTGGCGCCGGAACAGCCATGAGCTGGCGAGACTCTCACAGGTCACCATCATGACGCCGAGGGCCACCGCCGATACCAGGAAGAGAAGCGGCAGAATCGGCGAGTACCAGAGCGGGTGAAGGCGGTCGCGGGCGAGCAGGAAGAGGGTGCCGAGGGAGGACTGGTGGAGGGTGGACAGGCCGATGCCGGTGATCACCAGCAGCAACGTGAGACGGCGCATGAGGCGGAGCGGACGCTCGAGGCTCAGCCCCTCGAACACAACCGGCGCGAACTCGAGGGCCAGTACCGTCAGGTACAGCATCACGCACCAGGCGACCTCGAACAGTGGCGAGTGCGGCTGCCAGAAGAACATCGGCCGCCAGATGTTCCACGGTCGCCCGAGGTCCATCAGCAGGCCGATGACCACCGCCACGTAGCCCAGGAAGGCGGTCAGCACCGCGGGGCGCACCACCGCATGGTAGCGGTCGAGGTGGAAGATGTAGACGGTTGCCGCGATGACGAAGCCGCCGGCCGCGAGCGCGACGCCGGCGAGAACGTCAAAGCCGATCCAAAGACCCCAGGGTGTCGCGTCGGTGAGGGCGGTGGTCGCGCCGAGGCCGCGGAGGAAGCGGTTTGCTGCCACCACGGCGGCGATTCCCACCACCAGCCACAGCGCGGCGCGGGTCAGCACCAGCCGGGGGTTGTTGGCGCCGTTCACCGTTCGCCTCCGTTGTCCTCCTCGGGCGGATGCTCGGCCGCGGCGACCTTTCGGCGCCGCTCGAGGGTCCAGTGCACCCCATAGCAGGCGGCGGCGACACCGGCGAAGGTCCACGGCACTGTGCCGAGAACCTCGCGGGCCAGCCGGGGCCGCGGCCGGTCGCCAAGGGTGCGCGGCCAGCCGGCCTCGTCAAGAGAAACGTCGGACAGATAGAGGACCGAGGTGCCGCCCACCTCGTGCTCCCCCCAGATGTGCTGGATGTAGCGGGCCGGCTCCGCCGCCAGGCGCCGCCGCGCCTCGGCCAGCAGGGCCTCGCGCTCGCCGAACACCGTTGCCTTCGACGGACAGGCGGCGGTGCAGGCCGGCTGCTCGAGCTCGCCCGACATGACCTTCTGATAGCAGAGGATGCACTTACGAACCTTGGGTACCGCCGAGCTCCACTCGTAGCGTGTCATCCGGAACGGGCAGGCGATCATGCAGTAGCGGCAGCCCATGCAGATCTCGGCGTCGTACACGACCGCACCCTCGGGAGTTCGACGCATGGCGCCGACGGGGCACGCCGCGACGCATGACGGGTCCAGGCAGTGGCGGCAGTGGACCCGGACGAACCGCCCTTCCCGGGTCTGGGCAAGGGTGGTCCAGCGGCTGGACGAGAGGGCGTTGGGGTCGGGCTGCCAGCGGTGTGGTACGTCGCTGCCCGTGCCGTTGGTCTTCTGGCAGGCTTCGACGCAGGCCTCACACCCGATGCAACGTGTAACGTCGGTAAGGATCGCGAAGTGACTCATACGGGCTCACCCTCCTTGCCAAGGGCGACCGCCACATGGCGGCCACTGTCGGCGGGGAAGTGCCAGGCCAGCTCGAACACGAGCTGGGTAAACGGGTAGACGATGCAGTGGGCGATCTTGGTCATCGGGGTCAGCGCGAGGGCCAGATCGCCTGCCAGGATGTGGAGCAGGAGCAGGGTCCGTGCGGGGAATGGAGACAGCTCTGGGTGGGCGGCGAGGAAGCCGAGGCCGACGAGAAGCAGCAGCAGCGCGAGCACCGCAACATCCTGGAAGCGGGTCAGGGCGCGCGTGGGGCGGACGGCCAGGCGTCCCACCAGGATCGCGGCGAGAGCCAGGAACGCCACTACCGAGAGGACATCCGCAACACCACTGGGAAGCTGGGGCCAGACCACGGGCAGGCTCTGCTGGAGGAGCGCGACGTGCCCCGCGACAAAGAGCGGCAGCGCGATGATGCCGACGTGGAAGACCAGCGAAGCGATGCCGTACAGCGGCCGCTGCCGGAGCAGGCGGACGGGAAGCAGCCAGGACAGGGTGGCGGTCGCCACGCTGCGGAGGGGGAGCTGGCGATCTCCCGCCCGTCGCCATGCCAGGATCACCTGTGCGGCCGCCGTACCGAGACGGTAGACGAGGCCGATGAGCAGGGCGGCGAGGGCGATGCGGAAGAGCGGTCCGCGTGCGAGCTCGATCCAGGCGTCCACGGTACCTCCTATGGGCTGGCCGTCGCGGAAGCGGCGTCCGACTGCGGGTCGACACGCATTGCGGCGGGTACGACGATTGCCTGCAGGATGAGGTCATGCAGGCCGACCACCTGCACGTGCTCGAGATTGTTGTCCTCGCACACCTCGCGCAGCTGCTTCTTGCAGTTGGCGCACGGCGAGACCACGATCGTGGCCCCCGTTCTCCGGATCTGCTCGGCCTTGGTGGCGCCGCCGATGTGGGTGCGGAAGGAGCGGATCTCGTCGATCGAGACGGTTCCCCCGCCACCGCCGCAGCAGTAGTTCTCGCGGCCGTGCGGCGTCATGTCGACGAAGTCGGACGCGATGTGGCGGAGGATCTCCCGCGGCTGCTCGATGATCCAGCCCGAGCGGGCGATGTTGCAGGGATCGTGGTAGGTGACGCGGGCGTCGATCGCGTTCTTGCGCAGCTCGAGACGCCCCTCGTTGAGCATCCGCAGGGCGTACTCCATGCAGTTGATCACCTCTGGCGCCCGGTCGCCGCCGCAGAAGGTGCGGATGAACGCCTTGGCGGAGCGGGAAGCGTGGCCGCACTCGCCGATCAGCACGGTGCGGGCGTTGAGACGCTTCAGCTCCTGCACCTCCATGTTGACGATCCGGTCGAGCATGCGGTCGGAGTAGAAGAGGCCGTAGTTGATGCCGTCGAAGTAGCGTGTGCCGATCGTCCACGAGGCGTTTGTGGCGGTCATCACGGCGGCGTTGCCCATCAGCGTGTCAGGCTCGAGCAGGTAGTCGCTGACCGCCGGAAAGAAGATGTACTCGGCGTCCTGCTGGTCGATCGGGAAACGGATCTTGAAGCCGTGGGTGTCGACGCAGTCCTCTTCGAGGAACTCGCAGGTGTCGATGAGCGCGGCTGCCGGGATTGCCGACGTGTTGTTGGTCTTACCCTCCAGCTGCTCGCGCGTCGCCACCCGCAGCGCCTTGGGTATGATCCCGACCTCGGCCAGCAGCCAGCGGCCGAGGTGGGTGATGAGGCCGTGGTCGATGCCCATCGGACACTCGAGCTTGCAGCGGCGGCACGCGGTGCAGCGGTACATCTCCTCAGCCATGGTGTTGATGTAGGCCTCGTCGAGCTCGAAGCCTGGGCCCAGGCGCGTCGCCAGGGCGCCGCGCGGCGTGAAGTAGCGGCGGTAGACCTTGAGCACGAGCTCGGAGCGCAGGCAGGGGATGTCGCGGGGATCGTCGCTCGCCTGGTACACCGGGCAGGTCGAGGCGCAGCGTCCGCAGCGGGCGCTGACGTGGGATGCGGCGTCGAGGACCATGGCGTAGCTCGAGTGGGCGAGGACCGCTGCGAAGGCGTCGAGAAAGCGGCGCGGCAGGTCGGTGGTGTCGACCGGTTCGAGGTAGTACGAGCATTGTATGGCCATCTGGTGTGTCCCTCCATCAGCCGGGCCGAACGCCCATCACCGGGACCCAAGGCAAGGGATGTGCCACGATCCCGACCTTGCAAAGAACTCACGTCGGCTGAGCCACTTGGGAGCTGGAGATCGGAGATGTCTCGGGGCTGGTTGTCGCGATACTGTGACAACTGTTCCGTGACATGTGGCAATTCTGGAGCACATGCCCCATACTCACCCCATGAACATGCCTCTCGACCCGCGTTACAACGCCCTCATCTTCGAGCACGTGCCGCATGGCATCTTCACTGTCGACGCGGATGGCCGGATCACCTCCTTCAACCATGCCGCGGAGGAGATCACCGGCTGGCGGCGTGACCAGGTGGTGGGTCTTGCCTGCAGCAAGGTTCTGCGCAGCAACCACTGCCAGGGCTCCTGCTTCCTTTTCAACAGCATCGAGGGCGGCACCGCATACCGCGACCGCGAGGTGCGCATCGTCCGCCGCGACGGGCGGGAGCTGCCGGTGGCGGTGAGCACGGCCGCGCTGTGCGACGAGGATGGACAGGTGGTGGGCGGCGTGGAGATGTTCCGCGACCTGTCGGACCTCACCATGCTCAGGCGCACGCTGGAAGCCTCGTACACGCTCGAGGACATCATCACCAAGAGCCCGGGGATGCGGAGCCTCCGCGAGCTGTTGCCGCTGGTCGCCAATAGCGTCAGCACCGTCTTGATCGAAGGCGAGCCCGGCACCGGCAAGGAGCTGATCGCCCGTGCCATACACAACCTGGGGCCGCGCCGTGCCGGCCCGTTCGTGGCCGTCAACTGCGGCGCGATTCCCGAGACGCTGCTCGAGTCGGAGCTCTTCGGGCACGTGCGGGGAGCTTTTACCGACGCCTACCAGGACCGGGCCGGCCGGTTTGCGGTCGCGGCGGGGGGCACGCTCCTGCTGGACGAGGTCGGCGAGCTCTCTCCGGCGGCCCAGGTCAAGCTGCTGCGGGTGCTGCAGGAGCGCGAGTTCACTCCCCTCGGCGCCACGCACCCCGTCAAGGCCGACGTCCGGGTCGTGGCGGCGACCAACCGCGACCTGTCGCTGGAGGTGATGGCCGGCCGCTTCCGTCAGGATCTGTACTTCCGGCTCAACGTGGTCCGCCTGTCGGTGCCGCCGCTGCGCTCCCGCACCGAGGACATTCCCCTTCTCGTGGAGCACTTCATCTCACGCTTCAATGCTCTCCAGGGCCGCCGAATCGGCGGCGTGTCGGAGCGAGCGATGGCGGTGCTGATGAGGTACCACTTCCCGGGCAATGTGCGGGAGCTCGAGAACGCCATCGAGCACGCCTTCGTCGTTTGCGGCGGCAGCATCATCGGCCGCGATGACCTGCCGCCGCACATCCAGGGTGGGTCGCTGATGTCGCCGCCGGTCGAAAGCGCTGCTGGGGGTCCGTTGGAGGCTGCGGAGGCGGCGGCCATCCGCGAGGCGCTGGACCGTCACGGCGGCAACCGGACCCGAGCAGCCCAGGAGCTCGGGGTTTCCCGCAACACCCTGTGGCGCAAGATGAAGCGCCACGGGATTCGGTAGAGGCCCGGCCGGAAAGCCCGATTCGGCTACGATCCGCGATACGGGGTCATCTGCGCGGTTTTCGCTGGTCGCACGTCTCCAACGTACCTTGGGGTACGACTACGACGTGCTCCGGCACGAGAAAACTCACATCTGACACCGTCTCGCGAATCTCGCTACGAACGGATTCTCCGGCCGAGCCTCCAGGAGGAGCAGGTATCGGATCCCCGCCGGGCCCTTATCCGGTGACCGTGTGGGACGTGCTGGGGGGCTGAGCTGTCGGCGCTCCTAATGTGCCGGGGGGTAGGGGTCGGTGAAGACCAGGAGGCGGCCGTTCTCTGGATCGGGAACAAACGCCTTGCCGTCGGCGGCGGCGACGCCGTGGACACCACGAGCCGCGGACACCGTTCGTAGGAGCGTCAGCTTGCCGGCACGGGAGACCCCGAGGATGGAGAGCGTCCCGCTGCGTCCGCCGGGGACGTACAGGTGGCGGAGAGCCGGTGCGAAGTCGATGATGTCGACACCCTCGCCGGCCTTCATGGTGTCGACGACCTTGCCCCCGTGGGCGAGGTCGAGCACCGCCACGCCGCCCTCGGCACAGCCCACGAACAACAGGTTCGAGCCACGGTCGAGCGCCAGGCCGCGGGAGGCGGCGCAGCCGTTCATCCAGCGAGCGACGATGGAGCGTTTCTTGAGATCGATGGCCAGTGTCTGGTTTCGCCACAGGTTGGTGTAGGCAAGACCGCGGGCGGCGTCGACGACCAGCGACTCGGGCCCTCCGGGAACCGTGATGAACGTCTCGTGGAACGGTACCGGCGCCTTCCCGGGCGGCAGCCCGAGGACCTCGATCCGCGCTTCATGAGGCTCGGTCACCCACAGCTCCCGAGTCGGGCCCACAAAGCGTACGTAGTCCGGGCCGCCGGCGAGGGCGGCGTGGGTCACGATCTTCCGAGCGGCGGGGTCGACGACGTCCACGGCGCGCGCCGTACGGTCGGATACGAACAGCAGGCCGGCGCCCTCGTCAACCGAGGTGATGCCGCCGCCGTGGCGGCCTCCGGCCGGAGCGGCGCTGAAGCCAGTGATGGACGTGACAGCGCCGGAGGCGGGATCGATCAGATCGAGCCTGCCGGTCCGCCCGCCTGGCAGCAGGATCCGGTTCAGCGCCTTCGAGTAGCCGATGTCGTCGAAGCCGATCCTGGCGCCGCCGCCGGGAAGCACGATGACCGAACGCTTCGGGCTCGGTGTGGCCTTCCCTTTTATTGCAGGAGCGCCGCCGGCAGTGCCGAGTGCAGTGACGAGCAAGGCGAGAGCGAGGCTCAGTGTGGTCATGGTCCTGTTCACGGTTCCCCCCTGCAGGTACCGGCATCGCGCGCCGGCTCCGGCCCGTGCACCGTTATACCGCAGCGCGGTGTCGTATGGGAGGAGGTTGCGAACCCTTGCATTGCCGGTGCTGTGTCTTGCTACCATGGTGAGCAGGAACACCGGTGCAGGGGAGGACGGCGATGAGCGACAAGACCGCCACCGAGGCGCTCGACATCTACTGTCCCGAGGAGGCCCGCACAGCGCACCTCCTCGTCGAGTGGAAGCGCTGTGCGGACGGGCGTGAGCTGGTGGGGATCCACTGCGACAACCCTCACCTGGCAATGCTCAGACCGTGGGACTGCCGCTGGTCGTGCTGGGAGAAGGTGGAGAAGGAACCGCCCACCCGCCCGCCCGGTGACGGAGTGACGGAGTGACGGAGTGACGGAGTGATGGAGTAACGGAGACCCCCGCCTGCCCGGGAAGACGGGAAACGGGAAACGGGAGATGTTCCCCCACCCACCCAAGAGGGTGAGGAGTGAAGGGTAAGGTGTAAGGGGACCCCCGCCCACCCGCAGAACGCGGTCGCAGCGCACTCCAGAGGATGTGACGCTCAGACGGGCGTGCGGTCCTGGAGGTTTCTCTGAACTGTGCTCACGGGCCGCCGGCGCCAGCGAGAAACCTCAAGGGAGGCAACCTCGGCCCTTGGCGATCGGAGAAGATGCCTCAGCGACGTGAGAGGCG